>JALONG010000071.1 GCA_025455065.1 Candidatus Kapaibacterium sp. | reverse complement strand
ATACAATCCTTCTCGTGATGTCATAGCTCTCTGCAAGTCTCATAAAAACTGGGGTTCTGAAATATGACGTTTGAGAAAAGAAAATCGTTAGGTACTAAAAATTCGCATTATTATCTTGGTGTTTGCGATTACCATTAGTTTGTGTGTGAAATTCTGTTGTAATTGTTGTGTGTTCATTTCCTCCCTTTGAATTGTCATTATGGCAACCTTAATGCTCGACCATACCGATACTTCGCCGGAAGTACACGAGAAAATACCGCCGTATTCGTGGTATGTTCTTGCGCTGCTCTGCGTGGTGTATTTGATGAACTTCCTCGACAGGACGCTCATTTACATCCTTTTTCCGCCGATAAAAAAAGAAATGGTCTTGTCCGATTTGCAACTTGCGCTGCTCGGCACGACCTCGTTTGTGATTTTCTACACTGCGCTTGGAATCCCCTTCGGACGGCTTGCCGACAAAGTTGTTCGTAAACGGATGATTGCCGTCGGGTTGGCAGTGTGGAGTGTGTTTTCAGGTTTAACGGGCTTTGCGACGGACTTTTGGACGATATTCGCCTGCCGCGTAATGGTGGGCGTAGGCGAGGCAACGCTTGGTCCGGCTGCCATGTCGCTTTTGTCGGATTTCTTCCCCAAGCGCATGAGAGCGACGGTGCAGTCCATTTATTCCGCAGGAATACCGCTTGGAGCGGCTGCTGCATTTTTCTTGGGCGGCTCTATTGCTGAGGTTTTGAGTTGGCGTTGGGCGTTTTATTTGCTGGGTTTTCCGGGCGTGTTGCTTGCATTGATGGTTTTGTTCATCAAAGAACCGCCGCGTGGTGTTGCGGAAGTATCGCCCAATGATGCAGTTTCTAAGGCAGGTGCAACGCAAAACTCAGGCTTATCGGTACTTGTCGGTAACAGGACACTGCTCCTGCATCACATTGGCTATGCGTTTTTCGCCGTCGCCACCAACAGCCTCAGTATCTGGGTTCCGACGCTTCTGAGCCGTGCGCATGGAATGTCGCTCGTGGCTGTGGGAATGATGGCAGGAATGTCCACGTTAGTCGCAGGTGGCTTGGGAACTGCCTTTGGCGGTTATGTTGCCGATTGGTTCAAAGAGCGCTCCAAAGGTGGGCGCATGAAATTTACGGCGCTTGCAGCAGCACTCTGCGCACCGCTTTGGCTGACGTTTTTGCTTTCAGGAAATATTACGGTGATGATTGCTTGTTACGTTCTTCTCTCTGGCTTCGGTCTTATTTGGCTGGGTCCGGGCGCTGCGGATGTTCATGATATTGTTGGTCCGAACTTGCGTGGTTTGGGCGTTGGGGTATATTTCTTCTCCGTAAATATTATTGGTTATGGTTTGGGTCCGCTTATTATAGGAAAGTTAAATGATATGCTTGGTGTGTCGGCTACACCTTGGAATATGCACTACGGCTTGCTGATTTGTCCTGTGGCGTGTGCAATTTCGGCGATGTTTTTGTTTATGGGTTCGCGGAGTTTGGATAAAAAAGAATAAACGAAGTTCTTACTTTTTGTGTGTGGAGCGTGTGTAATGTTGTTCAAGCCATTTCGAGATTGGAAGCTTTTTACGAAGGTTGTTGTGGTGATTTTGATGACGGGCATACCACCAACTGCCGTAACACTCCTTTATTTCCTGCCCTTCATTGAGCAGCGCCTCATGACGGAGAAACGTGAGGCAGTGCAACACGTCGTCCAAACGGCGTTTTCGATTGTCCACGAATACGAGCGACTCGCGGCATCCGGCGCAATGAGCGCGGAAGATGCTCAAAGAGAGGCAAAAGAGCGCCTCAGAGCAATCCGCTACAAAGGACAAGAATACGTCTGGATTAACAATATGAACGGCGAATTTGTGATGAATCCGTTTGTGAAAGAATTGGAAGGTATGACATCGGTGCAAATGGCTGAGCATCCGCGTTTTAAGCGCTTGCAACCGATTATGACCAGCATCGTTCAAGTCTGCGGACAGACCGCACAAGAAGGTTTTGTCGAATATAATGCCGGGAAGCCCGGTGACACGAGCGGCAAACTCTATCCCAAAGTTTCGTTTGTCAAACTTCTTCCCGCATGGGGTTGGGTGGTCGGAAGCGGAATTTATGTGGATGAAGTCGAAGCGCAAGTACGCCGCTTGTGGATTGAAAACCTGCTTGCTATCAGCGTCGGTGCGTCGGTTGGGATTGCGTTCGGTTTGCTTATGGCGTGGCAACTTGCGCGTTCGATTCGTCGTTTGAGCCGTGCAGCGCAAAAAGTGAGCAATGGCGAGGAAAACGTATCGGTCGAAATTGCTTCGCGGGATGAAATCGGCGATTTGGGCAGGGCATTTAATACGATGATTCAAAGCATTGACCGTTTTGTCGAAGAAGTCCGCGCCAAAAGCAGTGAAGCCGAATCTGCGGCGCAAGAAGCACAAGCGGCGAAAGGTGCAATTTTTGAACAGAAGGAATACTTGACAACCAGCATTCAAGGCATTTTGCGCGAGATGAATAAGTTTGCCGACGGCGATTTAACGGTCATTCTTCATGCGCGGAATGACGATACGATTAAGCAACTTTACGACGGATTCAACGAGGCTGTTCACAAAATGCGCCTTGTGCTGGCTGAAGTGCTGAAACTTTCGCATCAGGCAGCCGCTTCTTCGGAAGAAATTTGTGCCGGTTCAGAGCGCATTGCTGCCGGAACGGAAGAACAAAAACAGCAGACACACCAGATTTTAAGCGCGATTGAGGAAATGACACGCACAATCGCCGCTAACCGCGATAATGCCCACCACGCCGCCGAAACAGCTCGCAACGCAGGCACGAAGGCGCACGAAGGCGGGCGCGTGATGCAAGAAACTATCACCGGAATCGGCAAAGTTACCGATGCCGTCATGGAATCGGCAACGATGATTGAAGAGCTGCGCAAAAGCAACGAGCAGGTGCGCGAGATTTTGGAAATCATCAACGATATTGCCGCGCAGACGAATCTTTTGGCACTCAACGCCGCAATCGAAGCAGCCCGCGCAGGCGAGCAGGGACGCGGCTTTGCGGTGGTTGCCGATGAAGTACGGAAACTCGCCGAAAAGACTGTGAAATCCACGAAAGACATTGCGCAGATGGTTCAGCAAATCCAAAACGACACGATTCGAGCGGTGAAATCCATTGAGCGCGGAACGCAAGAAGTAGAGCGCGAGAAGGCATTAGCAGCGCAGGCAGAAATTGCTCTCAGCACAATTATCCGCCAGATGGACGATGTGGAGCGGCTGATTTCGGGCGTTGCGCTGTCGGGCGAACAGCTTGCCGAAGCAGGGAATTTGATTGCGAAAAGTGTTCACGGTATCAGTCAAATCACCGACAAAACCGCAATGGAAACAAGTGATATAGCCGCAGCAACAGGCGAATTGAACGGCTTAACGGCAAGTTTGCAGAAATTGGTTTCGATGTTCAAAGTAGATGTGCGTTCCCTCGAAAAACTGAGTGAAATCAGCGAACAAGAACTCACCGAACACACCGCAAAAGGTCGTGCTTTGGCAACAGAACAACGCTTAAAAGCTATGTCCTACAAGGCACTCACAGTAGCCGCCTAAACAAATGACCAATCAAATCACTCAAGCAACCAAGCAACCAACCCCCAAGTAACCAAGTAACCAAGTAACCAAGTAACCAAGTAACCAACCCCCCAAGCAACTATGACCACCCGCGACTGGATTGGAAAATGGGCTGCCTACACAGGGCAGAAAATCGCCGTCAAAGAGTTTGAGACTGGACGCACACTCACGTACCGCGAACTGAACACGCTCGGCAATCACGTAGCGCAGACATTCGTGGACAAAGGGTTAGTGAAAGGCGATACGGTTGCGATCTTGTCGGAATCTTGTTTGGAATACTACGTGTTGTTTGCAGCAGCGCAGAAAACAGGTGTGGTGCTGGTTCCGATGAATTACCGCTTGTCGGCGAGAGAAATTGATTATTTGCTGGCAGATTGCGAACCGAAAATTGTTATCGCTCAAACGCAATATCAACCGCTTCTGGAAGCCTGCGGACATTACCAAGATGTGCCGCATAAAATTGTCATGGAAGACTTTGCGCAAGACACGTATAGCCGCCGCGAAAGTGTTTATGCTTTTCCTGTAAATCAAACCATTGCGGACGACGATGCGATATTTATCCTCTACACCTCAGGAACGACGGGCTTTCCCAAAGGTGCGCTCTACACTCACGGGATGCTGTTTTGGAATTCGGTCAATACGCATTTGCGCTTGGATATTACTTCCGACGATGTTTCTATCGTCTGCACACCGCCATTTCACACGGGCGGTTGGAACATTATCCCAACGCCGTTTTTTCATCATGGCGCAAGTTTTACGGTAATGAAAAAATTTGATGCCGAAAGCGTTGTACGCCTCTTGCAATCTGAGCGCGTAACGATGTTTATGGCAGTGCCGACGATGATTCAGATGATGAAAGAAGCACCGTCGTTTCACAATGCGGATTTGTCGTCGGTGCGGTATTTCATCATCGGTGGTGAGCCTCTGCCGCTTCCAGTGATTGAAGAATGGCAAAAGCGCGGCATTCCGATTCGGCAAGGCTTTGGTATGACGGAAGTGGGACCGAGCGTAACGTCGCTGCATCAGGACGATTCGGCGCGGAAAATCGGCTCCATCGGCACACTCAATTTTTACCTCGAAGCCCGCATCGTGGATGACAACGGGAATGATGTACCGGACGGGCAGGAAGGCGAATTTATCTTGCGCGGCGAGGTCGTAACGCCCGGCTACCGCAATAACCCGAAAGCAACTGCTGATACTATCAAAGACGGTTGGTTTTACACGGGAGACATTGTGCGCAAAGACAGCGAGGGCTTTTTCTACGTCATGGACCGCAAGAAAAATATGTACATTTCAGGCGGTGAAAATGTCTATCCGGCGGAAGTGGAGAAGTTCATCGGAACGCATGAAGATGTGCAGGAAGTGGCGATTATCGGCGTTCCCGACGAAAAATGGGGCGAAGTCGGCAAAGCGTTTATTGCCCTCAAACCCGCTTCAAACCTTCGCGCTGAGGATTTTATCAGCTATTGCACGGGAAATTTGGCGAAATACAAAATCCCAAAATATGTGGAATTTCTGCCGGAATTACCAAAAAGCGATACGGGCAAAATTGACCGTAAACGCTTGAAGATGGCGTAAATGTTCTCGTTCCCGTTCCTACGCTTCCGCCACGTCCTCGTGGCAAGCGTATAATGGGTTACCCGGAAAAATACGTGGAAACCCGTGCGACGGCAGCGTTCTTGCATTCTTCAGCCGTCGAACGGGAACGATGAAAGACAAATTTTTCTGCTTCTATCTTTTGCAAAATTTCAAACGTTTGAGTTATGATGCGCTCAGGAATTGAATACGATTGGTTCGCACGGCAGGCACTCTACGCGCCTTCGTCCGTCGCTCTCAAGGAATACGAGAGCGGGCGAGTGCTGACGTATTCTGCGCTGAACGATGCTGCAAGCATAGCTGCAATGCGCCTTCGAGCCGAGTTCGATGTCCATTTGGGCGACCGCGTTGCTGTTCTTGCCGACAATTCCTTAGAACACATCATCTTGCTGGGAGCCGCACAAAAGCTGGGCTTTACGCTTGTTCCGCTCAATTTCCGCCTCGCGGCTGCGGAATTAGACGTGGTGCTTGCCGATGCCGCTCCGCGTGTGGTCTTGGTGGAGGACAAATACCGCGCTGTGCTTGATGCCGTACCGTCGGCAAAAGTTGCGAGCGCGATTGTGATACTCCGTGAATGGTTTGCACAAACCCCGCAACCTGAGCAAATATCAGCCATTGACGCACACATCACGCCGGATTTGCCGCTGTTGCTGCTCTACACCTCCGGCACAACGGGCGTTCCCAAAGGGGTGATGTATTCTCACCAAATGCTGTTTTGGAATAGCGTCAATACGGGCATGAGCTGGGACTTGACCGCGCAAGACTGCACAGTGAATTGTCTCCCGCTTTTTCATACAGGCGGCTGGAACGTCCTGCTCACGCCACTTTTGCACCGAGGCGGAATGACGGTGATGATGAAAAAATTTGATGCGGATGCTGTCTTGCAACTGCTGGAAGAGGAGCGTTGTACGCTATTTATGGGTGTTCCAACAGTCTTGCAAATGCTGGCTTCTTCGCCGCGCTTTGCAGCAAGCGACCTTTCGGCAATTCGCTATGTGGTTGCCGGCGGAGAACCGATGCCGCTTCCGCTTATTGAAACATGGCAAAAGCGAGGAATAGCGGTGCGTCAGGGCTATGGCATGACGGAAGTTGGTCCGAATATTTTCTCTTTGCACCACAGCGACGCAATGCGAAAAATCGGCTCAATCGGACGACCGAATTTCTACGTGCAGGCTCGCTTGGTGGATGACAACGGCAATGACGTTGGCGTGAATGAAGCGGGCGAACTTCTGGTGCGCGGTCCGATGGTAACGCCCGGCTATTGGCAAAAGCCCGAAGCAACGCGGGATGCCTTCCGTGAAGGCGGATGGTTCTGCACAGGAGACGTGGCACGGCGCGATGAAGAAGGGTATTACTTCATCACCGACCGCAAAAAAAATATGTACATCTCCGGTGGCGAAAATGTCTATCCGGCTGAAGTGGAGCGGGTTTTGTATGCGCACGAAGCTGTTGCCGAAGTTGCCGTGATAGGTGTTCCCGATGCGCAATGGGGCGAAGTTGGTAAAGCGTTTGTTGTGCTAAAAAGCGCACTAAACCTTGATTCTGCGAGCGTTGATGCTGAGGCGATTCGCTTGTATTGCCGTGAACGCTTGGCTGCCTACAAAGTCCCGAGGTATGTGGAGTTTTTGGCAGAATTACCCAAAAACGATGCAGGGAAAATCAATAAGAGAGTTTTACGCTAATCAATTTCAGACTGAAAGTTAGTTGCGCCGCCCTCACCCAACCTCCCAAAGGGAGAGGGCTTTAGAAGCACTTGATTTTCTTTGTTTTAGCTCCTTCTCTCTTTGTGAAAAGGCGGGGGTTGAGGGGCGGAATGGTCAACGTTATCGAACGTTCTTTTTCAGAGAAGTACAATTCATTTTTTCAATATTTACTTTTTCAGGATGGTGGAGTATGAAACGGTTCTTGATACTCGTTCTTTGCGGTGTGATGCTGACTGCATCAGGATTGTTTGCACAAATTACCGGTAAAGTTACCGATAAAGACGTGAAAAAACCGATGCCCGGTGTGCGCGTGTCGGTGAAAGATACGAAGTTCGGCGCACAGACCGATGTGCAAGGAAACTTCAAAATCCAAGGTGTTCCGGCGGGTAATTACACGCTGGTTTTTAGCTATATCGGATTCAAAACGCTCGAAAAACCTGTCTCCGGCGGTGATGCAACCGTAAACGCAGAAATGGAGATTGGCAACGTTTCCACGCAAGATATTATCGTGCTTGGCGTTTCGCGGAAGGCGGAAAAAGTTACCGATGCTCCGGCTTCGATTCAAACCGTGAGTGGTCAGGAACTTGACCGTGTGCCGCTTGCCGGCGGTTATGGACAGGCTCTTGCTACGCTCAAAGGCGTGGATTTTGTGCGCTCCGGTATTGACGGCGTAGGCATCAATGCTCGTGGTTTTAACAGCGCATTTAATACGCGCATGATGGTCATTACCGACGGTCGTTTTTCGATTCTGCCCGGTAACGGCTTGCCGATTGGCAATTTGAACACCAACATCAAAGAGGATATTCAAAGCGTGGAAATGATTTTGGGACCCGCTTCGGCACTCTATGGTCCGAATGCGCACAACGGTATCGTGAACATCGTCAGCAAAGACCCACGTACCTCGCAAGGAACAACCTTTGCAGGGAATTTCGGTATGCAAAATTATCTTTCCGGTCGTTTCCGCCATGCGGGAGCAGCAGGGGATTTTGCGTGGAAAGTAACGTTTGAGTATATGCAAGCGCGGGATTGGGATTTTACCGATACCGTCTATCAAACAGGCATCAACGGTGGCAATATCCCGCACTTTAACCCCGCAAATCCGACCGTTGGTATTCGTCGCCCGAACTTTATCACCGAAAACAGAAATGGTGTAAATCGTGGTAATCCGAATGTGGATGTCTTGAACGTTAAACACATTCGCGCTGAGGGTTCACTCTATTGGAATATGCCGATAGAATCAGACTTCTTGGGCGGTCGCCCCGACCTCATTTTGACCTATGGGCAAAGCAATAACTGGGGCGCAGGTCCGACTAACGCAGGACGCAACTACATCAACGATTGGCTCTTTGGCACTTGGCAAGCAAAATTCGTCTCGCCGCGCCTTTTTGCGCAGGTTTACAACTCTTGGAACAATTCCGGTAACACCTTTCCGATTCAGAACGTTACGAACATTATGAACGGCAACATCGTTCCTGTGCCGACACTCTTCGGACCGCTTCGTGATGCGGCTCGCGTTGGTCGTGTGCTGAACGGAACCATTACCGCCGATGAAGCAATTCAAGCAGCACGGTTTGCGGAACTTTCGCAGCGTTTGAACGCGGAAATTCAGTATAATAACAAAATCGGTGATAATTTCAGCTTTGTGCTGGGATTGACCTATCAGGCAGATAATCCACGCAGCGAAGGAACATATTTAGGCGATAACGTCGCATTTCGCGGCGACGGCACGGCAAATCTTGGGACGGGACGTTTGCTCTCGGACGGTTTTATCACCATTCCAAGCGTTTGGCAAATTGGCGGTGCAGCGCAGTTTGATTGGGACATTACCACCGATTTACGCCTTGTGGGTGCTGCCCGTTATGACCAACACGCAATTTTCGGCGGAATGTTTGCTCCGAAGGCTGGTCTTATCTACAAAGTCGCTAACGGTGCAGTTCGAGGAACATACGGTGTTGGCTTTGTTGCTCCGACAATATTGAATATGTTTATTTTTGTTCCAGCAGCACAGATTCCAGTTCCGCCCAATCAGTACGTTCTCAGCATCGTTGGTAATTCCGAAGGCTTCACGCTTGCTAACGGCACGACGTTTGACCGCCTTCGTCCTGAGCGTGTTGAAACCTTTGAAATTGGCTACAAAGGTGCTCCGGTGGACAAACTCTTTATTGACGTGAGTGCATATTTACAAAATTCAAAGGATTTCATCAGCCCTGCCATTCCGTTGTATGGTGGTTTTACACCGGCAAACACTGTTACGCGCATCGGCTCAACCAATGTGCAGCCGCAGTTTATTCAATCGTATGTCAATTTCGGCGAAGTGCAGGCATTTGGTATTGATGCGGGCGTTACCTACAATTTGACGGAAAACTTCTCGCTGGGCGTGAACTATTCGTACTTCAACCCGAACTACGATTCGACACGCCGCGACGCAAGCAACCGCCTTGTCTTTGACGTAAACCGTGATGGCGTTGTAACACCGAATGAAATCAGCATCAACACACCGCCGCACAAACTCTCGGCAACGCTCAATTTCTTCAACCTCTTCAACGGCGTACTCTTTGGTTCGGTGAGCGGTCGTTATGTGGCAGCATACGATTTCGTTTCGGGGGTACACTTTGCAGGAGCATTCGGCGCAGGCACTCGCACGATTGTCCCACGCAATCCTCAACTGCCACTCAGCGCGACAAATCCTGCTGCGGCGACTTTCCTTTTCAATCGTGGACAACTCGGCGGATTTTTCTCGTTGGATGCAAGCATTGGTGCGAATATCCTGCCGAATTTGATGGTATCGGTTGCAGCGAACAATATCACGAACACTATTCAGCGTGAAATGGTCGGCTCTCCGGCAATTCCGTTCTTCCTTTTGACCGAAGTTCGTTATACGATTCCGGCGTTTTATTGATGCTGAAAACACGATTTGAGCGTCATGACTAATTGCATAACTCTGTTCGTAGCGCTTCGGCGCTGTCCCGCGCTCCCCGCGCTACGAACATTGTTTGGTTCGAGTGTCAATCCGTACATCTTGTTCTTTTTCACGGATTTTTTACCTCTTTTTCCCGACACTTATGAAAACGCCAAACTCAACACCAATTCACGTACTTGTGATGCTGATGCTGTTATTCATCGGCAATTCTTTATTCGCACAATTAACGCAGGTAACAGGCTTCGGGTCTAATCCGGGAGCGCTCAATATGTTCAAGTTCGTTCCGGCAAATATGCCTGCAAATGCTCCTTTAGTCGTCGTCCTGCACGGCTGCACACAGACAGCATCGCAATATGCCACAGAAACAGGCTGGAACGCGCTTGCGAACACCTATAAATTTTATGTGGTCTATGCCGAACAAAACAGTTCGAATAATTCTTCACGATGCTTTAATTGGTTTGAAAATGGCGATATAACGCGAGGTCAAGGAGAAGCGCTTTCCATCAAGCAAATGACCGATAATATGAAAGCGAATCATTCGATTGACGGGAGCAGGGTTTTTGTTACAGGGTTGTCCGCCGGCGGAGCAATGACGGCGGTGATGTGTGCGACCTATCCCGATGTGTTTCGCGCGGGGGCTGTAATGGCTGGTATTCCGTATCGTGCGGGTATCGGAACAAGTGCAGCCTTTCAAGCGATGAGTCCGGGTGTGGACAGAACGCCGCAACAGTGGGGCGATTTGGTGCGGAATCAAAATCCTTCTTTTAGCGGGGTATGGCCCCGAATGTCGGTTTTTCACGGCTCGAACGATTTTACCGTCAGACCGATGAATATGACGGAATTAGCTGACCAATGGACAAACGTGAACGGAGCAGACGCAACAGCAGACCAGACCACGACTGCCTTCGACGGTGTTCCCGATATTACCCGCCGCGTGTATAACAATCCCAGCAGCCAACCTGTGGTGATTACCTACGACATTGCGGGAATGGGACACGCTATTTCGGTTGATCCCGGGACAGGCGTAAAACAAGGCGGAGCAACAGGCGGATATGCAGTAGATGAAAATTTCTTTTCGTCGTATTGGGCAGCCGACTTTTTCGGTCTTCTCAATACCGCACCGCCAACACCTCCGGCAGCGCCGTCAAATCTGACGGCAACGGCAACGTCAAGTTCACAAATTAATCTTACGTGGGCGGACAACGCGAGTGATGAAACGGGCTATGTTGTGGAGCGCTCGACAAGTTCAGGAAGCGGCTTTGTGAGTGTTGCAACGCTCGGCGCAAATGTCACATCGTTTAGTAACACCGGACTTGCAGCAAGTACGACCTATTTTTACCGTGTTCGCGCAAGCAACGGTGCGGGAAGTTCTGCAAACAGCAACGAAGCAAGTGCGACAACACAAGCTGCATCATCCAACCCTCCGGCAGCGCCGTCAAATCTGACGGCAACGGCTACGTCAAGTTCGCAAATCAATCTTACGTGGACGGACAACGCAAGTGATGAAACGGGCTATGTGGTGGAACGTTCGACAAGTTCAGGAAGCGGCTTTGCGAATATTGCAACGCTTGGTGCAAATGTCACATCGTTTAGCAATACCGGGCTTGCAGCAAGCACAACCTATTTTTATCGTGTTCGCGCAAGCAATAGCGTGGGAAGTTCGGCAAACAGCAACGAAGCAAGCGCAACAACACAAGCATCTGCGCCGCCCTCAAGCTATACCATTCAGCAGCCCAACGGCACATCGTTTATTTCAACACTTGCCAATGACAACACTGCGCAATCCTTCACAACATTGACAGCAGGCACAATCACAAGTGTAGAATTTCGTTTGCAACAAGCAACAACAAATAGCGGCTTGCGTATTTTTGCCGGAAATACCGTTTCGGGAACACCGCTTTACCAGCAAAGCGGCATGAATCTTGGTTCGGGTTGGCAGGCAATCACCTTAACAACACCCTTTGCTGCCAGTGCAAACACGCAATATACGCTGCAACTCACCCGCGCTTCGATGAATTACACGCCATCGAATGCCTACACGGGCGGAAACTTTTGGTACAATGCTATTTCCTACACAACGTTTGATGCCGCATTCCGCGTGAATATCTCCACGCAAGGCGGTGGCGGTGGGGGCGGCTTCCAAAGCGCCGATGAAAGCGCACTAATCCTTGTCGCCGAAAAGCAAGAAGAACTTGCTCCACAGGCTTCCGAATGGCTTCTCTATCCTAATCCGGCAAACGATGTCGTGAGCATCGTTAGCCCCAGAAGCGCACAGCAAAAGCGTTTGGCGGTGTATGACCTTTTGGGCAAAGAAATGATGTCGGTAGAGTTGCGCGGAGAGCTACAAACCGTGAATTGTGCGCAATTACCCGCAGGTGTCTATTCTGTGCGCCTGAGCGACGAAAAGAATGTGGTTGTGAAAAAATTAGTCATTCACGGGCGATAATGCGTGTATTTTGAATATTGATTCCAATCAAACTTTTTCACTTATTTACTCCGAACCATGCAGAAACACACGCTCCAAACCTCGCGCCTTCGTGTACATTACCGCACAAACGGCTCTACAAGCGGTACTCCGGTGATGCTCATTCACGGAAACGTCTCATCATCGGTCTTTTTTGAAGAGTTGATTGATGCTTTGCCGTCGTCGCTCTACGTCATTGCGCCCGATTTACGCGGTTACGGCGAGACAGAGGCTCTGCCACTTGATGCAACGAGGGGTTTGAGGGATTGGGCGGACGACATTCATGCGTTTGTGGAAGCGCTCGGTGTGGAGAAATTTCATCTGCTGGGATGGTCGCTGGGGGCTGGTGTGGCGATGCAATACGCCATAGACCACAGCGACCGCCTGAGCAGCCTGACGCTGGAAAGTGCGATGTCGCCCTACGGTTTCGGTGGAACAAAAGATGCCTTGGGAACGCCGACGTTTGCTGATTTTGCAGGTTCAGGCGGCGGTACGGCAAACCCTGAATTTACCAAACGTTTGGCTTCAGGTGACACAAGCGACGAAGACCCGAACAGCCCGCGCAATGTGATGAATACGTTCTATTTCAAGCCACCGTTCCGCGTTTCCAAATCCCAAGAAGATGCGTTTATGGGCGGTATGCTTTCTACGAAAACGGGTGAAGGTTTTTATCCGGGCGATTTGACGACCTCCGAGAATTGGCCCACACTTGCGCCCGGTACAAACGGTATCAATAACACCATTTCACCAAAATACTGCAATCTCAAAAATTTTGCCGCAATAGCCCACAAACCGCGTGTTCTCTGGATTCGTGGTGCAGATGACCAAATTGTTTCCGATACCTCGCTCTTTGATTTTGGGTACTTGGGGCAATTAGGCTTTGTGCCGGGTTATCCGGGTGCGGAAGCGTACCCTGCACAGCCGATGGTAAACCAACTTCGCGCCGTCTTGGACGCATACACAAGTAATGGCGGCACGTATAAGGAAATTGTATGGTCGGATTGCGGTCATTCACCGCATATTGAAAAAGCCGCAGAGTTTCTTGCTGCGGTGAAAGAGCAGTGGACGTAAAAAATATGATTTATTTCAACGAAATTACTATGAAAGCCGCATCAATCCTCTTGTTCGCATTCTGCATAACAATTCCGCAGTTTCAAGGAATCGTGATGAAGCCGCAAACACTTCACGCGCAGGAAATACCCGTAATGAAGGGCATTCGCGCCGAGCGCGTCTCCACAAGCCGCATAACAACGCGGGTTCTGTTCTCCGGCGAGGAGAAAGGCGCACCAGTTTTATTCTTGCATGGAAATCTTTCCTCTGCAACGTGGTGGGAAGAAACAATGCTGGCTCTGCCCAAGGCTTTGCCTCAAGGTTTTCGAGGCATTGCGCCTGATTTACGAGGCTTTGGCGGAGCGGACACAAGCAAATTCGTTGATGCACGGCGCGGAGCGGGGGATTGGGCGGACGACGCTATTGCGCTTATGGACAAACTTGGCATTGCAAAAGCGCATATTGTCGGGCATTCGCTCGGCGGGTATGTTGTTTGGCGCATGATGGCGGATTATCCTGAGCGTTTGCTGTCGGTAACGCTTGTTGCGCCGGGTTCGCCGTTTGGTTTTGGCGGAACAAAAGACACGCTCGGAACGCCGTGTTACAGCGATTTTGCGGGAACGGGAAGCGGATTGGCAAATAAACTGCTCATCAAAGCAATTAAAGATGGCGACCGCACGACGAACTCCCTTTTTACGCCGCGTTCTGCCTTGCGGAATGTTGTTGTGAAAGCATCATTTGTGCCGAAGCGTGAAGAAGAACTCCTTTCGGCGATGATGAGCGTTCATCTGGGCGAGAAAGCACTTCCGGGCGATGCCGCTCCAAGTAAGAACTGGACAGGTTTTGCGCCCGGAGAATGGGGCGCTGTCAATGCACTTTCACCGAAATATGCCGGAGGCATGGCGGACAAACTTGTTCAAGCAAAAGCGAAAGTAGCGGTCTTGTGGGTTCGCGGCGCGGATGACCTTGCCGTCAATAACAATGCGGCTTCCGATGTCGGAACGCTCGGCGCACGAGGGTTTATCCCGAATTATCCGGGCAAAGACGTGTTTCCGCCACAGCCGATGCTCGACCAAACCCGCACCGTACTTGAGCGCTACAAGCGTTCCGGCGGTGCGTACAAGGAAGTTACATTGGAAAATTGCGGACACACGCCCTACGTTGAAAAACCACAGGAATTTAACGAGGCATTTCACGCGCATTTGCTTGGAAGGCAGAAATAACAACTTTTCTTGACCATTCCTTTTTATCATTTTTTTCACACTTTTGGAGATATTTTTATGAAACGTTTTCTTTCTCTCGCTATAACTGCCTGTGTGGCAGTTTGGATAGTGTCCTGTGCGGCAGGTACGGACACGGGTAACACCAACAATCAACAAAACGACGCAACGGGCGGGCTGGTCGGTACGTGGGTTTCGGCAGGTCAAGATGTTGCGCCACTGCTTAAAATTCCGCTTATTGCTTCTGACTCAATTACGGCTAATTTTAATGCACAAGGTGGTTATAGTGTAACATCCTATTCCGCTCGCAATGGCAACATAAGCTATACGGGTTCATACACTGTGACTAAAAGCACAAAAGATACGCTTGGTGCGACAATTTATACCATTGATATTCGCCAAGCAACACCAGGAATAGCCCGTGTTCAAGGTATTTATGTTGTACAAACATCAGTCTCACCTGCGCGAATGCTCTATGAAGTAGTTCAGGTTGAATCTCCGGCTGGCACTCCTCCGACTGTTGCCAGTGGTTTTGGGACATCGAAAGATGTAACTGGTAGAGTGCTTGCTGCTTTAGGTTTATCGAATGTTCAAGTTTTCCGCAAACGCTAACCCTTACTCTCCTTCAAGCCCGCAAGAAACCACCGTTCTTCAACGCTTGCGGGCTTTTGTTTTTTTAGGTCAATTTTTTTTGAAGCATTTTTTCGGAGGCGTAATGCGTCGTTTTTTTTACCCTTTGTTATTGAGCGTTGTCCTTCTTTCTCATTTGCTCATAAGTCCGATTGCAAGCCACGCGCAAGCAATTTCGGAAGGATTGGGAACGGGGCGGAGTACGCGGCTTTCTCCCGAAACAACGCTGATTCCTCCGGCAATGCGTCCACAGTCGGAGCAGTTTTATCCTTTGACCGACGTGGAGCAAAAGCAGATAGTCAATTCGGCTCTCGTGAGTGGGGATTCTTTACTGGCACAGTTTTCTTTGACCAAAGCCGCACCGAAAGAGCATCCACGCGAGTTTCAGTTTTTGGCGTTTTACTACACGCAAGCCGTTGCTTCCAGTGTGTACAGCGCGAATCCGTTCACAGGCGAAGTGCTGGGGCGGCTTTTCGGGGAGAATCAATCGAAAACCACGCCTGGTTCTGCGCTCTACATGGAGCAGCGTATTCTCCCGTTTTTTATTTACCAACCGAAACTGTTCGACGGACGCGCCATTTTACGGGCTGCTTTCGAGATTGACTGGACGTGGGGCGATGAATCGTACCTCGTAGGCGGCAATCGCGGAGGGGCATTCAACGCGGGAAGGGTGAATATTCAAACGCAAAACATTGAATTGGAGCTGCTTCCGGGCGATAATTGGACAATCAATATCGGTCTGCAACGCCTTTTCGACACGCAATACAATCCCTATCGCACCTTTGCCAATACCATGCTCCAGACGGGATACCGTCTTGCGTTCTGGGGAAGCCACGCAACAGGGATAACCGTGCGGAAAGACGAAGATTATTGGCGGCTCAAAACGGGGTATTATGTTTTGTACTCCCGCGAACCCGAACAACGCAACGGCGTATCGCTCTTTGAAGCAAATGCGGAATTTGACCTCACTTCGGAATGGCGACAGGGCTTCTCGGCGTGGTATTTGATGGACAAGGCAAACGGGCAAGCGGGCATCCCGACGATTAACGAAGGTTTGTCCAGTCCACTCACGGAGTGGAACGGCACGTTTCGCTTTCGTTTCCCGTTTACCAATTCTGCTGATTTGAATAATCGCTACGAAGCCGATATTTTCTGGCTCGGTACCTACGGCAGCTATAATCCTGAGTTTCAAAACGGGCGTTTGGGCGGTTCGATGTTTGCGATTGCGAATCTCGGTACGGCGTATATGTTCGACCAAGGCGCGTGGCAAAAAGGCGCGGATATTTTCGGGTATGCACTCAACGGTCGCGTGGGCTACCGCTACGGACAGACACCCGACGACCTCGTGCAGGTGGATGTGCTGTACAGTTCGGGCGATGCCAACGGGCTGAATGACAAGCGGTATTCGGGCGTGATTACGGGCAATACGTGGGGTTTTCCGGGTTCAATTTTTGTCGGACACGGCGCGTATTTGGTCTTTCCGCATGGAAATGTGGTGAATCGTTTTATCGGCGCGGTGAGCGATTTGTCGAATTTGGGCTACGGCGTAACGGGCGGTATTTTCAACGTGAGCAATGATATTATTCCGCACAAACTTTCTGCACGACTTGGCGCAGCTGCGGCGTTTTCTAATGTCAATCCTCCACGCGGTGCATCCACGCAGCCGATTGATAATTTCATCGGTTGGGAAACGAATGCCCGCTTGATCTATCAACTGGGCGTATTTATGAGCCTTGAGTTTCATGCGGCGTATATGTGGCTTGGTAACTATTACAACAGCCCGCGAGTGAATGGTGATTCGCCTACAAAGCCCGTGAATCCTTGGACGACGTTTCTTGCTTTTCGCTGGTTGATGTTTTAATGCTTATTTGTTCACGCTCTTTTTGCCACTGTATTTTTGGAGATTTTCAATGAATCGCTTTTTACACTCACTTGTCGTTGTTTGTATGCTTTTTGGAATAGGATTTTGGGTAAAATCATTGTTTTCGCCGGAACGTGCCGCAGCGCAGCAAACCTTGCGCGAAAAAACGGAGTTTCAGGATTTAGACTATCCGTTTCCAACGAAAACGATGGAACTTTCGGGCGGAGTGCGGCTTGCATACACGGATGAAGGTGCAAACACGGCACGGGAGACGATTATTTTTATTCACGGCTTGGGTTCGTATCTTCCGGCGTGGAAGCGGAATGTGGAGGCATTGCGTTCGGATTATCGTTGCATTGCGATTGATTTACCCGGCTATGGAAAATCCTCGAAAGGCGAATATCCGATTTCGATGAGTTTTTATGCGGATGTCGTAGCGGAATTTATTGGGAAACTTGGGCTGCAAAGCGCGGTTTTATGCGGTCATTCGATGGGCGGACAAATTTCGATGACGGTTGCGCTGAAGCATCCACAAAAAGTAAAAAAGCTGATGTTATGCGCTCCGGCGGGATTCGAGGCATTTTCCGAAGGGGAAAAACAGTGGTTTCGGGAAGTTGTTACCGCGCAAGGCGTGAAACTTACGCCTCCGGCGCAGATTCGCACCAATCTCATGGGCAATTTTTACACCATGCCAGCCGATGCTGAGTTTATGATAACCGACCGAGTTCTGATGCGGGGCATGAAGCAGTTTGATTGGTATTGCTGGACGATTGTAAAATGTGTGCAAGCAATGGTGAATGAGCCGGTGATTGAGCGTTTGTACCAAATTCAGCAACCGACGCTGATTCTTTACGGTGAGAATGATAATCTCATTCCCAACCCATTTTTGCACGGCGGAAAAACGGAAATAGTTGCACAAGTCGGTGCTGCAAAAATTCCGACAAATAAACTGGTCATGGTGCCGCGTTGCGGACATTTTGTACAGTTTGACCAGTCGGAGGCGGTGAATAGAGCGATGCGGGAGTTTTTGCGGTTCTAGTTGGATTCAGTTGGAAACTTCAATACAAGCGGCTCAAACACAAGTAATGAAGCACTCTTTCTAACAAGGGGTTTCCAACCAATGTCATCAACTTAAGCTATATTGCAAATAAAACCATTATTTTAGAGCATTTTATGGTACAAAAAAAACACCAACCCTCTTGTCTGAAGTATTCGC
>JALONG010000070.1 GCA_025455065.1 Candidatus Kapaibacterium sp. | reverse complement strand
ACAAGAGGTGAGGTAATATGACAGAAAATTTACTTTATTTTAAATTAACTCAGTCAATTTCATGTCGAGTAGGAGAGCTGTCGTAAACTGAAACCGTTTTTCTCCACTTAGCCGACTTGTCGACTGCCTTGCAGCTAACTCGTAAATATACGAAAGTTTTGTCGTACTTTCTGTATTGTTTCTGCAAAAACCAAAGCCCCGCACACAAGATTTCACCTTATGTGCAGGGCTTTTTCATTCAAAATTTCAACAACCAATTACGCCACATCAAAGCGGTCAAGATTCATCACTTTCGCAAACGCTGCTACGAAGTCGTGAATGAATTTTTTGTTGCCGTCCGAGCAGCCATAGACTTCAGCAATGGCGCGGAGTTCGGAGTTCGAGCCGAAAATCAAATCCACGCGGGTTGCCGTCCATGTTTTTGCGCCGCTTGTGCGGTGGAAGCCTTCAAACTCGTCAGCGTGAGCGTTTACTGCCGTCCAGATAGTGTTCATGTCGAGCAGATTCACAAAAAAGTCATTGCTGAGAGTTTCTTTCTGCTTCGTAAATACGCCGTGCTGGTTGCCGTCAAAATTCGCATTCAGCACACGCAGACCGCCCACAAGTGCCGTCATTTCAGGCGCGGTGAGCGTGAGAAGTTGCGCTTTATCCACGAGCATTTCTTCGGCGGAGGTGGTATATTTTTTCTTCATGTAGTTGCGGAAACCGTCGGCTTGCGGCTCAAGAACAGCAAACGACTCAACGTCGGTCTGCTCCTGTGAAGCATCCGTGCGCCCTGCGGTGAAGGGAACTGTTGCGCTAATTCCCGCATTTTTCGCTGCTTTTTCTACGCCCGCGCATCCGCCCAAAACGATAAGGTCAGCGATGGATACTTTTTTGCCACCCGAAGCCGAAGCGTTAAACTCTTTTTGAATTGCTTCGAGTTTGTCCAAAACGTTGGAAAGCTGCGTCGGATTGTTCACTTGCCAGAATTTCTGCGGAGCAAGGCGAATGCGTGCGCCGTTTGCGCCACCGCGTTTGTCCGAGCCACGGAACGTTGAAGCCGAAGCCCATGCGGTAGAAACAAGTTCCGCCACCGACAAGCCCGACGCAAGAATTTTTGCTTTGAGTGCGGCAATGTCGCTGTCGTCAATAAGTTTGTGATCAACAGCCGGAACGGGGTCTTGCCAAATCAGCACTTCTTTCGGTACTTCTGCGCCGAGATAGCGAACAATCGGACCCATATCGCGGTGCGTGAGTTTGTACCATGCACGAGCAAAAGCATCGGCGAACTCGGCAGGATTTTCGTAGAAACGGCGTGAAATCTTCTCGTACGCGGGATCCATGCGGAGCGCGAGGTCGGAGGTGAGCATCATCGGTGCATGGCTTTTTGCGGAGTCGTGCGCATCCGGCACTGTGCCTTTGCCTGCGCCGCCTTTGGGTGTCCACTGGTTCGCACCGGCGGGGCTTTTGGTGAGTTCCCACTCGTACTCGAACAAATGCTTGAAGTAATCATGCGTCCACTGTGCGGGTTTGGTTGTCCACGCGCCTTCCAAGCCGCTTGTAATCGTGTCGCCGCCGTGTCCTTTGCCGAAGGTGTTTTTCCAGCCCAAGCCTTGCTCTTCGATGCTTGCGCCTGCGGGTTCTGCGCCGACGTATTTGTTCGGGTCGGCAGCACCGTGTGTTTTTCCGAAGGTGTGTCCGCCTGCAATCAGAGCAACGGTTTCTTCGTCGTTCATCGCCATACGTCCAAACGTCTCACGAATGTCGCGTGCCGATGCAATCGGGTCAGGGTTGCCGTTAGGACCTTCGGGATTGACGTAAATTAAGCCCATCTGCACAGCCGCGAGCGGATTTTCGAGTTCGCGGTCGCCTTGATAACGCTTGTCCTCAAGCCATTTTCCTTCCGAACCCCAGTAAATATCCTCTTCCGGCTCCCACACATCTTCGCGTCCGCCACCGAAGCCAAAGGTTTTGAAGCCCATAGATTCCAAAGCGCAATTTCCGGTCAAAATCATCAAGTCCGCCCACGAAAGTTTGCGACCGTATTTTTGCTTGATGGGCCAAAGCAGCAACCGTGCTTTGTCGAGATTGGTGTTGTCGGGCCAGCTATTCAAGGGCGCAAAACGCAGCGTTCCCGCACCCGCACCACCGCGACCGTCCGCAATGCGGTATGTGCCTGCACTGTGCCATGCCATGCGAATAAAAAACGGTCCGTAATGACCATAATCGGCGGGCCACCACGATTGCGAATTGGTCATAAGCGCGATAATGTCTTTTTTCACTGCCGCCAAATCAAGCGAAAGGAACTCTTTTTTGTAATCGAAATCTGCTTCCATCGGGTTGGAAAGCGCAGAGTTTTGGCGAAGGATGTTCAGGCGAAGTTGGTTGGGCCACCAATCGTGATTGCGTGTGCCGCCGCCTGCCGATTGCTTGAGTGCGCCGTTCATAAAGGGGCATTTAGCTGCATCACCGTTCATTGCGCCATGACCATTCTGTGCGCCGTTTACGGTTGCTTTTGTGTCCGAAGTTGCGTTCTGAGACATTGTTGCAAAAAAATAGAGGGTTGGGGGAGATGTGAATTATGAATTGCTGCAAATATAACGCTATTTTGTCATAAATTTGGACGAAAATATCTATCCGCGTCATTGATACTGTCTATACCGATGAACATACAACAAATGGAATATTTGGTAGCTGTCGATAGGTTCAAAAACTTCACCAAAGCTGCCGATTACTGCAATGTTACCCAAGCCACCTTGAGCGCAATGGTCAAAAAATTGGAAGAAGAATTGGGCTGCGTTCTTTTTGACCGCAAATCAAGTCCGATTTTGACCACCGACATCGGGCAAACGATAATTGACGAATGTAAAATCGTTCTAGCGCACTGCCGCCAAATTCACGAAAAAGCAAAAAAGCACTCGGGCCTGGTAGAAGGTAAACTTAAACTTGGCGTGATTCCGACGATTGCGAGTTCGCTCTTGCCGCGCATTATCAAGCCTCTTTTGGCAACACACCCAAAGCTCCATTTGGAAATCGTCGAAACGCCAACGCGGAACATCATCAAGCACATCAAAGACGGTACGCTGGACGCGGGGATTATCGCCACACCCGGCACGGACGAGACGATTGAAGAGAAAATTTTGTATTACGAAACGCTCATGGTCTATGGCGAGGTGGACAAAACCATGAAGTACATCATGCCGGAGGAAATCAAGAACAGCAAAGTGTGGCTTTTGGAGGAAGGGCATTGCCTCAGAGAACAATTTATTCAGCTTTGCGCACTCAAAAAAAAGGACACAAAGCCACAGAATCTCACGTTTGATGCGAACTCCTTTGAAACGCTGCTGGGTATGGTGGACGAGTTCGGCGGGCTGACGCTGATACCGGAACTCTACTACCAAAGCCTCCCGAAAGAAAAACAGGAAAAGGTGAGCTTGTTTCATCCGCCCGTGCCTGTGCGCGAGGTTTCGCTGGTGTATTATCGCCCTTTTGCCAAAGAGCGCATCATTAGTGCGCTGGCGGAGTTTATTACGGGTGTTGTGGAGAAAAATTTGCTGTCGAAGCGGTATAAAAATACGGAGTTGGTGATTGCGAAGGTGTGAGCGGCGTTTAGGAAAAAGAACGGTTATTCTTTCAATCGTCGCATGGTAGCGCTCTGCATGAGTGATTGCATCTGGCTAATGGCAGTCTGGTTGAGTTTCACGAGGCGTTCCGGCTGCGGCAAACCCAACTTGATAAATTCGGCATTGAGGCTTTCCAAATTTGCAAACTAAAGCCATCGAATTCGAGGGGATAAAATTGGGTTTATGGATATACGTTTGGCGTTCTCATTGCCACATATTTCATCAGCTTCTCATATTCCAGTTTCTTGATATAGTTTTCCATATAGGCATAGTCGGGTTGCCCGGTTGGGGCTATGGGTAATTGTAATTTTTCCTTTTTTAGCCTTGCATCGCTTCTTTTGTAGCCAAAATTATATTTGCCTCTGATTCTGTCTGCAATGGTTGTCAGGAACAATCCAACTTCTCGATTCAAGAACTCAGCATACCCAACAGAAATATCAGACGTTGCAATAAAATCCTCTGCTTTGTAAATAGAAAAACCCATCGAACCCTCTCCGTTCCTTATGAAAGCAATACAATTACCTTGTTGAATCATACTTTCGTTTCCCTTGATTTCAACAAATGCCAAAACACCATTATTAGCATTTGTTGCGCCTAAGTAATTTATCCCAGAATTGGTTTTCTTTAGATGATTCAGTCCTTTTGATTTCCCTGCGGATAACGAAAATAATTTCCCAATTTCAAACTCTCCCCATTCCTGCTGATTGAGTGGTTCTACTGCTTCAAAATCTTGTACTTGCTCAATTCTCTTGGTAGTGTAGCTGCTCCATAAAAGCGTAATCGGGCTGACCATTTGAGGCTATTGGCAACATTAACTTAAAGACTTTTAGCCTTTGATTGTTAATCGAATAGCCATGCCCAAACTTATCTCGTTGCGCTGTAATGCATCGAGATATGAAAAGAAGTGCAAACCTATTTAAGTTCCTTTTGGGATATAATGCGGTAACGTGGCTATCTAACAAATAATCAGAGGGTTGAAAAAATGAAATTCCTGCACCACCATCCCCATCATTATTTAGAGTCAAACTATTTTTTGAATAAAGTTTTTTGTTTGCCTGAGTTGCAAAATCCTTGTAACCGTTTTCTCCTTTTTTTGCTGAAACCAACGGAACAACACCACTTGTAACACTCGCCATATTATTTTGGTCTCCTTTTTCAGGAGTGAATAATTCAACTATTTCAAACTCTCCCCACTGAATATCTTTTAAACTGATGTTCGGTTCAGGCTTTTTTTTTTCGTTGTCGTGGCTTTCCCCAAACAAATATTCTCTGCCTTGCATTATCATAGAAAACTCAAAGGTGAGGTAATCGCCAATGGTTTTTTCAAAGTCTTCTTCTTTGGGTATTTCGTCGTTGAAATAGTAGAAAGAGTGCAGCCATTCGTCTTCGGCTTCTATCGTCGTCCGAACCATAAACTTACTTTCGGCTGGTTTGTCGTGCAGCCAGCAGTCAAGTAAATGGGCTTTTTGTGATTTGGCTCTTGTGGTTTCTACCAAGCCGATATGCTTGCTTACGACAAAGCCGTCATCTTCATAATTGACGAACTTACAATATTTCTTGTCTGAATGCGGCTTGTGTGCTGTAAAAACGGCTATGCAAGGATTTGTACCGACACCATAGAATGTGTTTTTGTTCAGCGTGATGACACCTTCTAACGTATGGTTTTGTAGAATTTGTCTTTTAACGGCTTTATCTTCATTGGTTTTTCCGACCATTGTAGATTGCGGGACAATAGCAACACATCTGCCGCCTTCTACCAAACTATCCAGCAAATGGTTGATAAAATTGATTTCAGATAAATGAGCCGTGTCTCTTCCTTTTGCTTGTGAATAGGGTGGGTTGATAAAGCCGACGGTGTAGTTATTCTTTCGTAACTCTTCTGCATTTCGGCGTAAAAAATCGTCTTTTATCAAATTACTTTTCCCATCGCCGCGTAAAATCATATTGGTTGTGGCAATGGCGAACATATCTTCACGAATTTCAATACCGTGAATGTTCTCTCGTTTGATGGTGTCTTTTTGTTTGCCTTTTGCTTCCTGTAACATTTTGTGCATACCTGCAATCAGGAAGCCGCCCGTGCCGCAGCATGGGTCGAAAATCTTGTCGGAAGGCTTCAAATCAATGATTTCGGAAAACAACTCGGTGATATGTTTTGGGGTCAGAACAACGCCCAATGTTTGACCGTCGCCACCACTGTAGCGGATAAATTCTCCGTAAAAGCGCCCTAAGACATCTTCGGTCGTATTCGAGATGACAGAGGAGAGAATGTTTTTTTGAATGTATTCGGCGAAATACTTTAAGGGCGTTTTTTCTAAGTAATTGCTTTTAGAAATTTCAACCTTTAATCGTTCATCTTTCTGGTTGAGAAGCGTTCTGTCTTTGATGATAGTAAACTGATTCAAGACCTGATTTTTCTTTACTTCCGGCTGTACTTCAACCCTTGTCATGTGAGCAGAAAGTGCATCAAATATTATCTGTCCGTCGGTTTTTACGGTATCGCCTTTTAACGAGTCCAGAGAAAATGAGGTTTCGCTCAACGCCAGTAACAACGCCGAAACAACGAGTGGTTTTTCGGAATCTCCCAGTTGTCCGTAATTGCGTAATGCTTCGTGTAGTTCAGACGATTTTTTGAGAATATCTTCAAGTTCTAACGTTTCCTGCGGTGTTTCGCCTAATACTTGTTCCTTGTAGTATTTCTCAATGTTTGCCGCCGAAAAATTCTCGAAGTTCTCAACCTTTTCAAGCAGCTTGTATTCTGCTTCGCCAACAAAAATTGGTCGGATGATATGATGTTTTTCGTCTCCCGAACAGCCAAAGGCAAATATTTTTTTGAAGGTAGTTTGAGTTACAATTTTGTGGGCGTAGTGCAAAGCTCCGTTTTCGGCATAATCGGTGATTGCTTTTTTGTCGGTTGAGATACGTTGGTTGTTCTCATCTTCATACAACACTTGTTTTTCGAGTTCGGATTTATTTTCGATAACAAGAATAAAATCTTTGGAAATTGCAACAAACTCAGGAAAACCTGATTTTCCTGTCCCTTTTTTGGAAGCAGTTTTTAATGCGTCTTGAATTTCTTTGATGTCGCTTCCGTTGGGTGTGTACTGAATACCCGCACTTTCAAGAAGTCGGCTTATGAATATGTCGGTCTTTTTTTCGTTTGCCATTTGAGAGAATAGAAATTTCTAAATTTTTACCATTGTCTGCCTTGGTGTCAGTTTAATTACGATGACTACCACAGGTTTTCCGCAATCTACAAAACCATCCCCAATTTCCCAAAACCTAAAACTCCTCACCACCCGCATACAATCTCACTCCGCCGCCCCCAAACTCCTCTCAAAAACCCACTGCAACGCCGCCAACACCCGATACGGATTGCTAAAGTTCATACTCACATAGTCGGGGTCAATCGTGAGGATATTCCGCTCTAATTTTAGGAAGCCCCAGCTATATGCCGAGGTAACGCAGCCATAAACCGCTTGCTGAGGCTTATCTTTTGCTGCATTGAAGATTTGCGCGGCGTAGAGTTCTGCGCCGCATTGAGCAATAGCATTGTCGTCAATATCCATTTTTTTCGTTTCGACGACGAAAAACGCCGGAGCCTCCACAACAAAGGTACTTTCGGCAGAGGAGAAAATAAAGTCGCAAAACCCGCTCAAACCCTTTGTTTTGTCAATGGTAAATTCATACCCGGAAAAAATCGAACATCGTCCTTGATTTCTTCTGAGGAGTGCCTGCAACACAGGCGAAACCACAAATTCAGACCGTGCTTTTTCGCTGCCG
Organism: Candidatus Kapaibacterium sp.; assembly: GCA_025455065.1. GTDB lineage: Bacteria > Bacteroidota > Ignavibacteria > Kapaibacteriales > UBA4661 > PH2015. The sequence goes on along the minus strand of JALONG010000070.1, from coordinate 15,683 downwards.
AGATATATTTTCGCTGCTTCCTGCAAACTCTCCATGAGGCGTTTGTCTTCGGCAAAAACAGGTAATTCCTTGGGCAGCCAATAATTGCGTTGCACGACGATTCCAAGCCGTTCTTTGAGGGTTTGGATTTTGAATTTGTTGTATGCCATTGCTTGTTTCGATATTGGTGGTGTTCAGGTAAAGGCTTCAGGAGTATTCGCTAATCTACACAATCACTCCCAATTTCCCAAAAGCTAAACTCCTCACCACCCGCATACAATCTCAATCCGCCGCACCTAATCTCCTCTCAAAAACCCACTGCAACGCAGCCAATGGCGGATAAGGATTTTGAAACGAAAGCGGCACGGGGCGGGAGTCTATAGACAAGAGGCTACTGCGAAGTGCAAAGTGAAGTGAGCTGCCCCCACAAAATTGGACAGCAAAATGGTAAATTATCCATAATAGCCGCTCAATAAACACGTTATCAAGCGCTCTCACCCACGATTGCTGGGCAGTTTGCTGGGCAATTTGCTGGGCGAAAAGCGAGAAAATACCCCCACTCACTAGTGTTGTAAGTGCTTGTAAAAAAAGTAGTTGTAGAAAATATTTTTTTTCGACAAGAAGAAAGCACGTCGCATTGCGACTCCTTTGAAATAATGAAACAAGAAAAATTGAAAGCCAGAGATTACCAAAAGGATAGCACGGCACATTGCACCGAAAGAGGTTGCACCGAATAGACTATTTTCGGATGCGAAACTACACAACAGAGAATGAATCTTCAACTTCAATGAACGGAGAATGACCGTTTGCTCATTTTTTATTGTGGGCTATCCTTTTGGGCTATTCTGTCGCAGCAGGTCATATACACTACGAACACTGCAATCGTGATGTTGTCCAGTAATCGTGCTGTTTGTGCATTGTTTCGGAAGTAGGAACTTTCTCGCCGCGTTTCTCGTAAATTTCGTATTTTCGTGAAGTCGCGTTTGCTTGAGTTTCTGCTTCAATTCAGGCTGCGCCGCAATTCAGATTTCGAGAGTTATTGCGAAAAGAGTTTTATGGCACGTTTTATCCTGCTGGCGATTGTTCTGTTTATTGCACTGACCTTTGTGTTTATCATGCTCAAAGGGGTATTGCGGCGTTTTATCGGTACTGCTCCGCCACCAACCAAGAGCGCACAAGACCATGTGCTTTTCAACAGTAACGATGTTATCGTTATGCAGGGAGAATCTGCGCGAAAAGACTCGTAAGCAGCATATTCCCTCATTTATTCCTAATCTTGCACCACCGCCTATACATCAATTCTACCGCAACCTTGTTTATGAGCAAAAGCCTTCGGAATGGCGTATTTTCAGAGAGTACGCCGACAGAGAGTATGACGAAAGAGAGTATGCCAAATTCTTCTCCGGCATCTGCAACGCCTCAAAACGGCTTCGTTACGGCGATTGATGTGGGAACGAATTCCTTTCACGCTGTTATTGCAAGCGTCAATGCAAAAGGCGTTTTCACGATTTTTTCCCGCGACAAAGAAAACGTGCGGCTCGGCGAATCCACCAGCGATATGAAGTATATTTCTCCCGACGCAATGCAGCGCGGAGTGGCAGCAATGAAGCGCTTTGCGCAGATGTCCGCTCAGGCACAAGCCCCTGTGCGGGCTATCGGCACAAGCGCCATGCGCGAAGCGCTCAACCGCGACGAATTTGTACGCAAAGTGCAAGACGAAACAGGCATCTCAATTGAGGTGGTCTCCGGCAACGAAGAAGCCCGTCTTATCTACCTTGGTGTGCTGCAAGCCCTCCCGATTTTGGACACAAAAACGCTGGTCATTGACATTGGCGGCGGCTCAACCGAAACGATTGTCGGGTTGCGCGGAGAAATGCTCTATGGACACAGTGCAAAACTTGGTGCTATCCGTCTTACGCAGCGTTTTTTCAGCGAAGAACGTCTTTCGACCAAAGCCATTAAGGACTGTCGGGATTTTATTCGCGGAGAATGGGCGCTCGTTTTTCGTTCTATTCAAGTCTGTGGGTTTGACAAAGCCGTTGCAAGTTCAGGAACTGCACAAACACTCGCTTCCATTGCTTTGGCGCAAAAAAATCGTTTGTTCGATGATGACGAAGGCGAATCGTTGAACGGCGTTACGCTTTCGCAAAGCGAGATTTTATCCGCTATTGAGGCTGTGTTGCAAGCAAAAACCTCAAAAAAGCGTATGGAAATTCCGGGCATGGATGCGAAGCGGGCGGATATTATCGTTGGCGGCGCACTCATCTTGGAACAAGCAATCACGCGGCTTGGTGTGCGTGAACTGACGATTTCGGATTATGCGCTCCGCGAAGGAATTTTGCTGGATTATTACCAAAAACAGTTCGACATTGAGCGCTACCACCATTTAAGCCGTTTGCGCTACGAAAGCGTGAAAAACCTTTGCGACACCTGCCAAATAGACAAGCGCCACGCCGAACACGTGCGGAATCTGGCAGTGCAGATATTCGATGAACTGAAAACACACGGACTACATTCTTTTTCCGAAACAGACCGCGAACTCTTGGAAGCCGCATCATTACTGCATGATGTGGGGTATCATATTTCTTCCGACCAACATCACAAACACTCCTATTACATCATTCGCAATTCGCCCTTGCTGGGTTTTACTAACGATGAAGAGGAACTTATTGCAAACATTGCGCGGTATCACCGCAAAAGCCACCCCAAGCCGAAACACGAGAATTTTCAGCGTGTGCCGAGCGCCAAACGAGCGCTGGTGTGCTTGTTTGCAGGGATTTTGCGTATTGCCGAAGGATTAGACCGCCGCAGACAGTCAATTATTCAGCACATTACCATTCAGAAAACCCCACAGGGACTGGTGTTTGAATTGGAATGCAAAGACTGTGAAGATTTGCCGGATATTGAGATTTGGAGTGCCGAGCGGCGAATTTCCTTGCTTGCGGAGCAGCTTGGCAAGGTGATAACGTTTCGGATGAAGAAATAGAGATTTTGCTCTTACGGATAAATGTCCACGAATCTCACGAATTGGCACGAATCCTTGATTGATACGATGTTTCCTCGAAAAAAATATTGGCAAAATTGTTAATCGTATTATACCCAAATACACCCCAATCTGCTATGCAAATGCGCTCCTCACTCCCATTCTTCGACATCGCCAAAAGCGGCATCAATTCTCCTTTTCGCTGGTTCAAAGTGGAATTGTTCGCGTTTTTGTGGACGTTTCCGAGCGTGATTATTATCGCGCCGATTGCCGCGTTCTTCAATCAAGGCGGCGCGGAGAATATGTTTGAGAATATTCGCCCCGCAGCGTTGGCACTGGCGTGTATGCTACTTCCTTTTGCAACCGCGCTCTACGGCTTGTGCCGTCAAATTCCACGTCAGCACGAGCGTCACTGGCAAACAATTATCACACCGCGTGAACGCATTGATTGGCGAAAAATGCTGGTGGGAGGCGCTGTTTGGGGCATCATACTTCTTGCGGATTTTGCCGTATCCTATTTCGCAGAGCCGGAGCGATTTCGCTTTGCATTTCAGCCGTTGGAATGGACGTTATTGCTTTTTGTGGTGGTGCTGTTTATTCCCTTGCAATCAGGCTTTGAGGAGCTTGCCTTTCGTGGGTATTTGATGCAAACAACGGGTTTGGTCTCGAAGCGTGTGTGGCAGCCGCTTGTGCTGACTTCGATTGCCTTTGGGCTGCTGCACGGCGCAAATCCTGAAGTTTCCGCGTATGGGTATGTAACGATGATAGGCTATATCGGTACAGGGCTAACATTGGGCGTTGCTGCTGTGATGGAGGACGGCATTGAACTTGCTATTGGTGCGCACGCTGCCAATAATATCTTGAACGCACTCATTATCACTGAGCCAAATTCGGTCTTTCAAACACCCTCGCTGTTTGTCATGCAAAGCCAGCAACCAAGCGCTTTGTGGCTGACAGTAGAAACTGTTGTTACAGGCGTATTGTTTCTCATTGTTATCAGTAAACTCTACGGCTGGGGAAGCTGGAAGCGGCTTGTAGCGCCGATTTGGGATGTGGAAGAAACGATTTCCGATGAAACCAACACTGAGCGCGGGGAATAAATCGAATCAAACTTGTAAACAAATATTGTGCAATTTGCACCTTCCGCGTACAGCTCCGCAGTAGTGATGTCCACAAACCGCACGAATCCGCACGAATGAAGTGAGTGAGCAAGCCTTGTTAATAAAACGTTATCACTTGCATCAAGGATTCGTGCCGATTCGTGTGATTCGTGGACATTTAAGGTGCAGTGCATCTAACGAAAACCAACATCGGAACTTTTCTGTGCCGCTTTGTTCCAGCCGTCCAGAAGCTTTGTGCGTCCGGCGAGGAGTTTTTCCACGTCAGGAATCGTCATGACGATTGTTTCGAGCTGCTTCAAATACGTGGGACGGTACATTTTCTGCACTTCTGCCAAAAAGGGCTGTACACGGGCAAAAATGGCGACGTGTTCGGTGTTTGCATCCAAAAAGACGGTACGGTCAATCGCGCCGTTATTGACCAGCGATGCAGCCATATCCCAATAGCTTGTCACCATGCGGTAATAGCGGCTGCCCTCAAAACTTTCGGTGAGAAGTTTCACGATTTCTTCAGCGCTTTGGGGTTTGAATTTGGTGAAGTACCATTCGCGGGCTTCGCGCATTTCGGGGTCGCGGCGGAGTTCGTAGAGTTTTAGCACCAAATTGGCGCTTTCGGCTTTGGTCGTTTCCATAAAGTATTGCTGTTAAAAAGATAGTCGCGGAAAAAGTGAATGTACAGGGGCAAAATACGCAATTACCGTGATTTGAGCATGGTTTGAGGGAATTTTGTATATTGGTGATGGAACTTCTCGAACATTTCTTGAACCGCCCACAATACCGATGGAGGCTTGTATGCCGATAACATTAGAATTGCCGCCCGAAGTCCTCGATGAAGCGAGTAAATATGCGGCTTCAGAAGGGATTTCGTTAGATGAATTGACTACCAAAGCCTTAATCGGCATAACGAAGGAACGCCGTTTTAGAAATGATTTTGCACCAAGCGAATCATTGCATCAGCGTTCCGAAGAGGTCATAAAACCTAGCCCGTTAGGGCTGTTGCGTGGTGTTGTTTTGTATATGGCGGATGATTTTGATGCACCATTGGAGGATTTTCGGGAGTATATGGAATGAAGCGTTTACTCCTTGATACGCAGTCATTTATTTGGATGATGAATGCACCGGAAAAATTGCATGATAACGCTCTTCGGGCAATCATGGTAGATGATGGGCATTTATGTGTGAGTATTGCATCGCCTTGGGAAATGGCTATCAAAGTTTCTATTGGCAAACTCCAACTGGAAAAATCTGTGATGAAGATTGTACAGCAATACGAAGAAATTGTTCAATTCCTTCCCATAGAAGCTCATCATCTTGCTGCTGTTGAGACATTACCGCTTTACCACCGCGACCCTTTTGACCGCATTATCATCGCACAAGCAATCACGGAAAATATTCCTGTTGTAAGCAGTGATGCGGCTTTTGACGGATATGGTGTAAAGCGGATTTGGGACTAATATTCGTTTTCTGTTTTCATTGTGCAACCCGCTTCACACCTCGTTTCTAAGACTTACCTTCCCGCCAAAATATACTCCATCGCCCGCTCAATAATCGCATCACGGCTGCGGTCTGTGAGATTCATATTCACTTTAATATCCACCGGAACACCCCACTCGAAGTTATACCCGATAGCCCAGTCTGCATCGTGATTTGCGCGGGGGGCGACTGCCAATGCTTGTTCGCGGGTGATGCGCCCTGCGGGAATGAGCGTTTTTGTACCGGAAAAGCGGTACGTCCACGCATTGGGGAGTTGCGCGTCAATCGGCAGACCGCTTCCGCCGCCCGTGTGGTCGCCCACAAGCCGCACCTGGTCAAATTCCGGTGATTTCAAGATTGCCGGAAAAAACGATGCCGCGCTATACGAATTGCGGTTTGTCAGCACTGCCACGCGCTTGTCTGTGAAGCGGTATTGCTGGGCTGCTGCGGCTGTGTCTATGCCGATGATAAGTTTTTTCGGTGTGTTGAAATCATTTTCCCCCGGACCGTTTTTGGTCATTTCCAATAGCGGCTCAGAACGCCGCTTTGCAAGGCGTGAAGCCAAAAATATCGTGTTCGAGATAGCGCCGCCACCGTTGTTGCGAATGTCGAAAATCATTCCTTCGACATTTTCCTGACGGAAGCGCCGTATGACGATATTCCACGACAGCGTGTCAATCGGCGAAAGAAAACTTCCGTAGCGAATATAGCCATACTTTTTGCCGTTGCGCTCAATGATAGTATTGGTGAGTGAACCCGTTATCCATTCTTGATTCCTCAGATATACACGGCTCAAAATCTCGCTGTCGAAGTTCGCAGAATCGTTGAAAAACGGACGTGCGCGAGAAAGATTGAAATGCGAAAACAAATTCGTATGGTCGTCTTGTAATTCGTTCAACATCGAAGCCAGCACAGCGAAGAGTTCTTCATCGGTGCGGGCAGCAATGGCGCGGTCTCTATACCTTGTTCGCACGGCGCTCCAGTCAATGCGTTTGAAAGTGAAAAACGTGTATTTCGCACGAACATTGTCCCACATCGAATCGAAAACCGAGGCGTTGTCGGTGCCGGGAGCAGGTGCGAGAAATGCCTGTTCGCAAGAACTCAGCAATGATGCGGCTGCAAGTGCCGTAATGATAATAAGCGAAGAGAAAAATGGTTTGTTCATAGCAAGAAAAGCGATGCTCAAATTTGACAAAAAAGAAACGAAAACTTGGTGTGAAGCGCTGTTTGGGGCAGTTGCATTATTCCAATCGAACATGAAGCGAAAGCACAACGCCGTGCCGAGCCGCTTGAACGCGGTTAAAATAGGTGTAATCGTAAAAATTCCATTGATAACTGAGTTCCAGCCAATTTCCTGTACCCAGCATAAATTCAAGTCCCGTCGTCCATGTCAAATTGGGAAATGTGAAAATGCTTACGGGTTGTAGGTCGAAGAGTGTTAGGGTCTCGTTAGCGACAATGGAGCGGGATGCCGTTGAGTAATAGGGGCGTTGGGCAAAGCCGACAAGCGGCAGATTTAGTTCGCTTGAAGCCCTCCATTGCTTGCCCCAAAAGGCAAAATCTTGTTCGATGCGAGCCGTACCACCCAGCGCAAGGTGAATATCCGTTGCTAAAGCGCTGTTACCGAAAGTGTTGTTGATTTTGAGATTGAGCATCGTATTCAAAAGCGGTCCGGTAAAAAAGCGTGTTGTGCGGTCTTCGCTGGTGTATGCGTTGAAGGCAAGTGATAAAGCGGAATTGGAGTGAACCGTCGTAATTCCGGCAGCCCTGTTCCGCGATTGACCGACTTCGGGAGCCAGCAATCCAACAGCGTTTGTGGAGGTTAATTGTACGAGAATGTCCCGCGAATACGCCCGTAAACCAAGCACCACACCCCCCATAAAACCATTGTGACGAATCGGAGAATGGACGGCATCTTGCTGAACACCAGAACCCAAGAGTAATCCGGCGGAAAGAAAGGTTTGGTGAGGCTTTGTAGCGAGTCCAAGGAGGTTGTTGGCGGCGGAAATCTCGGTTATTGTTGAAGGCACATCTTGTGCGTAAGCTGGGCAAATGCATATTCCAAACAGCGCTATACTCAACAATACGTGAGCAAATGACAGGGATTTGAACATAAAGCATGAAAAAAGTTGGTGAAGCGGAGAAGCACAAAAATACGTGTTTTTGGGTAATCGGCAAGATTTTACGGGTATGGGGAAAACTCACGTGATTTTTCTTTGATTATGTTTTTTCCTCGTTGTATGTTCTTGGAGAGCAGATAGTAAGTGTTTATCAAGCGTGAACTCCATTATCTTTGCACAAATTCCGTTGACTTCTTCCGAACTTTCTGAACTTTCTGATAATTACAATCAAGAATTTCAACATCTTATCGAAGATTTACTATGAACCCAAACGAATGGAACTCGCTTTTAGCCACACTTCCGGTGCGCACGGTTAATTCGATGCTGAATGACCTTGCCATGCTGCGCGGTCAGTATAATGCCGGGCGGAAAGTGGCTTTGCCGCTTGTCCAAATTGCTTTGACAAGCGGACAAATGTTTGAAGGGTATGTTGTGGCGGTAGATTCTCCGCGTAACGAGGAAACACTGGTGTTGCACTCGCCCCGTGGCGAACACCGCCATCCGCAAAAAGACCTCATTTATGTACGAACAAGTGCGATTGTCAGCGTTACGATTTTGGATGCGCACACGATTGGCAAATTCCTTAATGACAAAGCAAACATTTCTGCGGAACAGGAAGTCGTAACGAAGATAGATGTGAAGCGCTTTATCGCCCAGTATTTGGATGACTTTAATACGCTCAAACACCTCAAACTGAACTGCGATGTGGATTGGGACACTCTCCCGCAAGGCGCATCGGCATTGCGGAATCTCAAGGACGAAGTTGCTGCTGTGTTGGATGCTTTGGGTGAAATTATGGACGAAGAGGACACAGGCTATGAAACGATTACCAAATCGGTGAAAAATGTTATTCTCAAAGCACATTCTCAATCGGGTGCTGCACTTAAAAAAGGAGTCCTTACCATTCTTTGCCCCTATCTTGATGCTCCAAGAAGGATTAGCGACAGAGAAAGTATCAAACGAAGCATTGAGGATGCTTTGTGATAATAGGATTCCAAACAAAAAATAAAATTTTCTTTGCTGATTATTTAAGGATTCCAAACTATATGCAAAAAGTTGCGAATTACCGAATAATACAAGCAATTCCCACACTAGGCGCTATACTGCGCCTTTTGTGTTTTATGAGAGCACGTTTAGTGTTCTTGGTCGCTGTAATGCTCATGTTGTCGTCATGTTCTTTGCTCTGGAAAAGTAGTAATTCCAAAGTGCTTGGCACGTGGAATGTGGAATCAGGGCAGCGCATTACTGCCCGCACGAGTAACGGTCAAATGCTGGAAAAGCGTGTTAGTGGTCTATGCAGGGCGCTGTTACTTGCTGTTGAAGATACATTGGTCTTAGAGCCGGAATTTTCTTCCATGCCTAATGATGATAATAACCCGATAACGTTGGATAAATCCGATTCTACATTAACTCTCTTTGCGCACAATTACTTACAAAAGGGCAACCAGATTGAGGCGGATAATTTCAGAGCATTCGATAACCACTTCGATATTGATGCCATTACCGTTCCTTTTCGGTATCGTTTTCGTCAGGGACGCACAATTCCGGGCGGTTTTGTGTCGAATCCGAATGTGGGTGTCTATGCCGGTTGGCGAACGGATTTTATCACGCATAGCATTAAGAATGTACGCAATATATCGCTCAGCGAAGTGACCGCCGGTGCTGTCGGATTTGGAGCGTTTTCAACTGTTAATCCTGTGTATGTTAGCCCTTGGAACACCGATTATGGCGTTGATGTGGAATATGACGGTTTGGGAATGAACTACGGTTTTGCTGTTATTGCTGGTTATCAACAACTCACGCTTGGTTTACTGCTTGGTTTTGAATTGCTTTTAGATGAAAATAATGTTCATTGGGTGTTCCACAATAAACCTTGGGTTGGTGTTTCACTCGGCTTAAATTTGAACTAACGATAGAACTAACAATAGAACTAACGATACAGTCGAACCAAAGAGATACTATTATGCAACAATGGAATACCAGTCTTTACGACAAACAACATTCTTTCGTCTTTGAGTACGGAAAAGACGTTATTGCGCTTCTGCGTCCGCAGGCGGGAGGACGCATACTCGACCTTGGCTGTGGAACAGCGCATTTAACCAAGCAAATTGCCTCAGGAGGCGCATTTGTGGTGGGTTTGGATGCTTCACACGACATGATTCAGGATGCACAGCGATTGTATCCCGAACTGAAATTTGTGGAAGCAAGTGCAGCAATGTTTACTTTGCAAGAAATTGACGAAAAAGAACCATTTGACGCGGTGTTCAGCAATGCAACGCTGCATTGGATTCCCGATGCGGAAGGTGTTATCAGCAGCGTTCATGCGGCGTTGAAGAGCGGTGGACGTTTTGTTGCGGAGTTTGGTGGAAAGGGCAATGTGGCGCTCATCCGCAAAGCCGCACGGGAAGCGCTGTTCGAGATATTGGGTCAAGACATACCCGACAAGTTTTATTTCCCCTCGCCCGCAGAATACGCAACATTGCTGGAGCGACACGGTTTTCGTGTGGAAGCGATGTGGCACTTCGACCGCCCTACACCGCTTGAAGGCACTGACGGAGCGGCAAATTGGCTCAGAATGTTCGGCGGGGCAGTATTTGTCGGCATTGCGCCCGATGTGCGCGAACAAGCAACGGTGCGGGCGCAAGAGTTACTGTGTTCCACAGTGCTGCACAGCAATGGTTCGTGGACGGCGGATTATGTGCGCCTTAGGCTTGTGGCGCGGAAAGTGGCGTAATGGCTGATTGTCGACAGAAAGAATTATGCAGGAGCGGAAATAGTTGATTGCCTACCCCGTACGTTGTATATTGCTGTCTCTTGTGAAATTCGATGCTTCTCGAATTCCATTTCCTTACCGCAATTTTGGGGCTTTACTGTCAATACTATGGCTACTCTTCAATATTTCCACAAAGGTTTATCCTTCAAAACCTCTTCATTACTTACTCCGTGGCTCTTTGTTTCTATATTGCTCCTGTTTATACAAATGAGTTTCGTCTTTGGGCAAAATATAGGTCCGCAACGTATGCGAAGTCAATCCACAAGCGCTTCGCAGACAATACCTATCTTGAATACGGTACGCTTGGCGGTTTCCGATACATCGTTAAGCGAAATGCCTTGGCGCTATTATGCAGGTGACACAATGGCAGGAAACCTGCTTTGGGTACAATCCGAATTTAATGATTCGGCATGGCAAACGATTTCTCAAACGTCACGAAATTTAGCACAACTTACAAAACAGGATTGGACAGGTATTGCTTTATATCGTTTACGATTTCATGTTGATAGCGCCGCTTATTCACAGGAATTAGTCTTGCAAGTGCGCCATCGTGGTGCATCAGAAATCTATTTAGACGGAAAATTTATTGGAAATTTTGGGCGACCTGCTTCCAAGCGTGAACAAGAACAAACCATGCGTCCTTACGGAGAGCGTACTGCTTTGCGTGTGCGTTTGGAACCCACGCCGGACGGCATACACACTATTGCTGTGAGGTATTCTGATTCATGGGCTTGGGAACGCAAGGAGCGATTCTTCGCGAGTTATACGCACGTCGGGTTTGGGATGTATTTGCTTGCCGCTAATGACTTTGCACGTGGCATACGAAGCAATGAACGGTGGTACACACTGATGCTATTGATGGTTGGGGGCATGGCAGCGCTGTGTATTTTGCATATCAATTTGCTCATTTTTTCCGGCGGACGTGAACATCTGTTATACAGTATTTTTACCGGTGGCGTGGCATTGTATTTTGGAAACCGCATAGCAGAAAAATGGTTTGAATACCATGTCGAACTTTTAACATGGTTATTAGCCATTAATAGCTATGTTCTCATAGCGGCTTTTATTGCCTGTGTGGGCTTTTTCTATGCAGTTTTTTCTACAAAACGACCAATTGGGATTTGGATTGTTGGATTTTCACCGATATTCTTTTTCTGGATAGGAGGAAATATACCATTTTTGAAAGAGGGGAATAATACTTTTTTGGGATTTATGGCGTTGATTTTTGTTGATATTATGCGGATTGTCATTCGTGCAATTTACCGCAAACAAAAAGGAGCATGGCTCTTGGGAGTTGGCGGACTATTCTTTGCGGTGTTTTTGGGGACTCAAATTTTGTGGGAGAATAAATACATCACGCTGCCTCTACAGAATGAGAATTATAGCGGCTTGTTTGTCCTCTTAAGTTTTCTGAGTATTCCGCTTGCGATGTCAATCTTTATGTCCCAAAAAATCGCTGCCACGAACAAAGAACTTGCTGATAAGCTATTAGAAGTACAAGATTTAACCGAAAAAACCATTCATCAGGAAGTCGCCAGAAAAGTCCTTCAAGCAGACAATGACCGCAAAACGCAAGAACTCGAAGAAGCCCGTAAACTCCAGCTTTCCATGCTTCCCCAGACGATGCCTGAAGTGCAGGGCTTGGATATTGCGATGTTTATGCAAACAGCAACAGAAGTCGGCGGCGATTACTATGATTATTTCATGGCTGCTGACGGAACACTGACGGTTGCTATCGGCGACGCTACGGGACACGGCGTAAAAGCGGGAACAATGGTCGCTGCCACAAAAAGCCTTCTGGCAGTCATGGCGCAAGATGAGACGATAAGCGGCTCGGCGGACGTTCTGAAGCCAAGTTCGCCAATTTTGAAGCGGATGAATTTGAAATCAATGTTTATGGCATTGGCTGTCGCCCGCATACAACCTGCACCTGCTGGGGCAGAAATTTTGCTGGCAAATGCCGGAATGCCGTCAGCACTGGTTTTCAGGGCGCAGCAGAATTTAGTAGAGGAAGTTTTGATGAAATCTATGCCGCTCGGCACAATGGCAAATTTCCCCTACGAAGACCGCCAAATATCGCTTTACAAAGGCGACACACTAATTTTAATGAGCGACGGTTTCCCAGAACGCTTCGACACCGACGATGAAATATACGGTTATGATAACGCCAAAGCCGCCTGCGCACACGTTGCGGGGATGACAGCGCAGGAAATCATTTCGCACTGCGTTCGCACGGCGGACGAATGGTCGAAAGGCGCACCGCTCAATGATGATATGACATTTGTGGTAGTGCGCGTGGTTTAGGATGAATTGTATTCGAGCCAATTAGCCAAGGAAGCGATGCCGTAAGGTAAACCTGACAAAGAAAGACTCCGACGATGATGACAGCAGAAAACATCAATCTCCAAGACCTCGAAGGTACGTGGTACATCGTTCTGACGAATTTCCCGATGTGGCTAAAGGGCGATAAAACCCGACCAACCTTCAACTACACCATCACCCAACACGGCTCTATAACAGGTTTGCGTGATGAAGTGCGCTCGTGGAAGCATGGTAAAGAGCAGGTTATTGTTGGATTCGATACGCCGCTTGACACGACAAATCGGCGTTTTGTTTGGCGTGGGAAAGGACTTCTTTCCTTGCTGACAAGCCGTTGGGAAATTGTGTATTTTGACACTGCCAAAGAATGGGCAATTATCCATTTTGAAAAAACGCTCTTCACGCCGGAGGGGTATGACGTTATTGCACGAAGGAAAAACCTTTCTGCCGAACAGGGAAAAGAAGTTGCAAAAATTGTAGATGCTTGGGCTGTTATGCCTGCACTCAAGCGCATTTCACAGGATTAGTACAAATGTTCTTATTTGATTTCAAGCAATTATTATTCCATCGCATATTCGGAGAAAATTATGGTATCTCGCTCGCGTTGCTTGCTGCTGTTTGCAGCCGCATTATTTCTTTTTGTTCAGCCAAATACACCACATCTTATGTCGCAACCAAAACGCCCAATGGAAGTGGAAGACCTCTTCCGTTTGAAACGCCTTTCCGACCCCGCTATTTCTCCTGACGGCAAGTTTGTGGCGTATGTTGTTGGAATAGTGGATAAAGCTGCAAACCGCACCAATACCGATATTTGGCTTGTTGCGCTGGGCGCAAACGGCACGGCGAGCGGCGAACCGCGCCTTATCATTTCCTCGCCAAAAGCGGACAATCACCCGCGCTGGTCTCCGGACAGCAAGACGCTTTCGTACATTTCGACCAGTTCCGGCACGGCGCAGATTTACCTTTACGACATTGCCACAGGCGCGACACGCCAGCTTACAAGCCACTATACAGGCGCTTCGCAGCAGATGTTCTCGCCGGACGGAACGATGATAGCGTTTGTCTCGTCGGTGTATCCTGAGTATTCCGCGAAAGGTTTTGTCGAGTGTCAAAAACTCACCCGTGAGCGCGATGAGGCATTTGAGAACAGCAAAATGAAGGGTGTTGTTTTTGACCGCTTGCTGTATCGTCATTGGGATTCGTGGACGGATTTTAAGCGGATGCACATTTTTGTTATACCTGTTTCGGGTGGAGAACCGCGCAATCTCACACCCGGCGACCGTGATGCCGTGCCGAGTTCCGCAACTTTTTCCGCAGGAGATGATTTCCACTGGTCGCCGGACAGTAAGGAAATTGCCTACACCGCAAGCGTCCTGCCCGCACGGGAAGAGGCGTGGCGGACAAATTCGGAAATCGTAACGGTGGACGTGAAAACGGGTACAACGAAAAGCCTTACGGACAACAATCCTGCCGCCGATGCCTACCCGCGCTATTCTCCCGACGGAAAATGGCTTGCCTACCGCGCTCAGAGCCGTGCGGGTTTCGAGGCGGATAAGTGGGATATTGTGCTGCTCGACCGCGCAAAAGGAACATCTTCGCGCATCACGGCAAAGTGGGATTTCAGCGCTGACCAATTCGAGTGGACTGCGGACAGTAAAACTATCGTCGTTATTGTTCAAGACAACGCCGAAGAGGTCTTGTACCAACTTTCAATAGACGGAAAAGCTGCTCCCAAAAAACTCAGTGAAGCAGGCACGGCATCGGCGCTTTCGATTGCCTCTAACGGCGTTATTGCTTTTACTCATTCTATACTCCGTCGCCCCAATGAAGTGATGGTGCAGAACTTGAAGGATAAAATCCCTGAACACAAGCATCTGTCTGATGTAAACGGCAAAGCGCTTGCGGAAATAGAGTTCGGTAAAATAGAGAAAATCTCGTATATGGGTGCGAAGGTCAAAAACCAAGCGTGGATGGTGCTTCCGCCGAATTTTGATGCTGCGAAAAAATATCCCGTTGTCTTTCTCATTCACGGCGGACCGCAAAGCGCATGGCTCAATAGCTGGTCGAATCGCTGGAATATGCAGGTGTGGGCGGCGCAGGGATATGTCGTTATTGCACCAAACCCCACAGGCAGCACGGGATTTGGGCAGGAATTTGTTGATGGCGTGTCGAAGGATTGGGGCGGCAAGGCGTACACGGACATTATGAACTGCGTGGATTATGCGCTGAAAACCTATTCCTTTTTGGACGAAAGCAAAATGGCGGCTGCCGGAGCAAGCTACGGCGGCTACATGGTGAATTGGATGAACACGCAGACAAGCCGCTTCAAAACGTTTGTGTCGCACTGCGGCGTGTACAATTTCCATTCGATGTACGGCACAACCGATGAAGTCTGGTTTGACGAATGGGACAAAGGTATTCCGTGGGAAACGGCAGATTTCGAGAAATTCTCGCCACACAAATACATCCAAAACGCGAAAACGCCGACGCTCATCATCCACGACGGGAACGATTTCCGTGTGCCGTTGCAAGAGGGAATGCAGTATTTTACGGCATTACAGCGCCGAGGGATTCCCTCACGCTTGGTGTATATTCCCGACGAAGGGCATTGGGTGTTGAAGCCGCAAAATAGCGAGTTTTGGCACAAAAATATCTTTGAGTGGCTGGCGGAGTATTTGAAGAAGTAGGATTCTGAGCTGAAATGACCATGAAAAGCGCCGCGCCTTGCAGGAAAAAAGCCCTGCAAGGCGCGTTGCGTTTAGTTCGGTAGTAAATTTAGCGTGAAGTTTTTCCGATAATCTTTTTCACATCAGCAATGCGTAATACCAATTTGAGTTGACAATTATGCATAAATTCTTTGTATATTGGATTGAATAGAACAATGTTTGTAACCTGTTGCTCAACATCATGCGCCGTTC
>JALONG010000069.1 GCA_025455065.1 Candidatus Kapaibacterium sp. | reverse complement strand
GTGCTGCATCCCCAAACACCGCCTAAAACCTTTACTTCCGGCATGGTGCAGGATTCGGCAGTGGGAATCGAAATTCCGATTGAAGAAGTGTTTGAGTAATGCCGTAGGTTGCCTATTCCATTTTTTTCTCCTTTGAACATAATTGAATATAATGTCCCAACATCTGTTCCAATCCTATTTCCGTGACCTTGATGCGCTGCGTATGGTCGGCGCTGATACCGAAAATCAACTCCGCCCGGCATTTGAACGCCTTTTGGCTGATTATGCCCGCTCGCGCAATTTGGTCTTTGTGCCGGAAGTGCCGATGAAAGCTGTGAGCGGAAGCAATACTATTCGTCCCGACGGCGTGATTAAAGGGCTGAACCGCATGGATTGGGGTTATTGGGAAGCAAAAGACGAAAAAGATAATCTCGATGACGAAATCCGTACCAAAATTGCCAAAGGCTACCCGACGGACAATATCATCTTCGACGACACCCGCAAAGCCGTTCTCTATCAAGCAGGAGTGCGGGTGTTGGAAATTGACATGAGCGACAAAGAGGCTTTGCAAACGCTTCTGGAACGCTTTTTTACCTTTGAACGCCCCGAATACACCGCCTTCCGCGAGGCGTTGGAACATTTCCACGCCGACGTGCCGCCGATTGTGGCAGAACTCCGCGAACTCCTTGCCAAGACTGCCCGCGAAAACACTGCTTTTGTCCAAGCGCGGGAAGTTTTTCTGAACGTCTCGCAAGCCACTATCAATCCCGATGTGAGCATGGAGGACGTGAACGAAATGCTGCTCCAACACATTCTCACCGAAGATATTTTCACGACCATTTTTGATGATGCCGAATTTCACCACGCCAACAATATCGCCCGCGAGTTGGAATCCGTGCTGGACACCTTTTTTCGCGGGGCGGTGAAGCGCACGACGCTTGCACGGATTCGCCCCTATTACGAGGCTATTCGTGCTGCTGCTGCGCGTATTGCGGATTACCGCGAAAAGCAAACCTTTTTGAAGGCGGTCTATGAAGATTTTTACAAAGCATACAACCCCAAAGCCGCCGACCGTCTGGGCGTGGTTTACACGCCGCATGAAATCGTGCGCTTTATGATTCACGCCACCGATGAACTTTTGCACACACATTTCGGCAAAGACCTTTTGGCAAGCGGTGTGGAAATTCTTGACCCCGCAACCGGCACCGGCACGTTTATTTGCGACCTTTTGGATTATTTTCCCGCCTCGCGCAAAGAGCAGATTCGCCACAAATATCTGCACGAACTCCATGCCAACGAGGTCAGTATTCTCCCGTATTACATCGCTAATCTGAACATCGAATACGTCTATCAGCAAAAAACTGGCGAATACCGCGAGTTTCCGAACCTTTGCTTTGTGGATACGCTCGACAACACGGGCTTTGGTTTTGCAGGGCAGCAGGGCGATATGTTCGGTTCGCTTTCTGCCGAAAATGCCGCCCGCGTTAAACGCCAGAACGACCGCAATATCGCCGTGGTTATCGGCAATCCGCCCTACAACGCCAATCAGCAAAACGAAAACGACAATAACAAAAATCGCACCTACCGCGACGTGGATAAACGCATCAAAGACACGTACATCGCCGCTTCCACAGCCCAAAAAACCAAGCTCTACGATATGTACGCCCGCTTTTTTCGCTGGGCTTCCGACCGCTTGGCGGCAAACGGCATCGTTGCGTTTGTGTGCAATCGCTCCTTTATCGAAAGCCGCACCTTCGACGGCTTCCGTAAGTGTGTTGCCGAAGAATTTAGCGACATCTACATCGTGGACACCCGCAGCGATGTCCGCGCCAATCCGCGTATTGCCGGAACGACGCACAACGTCTTCGGCATCCAAACAGGCGTAGCGGTGGTGCTGTTGGTGCGGAAAGAGGCAAGTCAGCCGTTATCAAAGAAGCAAAAGAAAAGTACCCCGACCGCCGCACTCGCCCGCATTCACTACTTCACGCTCACCGACGAACAAACCCGCAAAGAAAAGCTGGAATGGTTCGCCACAACTGCCTTCCAAGACATTCCCTTCGAGCGCATCACCCCCGACGACCGCCACACGTGGCTGAACCAAACCGATAACGATTTCGACACGCTGCTGCCACTTTGCTCCAAAGATGTAAAGTCCGGCAAAGCCAAGAAGGGTGCGCTCTTTGAGTTGTTTTCTAATGGAATCGTGAGTAATCGCGACGAGTGGGTTTACGATTTTGATGCTAGAAACCTTGAATCAAAAATGAGGTTCATGATTGATAAATACAATGAAAATGTTGTTCAAAATAGTTTCAATACAGAAATCAAATGGAGTGCGACTTTGAAGGATTGGGCAAGAAGAGGAATCAAAATAAAGTTTGAGGAATTACATTTGAGCGAATCAGTGTTTCGCCCTTTTGTGAAAGAGTATTTTTACAAGGAAAATGTTGTAAATGATAGACTTACCCAAAATCATTTCGCAACGTTTGGTGAACAATTGAACATAAAAACTCCGTCTATTTGTTTCCAAGGAATTGGAATTGATAGACCATATCATGTTTTTGCCGTATGCTATTTACCACATTTACAGATTACTCCAAATGGTCAATACGTTCCTCTCTACCGCTACGAAAACGGCGAGCGTCGGGAGAACATCACGGAATGGGGTTTGAAGCAGTTTCGGGCGCGGTATGGCAAGGGCGTGGGGCGGGAGGACATTTTTCACTACGTCTATGCGGTCTTGCACAATCCGCAGTACCGCCGGAAGTACGAACAAAACCTGAAGCGGGATTTCCCCAGAGTGCCATTCTATGCGGACTTTGGGCAGTGGGCAGCGTGGGGGCAAGAACTCATGCGGCTGCACGTGGGGTATGAGGCAGTAGAGCCGTTCCCGCTTCAGCGCGAAGACAAGCCTGTCCGCGCCGGAACGCCGCTTCCGCTCAAATCCAAGCTAAAAGCAGACAAAGCGACAGGGGAAATCACGGTGGACGAATCCACGACGCTTGTGGGAATACCCGCAGAAGCATGGGAATACAAACTCGGCAACCGCTCTGCCTTGGAGTGGGTCTGCGACCAATACCGCGATTACACGCCCACCGACCCGACGATACGCGAAAAATTCCACACCTACCGCTTTGCCGATTACAAAGAGCTGGTGATAACGCTTTTGCAGCGTGTTTGCCGCGTGAGCCTAGAAACGGTGCGGATAACGCAAGCAATGGAAGTGCAGAGCGAATAACGATAGCGCAAAGAAGGATAGCGCAAAGAAGGATAGAGCAAAGAACGATAGCATGAAGCAAAACGCCCTTCAAACCTTGTGTTTGGAGGGTGTTTTTTTTTTTGAGAAAATTGGAAAAAAAAATTATTTGGAAAAGTCAGTAATACTGACGTAAATTAGAAAAATGTCAGTAGTGCTGACGATAAATTTTTCTATTTTTTCACTCTTTTTGGAGCTTATTGTATGAGCGCACAGCAAAGCACAACTATTGCGGGTTACACATTTGGCAACGCCGATACGCCGCCTTCGCCCGTTTCTTTGGAGGATTTGAATTTGCTAAAAGCAACGGTGTTGTTTGGTGATGCCGACGTACAAGCACTGAAGCAAGCGGGAGAGGTTCTCCGCGACCAGACGGATGCAGTCTTGGATGTATGGTATGGTTTTGTTGGGGCAAATCCCCATTTGTTGGCATATTTCAGTAAAAACGGCACACCCGACGCGAATTATCTGACTGCCGTCCGCGCCCGCTTCGGTCAATGGATTCACGACCTCTGCAATCGCCCTTTTGACCAAACGTGGCTGAATTATCAGCAGGAAATCGCCCTCCGGCACCATACGGCAAAGAAAAACCAAACCGATGGCGCAAATGCTTCGCCAATCGTCCATTTTCGCTATATTGTCGCCTTTATCGTTCCACTCACGGCGACCATTAAGCCGTTTCTCGCAAAAAAAGGACATAGCGCGGAAGATGTAGAAGCCATGCACGCCGCTTGGTTCAAGGCTTTGACACTGACGGCGATTCTTTGGTCGTATCCGTACATCAATCACGGCGAATTTTAACACGTTGAGTTTTGCAATTATGCTGCACTATACCCCTATCAACTGTGATTTCTACGATGTTTTGGAAGAGCTTTCTACACTTCGTCAAAACGCCGAGATTGTGTATCTTGCTTCCGAAGAGCCGACATTTGCTCACGGCATTATCACAAATCTTTTCGCCCAAAACGGCGAAGAATTTTTGATATTAACGGCAGCGAATGAACAAAAAATCTGTATTCGGCTGGACGCGCTCTGCTCGGTAAACGGCATGAATGCAAAGATCCAGAGCGGATGCGATGTTCGGGAACTTTCAACAGAAATCACTCTCAAAAAGTATAGTACACAGCATGGCGAAGCAGAAAAAAATACCATCACCATTCAACCCCCAAACGCAGGTTAAGCGCGATTCCGCACGGACAGTGGCTGCATTGGAGCGTATTTCCGAAGCATTTCGCGTGTTGCTTTGGCGTACGGGGAAGGAGCATAAACTCAGCCCCATCGCGGTGCAGATACTTACGTTTTTGCAGTATCACTCGGAAGAACTCTGCACGGTCGGTGTGCTGGCGCAAGAATTTAATATGACCAAACAAACCGTCAGCGAAGCCGTATTTACGCTGGAATCGAAAGGGCTTGTACTCAAGGTTGCAAGCCCTTTTGATGCCCGCAGTATTGTTTTGCATTTGACCGAGGCGGGAAAAAATCTTGCTGAGGAATTGGGGCGTTTTGCCGAACCGCTTGAAAATGTACTCGCCACACTCGAAGCCCCACAGCATACAGCCTTGCTGGAGGGCGCACTAATGCTTATTCGCGGGCTGAATGAGGCGGGGATTGTCCGCACGGAGCGTATGTGCTTTACGTGTAAGCATTACGCCGAAGGGTACGAAGGAAAACCGCATTATTGCTTGCTTTTGAGGCAAGCACTTCAAAGCGGTGTTCCGGAAGGGAAGAATGCGCCACTGAGAATTGATTGTGAAGAACATGAGGCGGTGTAGTTTTTGCACCATAATTCAAGACGTTTTGATGTTTATGCTCTCCATAGTTTACGGTCTCCATTCCACGCCAAGTTCTAATCCTGCCGCGTAAAGATATTCCCTCGCGCTAAGTTGCGTTTGCACAGCGCTCAGGCTATGCTGAAAATGCCCGCTCACCCGTGCCGCAATGTGTTCCGAAAAGGCATAATTTACTCCCGCAGAAGCCTTGACAAGCAGCCCGAAGCGGTCGAAGCCTCTATTGCGAACAAGGGAATGTTCCACCGCCCACAGATTTTCTGTGCGAACCCAATGCGCTTTTGTTTTTGAAAGCACAATGCTTGGCGCGGCTTCTAAGGCGGCAAACGCCGTCCAGACTTGTGTTTCAGCAATGCGCATTTCGGCAAAACGATACTGAATACCAAGCGGAATATCAATCGCATTGAACGAATATGCCATAAACGACTGTTCCGGCAAAGGCTGTTCCGGTGCGGTTTGTGGGGAATTGGCAAAGGTAACATTGCGCGGGCGGCTTTGGAAGCCACGCAGCGAATACGCCAATCCCGCAAGAACGCTCCAATGCTCATTCAGACGATACTCGCCCGTAGCACCCGTGCTAAAGCCTATGGATGCTTGCTCTTGTGCGTTGCGCTCCGAAATGACAGCCTGCTCAAGCGCGTCCGCCGTTAGCGTTCGGTACTGCACCTGTGGTGCGAAGTACGCTCGAATACTGAATGGCGAGGGATTTTGAGAAAAAGCGGTTTGCTGAGAAATTGTGCTGATGGCGACGAATAACAATATTGTACGGTTCATAACCGCACCAATACTTGCTAAACGGGGTATTGAAGATGATGTTTTCATGGTTGAATATGTTTTTATGGCAGGGTGTTGAAATAAGCGGTGAGAAGTGCGATTCCATCGCGGTCAGCGAGGTTTGTTCCCAAAAGCGGCATAGAACCGCTTTGCATACGAGCCAAAATATCGTTCTTACTTGCCGCAATGCCCGTTTCACCAAGCGGCGTGGCATAGCGAAAATCCAAGCCTTG
Organism: Candidatus Kapaibacterium sp.; assembly: GCA_025455065.1. GTDB lineage: Bacteria > Bacteroidota > Ignavibacteria > Kapaibacteriales > UBA4661 > PH2015. The sequence goes on along the minus strand of JALONG010000069.1, from coordinate 12,822 downwards.
ATCGGCGGCATAGCCGGTAGTGCTGTGACAATGCGCACAGTTGATGTCCAAATACGCCCGCGACCGCTCTTGCAGGGAAACGGAATGGTCGTCAGTACGAGGCACAGAGCCGATGCGCAGCAATTCGATATTGCCAATCACCCCTCGTTGCCGGAAATGCTGAAGTTGGCTGACGACCGCGCCATTGCGTGCGTGGGAGAGATTCAGATTCCGCATTTTGGGACCAATCGGAAGTATCGTTCCGTTTGCTTGGTGGCACGTTGCACATTCGCGGTTATTCGGGATGTGATAGGCAGTTGTGCGCCCAACGCCGCTGGCATCAATCCAATCCACGTTGGTATCAAAGCCGCTTGTATGCAGCGTTGCGTCGGTTTGCGCGTCGTTCCAACGGTACACCGCAACGCTCCATTGTTCGCCGTTTTTTACCAAAAGCCGCGTTTCCAAAATGCGTTTGCCTTTGGCGGTATCGCGTTTGTCGTGGAAATAAAAAAACGTTTTCACAAGCATTGTTCCATCGGGAAAATCAGGAAGTTCGTCGCTCACAACGGTTAATTGTTTACCGTCCGGAACCCTGATAAGACGCTGCTTTTCAGCATAATCGGTAAAGAGTGCGGAGGGCAGCGAGTACGCAACAAAACGCTCCGTCGGCTGAAGTGCGCTTGCAGAACCTTGATAAATACCGTATTCCGAAAGATTCGGCGCAAAGGTAACGGTATTTTGCGGGGACACAAGCGCATCCGTGCCGCAGGAGTGCAGGAAACACGCCATAAACGCCACCGATAAAACGGTTAGCAAAGCGCGTAGATGCTTGCTTCGGCGTGAACTAATATTGTGACGAGATGAAAACATTGTTGTACTTTTATTGTGTTTGTGAAAAATTGAAATTATACTGAGCAATCTTGAACGCAGTCATTCAGTATTCTTGTGAACAAAGACGCATCGCTCAAAACAGTTACAAGCAAGTGTTTATGCGCCTACCAAACAAACGACCACGATACACCCGGATTTGGGTTCACCCTGATTGGCTGATTCGGCGAAAGCAGCACATCCACACCCAGACGTACATTCAAGCCGCGCCAAGGCATCCAGCGAAAGCCTGCTTCCAGCATAACGCCGCTTGTGCCTGTCCATTCGCGGGTGAGACCGTGCAAATACGATACTGAGCCATACAACGAGGACGGAGCATCGCCATTGGATGCGATTGGAAGAAACCAGAACGTAACGCCGGAGCGGATAAATTCTGTCGTTACGTTTGGTTCAAAATTTGTCAGATAATATCCGGCATGAATCGAAACTTGAGAATACCGCCATTCCAAGCCGATTGAAGGGTTGCGAAAGAAATTCAGCGATAACTCTTGCTGTGAAAATTCTGTGCGCATTGATTGATGTTGTTCCTGTGCTTGAGCCTGCTCCGGCGCGGTGCAAAGGGCATAGAACAACGATGCAATAAACACGAGAAATATGAGTGATTTCATAAAAAACTCCAAAAAAGGGGTGAGAGAATTATCGCGCTGAAGCAAGTGTTGGTGAAAATCCTCTTGATTGAGCCGGAACCCGCACCATTACTATCGCCAGAGCAATAAGCCAGAATATCCAGAGCGTATTGGCAATGACATTCATCACCGCAAAAGCCTGTGCCGACGCACCCCCGAAATGTTCGCCCGCGCTCAGAATAATCAGCAAACCCGTTACGTACCCAACCCCAGCAATGATGCGGCTTGTGGGCAAGGAAACCCGTGCCTCGGATTGCATCACTCGGAGCATTTGCCAACTCAGAACCAGTGTCCATGCGCCCATCGTCAGGAAGCCGAGGTGTTCGCCGACGGTCATGCCGAGATAACGATTGAGCGTGTCATACATGAGCGCAAGTGCTTGTTTACTTGCTTCGGTGGCATTAGGAGCAAAATACGCATCTGCCAACATCGGTATGGTGAAAACCCAGCGTGAAAAACCCAATGCTTGGAAAACCACCATCGCCACGCCAAAACCTGTGAGCGAGGGATTGCCTTTAGCAGCCGCACCATAATTTGTGTTGGCGAAATACCGCACAAGAGCAAACGTAAGCGGTAAGCCCATAAGCGCGGAAACGAGGAATACATAATACGTCGGAACAATTACCGACCTGTGCTGCACGAAGAGGCGCAGTGCGTAATCGGCGGGCTGTCGGAGAATATCGGGAAATTCAAAAACGGATTGCAAAATAAAGAAGGGAACTGTTACCAATACTGCTTCCAAAACAAGAAGCAGAGCGAGATTGCGATTGCTTGTGTGCATGATGTGTCTCCAAAAAAATATCAACAAAATTTGTGAAATTGTGTTGATACAAAAATGCACATCACCCAAATCCTGTGCATGAACTTGGGTTAATAAATTGAGCAGGGAGAAAAAAATTAGCAAAAAAAGACTATTCCTCTGCAAGCCGCTTGCGGATGCGGCTGAGGGCTTGGGGAGTGATGCCGAGATAGGAGGCAATCATGTATTGCGGAACGCGCTGCATAACTTTGGGGCGCTCCTGCACGAGGCGCTCATAGCGGGTTTCGGGGGATTCGAGGTGCATCGAAGCAAAACGCTCAGAAACAAAGATAAATGCTTGTTCGGCGAGGATGCGACCGAGCCGCTCAAATTCTTTGCTCTGCGCAAAAAGGCTGTACATATCGTGGTGGGAAATCAGCAGCAATGAAGTATCCTCAAGGGCTTGAAGGCTCATTTTTGCGGGCTTTTCGGTAAGAAAACTTTGATATTCGCTGCAAAAACTCTTCTCGAAGTGAAATTGCCGCACGTGTTCTTCGCCTTCCACATCGTAGAAAAGCCGCATGAGTCCTTCGTTGATGAAGGCAATATGTCGGCAGGTTTCGCCTTGGCGCACAAAAAATTCTTTTTTCGGAATCTGTCGCTCGGTGAGTTTGGAGCAAAAAAGGGTGAGTACGTCGTCGGAAACACCGAAACGTCGCATAAAACCTTGAATGGCGAGGAGTTGTGATGTGGTCTCAATCATTTGCTTTTCAAAAACTTTTCAAAGACTTTTCAAAAACATAATCCGCTCTATTTTCCGTGCTAAACCGAGAAATTACGCAAATTTCTGCAACAATTCATTTCAACCTTTTGACACTTCACCACGTTTTTTTACCGATTCGCCGAATATCCTTGTAACAACCATGCTTTGAGGAGTATTTTACCAAGAAGTCAATACTCGCAGAGATGCTCGTTCCATCTCGTATTTTTTTGATAAACACCTTGGCACAAAATACCGCCCGCAATTAACCTTTTTTCTCATGTATTTTTACGAACAAGAATGAGTTCTTTCACCCACAAACCCAAACGGATGCTTGCTGCAATGATGATTCTGAGCATTGCCTCCGGTATCTTTTTCGCGTGTCAAGACTCCGCGACTGTTGCTACAACACCAAGCATTACAGGCTTGAACTGCACTTCTACAACCTTTTCTGCTTCCGCCGTCAGCGGAACTGCCTATAGCGGCACGGCAGTAGTCCCTTACACCGGAGGTAATGGCGCATCATTCCAAGCGGGAACGGCAATCGCCTCAACGGGTGTTACAGGTCTGACTGCTACACTGCAAGCGGGAACACTTGTCAAAGGTGATGGCAATTTAAGCTACACCATCACGGGAACGCCTTCTGCATCTGGTTCTGCAACGTTTGCTATCAATTTCGGCGGGCAATCCTGCGCATTCTCGCTTACGGTCGGTACGGCGGGAAGCGGTATGAGTACAGGAATGTGCAGTTCTGCATCGCCCGCTCGTGTGCTGGCTGCCGTCAATGCGTTCAAAGCAACACTTTCGGCAAGCCAAATTTCGACGGTGCAACTTGCCTACACCAGTGCCAATGCGTACAAATGGTCAAATCTTCCCGCAAGCCTCTCAGCAAGGAATGGTCTGCGTTTGGCGGATTTAACGGCGCAGCAGCGCACCTTGGCATTGGCTATTGTTCAGGCAGCAACAGGAACGGTTGCAAACGAAGGCTACGACGAGGTTTCACAAGTCATTGCGGCGGACGATGTGTTAGGAGTATTGCAGCCAAACGGCTACGGCAATTTCCAATACTACATTGCATTCTACGGCACTCCCGCCGCTACGGGAACGTGGCAACTGCAATTTACCGGACACCACATCACGCACAACATCACCTACAAAGACGGCGTTGTTGCAGGTGGAACGCCGATGTTTGCAGCCGTCGAGCCGGATACATGGACAACAAGCGGTACAACGTTTGACCCTTTGGGACAGGAAAAAGCGGCACTCCGCGCAATGCTCTCTTCGCTAACCACAACACAATCCGCCACAGCCAAGCTCTCATCAGCCTTTGGAGATATTGTGCTGGGTCCGGGCAAAGATAAACAATTCCCCACAACTAAAGTTGGCTTGCAGGCTTCCATGCTCACCGATGCACAAAAGGCGTTAGTGCTGGCTGCTATGCGCACCTACGTCCAAGACCTCGACGCGGAGACCGCACAATGCCTGATGACCACGTACCAAAGTGAACTGAACGGCACGTTTATTGCATTTTCTGGCAATGCCGGAATAACCGCACAAAACGACTATGTGCGTATTGACGGTCCGAGCATCTGGATAGAACTGTTTTATGCCGGAGGCGTGATTTACCGCAATCAGCCTCATGTTCACAGCATTTACCGCGACAGAACGCGGGATTATGGCGGAAGTTTTTAAGAAGCATCACATCTTCATTTCCTTTTCAATTATTTACAGGAGTAAACACCATGAATCGCAAAGAATTTCTCAGGAGCGCAGGCGCAGCCGGTTTAGGCATGGTCTTCGTTGGCAAAGAAGTAGCGGCTGCACCAATAGCCGCCGCGCTGCAACAATCCACTTGTACGCTTGTTCCATCGGAAACGGCGGGACCGTTTCCCCTTGACCTTTCCGAAAATAGCCGCTTTTTCCGCAAAGATATTCGAGACGGGCAGCAAGGTGTCCTTCTGACGCAGCGTCTTCGTATTGTCGGCGCAAGCAACTGTCAGCCAATGCGAAATGTACGGGTAAACATCTGGCATTGCGACAAAGATGGCTTGTATTCAGGCTATAACGTAGCAAACAATCGTGGCGATGCGAACGCAATTCACCTTCGCGGCTATCAGTTTACCGATGCAAACGGCGAAGTAGAGTTTACGACCGTGTTTCCGGGCTGGTACAATGGGCGGATATGCCATATTCATTTCCAAGTCTATGTGAGTTCTACCTACAGTGCAGTTTCCCAGCTAACCTACGATATTGCGGCGAAAAATGCGCTCTACGCCGCGAATCGGACGCTCTACACCAAAGGCAACGACCCGCTTGGGTACACGCAAGACAACATCTTTTCCGACGGCTATGCGCTGCAACTCGCCACACTGACACCCAATGCGGCGACGGGTGGTTATTCTTCTTTCATGCAAGTTACAGTGCAAGGAAGCGGCACAACTGGCGTTGGGCATATCGAAAAAGAAACCGCGAAAGTGTTTGAATTGGGGCAGAATTATCCGAACCCGTATCGTACAACGACCACAATTCCCTTTACGCTGAAACAATCTTCTACCGTGCGGCTTGAACTCTGGGATTTATCAGGGCGCAAGGTGGCAACGATTCTGGACAATCGCACAATGGCGGCAGGTGACTACACCGTTCCTGTCAATCTCGAAGCACTAAATTTGCCTATCGGGAATTATATGTACCAGCTTGTCGCCAATAACGGCGAAGGAACGTTTGCAATACCGAAAATGATGACTGTTCTGCGCTAAGGAGCAAGGTTTTATGAGGCTTCAACGTCATGGAAAATTTTGGTTGCTTGTGCGGGGAATGGCTTTATTCCTCGCACAAACAGCGTTTATCCAAATAATTTTTATCCAAACAGCCCTTGTCAATACGCCTGTTTCTGCTCATCCGATGCCCAATTCTATGGTAACATTAGATATTGGCGAAAGCAGTATTCATGCGGTCTTGAGCTTGCCACTTATGGAATTGGAACGCACTTTTGGGCAGAATCTCACAGCTAATCCCCGCGAGGCTCTTGTACGGTATCGCACGGAATTGGAGCGATATTGCTTGCAGCATACGTCTGCCAGAACAAGCAGTGGAGAGGCTTGGAGCATTGCCGTAGAACAGATGACGCTGGACAGTTCCACAACAGCACTAAACGGGCAATTTTATGAACTTCGCGTAACGCTTGGTATGAATCCGCCTGTCGGCGCTTCGGTGCGTGATTTGGTTTGGAATTACGATGCGATACTGCACCACATCGTTACGCATACCGCACTTGTATTGGTGCGGCAGGATTGGGGCGCTGGACTGATTCGTGAAGAATCATCCCAAGGCGACTCTGTGCAAGCACAAGAAATCGGCACTATCGCATGGGATATTCGCTCGAATACGCTCGCACCCTTCATTCTGCCCAAGCAGGAATCAAGTCTTGTGCGGGGATTTGGGGCAATGCTGCGGCTCGGCATGACGCATATCAGCGAGGGGATTGACCATTTGCTCTTTCTCCTCGTTTTGCTGCTGCCCGCGCCGTTACTGGTGGAGCCTAAGGGTTGGGGCGCATTTGGCGGCACAAAGTATGCTCTGGTGCGGCTCCTGAAGACTATTTCCGCTTTTACGCTTGGTCATTCGCTGACGCTTCTTCTTGGAGCGCTTGGTTTTACGCTACTTTCGGCACGTTTTGTGGAAAGTGCGATTGTTCTTTCGATTATCGTTTCGGGATTTCATGCAATACGCCCTTTTGCTTTCGGGCGCACCAATACTGGTTTTTGGGGGCGTGAATCGTGGATAGCTGCGGGGTTTGGTCTTATTCACGGTTTGGCATTTGCTGAAACTCTTCAAAACTTGCAACTGGGAGCAATGCGGCTTGTAATAAGCATTGCGGGGTTTAATGTCGGTATTGAATGTATGCAAATGGCGATTATTCTGTGCATTGTTCCTTTTTTGCTGTTGCTCGCGCAAACAAGGTTTTATGCGGTATTTCGTGTTGCTGTTGCTGTGATAGCTCTTTTAGCGGCGTTTGCGTGGGGAATTGAACGCTGGACAGAGCAGGCAACAGTGATTACACCATTGTTTACGCATTTGTTTCAAACACCGCTTTACTACGGGCTTCTGTGGCTTATTTTTGCGTTAAGTTCTGTGCTGCTCTGGTGGAACGACGGGAATCGCAAAGGAGCAAAATATGCCTAAAATGCCGAACCAACCACAAAAACCGATACAACCTGCCTACTCAATCCGAAACACGTCATTTCGTATCATTGCGCTCTATGCCTTGCTTGCGGGAACATTGCTTTCGCTGACGGTCTTGCAATTAGCATTTGAAACACCACCGCATCGCGTAGAACCTATGCCAATCTTTGAGAGTGTGCGCTTTTGGGATTCGATTGTTTTTTGGATGTTGAATATGAGTATTTTGTTTGTCAGTCTTTGGGCAAACACGCGCTGGTATGAAAAGCCTTTACGGATGCGGGTTGTGAGCAATATGGGGCTGTATGTGTGTTGTGCTGCTTTGGCAATCCTACTGCATTACCCGCTTTGGCAGCGAATGGGAATGCCGTCGTTGGGATTTTTCCTGCGCGACGAGGTTGTGCGCGATGCAGCGATGTTTGCCGTTAGCCTAGTTACAGCGCGGTTTCTGGCGATTTCTTCCGAGCATCGGCATACAAAAGAAGAGATTGCGCTCCTTCGCCAAGCGCAACTTTTGGGACAGGTTGAATCGCTCAAACAGCAGTTACAGCCTCATTTTTTCTTTAATTCGCTCAACACCTTGAGCGGACTTGCCCGTGAAGATGCCGATAAAACCATAGAATTTATTGAAAAACTCTCGCAGGTTTTTCGCACGGTCTTGGAAATTCAGCAAAAAAATATGGTTTCGCTGAAGGAAGAACTTGATTTTGCCAAGGCATATTTGTACCTTTTGGAAGTGCGGTTTGAAGGAAAATTACAATGCACTATCAGTTCTGAAGGCTTTGGCGAAGGCTTTGCTGAAGGCTTTGCTGGGTCAATGTTTTTTCTACCGTCTTTGTCTTCACAACTCCTTTTGGAAAATGTCGTTAAGCACAATCGTATGACGCGGCAACATCCGGTGTACGTGAAAATTTTCCTTGAATCTCCCTCTCAAGAACAGGCGTATTTTGTTATGGAAAACACGTACAAACCGCAACAAAACTCATCCGGTACACGCATGGGGCTTCTTAATCTTTCGCGGCGTTCGGAGATTTTGACAGGAGAAGCGATTGTGATTGAACAAGAGAAGGATGCACAAGAGCAGGAAATATTTCGCGTGAAAGTGCCGATGAGCAAAGGTAGGAAGCCATTTGTAGAACATTACCGTGAGGAGAATACGCCATGAATGTGGTTTTGATTGAAGACGAAGATATTGCGATGCGGAAACTTCGTTCCATGATTTTGGCTATAGACCGCTCCGTTACTATTGTCGCAGAACTTTCATCGGTGGAAGAAGCAGGCGTTTGGTTTCGGGAAAACCTCCATAAGGCGCATATTGACCTGATTGTCTCGGACATTCAGCTTTCAGACGGTCTTGTTTTCGAGATTTTTGAGGGAGTTCACCTCACCATTCCCATCATTTTCACCACCGCGTTTAACGAATATGCCATTAAAGCCTTCGCTGTTCATGGGCTGGATTATTTGCTCAAACCCATAAGAAGTGAAGATTTGAAGCGGTCGCTGGAGAAATTTCACCAGAACAAACTGTTGTATTCCGGTGAGGCTATGCGTGAAGTGCAGCGATTATTGGCAGCAATGCAGCATACAAGCACCCTTCCCGCACCCAATATACTTTCCCCAACATTTCTGGCAACAAGCGGAAACCGCATCATTCCTTTGCCCGCAGAGAGTGTTGCCTTTTTTTTTATGAAAAATCAATTTGTGCGAGCAATGCACACAAACAGGAACGATTACGCACTGGATGAAACGTTGGAAGAAATCGAAGCACGATTGCCGAAGCACAATTTTTTTCGTGCCAATAGACAATACATCATTAGTCGCACTGCCGTCGTCAGTGCCGAGCCTTCGCTCGGAAATCGTTTGCTGGTGCGCTTGCAGCCTCCCGCACAAGAAGCGGTGATAATGAGCCGCGAAAAAGTGAGCGCATTTAAGGCGTGGCTTCGTGGGGAGTAGTTATTCAAACGCCCTTCAAACGCCCTTCAAACCTCGTGTTTGGAGGGCGTTGTTTTTTTGTTTTCAGAGATGACAGCCTTCACTCAAGGAATTATCGTTTGGACTGCACACGAGGAATCAACTTCCGCGAACCGACGATTTTCGCCAAGCCACTTAAATCCTTGCCATTCACGAGAACTTTCGTGTGCTGCCTGCGGATAGCCTCGAACTCCTTCACGATAGACTCGTAGCCTTGTTCGGTCGGATAGCCAACGGCAACAACGATATTCCAATTCTCGCTTTCTGCTGATGCTTCAAAAAGGCTGTAATTAAGCATCAAACCTTGCTTCACAGCGATTTCATCCATAACAAACCAATTTTTGGTGATGTACTCTATAGCTGCATCAGGCTTAGGGTCAAGCGATTGCAAAAATGTGTATTCGTACACTTTCACGCCCGAAGGTGCTTCTTGTGGTGCATAGACCGGAGGAGTGAATTGTGGCAGAGCGATTGCGCTCAAGGCAAGGAAGGAACGACGTTGCATTAACTTGATGAAACAGTGAAAAAACTAACTCGAATGAAAATTTGCGAAAAAACCTTGTTTTGACAAAAGCAAAAAATCGCCCAACGTCGCAAAATCGTCGCTGAACAACCGAAACATTCCCACCTTCTGCACTTTGGCTCAAATACAGGGTTGTTGGGCGAAAAGCTCTCGCTTTCTGCTGCCCCAATAGGTACTTTTGTGCTGTACCATTCATCAATTTTTTTTCACATATTCTCAATGCTCATGTACCGTTTTGCAATCCTCTTCATGCTGTACAGTGCATCATTTACGTTTGCTCAAAGCAAGCAATTACGCGCTCCCGAAGGAATTACCACGATGGATTTTGTAAAAACTATTGCGGGAAAAGAAGCCGAAGCACGGTATTTCTACGAACACAACTGGCTTGTTTTTCGCAAAGAAGCACTCAAACGCAGCTACATTGCGGGCTACGAGCTGCTGTCGGTGAAAGATTCCAGTGCGGATTATGACACTATCCTCATCACTCACTATGCAGATTCCACGCAGTATGCAGCCATTGAGAAGCGTTTTTCGGAGGTAATGAAACAAGTGCAACCAAGCGGTTTGAAACTGCTTAATAGCCTCAAACCCCGCGAAATCACCACGATTGTGCGTTCACTCGAAGGAAAATCCGTATTTTACGGCACAAAAAACAAGTAACCTCACCTTTTTGGAGAACGAACCATGTCCAACAATCTTTCCCGCCGCAAATGGCTTCAATCCTCGCTTTCTCTCGCCGGAGGCGCAGCACTCACCGCCGCTTTACCGCTTTCGCCTGCAAGCCAAACCGGTTGCCATGCAAGCCCGCGTGAACTCACTTTGAAAGACGAAGGATGGTTGCTTTTGGGCAGCAACGAAAACGCCTACGGACCCAGCCCCAAAGCCCGCGAAGCCATGCAAGAAGCCGTGTTGCGCGGAAATCGCTACGCCGACGTAAAACCGCTTGTGGCAGACATTGCCGCCTTTCGCGGTGTTGCTGCGGAAAACGTCGTGCTTGGTGCGGGAAGCGCGGAAATACTGGGCTTGTCGGCATTGGCGTTTGCCAAGCCGGGAACGGATGTTATCGCTGCGTCGCCAACATTTTTTGTCCTGCAAGCAATGGCGCGGCGTATTGGGGCGAATGTTGTGGAAATAAGCCTTGATGCGGATTTGCGGCATGATTTGGCGAAAATGGCAAGCGCAATCACCGCAAAAACAAGCGTCGTCTATGTTTGCAATCCAAATAACCCGACGGGAACAAAGCTGGAAGCCTCACAAATACGCGCCTTCTGCGAGGAAGTGAGCAAAAAAGCGGTCGTCGTGGTGGATGAAGTCTATCACGATTTTCTACCCGACACGCAAAAAGACCCAAGCATGATTCCGCTTGCCATGCAGAATCCAAACATTGTTGTTGTGCGCTCCTTCTCGAAACTGTACGGACTAGCAGGGATGCGGGTTGGCTACGGCATTTCGCACCCCGACACGGTGAAAAAACTCCAAGCAATGCAGGCGTGGAGCGGCAATGCGATTTCGCAGGTTTCGATGGCGGCTGCGCGTGCGTCGCTCCAAGACCAAGCCTTTGTGCGGATGGCAAACGAAAAGATTGCCGAAGGGCGTGAAATCGTGAGTTCGTACCTGAAAAGCGAAAACATTTTCCATGCGCAATCGTTTGCCAACGTCATTTACTTTGAAACCGCGAAATTCCCGAAAGAATTTGCTAAAACGATGGAAGCGAAAAAGGTGATTGTGCGCGACGGAACGGCACTTGGGCGACCATTTTGCCGCGTGAGCATGGGAACGGTGGAGGAAATGCGGCAGTTTGTGGAGGTCTTGAAATCGCTGAAAGTCTGATTATCTCAAAGCCGAAATACTTCATCAGAAAGAATTCATTGACCACTCATTCAAAAAAATATTTTTATGAAATCGCTTTGTAAGTTTTTGATTATTCTTTGCTTATTACGTGTTGAGGGTAATGCTGTCTATGCGCAGCAGAACGATGATTACTCGGCAAAAATTGATAGCCTCATGCTCACCACAAGTCCAAGAATTTTTAATGGCGTTGTCCTGATCACTCAGAATGGCACAACAAAATACGCTAAAGCGCATGGTTACTCGAATTTTGAAACGAAAACACCAATCAGCCTCAAAGACAATTTTAGGATTCAATCCAATAGTAAGCAAATAACAGCAGTGTTAATCTTACAAGAAGTTGAAAAGGGAAAGATTGACCTCCATAGTCCAATACGAAAATATCTGCCTGACCTGAAGCAAGCATGGACGGACACTGTAACGGTTCATCACTTGCTCAATATGTCCTCCGGCGTTATGGGCGTTGATACAACCTTGCGCTTTAAGCCGGGAACGAATTTTTATTACAGCAATCCGGGCTATGGTTTGCTGGGAAGAATACTGGAAAAGGTAACAGGAGAAACCTTGATAAACAAAGCAAACAAGCTGTTCAGGAAGTTGGGAATGAAGAATAGTTATTGTTACGAAATAGGCAAAGCAAATCCTGGGCTTATCAATGGTTATTCGGTTTCTGACACCGCGATAACAGTATTGGACTTCAAATCCTTGAATATGACGCAGGAAGCGTGGAAGGATTTCATCCCAACAGGAGGCATGATTTCTACGGCGAAAGACCTCAATATATGGGATGGAAAACTTCACAAGGGGAAAATTCTCAAAGCAGCAAGCTACCAAGCCATGATGACGTCCGACATCAAGGATAATATGGAAGTATTCAGTTCTGAAACAGCATCCTACGGCTATGGAGTGGATGTCAATGAGAAAAAACCGATACGGTACATCGGACACGCCGGAAGAGGAATCGGGTTTGTCTCGTTGAAATTTTATGTGCCTGAAAAGGACTTAGACGTTATCATCTGGGAAAATCTGTATAACCCCAATGCCAAAATCATTTACCACTTTGAAAAAGTGATTCGAGAAATAGTATTGAATAGCGTACTTGTTCGGTAGTCTTGTTTGTTTTGTTGTTTCGGTCATTTGGTAAAAGTTTAGCAATCGCTGAAAGCGCTATGGATACTTGCTTCTTCACAACTTGCTTTTAGCTGAAACTTTTTAGTACCTAACGGATTTTGCTAGGTTTTCCAGAGGTTTTGAAAGAGTTCTTTGATAGTTTTGGCAAAGACGCTGGGCGAGAGTTTTTTACATTGCT
>JALONG010000114.1 GCA_025455065.1 Candidatus Kapaibacterium sp. | reverse complement strand
TCGTTGTTTGTACAAAACAAAACCAAAAGCAAGAGCAGATGCACCGCAAAGACTATAAAACCACCATGTTTCATACCAATATGGCAACAGGTAAAACTGCAGAGAAGCGCCCTCAAGATTCCAAACTCCATCATTATTGCAAGCTCGAACTCTGAATGTGTAGCTTCTCCCGCGCTGCAAATTCATAAATTGCGCTTCGCGGCGGGTTCCCGCATCTACCCATGTTGTATCATACCCTTCAAGTTTATATTGAAAAAGCACCTTTTCTGGTTCAATAAGACTCGTTGCTGTGTAACGAAAGGAGATTTTCTGCGCTCGGAGTTCTAAATTTGTAACATCGGACTGTATAAGTCGCACCATATCTATTGAGTCAGCAATCGCCTCTTCTATTATGACTGAAGGTGGAAGTTCATTAGATCTCGAATCACGTAAATCGAGAATACTAAAATCATAACGTCCTTTCACAACAACATAGGGCAACGATAAGGATGCTGAACCATCTTGAACACCTGTTGAATATTCTCCACTTATTGGAAGATAAATTTTTTGTGCTTTTTCCTTATCAGTAAACCTTTCATGAAGGTCTTTTGAACGCACTTTATACACTTTTCTTTTCCCAATAAGCCAGCAGTAACCGTCTTTGGTGAATAAAATTTCATCAAAAATGTCATTTGGGGTGAGGCATTCCATTGGCTTATACCTGATATTATTTTCAAGAACCCTCACCAAACCTTTTGTCGTGATTACCCACATTGTCGTATCATTTTCAATGAATATATCGATAGCAAAACCAACCTCCCCCAAGGCTACCTTTTTAAGTCCGTTGTGAGTCATTTGAATAATAGTATCTTTGATGCCAACAGCCCAGGCAGTCTTCCCCCAGCTTTGTATTTCTTCAAACCCATAACCATTCATAAAACCATCTTCCGGCTTATAAACCTTAATCTCGGGTTCAGGAATCTTGTAGTTATTTGAATTTATAGCACCGCGTATTTCTGTACCTTCTCTAGTGAATCCAACAAACCAAAGGTAACCCGATTTATCAATACACGATAGATATAGAGGTGTTATGCCTGATTTACGGGTATCAAGAACAGTTAGAAATTGACGTTTGTTTGGGTGAAAGACTTGAATTCCTCCTCGTGAACTTATCCAAGTATTACCAATATCATCATGAAGAAACGAAGAAACTCTATTATTAAATAAACCATTTTTTTGAGTAAACGTTTTGAATTTTCCATCGCGTGTAAGAACTTGCAAACCAGCATTGAAACCAATCCAAATTTGCCCCAATGAATCCTTAGAGAGGACATTGACTGTATCGGATAATAAACCATCCTTACGACCCATTAAACTGATTCTACCATAATGACAGATAATTATTCCCGTAAGGTATGTTGCAAAGAGTAGAGAATCATTTCCCTTCACCACTGAATTGCGAATAAAAGATTCTGTACTCATTATGTTCTTGTTGTTATTATATGTAAAATAGGGTTTTATGACCCTAGTTAATCGAGAAGAAATACTAGTCCATAAAGCACCTTCCCTGTCAATAATTATTGGTTGTTGATTAGCAGCTAAATATCCCAATTGAAATTCCACATTATTAATCAACTCCCATTGCCCATCAAAATATCGGTGTAATCCTTGCGAATTTAAGGTGTAGAAAACACCATCATTTGTCAAAGTACCAATTGATTTCCCAACAGATTTCTCACCCTCAACATCAGAAAATGTCTCGATGTGATCATTTTTTACTCCTTGAACTATGGTCCTTAATTTATCCTTACTTATCATTTTGGTACAATAAACCCAACACCCTGAATTATTATTATGCAGACTAAAATAAGAATGCCATCTTGGTTGATTCTTTGGATGTTCCACCAAACCCATAGCCTGCGTATATATTTTTTTCACCTGCCCATTCTGCAAACAATACAAAATGTTTTCTACTTTTTTGTCAGAAAATTCTCGCTTTCCTATGGCAAATAAATTAGCGCTGCTGTCAAGTGCAATCGCCTCAAATCGGGTTGAAGACCAACCGTCAGCTTTAGAGGAAACTAGTGAAACTTGCCCATCTTCAAACCTCATTAAAGCATGATCAATAAGCATCCATAAACGTTTGTTAGAATTATATTTATCACAGATTAGGGATGTACCATATACCGTTTTACTTTTACAAACATAAAAAGTCTTCCACTTTCCATTGTGATATTGACAGAGATAAGTAGAATCCTGAAGGAAACCCAAACACCAGAGGGAATTGTTATTCCCCGCAACCATTTTTCCTATAAAAACATCTTCTTTGTTATTACCCAAAGGAATTGTTGGAATTTTTTGGAATCTTATCCCATCAAAGCGAGTTAAACTTTTTCCTGAATTCAGCCATAAATATCCGTCCTCCGTCTGACACAATCCATGAACATGCTCTAACGGAAGTCCATCCTTTATTGTCCATGTGTCAATTGTATTCGACGAAAGAGCTCGAGTTGGATCAAGCAAACGGACTTTGACGTTTTGGGGTGTAGTTGGAATAGAAACAATCTGTGCGAACGACGTAGTTACGACAAGCACCATGATACTCATGATGACTGACAAGTACATTGAGGACACGGCATACATCGTCATACCTTTAGGAAAATGGAAGGGTTCAATGGCAGTGAAGGAATAACGGAAAATACACATTCCGCCGAAAACTTTTCACCAAATTTCTTCATTTTGAAAATTTGGCTCCGACATTTGGCTCTCTTATTTTTGTGCAATTTTTTCATTCTTTTAGGACAAAAAATTATTGCTTCAATCAAGGATTCGTGCCGATTCGTGAAATTCGTGGACGTTATTTATTCCCTTTCGGGTGATACAATTTTTTTTACTCCGTTCCGGCTGTCCGCTTCCAAGCAGGCTGTCGGATTTTAGGCGACCATCCGACAGCCGGCAGCGTTCATTCACTCCTCAGCCGGCAGCCGGATTTGTATAATCTACACCCTGCAAGGGAATATATGACCTGACCACTACGATGATTGCTTGATTACCCCGCAATCTCCACAATAAATTTCGCCCCCTTCCCATGTTCCGATTCGCACCAAACACGCCCATTCATCGCATCCACAAGCCGTTTGACGATGCTGAGTCCCAAGCCCGTACTATGCTCTCCGCCTGTCGGACGCGCCGAAAGCCGTGCAAATTTGCCAAAAAGCCGCTTCATATCTTGCTCCGTCAGTCCTTGTCCTTCATCTTGGATTTCGATACGCAATACCGACAATTTCTGCCAATAACCAAGAACATCCGTCTCCGAAGGTTTGTCCGAGAAACTTTCCGTCAGCAAAAGCCTCACCGTTACTTGCTTTCCTTTGGGTGAATACTTCAGCGCATTGGAAATAAGATTATCCAACACCTGCCGAAGCGCCTTTCTATCTACCTTTGCAGTAATTTCGCCTTCGGTTTCAAACCTCAGCGTCAAGGATTTCGATGCCGCGTGGTACTCGTATTCCGCCAAGACCTCCCGCACAAGCGATGTCACGTCAAGACGAAGCGGTGAAAGCGTGATGCCGCCTCGCTCAATGGCGTTTATATCCAGCAAATTACGCACAAGCTCGACCATACGGTCAATCGTAAGAAGCGTTTGACGCAAGAATACAAGCCTGTCGGGAGCATCCATACGCTCGTTGTCCATCACCAACACTTCCACCATGCCTCGCATTGCGCCAAGCGGATTTTTCAAATCATGCGCCGCAATGCCCAAAAACTCGTTCTTTTCGTTGTCAAGTTCCCGCAAACGCTCGTTCTGCTCTTGCAATGCCGCGTTAGCAACTTCAATATCCCGCGCCTGCTCTTCCAAGACCTCTTTTTGCCGCGCAATTTCCTCATTCGCTTCCGCCAGTTCAATCGTGCGCAAACGGTAAATTTCACCTTGCAATGCCGCTTTTTGTGCGGCTTCCCGCTCTTTTCGCATCAGCGAAATTCTATCACCCAATGCAAACGACAACAGCAGCATTTCCAACGCCGAACCAATCTGAATACTGAATTGCACAAGCGGCGTTTTTGGAATAATGGCGAAATTGGAAAGAATAAAAATCACCGCCCCCGTAAAGAACATCATCCACGCAGCAAGGAAATATGCGGCTGGGCGAAAACCTCGCCGAATCGCAATAACGGCATTGGAAATCATAAAAACAATTACCAAGACGGCAAACAAATTTAACAATCGGTGCATGACCGAAATCGGCACAAGACCATGCAAAACAATCCCCACAACACACGCCGCTTGCAAGCACCACCCCAAACGCACCGACCATTTGCCAAATTCCCACAAATGCAAAAACTCTTTCGCAAAAAGCAATGCTGCGATATTGCCGACAAGCGAACAAACCGTCACAAGCGAGGGTACAAGCCATGCGTACAAAGGAAACTGCTGAAAAACCAAGCCATTGACGCTGACAAAAATAAATGCCCCGTAAAACAGCACATACAGCACATAGAACAAATACGCTCTATCGCGTAACGCAATAAAAAGGAAGAGGTTATAGAGCGCCATTGCAAACGCTACGCCGTAATACATCCACATTGGAATCATTTCGGCACGGTCATTCTCCGCAAACCGTCGTTCCGTCAAGATTTCAAGAGGCACAGCCAGCGTCATCCGCGATTGCACCCGCATAAACAGCGTGAGCGTGTCCCCAAAGGCAATTTCGGGCAGAGTAGCAATGTGATTCCGATGTCGAAAATGCTTTTCCTGCCAAGGAATACGCGCCCCGCAGCGTATTTCCGTTATGCTGCCGTTTGGCAAAATGCAATACATATCAACAAATTCCAACGACGGATAATTCGCCGAAAGCAGCCATTGACCTTGTTGAGGAGCATTTGCCACAACAACATTCCACCGCAACCAATAAGCCGACGCGGTATA
Source organism: Candidatus Kapaibacterium sp. (assembly GCA_025455065.1). GTDB lineage: Bacteria > Bacteroidota > Ignavibacteria > Kapaibacteriales > UBA4661 > PH2015. The sequence continues at coordinate 689 of JALONG010000114.1, read as the reverse complement.
AGAAAAATTCGGAAATGCTCCCGGAATCCCTCGAAAGCGCGACTGCATAGCCGGAGACCGCACAGAATCAAGCGAAAGGCGCAGCGTAGCATCTTCTAAAAATGCCACGCCGCGCCCTACGAAATACTGCTCTGCTTTTGCTGTATCCAGCACCAATACTTGCGCCGGAAGCATATTTGCTGCCAAACATAATACCAGCATTGAAAAGAAACTACAGACGATAGCCCCAAAACCTTGATACGGTCTCATTTGCTCCAAATTATTGCGGTGAAAAGGAATATTGCCAGTGCAATATACTCAAAATACACCGCATCACACCACGTGGAATGAACGCCGTATCTTACCTCAGCACCCGAATCTGGGCTGTCGCCGTTTCACTACCCATCCGCAAGCGCACCGTGTAGGTTCCGCTCGGAAGCATACTCACACGCACACGCGCTACATACTCACCGTTCCCCTTCGCCTCCACTTGTCCGCCACGCTCTGCCTGTGCCACAATGACACCTCGCGTGTCCAACAGCACCAATTCTAGCGCCGACGATGCCGTAAGAACGGTTTCCGAGACAAACCGCACTTCTACTTCGTCCTGTGCAGGATTCGGCGAAAGACTCGTTATCCTCACCGGCGGTGTATTGCCACTCGCTGCCTGCCCAATCAAGCGCGTCCCACCCGCCCGCGAAGCCCGTGCT
>JALONG010000068.1 GCA_025455065.1 Candidatus Kapaibacterium sp. | reverse complement strand
ACACCGTCATCCGTGTTTTTGGCGGCAGGGAACCCTGCCAGTCTCTTACTACACCGATAATTCACTCTTTTGCTGTCCGAAGAATGGGGAGCACCTCACACTGACATAACACCGCGTCGCGTGTATGAAGTTTCGCCGGATACTCGTGCAGAAAGTGTAGATATGGTGCGGGTTGTAGATGATTCTGGTGAGGGTTGTTTATACTCTGCATCGTTCTTCATTCTTATCATGCTGCTGCATGAAGCGGAGGAAATTTTTGATTCGCTATAACTGTTACTTTTAAAAAATGTAGCTATGGTAACTCCTCAGAGACTTTGGAAATATATTGAGTTTTCCGACGAGTGGAAAAATTGCGATACGTCGTTATTAGATGAGATTGCCGATTCTTGGTTTGCCCGTAGAGAAATTTTACAAGCAAACTCACAAGAATATCAAGATTTCATCAATCGTCTCAAGAGACAACACGCCATTGAGACTGGCGTAGTTGAGCGGATGTACGATATTAGCAAAGGAGTTACGGAAACGTTAATCAATGAAGGCTTTATTTCCTCTCTTGTCAGCCACGGAGACACGAACATACCAACGGAAAACCTATTTAAGCATCTTCAAGACCATCTTGAAGCTGTTGATTTTATTTTTGATATTGTCAAACAAAATCGCCCATTAACCAAGAGTTTTATTTGCGAGTTACATCAACTAACAACAAGGCATCAAGACCATACTGAAGGCATAGACCAATTTGGAAGGAGAATAAAAATTGCCCTCATAAAGGGACGGTTTAAGGAGCGTGAAAATAACCCAGTACGCGAGGATGGCACAAAAATTTTATATTGTCCGCCTGAACACGTTGAGGCTGAAATGGATAGGTTGATACAGATTTACAATGAAGTTTCAGGACAAAATATAAATCCTCTTATCATCGCTACTTGGTTTCATCACGCTTTTACGATGATACATCCTTTTCAAGATGGCAATGGTAGAGTTGTACGTTTGATTGCAAGTTTGATATTGGTTAAAAACAGGTTTTTTCCCATTACTGTTTTGCGGGAAGAAGCAAAAGAAAAGTATCTCAAAGCCTTAGAGGAAGCAGATGAGGGCAAGCCTCAAGCCTTAGTAACATATTTTGCCGAAATACAAAAACGTAACATAGAAGAGGCACTTAATATTCGCGAGGTGAGTAGTAATAACTCTCTTGATACTGTTACTAATATTCTCAAGCAAAAAATTCTCAAAAAACAGCAAGAACAGCAGCAGCAATATGAACAAATGCTTGCTGATAATAGACGCAAGGTATTTGATTATTGCAGTAGATTCCTTGATGAGTATAGAACTAAACTTGAGTCTGAATTTGAGAATATTATCGAAATTAAGATAAACAGTGGAAGACCTGATGATATACATAAACAGCATTATTTTCATTCTCAGATTGTTGGTTATGCCAGAAAACATAATTACTACTTTAACCGCGACTTACCTAAATCATACATCAAGTTTAGTATTGAGTTTGAGCGCAAGCGGTACGAATTAGTCATCACTATGCACCATTTTAGTTATGATGATAGTGTTATAGCTATTGGTGCATTTTTAGAATATAAGGGATTCCAAGTAGATGAAGGGCAAAATGACGGTGATAGTACAATCCCACTAGATATTAAGCCGCATACGCTATCAATTCATAATGATGTTACTTCTAAAGAACAAAATATACGTTCCTATTTGGAGCATATTTTAACAGCAACCATTGCACAAATAGCAAGTGAGATATAAACATTGAGCATTTGGCATTGTCAGGCTTGAAACAATCACTTTTACAATTTAGCACCCCCCATGTACATACTCGGTATTTCAGCCTTTTACCACGATTCCGCAGCCGCTTTGCTGGACAAGGACGGCGAAATCATTGCCGCCGCACACGAAGAACGCTTCACACGCAAAAAACACGACCCGGGCTTTCCCAAAAAAGCTGTTGAGTATTGCTTGCAAGAAGCGGGAATCAAGCTCAAGGACGTGGAAACGCTTGTGTTCTACGACAAACCGCTTCTCAAATTTGAGCGGCTTTTGGAAACCTACTACGCCTTTGCGCCCAAAGGTGTGCGCTCATTTTTGATGTCTATGCCGGTGTGGTTGAAGGAAAAAATGTTCTTGAAAAAGCTCATTCACGATGAACTAAAAACCATCGGCGACTACGATAAATCCTCGCTGAAGCTGCTTTTTCCCGACCACCATTTGTCTCACGCGGCAAGCGCCTACTACGCTTCGCCCTTCCAAGACGCAGCAATTCTTACGATTGACGGTGTTGGCGAATGGGCGACGGCTTCGATTGCGCACGGAAAAGGCAAGGATTTGACGGTGCTGAAAGAGCTGCATTTCCCTCATTCGGTGGGCTTGCTCTACTCCGCGTTCACGTATTTTCTGGGCTTTCGGGTGAACTCCGGCGAGTACAAACTCATGGGGCTTGCGCCCTACGGCGACCCAACGTCGCCCGATATTGACCGCTACATCAAAATCATTCACGAGAATATTTGTACGGTCTATGATGACGGCTCTGTGTGGCTTAATCAGGACGTTTTCGACTATGCGACGGGCTTGTACATGGTCAAAGATGCCGTCTGGGAAAAACTTTTCGGTTTTCCTGTGCGCAAAGGCGAAAGCAACCTCACGCAAGCGCAGTGTAACTTGGGTTTGGCGATTCAGCGCGTAACCGAAGACATTGTGCTGAAAATGGCACGAGAAGCAAAGCGGCTTACAGGCTCGAAATACCTGACCATGGCGGGCGGCGTTGCCCTGAACTGTGTTGCCAATGGAAAGCTCTTGAAATCTGGTATTTTCGAGGAGATTTTTATTCAACCTGCTGCCGGAGATGCGGGCGGTGCGCTTGGTGCGGCATACTCTGCGTATCACATTCACTACGGGAAAGAGCGCATCAACCTTCAAGGGCGCATGGATGCTATGCAAGGTTCGTATTTGGGACCCGAAGCATCGAACTTTGAAATCGAATCAACCGCGAAAAAATTCAATGCTGTATACACGTACTATGACGATTTTGAACGGCTTGCAGAGGCAACAGCGAAAATTTTGGCAGACGGGAATGTCGTTGGATGGCATCAAGGGCGCATGGAATGGGGTCCGCGAGCATTGGGTAATCGTAGTATCATTGCGGACGCACGAAACCCCGAAATGCAAAAACGCTTGAACCTCAAAATCAAGTACCGCGAGGGCTTCCGCCCGTTTGCGCCATCGGTTTTGGCGGAAGATGAAACGGAGTATTTCGATGTTTCTGCGCCGTCGCCGTATATGCTGCTTATTGCCGATGTGGTTGAAAAACGTCGTAAAACCTTGCCTCCGGGTTATCACGCGCAAGAACTGAAAGATAAATTGTACTTTCTTCGCTCCGATTTGCCCTCAATCACGCACCTTGACTATTCCGCCCGATTGCAGACGGTTCACAAGGAGACCAATCCGCGTTATTACGGCTTGATTGCAGCTTTTAAGCGGCTTACAGGCTATGGTGTGATTGTAAACACCAGTTTCAACGTGCGCGGTGAGCCGGTGGTCTGTACGCCGGAAGATTCCTACCGTTGCTTTATGCGGACGGAGATGGATTATCTTGTTGTCGGGAATTTCCTTTTTGAAAAAACGAGACAACCGAAGTTTGATGAAAGTGATGATTGGAAAGAGATTTTGACGAGCGACTAAAAAGGGATGAGGGCAAAAGGATAAAGGCAAAGGGATAGTCTTATAGGCTGTAAGCCGCTTGAATACTTGTTTTGACGCAATAACCAAATAACATTGTATGCTCTTTAACTCGCTTGATTTTATCATATTTTTTCCGATAGTTTCGGCTATCTTTTTTGCGCTGCAACACCGTTTTCGCTGGATTTGGTTGCTTATTGCGAGTTGCTATTTTTACATGGCATTTGTTCCGGCGTATATTCTGATTTTGGTCGTTACGATTATCATTGACTACGTTTCGGGCTTGGTGATTGAACCCGCGAAGGGCGCAAAACGGCGTTTGTTTTTGATAATCAGCCTTGTCGCAAATATCGGAATGTTGGCAGTGTTTAAGTATTACAATTTTTTGATTGATAATACCGAGCAGTTGTCGGCGTGGATGGGCATTGCGACGCACTTGCCACACTTGGCGATTTTGCTGCCGATTGGACTTTCCTTTCACACCTTCCAATCCATGAGCTATACGATTGAGGTCTATCGTGGAAATCAGCCTGCGGAGAGGCATTTCGGGATTTTTAGTTTGTATGTGTTGTTTTATCCGCAACTTGTGGCGGGACCTATTGAACGTCCGCAAAATCTTCTGCATCAATTTCACGGAGAGCGCCATTTTTCGTATCAAAATGCTTCCGACGGTCTTAAACTCATGCTTTGGGGGATGTTCAAAAAAGTCGTTGTGGCTGACCGCTTGGCGATGATTGTAGATTATGTTTACAACAATCCATCAAATTACGACACCGGATTGCCCTTGCTTTTGGCGACGTATGCTTTTAGTTTGCAGATTTATTGCGACTTTTCGGGTTATTCCGATATTGCCATCGGCGCAGCGCAGTTCATGGGCTATGATTTGATGCGGAATTTCAATCGTCCGTATTTGTCGCAATCCATACCCGAATTTTGGAGACGTTGGCACATCTCGCTTTCGACATGGTTCAAAGATTATTTGTACATTTCCCTCGGCGGCAATCGTGTTTCAATCCCGCGTTGGTATTTCAATTTATTTTTTGTGTTTTTGGTCAGCGGTCTTTGGCACGGAGCAAGTTGGAACTTCGTGATTTGGGGCGCTTTGCACGGCTTTTACCAGATTTTTGGTTTAGCAACGGCAGACATCCGAAACCGCTTCAATACGGCGATAGGTTTGGTGAAATTGCCACGTTTGCACACAGCAATAAAATGGTTCGTAACCGTCCACTTAGCGGCGTTTGCATGGATTTTCTTCCGTGCTGTTACCTTCCATGATGCGTGGCACGTCATAACGAATTTCTACAAAATTGATATTGGTTTCCTCCTTCAAAATGCCTCGTCGCTTGGTACGGGTAAACGGCTTTTGGAGATTGGCGCAGGAAAAAATGATTTGATAATTTTGATGATAACCGTTGCGGTGCTGTTTTTCGTTGAAATTTGGCAAGGCGACCGCCACGATGTTCGCTCGCTTTTCGCCGAACAGCCGAAATGGCGGCGCTGGGCAATATATTACGCACTCTTCATCGCGATTATCGTATGGGGTGTGTTCCGCCAATCGTCGTTTATTTATTTCCAGTTTTAACGCTCATTCTATTTCTCAAAACCGCACCACTTCAAGGTTTGACAGATGATTGTAACAATGATTGACATGATGAAATCTATCGGCTTTAAGGCGCTGTTTGCCGTCGTTCCTGTGATGGCGATAGTTGTGGCAACGAACTTCATTGTGGATCCGGCAAATGTGATTCACAATGTCGCGCCCGAAGTTGCCGGATATTTGCTGGGCGGGCAGAACGTTAGTCTTATCAAAGAAAATTTCGGGATGCGCGAACTCAGGGAAGAATATTTACAGCGCAATAGCCAAGTCAATGTTGTGGTTTTGGGGTCAAGTCGCTCGTTGCAAGTGCGGAAGTGGATGCTGGCGGATAGTACGGAATCGTTCTACAACGCGAGTGTTGCCAACGCGCAACTGGACTTGTACCAAGGCTTGTATGCAATACTGAAAAAGCAGAATCACGTACCGAAAACGATTGTCTTTTGCTGCGACCACTGGCTTTTTGATTTGCCGCGTGTGGAGAGCGTTCAAACTGCCGCGCATATCAATACCGGCTTTTCGCCTTTCAAGTTGTCATCGCTTGCAAACCGCATCATTCCTACGCGGTACATGGAAATGATGTCATTTAGCTATTTCCAATCCTCGCTGGCATTTTTGCGGGTAAATAGGTCGCTCATGCAATTTTATCCGACAAAAGACACCAGCGATAAAAATATGCTCATTCTCGCTGATGGTGGAATTCAGTACGACCTCAGTATTCGTCAGCGTTCTGTGGAAGATGTCCGCCGAATCGTGGAAATGGATTTGCGCATTAACAACGCGAAGAAAAAAGGCGACCCATCGAAATTTGAAGAGCGCAAGGTAGATCCGAAGCGGATTGCGGGCTTTGAAGAGTTGCTCAAAACGATGAAAAACGATGGTGTGCGCGTGGTATTGTTTTTGTCGCCGTATCATCCGCTTTTTTACAAAAATTTGCCGAGTTTAGACGCGACAGAAGCCATTTTCCGCGAAGTAGCGGTGCGGCAGAATGTGGAAATTATCGGCGCGTATAATCCCGAACAGATTGCCTTGACTGAAGCAGATTTTTTTGATTATTGGCATCCTACGCCGGAAGGTTTGGCGCGGGTTTTTGCTGAAGAGAAGGTGAGCAAAATGTTTTTCCAACCGAAAGAGTAGAGTAAACGCAAGGAATTGAGCATGGCACACCAATCTGACGAGGAAAGCAAAAATCTCCAAAAGCCTCTTCTGGTATTGGTTGGCGGTGCAAACGGCTCTGGTAAAACAACACTTGCACGGCAGATTGCGGAGTTGAATAATCTGCCATTTGTCAATGCCGATGAGACCGCACGAAATATCAATCCGCACAACGTCCACGAGGCAAGATTTCAAGCGGGGCGCGAGGTCTTGCAAGAAGTAGAGCGACTCCGAGAGCAAAAAACATCGTTTGTGTATGAATCTACGCTTGCGGGCTTGTCATTGCGAAAAATTTTGGAGCGGTTCAAAAGCGATGGCTACGAAATTTCGTTGGTGTACGTCTATTTGGATTCAGCTGAAATTTGTATAGAGCGCATCAAATCTCGTGTTGCAATGGGCGGGCATTTTGTTCCTGATGATGAAGTTCGGCGAAGATATGATCGGAGCAAGCAGAATTTTCTCAATGTCTATAAACCGCTTGCAGACAGGTGGCATCTTTATCGAAATCCAATTGAAGGGATTGAGTTAATAGCCAATGGGCATAAAGATGGTTACACTTCAGGTACAAATTTTTGGGAAAATGAAAAAGCTAAAATCTTTTTTGGGATTCTTGAGGAAGATAAGTAATGCAACAGAATACTCTCCAACATCTTCTTGATTCTTTTGAAATCAAGCGTATAGCCGATGTTGCCGTGCGTAAGGCACAGGATGAGCTCCGAAAAAAAGGCATTCCGCTTGTGTATAGCCTGCACGGGAAAATCTTTTATGAGCTTCCTGACGGCACAATTACTGATGTTCAGCCGGAAATGTATAAAAACTTTACGCCGCCAACTCACTAAGAAGGACATACTGAATAACGACATGAGCAAAACATTCGACACCATTCGCCGCGCCTACACGGGCTTGAGTTTGATTATCCTGAACACCGCATTATTCCTTGTTCTGACAATAGTTTTGCTGGAACTTGTTGCCGGATGGTTACTGAAAAACCAAGCAACGGCGCAAAATACCGCAAACAACCTTGCCGAGACCGCATACAATGGCGCTGCGTGGAAAGATGATTTTTTTCGTGATATTCGTGCGTATCAGGCAAATGGCGGCGGTGGACAAGTGTATGAGCCGTATTCGCTCTGGAAAAATCCCGATTACGAAGGAAAAACCTTTAATATCGTCGGTGGCTACCGCAAAACCGTGAATCCATCCTACACGCAAGGTGATTCCGTGATGAAAGTATTTGTGTTCGGTGGCAGCACAATGTTTTGCGTAGATACGCCGGACGAGTGGACGATTGCTTCACAAATCTCGAAAAAGCTGCACGAAGCATTTCCCGGAAAACGCTTTGAAGTCAGTAACTACGGGCTTCCGGGCTTTGTAAATGACCAAGAAGCGGTGCTGCTCTCGAAACTTCTGATGGACGGGAAGCGCCCCGATATGGTCATTTTTTACGACGGTTTTAACGAAGCAAATTTGAAAGTCGGTCCCACAAAGCCCATTCCGCACGGGTTGTATGAAATGTACGACCAAATTCATCGTTCTATCAAAGAGCGGCTTTGGGGCAATCTCGTGTGGAAATCGTCGCTGCTGCAACTCGTGATGCGCTCTCGCACACAAGGTGGAAAGTACGAAAAAAATCCACAAATCCTCAAAGAGCGCTCCGAAGCGGTTTGTCAGCATTACATCGGCACGATACAATTTGTTCAAAAACTTGGCGCTGAGTATGGCTTCAAAACAGCATTTTTCTGGCAACCCTCGCTTTTGACAACTGCCAAGCCGCTCACAACCGAAGAAGCTGCTTTGAAAACCATCGTTGCCGCAAGCAATGGCGACTGTTACGGCATAATGCACCAGACCGTGCGCCGCCAAATTTTCGACAATCCCACATTCAGCAATCAACCTATTTTCGATGTCAATAATGCGTTTGATTCTGTGAAAGGTGCAGCGTTTGTGGATTACGCGCATCTGGGACCAATCGGCAATGAAGCGATTGCCACAAGCATCGTCAAACACTTGCAACAAAGCATACTTCAACCCAAAAACTAAAAACCAAAAACTAAAAACCAAAAACTAAAAAACATGGACTTCTTAACCGACCTCTGGAAATTCCTCAAAGAGCGCAAAAAATGGTGGCTTCTGCCGATGATTGTTGTGCTTTTACTTATCGGTACGCTTATCGTTTTGGCGGGCGGAAGCGCTATTGCGCCATTTATTTACACGCTTTTTTAACAGAAACTGATGCAAACAAAACCTTCTGCACACTTTACACCCGAACAAAACCTGCGTACCCTTGTCGTTTTAGCGGCAGGGATGCTCGTGCTGTTTTTTATTTTTCATAAACCTTGGCTTTCGTGGATAGCGCTTGGGGTCTTGCTTGTAGCCGCTTTTTCGGATTGGCTTTCGGCAAAACTAGCGTGGGCATGGCTGAAACTGGCGGAATTACTGGGCAAAGTAAATTCGCGGATTTTGTTGTCGCTCGTGTTTTTCGTGTTTTTGTTCCCGATTGCGACGCTTCGTCGTTTGTTCGTAAAAAACCCGTTAGATTTGAAGCGCCCTGCGGGTAATTCGCTCTACAAAGAACGCAATCACACGTACTCTGCCCAAGATTTGGCAAATCCTTGGTAATTTTTGACAAAGAATGAACACGCAGAAACCGCATATAATCGCCCCTGTCGTGCAGAAATTTCACCTGCACGACGAAAAAGCTGCCATTGCAGCCGAGCGTGAGTATTGGCTTTCCAAGAGCATTGAAGAGCGCTTTGAAGCGCTTGAACACTTGCGCGAACAATATATCCAAATGCACTATGAAACTCGACCCGAATTTCAGCGAGTTTATCGCATTGTTAAACGCGAACCACGTTGAATACTTGCTTGTAGGCGGTTATGCCGTGATGATGTACGGTTTCCCGCGTTTTACGGGCGATATGGATATTTGGATACGTTCTACTGAAGAGAACGCAAACAAGGTTTTACGCGCTCTTGCGGAGTTTGGTTTTGGCAGTATTGGCTTGGAAACGAAGGATTTTACCGTCGAAAATAACGTCGTACAGCTTGGCTATCCGCCTCTGCGCATTGATGTAATGACGGCGATTGACGGCGTTGATTTTGAAGAATGTTTCGCAAGGCGCTTGGTTACTGATGTTGCAGGCGTTACTGTGAATGTGATTCACCTCGACGACCTGAAAGCCAATAAACGCGCCACCGGGCGGCTGAAAGATTTAAACGACATTAAACATTTGTAAAAATAAACTGCATGAATCTTCTCAACATCGGCTGCGGCGGGCATTTCCACGAATCGTGGACGAATATTGATCTCGTCTCGACTTCGCCGCACGTCCGCGCTTACGACCTTCGCAAAGGGCTTCCTTACCCCGATAACAGCTTTGATGCGGTTTACACGTCGCACGTGCTGGAGCATCTTTCGCCCGAAACCGCAAAAATCTCGCTCAAAGAGCAGTTTCGTGTTTTGAAGCGAGGCGGCACGGTGCGAGTAGTCGTGCCGGACTTGGAGGATAAAGCACGTGAATACGTCGCTATGCTTGACAAAGCAACGCAAGGCGACAAAAGTGCCGAAGCGAATTATGATTGGATAACGCTGGAACTGCTCGACCAGATGGTGCGAACAAAGGTTGGTGGGCTGATGGGCGCATATATCCTGAATCCGTCGCTTACGAATCCCGACTACGTGATTCAGCGCATCGGCGATGAAGCGGAGGATTGGTTGCAAGTTGCCAAAGGCACAATGCCTGAAAAGCCGCGTCAATCCTTGCTTGCACGGGTTCGTGCAAAAGGTGTTGGCGCTATTGTGCAAAAAGTACGCGAAAAACTTGCTGCCCTGAGCGTGGGCATTATCGCCGGAAGCAGCGCAAAATCTGCCTTTGAGGAAGGTCTTTTTCGTGCTTCGGGAGAAATTCACTTGTGGATGTATGACAAATTTTCCTTAGGACGATTGCTCACGGAGCAAGGATTTACCGAGGTTCGTGTGTGTAAATTCGATGAAAGCCGGATTCCCGATTTCACCACGTATTTGCTTGACAACACGCCGAAAGGTACGATACGCAAGGCAGATTCGCTTTTTATGGAGGCTGTGAAGCCATGAAGAAAAGATGCTTCATTTCTGTCTTTCCCGTAGCACAGACATTCTTGTCTGTGCCATTGATACGCGCAGCGTATAATCTTCACAAGGTGATTCTGCGAGACATTCCCGATTCTACGCCTGTCGGCGTTAGGGAAACAGGTTACACAGACAAGAATGTCTGTGCTACGGGAAGAAATATCCGCACACAGGGAGAAATGCCATGAATCAAGCAAATAAGCCACTCCGCGTTGTTCACATTGCCACAACGGATATTGGCGGCGGTGCGGCGATTGCTTCCTATCGCTTACACCAAGGCTTGGTGAGGCTTGGCGTGGATTCGCAGATGGTAGTGGCGCAAAAAATGACCGATGACCCAGCCGTACACGGCGCACAAACACTGACGAAAAAACTTTGGGCGCGGGTAGCGCATCAAATTGACCAGATTCCGCGCCGTTTTCTGACGACGACTAATGCGTCGCTGCTGTCTCCATCGTGGGTTTGGGGTGATGCCATAAAACGCGCACTCTCGCTAAAGCCGGATGTGGTGAATCTTCATTGGGTGCAGAATGGTTTTGTGAACCCCGCGTCGTTACGACTGTTGCAGGACATACCGACCGTTTGGACGCTGCACGATATGTGGACGTTTTGCGGAGCGGAACATTATGTGGGCGAGGACACGCGCTATATTGACGGCTACACCGCACAAAATCGCCCTTCGGGAGAATCAGGATTTGACCTCAACCGTTGGACGTGGAAGCGAAAAATGCGCACCATTCCAGCGTTGAAGCGCTTTACCGTTGTTACCGATTCCTCTTGGCTTGGCGAATGTGCGGCAAAAAGCGCAATGTTTCGTAACGAAATACTGCGTGGAAAGCGCGTCGTTCCTATCAATTATGGGCTTGACACGGACGTTTTTAAGCCGATTCCGAAAGACGTGGCGCGGTATGTGTTGAACATTCCGCAGGACAAAAAAGTTGTTCTTTTTGGTGCTATCAATGCTTCGGGCGATATGCGCAAAGGAATTGACTTGCTGGCAAGCGCTTTACAGCACTATTCCCAGACGACCAAAACCGCAAACATCGAATGTTACGTTTTTGGGGCGTCTGCTCCGCCAAAAGTATCACCAACACAAACGCCGCTTGATTTCGGCTTTCCCGTGAATTATCTCGGCTCCATGACAGATAATATCGCGCTTGCGGTCTTGTATTCGGCAGCGGACGTGATGATTGTTCCTTCGCGTGAGGAAGCATTTGGGCAGACGGCTCTGGAGGCGCTTTCCTGCGGCACTCCGGCGGTGGTATTTCGTGTGGGCGGTTTAGTGGATACGATTCGCCACAAGGAAAATGGCTATCTTGCTGAACCCTTCCAAACCGAAGATTTGGCACGGGGTATAGGCTTTGTGCTGGAAGATGCGGAGCGCTACAAAACACTTTCCGACAACGCCCGCAAAACCGCATTGGAAGGCTTCACGTTGGAACATCAGGCGCGGCGCTATATGGAAGTGTATGCAGAATTGCTTGCACGGTAACTTTTACCAACAAACCCCGATTTCATGCGACAAGAAAACACGTTCAATCTCACGGGCTACATCCCGCAAATCACCGGAGTACGGGCTATTGCGGCGTACATGGTCTATTTTCACCATTTTCCGCCCGTTTATGTTCTGCACCCCGCATTACTGCTGCTTACTAAGGAGTTTCACACGGGCGTAGGATTGTTTTTTGTACTCAGTGGTTTTTTGATTTTTCAGCGCTATTACGAAACCGCACAGCCGCATAGTCATTGGTGGGCGGGGTATATTCGTAACCGCGTGGCGCGGATTTATCCGATGTATTTTTTGCTGACGTGCGCGACTTTTGCGAGCCGCCTTATCCGTCATCACGAGTTCAAACTTGACCATTTTTTGCTCAATATCACGTTTTTTCGCGGGTTTTCGTTTGATTACCTCTTCACGGGCATCCCGCAAGGCTGGACGCTGACGGTAGAAGAGTGTTTCTACTTTTCTGCGCCGCTTCTGTTTATCGCCATTCGTCGGTGGAGTTTTCTTGTGCCGCTTGGTTTTATCTACTGTACGGGCTTTTTACTCTTGCTTGCCGGAAATGCGATAAACTTTAAGCAGTTTTTCTCGCCGTTTATGTTTATGTTTTACTACACCTTCTTCGGGCGCTGCTTTGAGTTTTTCTGCGGGATGTGGTTGGCAAAATTTCTCATGGACAGGGAGAAATCGGGTAAAATCCCTCAAACCCGCTTTGTTACGTGGATTGGTGTTGCAGGAGCAATCGTAAGTATTTACCTTATGGCGCTGCAACAGCCGCAGAGCCAATTTATGGGCGCGGGCTTGTTTACGCCGATTGGCGGTGCGCTCAACAACTTCATTCTGCCCATTTTTTATACGATGATTTACTACGGCTTGATTGTCGAACAGTCGTGGTTGCGCCGCTTTCTGGCAACCGACACGATGGTGCTGTTGGGCAAAAGTTCGTATATTTATTACCTGATTCATATGGGGTTGGTTCAAGCTATTGTTGAGCGCATTTCGCCGGATTTTCGTACGTGGTACGGCGGAATTATTCAGTTTATTTTGATGAATATTGTCGCCATTGCTCTCTTCAAACTTGTCGAAGACCCGCTTAACCACTGGATTCGCAAGCGTTGGACATGGGGTTTGCAAAAAAAACATGAACTTTCTTGACAGCGCATTATCTTCGCATTTATGCGCCATTTTTTTTCTTGAAATTATTATGCACCGTATTCTCAGTATTATAGCGCTATTTCTTGTTTCGTATAGCCTATATTCGCAGACGCAAAATGCAACTACGCCGATGTCTGCGGCACAGATAAAAAAAATCAATGCGCTTATTTCACAGGCTGCTACTGTGCTTGATAAAAACCCGCAAGAGGCTGTGCGGATTTATTCCGAAGCGCTGGCTATCGCACCGAAAGAAGCGAATCTCTACATTCTGCGGGGTTTTGCTTATCTTGCACGATTGAATAATTTGCGGGCTGCGGAGGCAGATTTTACTACGTGTATAGGTCTCGCACCTAAATTTGCAACGGGACATTATTATCGCGGTTTGACACGGCTCAATATGCAAAATGTTGTCGAGGCTGAGAAAGATGTTGCAAAATCTATTGACTTGGGAATGCGTAATGCGGAAGCATATATGAACTTGGGTGTGATGCAAGCGATTCAGCGAAAACTACAACTTGCCGTAGAAAGTTTTACGAAGGGAATCAGACTTGAGCCAAAGAATGGGGAGCTTTATTATGAGCGTGGTAACGCCTTCCGCACCTTGGGGAAAAATGCAGAAGCAATAAAAGACTATGATATAGCGTTACAATTGAATCCGAAAAACACAAATGCCTACATTAACAGATCTGCTTCACGAGGTGTGCTGAAGGACTTTATCGGCGCGATAGCTGATTATACCTATTTGATAGCAAACACGCCACCCTTGGCATTGAACTATTATAATCGTGCCTATCTGTACTATTTGCAGAAAGATTATGCTAAAGCTATTGAAGATTGCTCTGCGGCACTAAGGCTGGATTCAAATGCTATTCGATCCAGAATGTTACGAATCAATGCGTATAAAGAATTACGGAAAGATACGCAGGCTTTGCAAGAGTTGAACGCATTTTTGCAATCAAATCCTAACGACGCGGCAGCATTCAACAATGCCGGCGGTCAAGTACAAGCCTTTATGAAGATTGAAGATTTTCATAACGGCTCTGCATTTTTTATTCGTGCGCAAGTGCGGCGTAATATGGGGGATTCTCTTGGTGCTTGCAAAGATGCGATAAAATCTGCCATTCTTGAAAATAAAGAAACTACGGTCAATCTTCCTGATTTTTGTACTCGCAATACCCTGTTCCAATTTGGCGAAGCCTTTCCCGTGAACCGCCAATTATTTCCCCGCAATGCTCAAGATTCAGCATTTGTGCCGATTGTAGGCACAGTAATCGTCAAGGGGTTTGATTCCGCCTATGTCCTCTTGTTCAAAAACGGTAAACTTCAGCACCGCTCAACGCAAGCATTGACGTATCGTCTGTTTTTGCAAGGTAAGGAAAGCGTTGCTTCTGCGGCTGTTGCTCTTGGTGTTCGGCTTCATGCGGAATTATCAGAGTATTCTCTACACATCGGCGTAAAATCAGCGTTATTGGATACGATTGTTGCGAAGGTTGACAGCCTTGTTTGCGGCGATGCTTTTTTCGTTAGCGGGCAATCAAATCTTGTACTAGGTTCAGCACCCCCAACGCTGCATAATGAGTATTTACGCACGTTTTCCATGGGCTACCATGATGCTTTTTGGGGAATTGCTGCGGCGAATGATAATAGAGATGATTACAATGTTGGTGGTGCTGCGTTGCAGATGATGGAACGAATTGTTACCCAATATCGTGTCCCTGTTTGTGTGATTAACAGCGCTCTTAGTGCTTCAACGATTGAACAGCATTTTCGTAATGATTCGCTTCCCACGAACCCGTTTACTTGGTACGGCAGAATGTTGTGGAAAGCTCGGGCAAGCGGACTTGCAAAGGCTGCAAAAGCGATGATTTGGTATCAAGGAGAATCAAATCAAGGTGCGGGATATTCGCAGAAGTTTGCTCGGCTCTATGGCGCATGGAAACAGGATTATCCGGCAATAGAAAAAATTTATGCTGTACAGATTCATCCTTCGGATTGTGGAGAAATAGACCACGCTTCCTTGCGTGAGCAGCAGCGAAATTTCCCCCAGCAATTCCCCAATATTGAGGTTTTGAGTGCAACCGCCTTGCCAGCGCATGACGGTTGCCATTTTGGAAATGCAGGATATACAGCGTTGGGGAATAACCTGTATAACCTTCTCGCACGGGATTTGTTTCGCAGCGCCGATACACTCGGTATCGCCTCACCGAATCTCCGTCGTGCGTATTGGCGTAGTGCAGAGCGGAAAGAAGTTGCTTTGGTCTTTGCGACAAACGACTCACTTGTGCTGGGGCGCGATACGAGCGTTGGTAATGCCATCAGAACGCTTGTAAACGACGCTTTTCTACTGAATGGAAAGCCCGTGCAATGCAGCAACATTCGCACAGAGGGCAAAAGTACGCTTGTTGTAACGTTTAATGCTTCAATGCCGACTGTATCTAGAATCAGTTATGTTCCGGAGCGCTGCTACAATGCGCCTTCGGAAGCACCATGTCAAGTATATGCCGGACCGTGGATTACCACACAACGAGGTATCGGTGCATTGACGTTTCATAATGTTGCTATCGAATCGGCACCGTAAAAGTTTTTCTTGTTTTGTTGGGAAATTCTATGATAAGAATGATATTGTTGTCAATTGCGCAAGCAAGTATTCTTGCTGCCTTGAGTATTATTTTGCCAACGGTTTTGTTTGCGCAAAAAAAATCTGCACCCAACAATATGCAGAAACGTGTACCTTCGGCGAATATCTTACCTCTTTTGCAGAAGGCTGCCCAAAAAGAGCAACAACAAGACTTAGCAGGGGCATATACACTGTATTCTGAGGCGATTGCCGCAAACCCGCAGGATGTTTTCGGGTACTATCAGCGTGGGCTATTGAGTGCGGGTAAACTAGGGAATTGTGTTGCCGCAATCAAGGATTTATCGAAGGCTATTGAACTTTGGAATACCTTTTCGATGGCGTATTGTCTGAGGGGAACCTGTTATACGAATATTCAGAACCTTGCTGCTGCAATAACCGATTTGAATACAGCGATCGTGTTGGATTCGACAAATCTTCTTGCTTACATGAATCTTGCTGCTGCATATCGGTTGAATAATCAATACAGGGAAGGCGAAAAAATTATCTCCCAAGCAATTCGCCGTCGTGGTGATGTGATGGAATTTTATCTGGAGCGTATTGAAATCAACTATCGTTTGAGCCGTTTTCGAGAAGCACTGGAGGATTGCAACATAGTTTTGGCGAAAGAACAACATAATCTGCGAGCAAATAAATATGCGGCTGCAATAAAAGTGGGAATCAAAGATTATCAAGGCGCAATTGAGAATTATACCTTGCTTATCAAACAATTCGGTTATCAAAAAGAGTTTTATTTTGGGCGCTCAGATGCCTTTCGTGAATTGGGACGATTTTCCAATGCACAAGCCGACTTGCAAACGATTATTGCTTCTGCTCCCGGTGCATCGCCGGAGTTTTTTGCCGCCAAAGCAAAAACTATTGAAAACTACGTTACGATGCGTGAATTTTCTCGGTCGGCAGACAGCGCGACATCATTTCTTCGCATCAATCCTCAAGATAATTATGTTTTCACCAATATCTTAGGCGTGGTCAATATCTTCGACCGACAAGAAAAATTCTATAACGCTGCTGTGTATGGGTTGCGCGGTATTGCACGAAAAGAAATGGGGGATATTACAGGAGCGCGGCAAGATTTTGTAAAATCATTAATTTTGGGGCTTCCGCAAGCAAAAGATTTTCTCGACAGCTTGCGAACCGCGTATCAAGTGTTCAAACCCGATACCAATTTTCCGGCAAATCTCCAATTTTATCCGCGCCAAGAGCCGACAAATACTGCCATTGTGCCAATACAAGGAACACTGTTCCAACAAGGATTTGATTCCGCTTATTGTGAAATTTGGGCAGAAGGAAAACGTCTGCAACGGTTGTCAGCACCTCTGCAATATCAAGGCACACAAGCGAATATCACCTTTGCTCCACAAATCAAAGCCGCGCTGCGTGAGTATTCGTTCCGGCTTGGCGTGAAATCTGCCACCGGAGACACGATTCTTTCTGCGCGGAAAGGCATTGTATGTGGTGATGTTATCGCCATTTCCGGGCAGTCAAATATCGTTTATGGTTCGCTGGATTCGTTACCCAATAGCCATTTTGTGCGCACATTCTTTATGGGTTCAAAAGAGGATTTTTGGTGGCAGCCTTCGGGAAATAGAGCAAAAGAAGCAAGTATCGGTGCAGTTGGACTGACGCTTGCCGATGAACTTATGCGCTCTCAACAAATGCCTATCTGTGTGTTGAATTTGGGCATTGAAGGCTCCATTATTGAAGCCCATTTCCCCGATGCTGCGAATCCGCTCAATCCTCGCACGTGGTATGGGCGTATGCTCTGGCGTTTGCGAGAAAGTGGGCTGTCCCGCGCAATCAAAACATTTGTCTGGTATCAAGGCGAAAGCAACAGTGAAGGAAATGGCGACAATGAGCGCTACGGAGTAAAGTTCTTGCGCCTACATACGGCATTGCAGTCGGAATTACCCATCTTGCAAAAAACGTATATCGTGCAGATTCGCCCTTCGCAGTGCGTTAATACCGTCGGACACGCGCAATTACGCGAAGAGCAGCGCTTATTGGGCTTGAAATCGGGGTTTGAAGTGTTGGCTTCGACATCGCTTCCGGGGTATGATGATTGTCATTACGCCGATATTGGCTACCAAACGCTGGGGCGCAGACTTTCCAAGGCGATTCAGCGCGATGTGTATGCTTCTTCGCTGAAGCCTGAGGAATTGCAAACGGCACAGCGTGAACTCTCTCCCATGCTCGAAAAGGCTTTCTGGGCGAATAACGAAAAGTCGGAAATTGTCTTGCAATTCCGCAGCTCGGATGACATTATTGCCGGAGCAGACACGATGCTTGTAGGAAAAAAGCGCTCACTTTTGAACGATGCTTTTTTACTGGATGCCAAGCCTGTGGCGTTTTCTGCTTTGCGCATTGAGAAAAATCGCGTCTTTTTGAGGCTTTCAGCGCCGATGCCTTCCGTGCAGCGTATTTCCTACATTCCTGACAAATGTTACCCGGATTCACCAAGCGGGAATTGTTATTTGTACAACGGTCCTTGGCTGGAATCAAGGAGTGGAGTGGGTGTGCTGACGTTTCATAACGTTGTGGTGGAAGCAACTCCATAGCAGCCGACTGTTTACGCCCCATGCGCACCCACACGCGGCAACGGCGCACGATTTTTTACATACAAATCCACCCAATACCGCATATCGGCATTGCTTTCATCACGCCGTCCCGCCAGCACGTGGTCTGCATTATCGTACATGATGAGTTTGTAAGGGTGGAGATGCTTTTGCAGCGCTAAACCGAGTTTGTAAGCGTGTTCCGGCTCAACGCGCCTGTCGCCGGAGCCGTGCAGAACAAGGAGCGGCGTGGTTTTGGAGAGTTTGTCCGCGTAGAGCGTTACCGAGCGTTTGGAAAGTTCCGTCCGAATGTCTGCAACGTGAGGAATAAAGCGCTTTGCCGTAGCGAGAATATACGAATCCTCCGCTAAATCCGTAAACTCCGTTGGTGCACCAAAGGTGACGGCAGCCTTGAAAATATCGGTGCGCGTCAGCATTTGAAGTGCCATCATCCCGCCTCTGCTTCCGCCGATAATACCGATGCGGTTTGTATCAACATACGCAAACGACCGCAAGAGCGCCAGCGCGTTCATTGCGTCATCCACATCTCCCGCGCCCCATTCCTCCGTGCCTTCCGAGCCGCCGCGTCCGCGATATTGGCTTGCAATCACCGCATACCCCCAACTCGCGTACAAGCCCACCGTTGCAGCAGCCGTCATGTCGCTGAGTGCGCCGCGTTCTCCCGTGCCTCCGGCATTAAAAACCAGCGCGGGCATCGGTTGTGCCTCTGCAGAAGGCAAGCCCAAATACGCCTTAATACGCAAACCCTCGCTCCAATACGTCAGTTCGTGCATCTGCACTGCTGCGTAGCGCGTGAAATCTTCTTCCGTCATGCTCCGACGCGCCATGTTGAGCGTGGAATCAGGCATTGTTACGGGGCGTGAATCAATAAGTGTTCCGTTGGTCATGCTCTTAGTCATTGGTACATTGGTTATTGGTACATTGGTCATTGGTACATTGGTACATTGGTACATTGGTCATTGGTACATTGGTCATTGGTACATTGGTCATTGGTACATTGGTCATTGGTACATTGGTCATTGGTACATTGGTCATTGGTAC
>JALONG010000067.1 GCA_025455065.1 Candidatus Kapaibacterium sp. | reverse complement strand
GCTTCATGGCAAAGAACATGGGCTGTGAAACAAGTGTTTATCGGCTAATCTACGCAACTTTATACAAATAAACTCACTAACCTTACATTTTGTCTAATGGAATAAAGGGCAGAAAAGTGTAATTCCACAAAAAAGAAATAAAAAAATTCCGCACCACGAGTTGTGATGCGGAATTGAAATACGTCTTGCATTGAGGTTAAACGTTACGACTTTTGTTGTAACACAGAACGTTCAATGGTTTTTAGTAATCCATGCCCGGATGACCATGCGGAGCAGCAGCAGCCTGCTCTTGCGGCTTTTCAACGATTGCAGCCTCTGTCGTGATAAGAAGAGCGGCAACAGAAGCAGCATTTTCGAGAGCTACACGCGATACTTTTGTCGGGTCAATAACGCCCATTTTGAACATATCGCCGTATTCTTCCGTAGCAGCGTTGAAGCCAAAAGCATCTTTGCCTTCTTTAATTTTGTTCACAACAACAGAGCCTTCCAAGCCAGCATTTTCAACGATTTGGCGAATCGGTTCTTCGATAGCGCGACGGATGATGTCCACGCCTGTTTTTTGGTCATGGTTAGCTGGTTTAACGGAGTCAAGGTGCGCAGCAGCGCGGATGTATGCTGTTCCGCCGCCCGGTACGATGCCTTCTTCAACCGCAGCGCGAGTTGCATGGAGGGCATCTTCAACGCGGGCTTTTTTCTCCTTCATTTCAACTTCCGTAGCAGCACCGATTTTGATAACCGCAACGCCGCCGGAGAGTTTCGCCAAGCGCTCTTGGAGTTTCTCGCGGTCATAATCGCTGGTTGTTTTTTCAATTTGTGCTTTGATTTCGTTGATGCGGCGCTTAATATCGTCGCTTGCGCCAACACCTTCAACGATAGTTGTGTTGTCTTTGTCAATGGTAATACGCTTTGCTTGACCGAGGTACTGCAATGTAGCGCTTTCCAATTTGAAGCCTTTTTCTTCGCTGATAACTTGACCACCGGTCAAAACTGCGATGTCTTCAAGCATTGCTTTACGGCGGTCGCCGAAGCCCGGTGCTTTCACCGCAGCAATGCGGAGTGTGCCGCGAAGTTTGTTCACAACAAGTGTTGCAAGTGCTTCACCTTCAACGTCTTCCGCAATGATAAGAAGCGGGCGACCTGATTGAGCAGCTTTCTCCAAAATCGGGAGAAGGTCTTTCATGGAAGCAATTTTTTTGTCGTAAATGAGAATGTACGGGTTATCAAGAGCCGCTTCCATGAGTTCCGGATCCGTTACAAAGTACGGAGATAAGTAACCACGGTCAAACTGCATACCTTCAACAACATCCAATGTTGTTTCAGTGCCTTTTGCTTCTTCAACGGTAATAACGCCGTCTTTGCCGACTTTTTCCATAGCTTCAGCAATCAAATTACCGATTTCGCTGTCGCTATTAGCAGAAATGGTGCCAACTTGAGCGATTTCTTTTTGACCACCAACAGGGCGGCTGATTTTCTTTAATCCCTCGTTTACTGCCACTACCGCCATATCAATACCACGCTTCAAATCCATAGGATTTGCGCCTGCGGTAACGTTTTTGAGGCCTTCGCGTACAATTGCTTGCGCAAGAACGGTTGCGGTGGTTGTACCGTCACCGGCTTGGTCATTGGTTTTGGAAGCAACTTCTTTGACCATTTGTGCGCCCAAGTTTTCGAGCGGGTCAGAGAGTTCGATTTCTTTGGCGACGGTTACACCATCTTTGGTGATGGTAGGAGCGCCAAATTTTTTGTCAATAACAACATTGCGACCTTTGGGTCCGAGTGTTACTTTCACTGCATCGGCGAGTTGATCTACGCCACGTTTGAGGGCGGCACGTGCGCCTACGTCGAATGTTACGTCTTTTGCTGCCATAGTTTTGATAGTTTTGGGTTTATGGTTTTTAGTTTATTGTTGTGAAGTCTTTAACTTCTTTCGAGTGGGCAAAAAACCTGCTCAATTACTTGATTACAGCAAAAATATCGGTCTCACGCATGATGAGAACATCTTCGCCGTCAATCGAAACTTCTGTGCCGGAATATTTACCGTACAACACTTTATCGCCTTTTTTAACCTGCATTGCGATAGCTTTGCCGTCGTCGCCGACTTTACCGGGTCCAACAGCGAGAACTTCGCCTTGTTGCGGTTTTTCTTTTGCTGTGTCGGGGAGAATGATACCGCCTTTGGTAACTTCTTCCGGTTGTGCAGAGCGTACGATAACGCGGTCGTGCAAGGGTGTGAGTGGCATGGTCGAAACCTCCGTTTGAATGAATAAAAATGGAAAGACTGACTGTAGAAACGAATTGTTTGTTAAATTATTGTTAGCACTCACAAGCGGAGAGTGCTAATCAATTTTGCGAGGCAAAAATAGCAAGAAAAATTGTCATTGTCAAGTGGTCAATGAAATTTCTCAAAAAATTTGTACATTTGCTCGCCAAATTCATTACCGTACTATTGTATGTATCCAACGATGATAGAAACTCTTCTCGAACCCTTACCAATGTTTTTCGTGCTTGGCTTAATAGCAGGCTTTTTGAAATCGGATTTGAAGCTGCCCGAAGCCATTTACGACATCCTCAGCACGTATCTTCTGCTTTCCATCGGCTTAAAAGGCGGAACGCAACTTGCCAAAATAGGCTTCGGCGGGATTATCATTCCGGCATTGGGAACATTGGCTGTCGGCATCATTACGCCGCTCATTGCTTTTGCGATTATCCGAAGCATTGGAAAACTCGGCAGAGCAGATTCGGCGGCACTTGCAGCCCATTACGGCTCTGTGAGTGCTGTCACCTTTGCCGTTATTCAAAGCTACTTAGACGCACGCGGCATCACCTACGAAGGGTATATGGCGGTATTGCTTATGTTATTGGAAATTCCGGCAATCATTGTCGCAATCGTTCTGGCAAGACTTGGTGACGCTCAAACCAATAACAGTAAGCCTTTATTTTCTTCTGAAATGCTTCACGAAGTGTTCCTGAATCGCGGAGTGTACTTGCTTGTGGGCGGGTTATTTGTCGGTACATTTGCAGGAAAACAGATAGCAATTTTGCAGCCGGTGTTCAAAGATGCTTTTCCGGGATTGCTGGCATTTTTCCTGCTGGAAATGGGAATTGTTGCATCACGCAGATTGAGCGAGTTTCGGAGCGCAGGAAAATTTCTGGTTGTGTTTGCCTTAACGATGCCACTTATTTCTGCTAGCATTGGTGCGGTTATTGGTGCTGTCTGTGGCTTATCCCTTGGCGGGACTGCCGTATTAACGACAATGGCGGCAAGTGCATCCTATATCGCCGCAACAGCAGCCATGCGTATTGCAGTGCCAGAGGCAAATCCGACGTATTACGTTACAACAGCGCTTGGCATCACCTTTCCGTTTAACATCGCTATTGGTTTGGCTTTATATGTACAAATGGCGGAAATAGCGCATCAAATCTTGCGTTAAGAACAGGATTTTAGGCAATGTTTCCAAATTTCAACATAGCAGGTTAAACCTTCATAAAACGCACAGTTTAGCCTTTTCATAACATTGTGTCACAATAATTTGACCGTAATTTGCAACCGTACAACTAGCAAAACTTCATGTTTCACTAAAGCGTACGGTTTATGGTTCCAAATTTCGCGCCAGTACCCAAAAGGCTTTCAACAAGTGACCACGCTCGCACGGCAGCTACAGCGATTCTTGATGCTCTCCTGCCAACAAAACGACGACCGCGACGAAGTACGCATTTACGGGCATCACATCCACACTCTCATTCCTTTATTCAACCTCGAAATACTTTCGAGGTACATGACTTCACCGCCTCACACCCGCATAAAAACAGCCTCTCCAGCATCTCTTTTAACATCTCGCCTCAAGCACTTTCCCTCACCAGACTTGGACATTCCTCAGTCCTCCTTAACTGCTTCGGAACAATTATTCTTTTTGACCCCGTACTTGCAGACCGCGTTGGTATTGAACTACTCGGCAAGACCATTGGAATAGACCGCTATGAACCACCAATACTGACCTTTGACGACATTCCCCAACCCGACTTTATCGTGCTTTCCCACGCTCATTTCGACCATACAGACGTGCCGACTCTTCGCCATTTTGCCGGAAAATACCCTGATGCAATCACGGTTGTATGTGCAAAAAACACCCAAGATGTTATCGCAGATTTAGCGTGGAAGAATGTGGTCGAATTGGATTGGGAAGAATCCTTGACCTTTGGAAACACAACGATTCTCGCCCTTAAGGTCATTCATAACGGTTGGCGATGCCCTTGGGAGCGTGACCGTGCCAATGGTCATACCGAAACAGGTCGAAGTTTTAATGCGTATTTGGTCGAATCGCAAGGAAAAAAAATCGTTTTTGGAGGAGATACAGCGTGGACTGAGGATTTTTCTGCGCTAGGAAATATGGGCGTAGATATAGCAATTATGCCGATTGGCGCATATCAAGGCTATGAAACTCTCCATTGCACTCCGGAACAAGCGCTTGATATGGCTAGAATGATGAACGCTGAAACCTTCGTACCCATACACTTCGGAGCATTTCAACAAAGCAACGAAGAGCCTGATGAGCCGCTTCAGCGCTTATTGCAAAGCATTTCTGCTTACAGCCCCGCACTCGCACTGACTTCCCTTGGGCAAAGTTTGACGATGTTTTGAAATTCACCGCGATACCCACGTGCAAGGTGAGAAAGTATTAGTAGCGAAACAATACAAACTCAGCACTGAAGCCGGGTCCGAGAGCCATCATCACACCGAATGTTCCAGTTGGCTTTGTTTGTGCAAGAAAATCTCGCAATGCAAATAAAACAGAGACGCTGGACATATTCCCATGATGACGCAAGATTTCATGAGCTATTTCTAACTTTTCGGGGGAAATTCCAAGACTGTCTGAATACGCTTGTAACACTTTTGTCCCCCCGGCATGAACGACAAAATGTTCAATTTCTTCCCGCCTTATCCCCCATGTTTGACAAGCATCATGCAATAATTGCGGCAAATTTGCGTGAATGAGCGTGGGAATATCCCGTGAAAATCGCACTTTTAAGCCAGTTTCGATAATGTCCCAGCCCATGATGTCTTCCGAATCATCGAACATAAAACTGTACGAATCTACGATTTGAAAGTGAGAATGTTCAGCACCGCTATTCTCCAATATCAAAGCCGCAGCACCATCGGCAAAGAGGCTTGAAGCCACAATATTGGACTTAGAAATATCATTACGCTGGAAGGTCAAACTGCATAATTCCACCGCAGCAAAGAGCAGTTTCTTTCCTTTGGGTAGTATAGAAACAAGTTCCGAAGCCCGCGCCAGCCCTGCCACTCCGCCCGCACATCCCAAACCCCAGACAGGAATACGCTTGGTAGAATTTGACAGACCAAGCGCTTGAATGAGTTTACCATCCAAACTAGGCGTAGTTATGCCCGTTGTCGAAACGACAACGACCATACCTATTTCGTTTGGGTTGGTGTTTGTAGCAGCAATCGCTTGTTCCGATGCGCTTTGGAGCAGTTCAACAGCAGTTTCGACAAAGGCTGCGCTTGATTCCACAAACGTGGTTTGTTCGGAAAACCACGAAAGCGGCTTGGAGAAATACCGCGCTTGGATGTTGGTGTTTTCAAAAACGGGCATAAGCCTGTGCAAGCCCTTGTAGTCCCGCTCAAAAAGCGCATGAACGAGGTCTCGCACATCGGTCTGAGAAACTTTATGCTTGGGTAAGGCAGTCTTGATGCCGCTTAGAAAGGCAGAGCGCATAACGTAAAAATGTGGTGAAGAGCGGGTGTGTGAAGAAAAATTATCCTATTGCCTTAGAGCGCAATAACGTACCGAAAAGATAAAGAATACCGATTACCAGTGAAACGCAAGAAAACACGAGGTCTTTCGAGGCAAGATGCTCTCCCGTTTGCCCGCGCAAGACCATGAAGAGTTGGACAACAAGCCCCAATCCACGCAAGGTGTAAATCCCACCAATAGCCCATAACACAAGCTGTAATGCGGGAAGTTGGCGCATTTTCTCCGCTCCTGAAAATCCGTACAAGGCAAAGACTACAAAACCAAGAGTTAATGCACCGGTGATGATTCCTGGGAAAGGCGAGCCGGCAAGCGCCATTTCAACCATTTCTTTTCCTGCATCAAAATATTCGTATGCTTTTGCGCCAACAAAAATCATCACAAAATGCGCAATCGCAATGACGAGGCTGAAACACCCCGCGAGGGTAAGTATAGTGCGGTAATTCATGGTTTTTCCCGAAATGATAAATAATAGGACTTCCGCAAACATAAGTCGCAAGGGGCTAAAGCCCCTTGTTAAACAATGACTTACGCAACAAGGGGTTTCAACCCCTTGCCTCAAAAGTATGGTTTTGCGAAAGTCCTAAAAAATTTCGTTATTCCACATCGTGTTCAGGAGTGTCGCACGTATTGCGAAAAGCAAGTTGCGAGAGTTTTTTCCGTTGGTTACTCGTCCAATCAATGCGCGGACGGTCGCGTTTGTCGGGTAGATAGCCCAGCCGATAGACCGCCATAAGTTCTAAATCATCGGGAACTTTGAAGAGCGTTTTGAGTTCCTGCCACGCTTCGGGAATTTCCATTGGCGTTGAAACAAATTGAATCCCCATGCCGAGTTCGCCTGTCATCAGCCAAATATTTTCAATCGCCATGCCAAGCGACAACACACAGTAAAATCCGGAAAGTTCTCCCGGAATGTACTCGTCTTTTTTGAGCAATGCCGCAAGCAACAGCGGACTGGCACCGACAAGTTTTGTATTGTCCGAACCAAGTAATTTTGGCACTCCTAAGCCACGCATGACTTTGAGAGCCGTGTCGGTAAAAATTTGTTTTACAAAAGGGCGGAGCGGTGCGGGTAATTGGTCAATGAGAATGCCGTCTCTGCGCTCTTCCATTTCTTTTTCATCAAAGCGAAAATATTTCTTGTACCGAGAAAAGAAGCGCCCTTCGTCAATGAGTTGGGACATTGTGCCGCCGGCAATTTCGGACACACGCTCACGAATAGCAGGGTCATCGGCAAGCAAAAAACGCCAAGGCTGGGAATTAAAGTGGCTTGGCGCACGTCCGGCGGCTTCGATGAGTAATCGTTGGTGTTCGAGAGAAACAGGGTCGGGTTTGAAATACCCGTTAGTAGTGCGGCGAGTGCGAATTGCTTCGAGAAGTTCCATTAGTTAGGGTTGTGAAATGAATGGTGATAGACAAACAGCGAGTAGTGAAGCGGGAAATATATCCTTTTTTTTATCCTTTGCCTACAAGATAATGTTTCGGATACATTTTCACCCGATTAGCCTTTGAGCAAGGTTGCATCACGTTCCATAAGGAATGTAAGCCATTCTTGAAAATCGTAATTGCTAAACACTTTTGCTTTTTCAATATACGAGCGCGAAAGGTCGTATTTACCAGCGTTAAAGTGGATTTCCCCAATGCGGTAATAGCTCCAAGGCATGACCCAACGCTCTTCTTGCGGTTCAAATTCTACGGCTTTGAGATAGAGAGGAATTGCTTCTTGTTGGCGTTTCTGCTCCCGGAGTGCTTCGGCGAGATTGTATGCGGCTTCGGAGCGGATTTCGTTGGAAAGTGCGGTGTTTTCTACTAAGGGGCGCAAAAGGCTTTCTGCTTCTTGCAACCGAAGAGATTCCACGCAGTTGATTCCTTTGATAAGCTGTATTTGTGCTGCTTCCAACGGTTTTTTTGCATACTCTTTTGCTCGACGAATAGCAAAACGGTCGTCGGGTTCAAAGGGGGTTAAAGCAATGCACTTCGCATAGCCTTTCTGCGCTTCGGAACGATTTCCCGTCATTTCATAGCACAATGCCAATCGCAAAAGGGCATTGCCGCGAAAACTCCGCTCGTAGCGCCCCTTGAAAAAGCGCTGAAACTCTCGCTTTGCACTCTCGAAATCGTTCAAACGCCAGAGACACTCGCCCGTGCGATAATGCGCAAATGCTGCAAAGGCACGAAAATTTGTATCGGCAAGTGCAGCGACATTGCGGTAATAGGGCAGCGCGGCTTGTGGTTTGCGTAAAAACAATTCCACGTTCCCCAACGTGTACAAGACAGGAACGTTATTCGGATAGCGCCGCACAAGGTCGTTCAAATACTTCAAACCTTGCGTAAAATCTCGCTTGTAATAGACATTTATCATCGCCAAAAACATTGCAGCATCGTTTTTCGCCCAAAGCGACTTTTCGGCAGCCATGCGGATTTCTGTCAAACCTCCCTCTAAATCGCCTTTTAGTCCGGCAAAATTCGCCACAGACCTCACCACACTTGGCATTGCGGCAATACCGAAATGAAACATTCCCATTCCTAAAAACGCATCGTATTCAGCAGGATTTTTTTTCTGCACGTCCGAAAGGTAATTATAGCAGGAACGCCCGTCCAAAGCGGCTTTCATAAAGTTTTCCGCACGAAAATTTGCCATTGCTCGAAATCCGTACACCGCTCCAACGATTGTTTGAGCAAAGGTGTTATTCGGTCGCTGTTTCAAACTTGATTCAGCAACGGCAATAGCCTTATCGCACATCTGCAAAAACAAGCGATAATCAGCCTCGCTGTAATCAAAGAGGAATTTCCAGAGGTGAATTTGTGAACGAAAAAAATAGCCCGTCGGCTCGTAAGGATAGACACGGATGATGTCGTCAAACTCTTTTGCGGCATCCTTATAGCGCATGGAGTACATCGCGTCAAGACCAGTGGTGATGCGGTCTTTGAGGAATTTGTCGGCCTGCTGCTGAGATTGTAGAAAGATTGGATAAGCGAAAAGAACAACTATCAATAGGAGTAGCTTTACTGCTTGATTTCGGATAAATACCAAAGTCACAAATTTTCAGTGAAATGAAGAAAAATTTGTCTGCGTTTTTCTACGCCGCAGACGTTTGTTTCGCCTTCCGTGTATCGGTAAAACGGTTGGTCGTATTGATAAGACGCATAGCCAGCGTAAAAATTAGTTTTTTGGCGATTTCGGGATTATTGCGCACAAGTTCGTCTATGGTGGAATTGTAATAGGTTACTTTTGCATCAGTCTTTGCAACAATAGTAGCGGAGCGGGCTTCGTTGGTAATTTCGCTCATTTCACCGAAAATAGTTTCCGGTACGCTAAATTCGGTAATTTTTACGCCGTCTTTGAAAACTTCCAGCGTTCCAGAGTGCATAATGTAGAAACCACGCCCCTTTTCGCCTTCTTTCATTATCACATCACCTTTTTTTGCGTTGATAACTTCCTCACGGTATTGATGTATTTCTGCAATTACCGATTGCTTTGTTGAAGTTAAATAGGAGGAAAGATTACCCGTTCCAAGGGCTTGCGGAGTGGCTCCGGGCAGGGGAACGGAAAAATTCGCATCTTTGTCCAAACGAAAACGATGCACGAGATTGTTCAGTTGTCCCGTAACTGCTGCGAGATTGTTAATCGTTGAGGCAACCCGCTCCGTTTCTTGCGCGGACTGCGATGCTGTAGTAGCGATATTTTCCACACTGCTCAAAATATGCAAACTCGTTGCGGATTGTTCTTCGGTCGAAGAAGCAATTTGACTAATTCTATCAAGAACAGATTGGGAACTTTCAATAATTTCTCGGAGCGCAACGCCCGCCGAATCTGCAAGTTCAATGCCTTCTTTGACGCGATTACTGCTTGCGTACATGAGCGAAGTAGCACCTTCAATATCCTTCAAAATTTGGTCAAGCATAGAGCCAATCTGCTTTGTGGCGTTGGAAGTCTGTTCTGCCAAATGTGCAATTTCATCGGCAACAACCGCAAAGCCGCGTCCTTGCTCACCGGCACGGGCGGCTTCGATTGCGGCGTTCAAAGCTAGAAGATTGGTGCGTTTTGCGATATTTTCAATCGTTTGGATAATTTTTCCAATGTCTTTACTGGAGGTGCCTAAATGCTCAATATTCGTGGCGGAGTTTTTCACAACATCCGCCAAGGAGCGGATATTTTCCACTGCCTGCGCAACCACAAACCCACCTTCTGCTGCAATCTTGCTGTTGTCTGCCGCAAATTTTGTTGTTTCGCTTGCGTTTCGTGCGCTGTGGGTAATGGCTTTGTTCATTTCCTCCAAAGCAGTATTGACCTCATCGGATTGAACCCATTGCTTTTGCGCCCAGAAAACAAGCGCATCTTTGGACTCGTTAATTTGTCCGGCAATATGGCGAGTGACGTTTACCGCTTCAATAATTTCTGTCATCATCACACGAATATTGCCGACAACATCGTTAAAACCCGAAAACAAACGACCAATTTCGTCTGCTCCGCTACTTTGCAGAGAAACAGTCAAATCTCCTGCCGCAAGCGCCTGCATTTCGCGTAAAATCGTTGAAACGCTGCTGCTGAGATAGGTACTTTGCGCTTCAAGTTTTTGCAGCGTGTTGTTCAAATCATTTTGTTGTTCAAGCAAATTGCTTTGTTGCGCCGTAATTTTGGAATTTGACTCGCGCAACGTCGTTGCCATAGAGTTAAACGCCTGAGCAAGTAAGCCAATTTCATCTTCGGAGCGTACAACGACGGTTTGAAGATTTCCGCTTGCCAAAGTTTCCGTCGCTTTTTTCAGTTCTTTCACAGGGCGAACGAGGCTGCGAGCAAGGAAAAATGCGGTCGGCAAGCCTGTTAAAAAAGCGAGTCCAATGACAATGTACATGATGCGCTCAGAAGCCGTTGCATCATTGTTTTTTGCTGCCGAAAGCGCTTCAACAGTTGCTAAAGCAGTAGCTTCCGTGTCGTCCAATTTCGCCGAAAGCGCATCAAGACGCTTAAAGACAGAGGATAACTCTCCGAAGGTGTTACGGTAATTTGCAATAAGCGTAGCGGCTTCAGCCTTCATCTCAGGAGCAAGAGTTGAAGCCGCTACACCGCTTTCAAGACTCGCAACATCGGTGGTAAATTCTTTGATATGCTTTTCTAATTTTCGCATGATAAAATTCTTTTCATCACGCCGCGCCTGCATAAGCAAAAGATTGAGTTCGGGAGATTGAATTTGCTTAAACACGTTTTCCAATTCGTGCGCACTTTTCCGAAAACGCCCCTCAATACCGCCATTTTCCGTTAATCCGCGCTCGGTCATTGTTTTCGCAAAGGTATCCCACAGTTCTTCATGCGTTTTAATTGTTGTACTTAATTCCGCGATTCCTGCCTGCCCAGAAGGAATTTCCGCAAGTGCGGTAGCTGCAACTTTTGTTAGACTGCTGTTGCGCATGAGATAATCCTCTTTTCTGGTTGTGGTAAAATCTATGCGGTTTGCACGAAGATTCAAAATTGCGTTTTCAATCGTTTGAATCGCGTCTCGCTCGTCCATAATGCGGGCTTGACGGTAAGCAAAAAAAGCAACAACCGCCGTGAAAGCAGCCATGATGCCCGCTAACCCCAAAATTTTCGCAAAGAGCGAGATGGAACGTAATTTTTCAACCATAACAATCGGAATTTGAGTTCGGAATGAGTATTCAATCTTGCTTTCCACCTTCGCGGAAAACACAGGCTATATCAAGTCGCTACGATACTTGCACTCACAAATACCGCTTTTATTCAGGCAAAATACAAAACCTTCGTGTTTTGCGAAGCATTTCGGAGAAAATTATGAAGATTTTTTGGTGAAACGAAGAAAGATGCTAACTTGTGCGCATCAAATCTTGCGCATCAAATCTGTACCACGTTATTTCATTCAGCAATGTACAAACTTGAAATTTCCACCCACGAACACGCAGGAATCGGCGTTGTGAGCCTTCTAGGTGAAATAGATGCCGAGACCGCACCAATCCTTGAACTTGAGATGGTCCCGATTACCCGTCGCTATTCTCGATTGATATTGGATTTGTCGGCGGTGAAGTCTATTTCAAGCGTCGGCTTGAGGAAAATTCTTATGATTTACCGGCAGGTAAAATTCCACAACGGGCAGATTCTGCTTGCCGGAATGAGTGAACCTTTGCGAAATATCATGTGGGCTGCGGGATTTTTGAATTATTTTATCGTCGCTGAGACGCTTGAAATGGGGCTTGCGGCGTTTGAATAGAAGTTCAAAGAATGTCGGTAGATAAGAATGTTATGACAATCCCCCTGCTCAACCATACCGTTAAACCTTGCATTTTTTCTCACCATGAATACGACCTCATCCTTTGCAAGCCCAGATTCTATGCTGTTTGACCGCACTCCGCGTATTCTCATTGTGGATGATATTTTGGAAAATCTCCAAGTATTGCGAGGACGTTTGCGTTTGAAAGGGTACGAATTGCGAGAGGCTTCAAGTGGACGGGACGCATTACAATATCTTAACGATGCGTTGGAATATCTTGACGGCTTGCCCGATTTAATGTTATTGGATGTGCAGATGCCGGAAATGGACGGTTTTGAACTTTGCCGCCAAATCAAAGCAAATATGCGGCTTGCGGCTATTCCCATAATTTTCATTACCGCTCGCGGCGAGATGGACGACATTGTAGAGGGCTTCACGCTTGGTGCGGTGGATTATGTGATAAAGCCGTTTAATGCTTCAGAACTTCTCACGCGGGTAAAAACGCATCTTGATTTGAAATTTTCCCGTGATGCTCTGCAAAGGAATAATGCGCTTTTGGAGAAACTCAACCGTGAGAAAAGCGAATTTATGAGCATCGCAGCGCACGATTTGAAGAATCCTCTCGCAACTATTCGCTGGCTCACCGATGTTCTTAAATCCGGCACTCTTCCACCGGATAAAGCTACTGAAACACTTGACAATATTACTTACGCGGCTGATAGAATGTTTCGGCTTGTCAAAAATCTTCTTGATGTCAATGCGATTGAAGAAGCATCCCTCGTGGGGCAACATGGTCACGAGAAGATTATTCATCTGCCTTCTGAACTCGTCAATGCCGTCTTTGTAACGGCGGGTGTCTTGGGAAATTACGAAGACGCAGCACGTCAAAAGCGCATTAAAACTTCATTTTCCAACAAAGCACAGAATGCTCGCGTTTCCATCAATGCCGAAGTTCTTACTCAAATTTTAGACAACCTCATTTCAAATGCGCTTAAATACACACCTTCTGAGGGAAGTATTGCGATAACAACGGAAAATGTTCATGATTCGCTGCAAATCATTGTCGAAGATACAGGCGTAGGTGTTTCTCCGGATGACGTTGAACGCTTGTTTACAAAATTTGGACGAACTTCGTCAAAGCCAACCGCGGGCGAGGATTCAACAGGCTTGGGGCTGTTTATAGTCAAAAAATTAACTGAAGCAGCCGGAGGAACTGTGAGCTACGAACCCTCACAGACAAAGGGATCTCGGTTTATTATTGCCTTCCCATCGGTTAACGTTGCCTCGGACAAAATTAGTCAGGAGGCTGAATGAATACTCCTCATCAGAATACGACAATTTCACCGTTCACCATCTTCTTTTCGCGCTTTACAACAAAATTAACCGCAGCAATTTTGCTTTCTGCTACTATTCCTGCGGGTATTGTGGTTTATTTCAGCATTTCGATTGCCCTCGAAAGCCAGAAAACATCAGCACAAGAGTATTATCTTTCCGGGGCAGAGCGTGTCCAAGACCGTTTGTTGCATCGCGTGGAAAGTGCATCGGGGCTTGTTTTAAGCACAGCTTCATTGCTTGCAAACCATGCTATTCCTGAAGATGCTGCTATTGAAACTGTGCGTTCGCTCCTTGCATATTCCGAAGAAACTAATGCAATTGGTATTTATGATGTCAACGGAAATGTTGTAGAAATTCTCGCAAAAAAGCCGCAACACTCTCTGCCCAGAAGGCTTTCCGCACCATTACTCGAACGCTGCCGAAAAAGTAGTGCTAATCAAAATCTCATCATTGCGCCTCCACAATCCATGGGGAAAGATATTGAGTCAGGTATCCCCCTTTGTGCTATTTGGAAACAGAATAATCATTCATCAACGACAGCTACCGTTATCGGGTATGTGGTAGTTATATTGGAAAGCGAGTATTTGTGCGCTGTTGCGGAAAACATGTCTGCAAGAATGTTTTCGGGAGCAACCCAACACGTGCTAATGACAGACACAACATTTCGTATCATTGCTGAGGCAGACCGAGAAAAGGTTCGGAAAGGAGTATCAATAATGGGGAAGGGAATTTTTTCCGGCAACATAACGCAAAATGGCAAGCATCAATACGTCGGCACGGTGCAGGAGTTTGTAGCCCCAACAGGAGTTTCCATGCTGGGCGTAGGACTATTTGTGCCTTTATTGCAAATGATAATTATTGTAGAAGAGCCACAATCTTCAGCATACCAAAATCTAGCAGCAATGCGCCGTACTACTATCATTTGGCTGGGAATTTGCTATGCCGTTGCGATTGTTGCGAGTATAGTCTTGGCAAGACATTTTTCAAAACCCGTGAAAAAACTTACGGAGACCGCACAAAACCTTGCACAGCAAAATTTTTCAATAATCTTACCGGTTACACGTAATGATGAATTTGGCTTGTTATTCCGAACATTTAACACGGTTTCGCAAGAATTAGGCAAATTTCACCGTCTCAATATTGCCAACATTATTGCAGAACGCAACAAATTGGAAACGGTGGTTCGACAGGCTCACGACGGAATGTTGCTTATGGATTCCGATGGACAAATTATTATCGCAAATACTGTATTCCGCACAATGTTTGGGCAGACAAATAACCTCGAAAAGCACTTAATTACAGACGTTATCACACAGGATTCTGTTTTTTCCATTCTTCCGAATATGGTCAAGGAATTGGCTATCACGACAGAATTGACACGTTCTCTGGAAATACGCACCATACCAAACAATGAAGCAAAAGAAAGCGTTTTACGGGGAACACTCGCGAAAATCCTTTCCCAAACTCCTGAACAAAAGCCGCTTGCATACTTGCTTGTGCTACGGGATGTAACCCGTGAAGCGGAAGCGGACAAACTGAAAACAGAACTCGTTTCCGTTGTTGCTCACGAACTTCGCTCACCGTTAAACAGTATATTTGGCTTGGCAGAACTCATTAGTGAAGGGATTTTAGGGCAAGCGGAAACGACAGAATATGGTCAGACAATCGCAAAGCAAAGCCGAAAACTTGCTGATATCATCAACAAATTTCTTGATCTCAGTCGCTTAGAATCGGGTAAAATTGACATTACCAGAATACCACTTCAACTTGAGCATATAGCTCGTGCGGCTATTACGAGCAACGCTCCGCTTGCCGCAAAGAAGAATATGAGTGTTGAAATCCAAGCATCGGAGCAATCTGGAATGGTCATTGGTGACCCTGATTTGCTTGGGCAGGTGATGGTGAATCTTCTGAGTAATGCCGTTAAATACTCGCTTCCGGGCAAAAAAATCATTGTTGAAATTTGTAACGAACGTGTCGGAGTTCGTATTTCTATTATAGACGAAGGGTATGGTATTTCCGATTCATCGCAAGAACGCCTGTTCAGTAAGTTTTTCCGCGCTTCCGACGACCAACGTGTAAAAAATGAATCAGGGACAGGATTGGGGCTTGCGTTTGTCAAGCAGATTATCGAACAACATGGCGGGGAAGTAGGCGTGGAGAGCAGATTACATCAAGGTTCGACGTTCTGGTTTCGTTTACCTTTTTTTGAATAGCGAAATGGAAACATTCACTCCAAAAATTCTTTCGTATATTTCTTATCTCCTTGCACAGCCATTGTTATCTGTGCAGGTTTCATGCTCCTTATTCATGCAAGGAAGGATATTCGTTTCACCCCTCTTAGGCAAAGAAAAGGTGGTATGTAGTTTGGGCAAGAGTTTCGCAACAATACGGTTGATATGTAGTCACGAGAGTATTTTTTCTGTATTTATTTCTTTTGTAGCACTTTGTTTCTTGTTTTCAGGGCATTATACACTTGTTGCACAAGAACAATTTAATCTTAGTCCCGGTAAAAAAATTATTATTTCCGATGCAACTTTCAAAAAAGGTAGTGCAACCATAGAAGAATCTCAGCGACCTGCATTTGCTCGCCTTGCAGAATTTTTGAACAAACGCAATCGTCTCAATATCGAAATCGGTGGACACGCGGACAACACTGGAACAGAAGTTCAAAATGCACAACTTTCGCTCAATCGCGCTGAAGCAGTACGCGAATTCTTAGTGTTAAGCGGAATTACCCCAACCCGCATAAGAACTCGTGGTTACGGCGCACTATTACCCGTTGCCGATAACAATACTGAAACAGGCAGAACACAAAATCGTCGGGTAGAAATTATCGGTTTGAGTGCATTTTCCGGTAAACTACTTTCAGGTTCGGATGGAAAACCACTCCCGCCGGAGGCACGAATTACGATGCTTAAACCAAGTGTCAGTGTTATGCCTGCATGGGAAAGTGAATGGCAAGAAGCAAGCATCAATCAAGAACTTTACGAGGCGTTTAAGGTTTCAACAAAAGAAGGGGCAAAAGCGGACATCACCTTTCGCAACAAAAGTACACTACATGTCAGCGATAATGCGATGTTGATGATTTATGGCTTTGATGCTGCCCCCAAAGGCCATAGTCAAGCCTTTGTAGGCAGTTCAGGGAAGGAAAGTGTTGTGAAAAATATCGAACTTACTAAAGGAAATCTGACGCTGCGCTTGAAGGAAATGCGCGGCTCTGACACATTTTCTGTCAAAACTACCGTTTCTGAACTTGGCTTCAATACTTCATCCAATAACGCCTCGGCAAAAGTTCGCGTTGATGACCGTGAACGGTCAATAATCTCGGTTTTGGAAGGTCGCGCCAATATTAAAGTTACGGCAAATGACCCGCGCACAGGGCAAACACTTGATGTGGGTGAGGATTTCGGGATAATTCTGGGTGATTCCTCTTCGGCGGCTCAAACCAAGCAGAAACTTCCCCCTATGCCAGAGCTAATTGAACCAACAGAGCGCGTCAGACCTAGTGAATCAGGTATTGTACAATTTCGTTGGGAAAACAACGGGTTTGCAGCACGGCTGGAAATCGCTTCCAATGCTGAGTTTACAGAACTTGTCTATAACCAAATTCGCACGAATCAGTCGGCAAACGTTAATCTTCCAGAAGGTACCTATTTTGTTCGCTTGACGAGTATAGATACTATTGGCTTCGAGAGCAGAAGCTGTTTACGTGGGTTGGTTGTTTCCTCAGATTTATTTCAGGGTAGTACTCGTGCGGCAGAAGAATTTCGATTTCGCTTCATTGAATTTAGCTTGCTCGTTATCGCCGGAGGTTGTTTTTGGGGAGGGTATTTATTCAACAATCTTCGTTTGAAGCAAGTATCGGCAGCTCTTGTTGTTATTGTTATTGTGATGTTTTTGCTATTGTAATCGAAGAATCCAAAAAAGAGAGGCTCATACCTTCACAGTAAAAAGCAGGAAGGAAGAGCCTCGTAAAAATCGTGGTACCCCCAACAAATTCTGCCTAACTGAGCGGAGCAACAATTCTTGCGCTTGGTTTCATCAGTGCTGTACGAACCCATTTCCCTTTTTCGTGCGCCATATTTCTCACCGCAAGGCGTTCTTTATTGCAAGGACCGTCACCATTGACAACCCGCATAAATTCTGACCAATCCGGTTCTGTATATTCCCATTTTCCAGTATCGGTATTTTTCTTCAACGCAGGGTCAGGAATGGTTAGCCCCAGTTCCCAAATTTTCGGGACGTACATATTCAAAAACTGCTGTCGCATATCGTCATTGCTTGCAAGTTTGACCTTCCATTTCATTAACTTTTCGGTATGCACCGAGACTTTATCCGGCGGACCGAAAAAGTGCATTACCGGAGTCCACCAGCGATTGAGTGCTTCTTGGAGCATCTGACGCTGTTTTTTTGTACCTGTGGCAAGCGTTACAGCATTTTCATACCCATATTTCAAGTGGAACGATTCTTCTTGGCAAATACGCTCCAAAGCACGGCAATAGGGTCCATAACTGCCTTTAGAGTTAGTAACTTGATTGATTATCGCCCCTGCATCAATGAGCCAAGCAATGACGGCTGAATCCGCCCACGTCGGAGCAGGGTAGTTAAACACATTGGAGTATTTGGACTTACCCGAAATAAGGTCGTTTAACATCTCTTCACGGGGTTTTCCCAACGTTTCCGCAGCATTGTACAATAGTTGAGCGTGTCCTACTTCATCTTGTACTTTTGCCAAAAGTGCCAACTTGCGCTTAAAACCGGGCGCACGAGTAATCCACGTGCCTTCGGGAAGAGCGCCGATGATTTCCGAATGGGCATGCTGTTCAATCATCCGAATAAGCTGTCGGCGGTATTCATGCGGCATCCAATCGTGAGGCTCTATTTTGTCTCCGCGCTCAATTTTTGCTTCAAATTCTGCAAGTTTCACGGGGTCGTCTTGAACCATGTCACTTGGCTTTGGTGCGTCACCGATATATGCGTTTCCGTACATAATGCTGCTTGAAATAGTGATAAATACAGTGTTTGCTTTAATTTGGTAAACACAAAACTACAAAAAAAAGTTCGATTTTCGGGGATGTTTTTCGCTTGTAGCGAATTATTCAGTAAATAACCATACTTACTTCAACGTTCTGGTCATACTTTTCACATAGCGCAACCGGTAATATCCCAAAGGGCTGAACATGGTCGGGTTTGCTATGGCATCTTTGTACAAATTCACAAATTGCACTTTGACATAATTGCCGGAACGTGTCTTAAGTATTAAGGTTTTTTGAGGATTAGGTGTGATTGTCCGTTGTGCGGAATTATAATTAAACATTCCTTTGCCAAATAAATCAATCGAAACAACTCTGCGTGATGAAGTGGTGTCCTCGGTACGAAGCTGTGCATCGGGTGGAGCAGTTGTAACGAGGTCAAACGTAGAATCAACAACCGTCCCAATTGTTTTTCCGTTTGGATTCACATTACCGGAATTGAGCAGCACATCAACAGCTCGGGAGTTTTGGTTAAGAAAAGGAAGTTGTATATCCCATTCATCAGTGTTGGCGCGACTTATAGGGACTGTTGTGTCACGGTCAAAGGAAAAATAAATAACCGAAAGTGAGTCCGGACGAATGTTTGAGACTATACGGGGGGTAAGGGTAGTACCCGTGCCACTTGTGGGGTTAGGGGCTGTACATGACGCAAGAATTGGGACGCAACTTAATAGCGCTAGAAAAAACCTCTTCATTGATAATGTCTTGAAAAGTTCATAAATAAAGGATTGCTGTAAAAACACAGACAATCTACAAGAAGTTCCCGCAACAGCAAAAGAAAAAATCAGACGGCTTCAATTTCGCGCGGTAATGCCCTAAAAAATTCTTCTGCTTGCATAATCAAAACTTAGGAAGAAATCTGGTAAAGGGGATGAGGTGTTGTAGGATGTTCATGCACTTTATCTGACATTGTTGGCGAAGGATTGATTGAGGGCATTTCACGGATATTCCCTACAGAAAACGAACAATGTTTACAACATAGGACTTTCGCAAAAGTGCATTTTTTAGAGCAAGGGGTCAAGACCCAATGTCATCAACTTAAGACTCAAACGATTGATTTTGCGTTACTTGGATGTTTGAGGTGCGGGTGTTTTCTCTTGCGTTTCG
>JALONG010000002.1 GCA_025455065.1 Candidatus Kapaibacterium sp. | reverse complement strand
CGGCTCTCGAAGCCGCTACTGTGTACTGGAACAAGCACAAAAAGCCGTATCAGTTAAAAAAATTAAAAATAGCTGCTTAATTTAAGAATCATGTACTTAGACCTTACCTACGCGATGATAGTGCCGCAGGCATACTTTTATCCAACAATGTGAATTAAAAATTGAATATCAGAAAGAATTTGAGTGGCAGCAACCCCATCTAATCTTTGAAAAATCAAGCCTTAACAAAAGATGGTAACACGGCATCAATTCCTCGTCACTCGCATTCACACCTACGCGCTCCGCATCACACCAAACGTCCCGCCCGTCGGCGAAAGCCTTTCCTACGAATGGGAGCGGTCGTGTGCGCTGGCGATGCTGCAATCGGGCATCCCGATTGACGTGCTGATGCGGCTCTGCACGGCTTCCCAAGAGGTGTCTATGTGAATGTAGAAGGAAAAATTTTGACACGGCAAATTGACGCTAATTCGCTAGAACCACGTACCATCACACAACCCGCTTAACGACATCACTACTGCTGTTAAGCGGATTTTGTGTTATTTGGCAGGTACTGTTTCGGTCTTTCCCATGGTAGGATCTGAAGAGCGCAAGCACGATGCCGTGCTAGGGTTTTCCATGTCGGATGTTCTTTGCAGAGAATCTGCTACGCAGTGCTTACGAATATGAAGGCGTAGCACTTTTTATATCTGCAATTACGAATGTTTTTCATCGGAACAAATTCTCCAAAAACAAGGAATATCGCGGCTTTGCAAGCCGTTCCGAGAAAATATTTTGTGTCTCACAAAAAATCGTCGTAAGTTTGTGCGCCTTCAAAAAAACTACCTCATTGGATTTCTTACAACATTTGGTCTTTTGCTTATTGCCTTCGGTACAGTTTCTTGATTGTTTCTTTGTGTTGGTATTCTCTGTGTTACAAGGGTTCTGATTCGGAACACAGAGTTCATGTAGTCTCGTCCTCTTTATTTTTTCAACCTTTTTCTTCTCATAATGCCTACATTTTTTATGCTACGCCGCTTGTGCGGTGCTGGTCTGCAATGCTTTGTGGTCTGTGTTGTTTGGCTTTGGTTGTTTGGTCAGTTCGTTCCTTCCCTATCGTTCGCTCAAGTCGCCGGAGCAAGTTCCCAAGCAGGGACAAGTGCTAACCCCGTGACTGTTTCCGGCATTGTCAGCGAAGCAGCTTCGGGCGAAGCAGTTATCGGGATAACGGTCATGGTGCTGCGCGACACGGCACAATCTTCGACGGGTGCGCTCCCGAAACCCGTCAGCGGAACACGCACCAATAAATTTGGGTTTTATTCGATTCCCAATCTGCCGGAAGGCTCATATTTCCTTGTCGTGCGAGGAATCGGCTATAAAAGTTTTGCACAAAAAATTCTCGTCCAAAACGACAACATTCGTCTGAACGTACCGCTTCAAACGCGCGATATTCGCGGGCAGCAAGTTACCGTTGAAAGTGCTCGTGAAGCCGCCGCCATACGCAACATCAGCACCGTCGCACTCAATACCGAATTTGCCAAAAAGATGCCTGTGCTTGGCGGTGAGTCCGATATTTTCCGCGTTTTACAGCTTATGCCCGGCATCAAAAGCGGGAGTGAACTTTCCAGTGGTTTGTATATTCGCGGCGGTTCGCCCGACCAAAATTTGATTCTCCTCGACGGCGTTACGGTTTACAATCCCTCGCATTTAGGCGGCTTTCTCAGCACGTTCAACAGCGATGCCATACGCGATGTGCGCGTTATCAAAGGTGCATTTCCAGCCGAATACGGCGGGCGGCTCTCCGGCATTGTGGATATGACGATGAAAGAGGGTTCAAAAGAAAAGTTCAGTGGCACGGGCAATATCAGCCTGCTCGCCTCACGCCTGACCTTGGAAGGTCCGATTACCGAAGACATAACCTTCATGGTGTCGGGACGGCGTACATACCTTGATTTGCTCGTGCGGGCAGTTGCGCCGAACATTCCGGCGGAGTATTATTTTTATGACCTGAATGCAAAGATAAATTGGAAAGTCTCCGACAACGACCGCATCTACCTTTCGGGCTATTTCGGGCGTGATGTTGCCGGAGCGCTCAATACGCAAGCCGGAAGCGCTTCCAACGGGCAGCCGCTCTTTTCCTTAGGTTGGGGCAATGCAACCGCCAATCTCCGATGGATGCACGTTGTTTCGCCGTCGCTGTTTACGAATTTTTCCGCCATTTTTACCGATTACGAATTTTCTCTCGGTATTCCCGACACACTTGCCGGGTTCTTCACGCTGTCGCGGATTCGTGATTTTACCTTGCGTGGCGATGCACAGTATTTTCCCGCGAAAGAACACGTTGTCAAAATTGGTTTCGATGCAACGTATCACAATTTTACGTCGGTTGTCACGGCACAAAATGCACTCGTGGAGCGCTTTTTGCGGCAACTGGGGCTGGACAGTTCGCAGGTGATTCCCGCCGTAGAAGCCTCTGTGTATGCGCAAGACGAATGGGAAGACGCTTTCGGGCTTGACGGTTTGTCGCTCAATGCGGGGCTTCGTTTAGCGTATTTTCAGCAGGGCAATCGTTTTCTGCCGGAGCCGCGTTTGTCGTTTGCCTATAATTTGGGACAAAACGTTGTTGGGAATAATTTTACGTTCAAAGGCGCATTTGCTATTGCAAACCAATTTTTGCACTTGGTTGTGCGCAACGACATCACACTGCCGACCGATACGTGGTTTCCTTCCACACAAACAATTCAGCCGGGCAATTCGACGCAGTACGTCTTGGGCGTAGAAACAACGCTTTTCGACAACGACGTGTTGGTGAGTGT
This sequence comes from Candidatus Kapaibacterium sp., assembly GCA_025455065.1. Taxonomy (GTDB): domain Bacteria; phylum Bacteroidota; class Ignavibacteria; order Kapaibacteriales; family UBA4661; genus PH2015. The sequence continues at coordinate 197,878 of JALONG010000002.1, read as the reverse complement.
GGAGGGCTATTACAAATCCATGCGCAATTTGCTGGAGTTTAAGGACAACTCAAATTTTACCAATATCTTCAGCACACGCGAATCCGACCTCACCGTTGGTACGGGCGAAAGTTATGGTATGGAAGTGTTCATCAACAAACGCATCGGCGATTTTACGGGGTGGATTGGCTACACGCTCTCCTGGACGACGCGCACCTTCCCCGAACTCAACGGCGGCAGAACGTTCTTCCCGCGCTATGATTCGCGCCACGACATAGCCGTTACGCTCAACTACAAATTCAGCGATGCGTGGGAACTTGGCGCTGCGTGGGTGTTTCAATCGGGGCAAGCATATACCATGCCAAGCGGAACATATTTCAGCAATGCCTCTTCCACAAGGATTAGCGGCGGCGCGATGCTGCCGCCGATTTTTGGCGATTCGAGATTCGGCTTTCCTCAAGCCGGAACGCTCACCACCGAGCGCAACGGCGGACGTTTGCCGGCATATCACCGTTTGGATGTGAACTTCTCGCACTATTTTACGTGGTTTAATCTGCCGTTTACCCTGTCGCTGAACGTCTTTAATGCGTACAATCGCTGGAATCCCTTTGCATGGGGCTTCGGTAGAAACCCTAGAACGGGAGAGCGAGAATTGCAGCAAATCACCATTTTCCCGATAATTCCCAGCGTTGGTCTTGGGTTTAAGTTTTGATGTATCCTTCAATGTATCACTTTTGATACGCTGCACGGCTCCCAAGCCTCAGAAATAATCACAAAACTCCATCTGTACCTGTTTATGTCACAAATTTTGGGCACAGATTTTCATGATTCAACAGATTTTCATGGTTGTATCAATTAAACGACAACCCGAAAACTATCCCGAAAGCCGCTCAAAATCAGCGTAATCAGTTTAATCATGATAATCTGCGTCGAAAAGCAAAATAGTTACGCTTATCTTTATTTTTACTACTATGAAATTCCTCGTTAAACATCACAAAACTTCGTATTCACGCCATGCACTGTGCTTGATTGTCAGTGTGGTGTTGTTTGCGAATATGCTTTCAAGCTGCACACAATCGGTTACGAATATCGAACTGCCCTTTGATGAAAAAATTCTTATCGAAGGCGTTTTGGTAGCCGGAAAGTCCATTGATAATATCTCCATCACCAAGACCTATCCGCCTTTAACCACGCTTGCCTCAATATCTACGCTGTATTTGCCGGATGCCGAGGTTACGTTGCGCGTTGATGGACAAAGCTACAAACCGGAAGTTCGATTTGATTCGTTGCGATACAGCGTATTCCAAGGCAATTTTTCTTCGCAAGCGCCACAAGAAAGGTACATTGCCACGCCAAAGTACAGTTTTCCCAATCTGACGGCAACAACCGGAAAAACCTACGAAATCACGGTTACATGGAGAGGAAAAACAGCCGTCGGCAAAGCAACCGTGCCGACGGCAGCAAATCTGGGCGCACCGACTGTTTCGGGAACAAGCATCACTTTTGATTCTGTTCAAAGTGGCGGTCAATTTGTCGCAGGGCGCTTTACGCCTACCTATCAAGCAGTGGCGCGGCTGAACGTTGCTATGACCGCAACCATGCAGAGCGGATTTGCGTATCGGTTGAGTTTTTATTCGCCGGACACGGCAAGTTTTTTCAGAAATATCGGCGATAGGTTTCAATCGTTCACGCCTAATTTTGTCTATACCGAAAGCAACTGGCGCGTTTTACCCGACGGCATTACGGAAGACCGAGCAGGTATTACGCTTTTCGCCAATGTACGCCCTTCTGAAACAACGATATTTCCTTCGTCGGGTCCTCCTACATTTACCGTCCAGCCAATGAGCGATTTAGTTGCTAACCTCAGAAAACTGCGCTTTTTTGCCGTTTTGACCGCCACGGAAGCCGCATACAGCCAATGGAACGAGACGCGCTTTTTTGGCTTTTCCTACGGGAGCGGCTTCCCCTTTTCCGGTTCGGGAACACAAAACCCGACGTGGAATATCACCGGAGACGGCATGGGAATTTTTGTCGGTGCGCAAAGCCGCGAAATTCCTATTTTAGTGCAATGATACTTTTCCGGTATGTGGTCGGGTTCCACTAGAAGTTGTCCACGAATCACACGAATTGACACGAATTGATCCCAGCACTGCTTGTTTTGTCAAACAAAACGTCGTGTTTATCGTTATTCGTGGGGATTCGTGGACAATTATTCTCGAAAGACCTGAACAATTACCCTGTCGTATTCTCTTTGTTTCATTTTCTTTAGGAGTTTAGTTATGGTGCGGCTATTCTGCCTTTTTGTTGTATGCCTCAGTGCATTATGCTGTTCGTTGTCCGCGCTCTACGCGCAAGACCCCTTCCGCGACGCAAAAACCAACAAAGTTGGTATCAAACTCGGCGACCAAATCCTTATTCAACCCAAATACGATGATTTACTGGCATTTCCCGAAGAAGGTGCTGCCGTGCGAATGGGCAATCTCTGGGGTTTTGCGAGTTATGAAGGCAAAGAAACGATTGCCCCCACATTTGACAAAATCGAACTGCAAAAAGGCGCTCTTGTGAAAGCTACGAAAGCAGGCAAAATCGGCTTTTTCAGTCCAAGCGGCGCGGCGCTTGTGCCTGTGGAATTCGATGCTATTGATATAAAGGTTTTTGACGGCGCACAAAAACCCACGCATTTTTTCGTAAAAAAAGACCGTAAGGCTGGCTTCTACACCGTTGATGGCAAGTGTGTTGTCAAGCCGGAATATGACGAAGTGAAACTCATGTCGAATAATCTTTTTCAAGCAACTGCAAACGGCAAGCAGACATTTTTTGCACGAGACGGCGTAATGATTATCCCGCCGAACTATGATAAAATCACGTTTCTCAAGAACAAAGTCATCAAAGTTGAAGTGGGTGGAAAACAAGGATTTCTCACCGCAGACGGGAAAGAGCTTGTTCCGCCTGTTTATGACAACGCGGAATTTCTTGAGAATAATCGCATTCAAGCCGTATTGAACGGGAAAACATTGCTTTTGGGCGGCGACGGAAAGCCCGTCATTCGCACACCGGAAGAAACGGGCAATTTTTACGTGATGCTTGATAAAACCTTGCGTTATGGATATATTGATGCTGAAGGAGTTCCAGCTGTTCCATCCATGTTCGGCAAAGCAAAAGAATATGCAGAAAGCCTTGCAGCCGTTGAAAAGGACGGAAAATGGGGCTTTGTGGATGCGAACGGTGAGGCAGTTATTCCCTTTGATTATGATGATGCACAGTCTTTCAGTGAAGGTTTGGCGGCTGTGGAACGTGATGAGAAATGGGGCTTTGTGGATAAAAAAGGCAATTTCGCTGTTAAACCGCAATTCCTCAAAGTGAAAGCCTTTATGAGTGGACTCGCTCCTGTCCAAACATCAAATGAAAAGTGGGGTTTCGTGGATAAAAAAGGGAAAGTTGTGATAAAACCTCAATTCGACGAAGCAGAAGCCTTCCGCGAAGGCTTGGCGGCAGTGAGCGTGAACGGGAAATATGGCTACATTGACCCAAAGGGAAAAATGGTCATTGCCCCGCAATATGGCTGGTCGTCAATGTTTTCGGAGGGGCTTGCAGAAGTGCGCTCCGGCGGAAAATCGGGCTACATTGACAAAAAAGGCGCAATGATCATTCCGCTTCAATTTGAAAATGCCCGCGAATTTTCGGAAAATATGTGCAGTGTGCAGTTCGCCGATAAAAAATGGGGTTTTATCAACACCAAAAACGATGTTGTTATTCCCGCAAACTATGATTGGGCGCGGAGTTTCCGCAATGATGCCGCTCCGGTTCGCATTGGTGAAAAATGGGGGTATATCAACAAAAAAGGTGAACTGTTTGTGCAGGCACAGTTCGATGATGCCTTTGAGTTTATCGGCGCTCTAGCCCGTGTCAAACAAGGCACGAAGGAAATGTATGTCAATAAACAGGGAAAAATTATTGGGCAGTAAGTTCTCTCAAATGCCTCACCTGACTATAGTTATGAAAACCGACATCCTTTTTTACAAACTTCTCGAATCACAGCCCGCTCTGCTTCTGCGCTTGGCGGATTTGAAAGAACTGACGGCTATTCCCTATCGCTTTCATTCCGTCGAACTCAAGGAAAAGGCACAGCGCACCGATGGAATCTTGCTTCCCGATGAAAGCGCCATTGGATGAATCTACACAATTCACGCACACATTTTAACAATTCACGCTCCATTCCCAACAACTCGCGCTCCTTCGCACTTCTCCGAGATTGAAAGAACGTATCTTGCAAGAAAATACTTTTCGCGTACTTTTCTCGGAGACACTACCCATGCAGCCTCAATCAACACAGATTTCACAACGCCTCTTCGCGCTCGACTGGCTGCGCGTTGGGGCGTTTTTATTGCTCGTTCCCTATCACGTGGGGATGTTTTTTGTCACGTGGTCGTTTCACTTCAAAAACCCAGAAACGACGCACAGCCTGGAGTTCCCAATGCTCTTTGTTAATCAATGGCGTTTATCGTTGCTGTTTTTAATCGCGGGAATAGCTGCGGGGCGTGTTCTTCTGCGCCGTTCGAGAGGGGAATTTGCCAAAGAGCGTTTCAAACGCCTTTTCATTCCGATTCTTTTTGGAATGTTGGTTGTTGTGCCGCCGCAAATTTATTACGAACATTTGTTCAATCATACCCGCGAATACGCATCCTACCTTGATTTTTGGCGCACGGTCTTTGAATTTCGACCGTATCCGAAAGGCTCGTTTTCGTGGCATCATTTGTGGTTTGTGGTCTATATTTTTGTGTATTCGCTCCTTATCCTTCCTTTACACAAATACTTCCAAACACCGCACGGAACAAGCCTTCTCGACCGCTTCACGAATTACTGCACACAAGGTCGTCGCTTGTATTTGGTGATACTGCCCTTCCTGTTTTTTACACACACACTTGCACCGTATTTCCCCACGACGCATGATTTAATCAACGATTGGAACAATCTCACACAAACTTTTTTTGTGTTTCTCTGGGGATACGTTATTGGCTCACGCTCGGAAGCGTGGATGCAAGCCTTTGTCAGCCTTTGCAAGCAATCACTTGTGTTGGGAATAATCACCATTTCTGCTTATATGTTCTATTTCACGTGGTACGACGTTTGGTTTCCCGACACAAATCCCGCTTGGTATGTCTATGTGCCAATGCGCTCGGTGCGAAGTTTTAACGGACTGCTTTGGCTCGTAGTATTGGTGGGCTTTGCAGTGACGCATCTCAATTTCTCGAACCGCTTTTTACACTATGCCAACGAACTTGTCTATCCATTCTACATCGTGCATCAAAGCCTGATGATGGTGATTGGATACTACATTTTGCTTCAACCTTGGGGCATAGCCGCAAAATTTGGCGCAATCACTTTCGGAACGTATTTTGGGACGTGGTTGTGTGTGGAAATTATTCGGAGAACAACCGTTTTGCGTCCGCTTTTTGGCTTAAAACTGCCGGAAAAGCGCACAGAAGCACGACACCAACACGATGCCCCCACACGATTGCCGTTTTTACAGGAACAATCCAAGCACCAATGACAACGTCTGCTCACATCTTATATCCCAAACCGCCCCAAATGGCTTTGCGCCTTGCCTTGCCGCCGATTATGGGCGTGGTCATCTACATCGTCATTCGCATTATTGCCGATAGTAATAATCATGGATTCATAGATTGGACGCGCCCTCTGTGGCTTTTCGGGTTAGAATGTGCTTGGACGATTTTTAATGTCGCCATAACTCACGAAGCGATTATTTACTTCCGTGTCTGGCTCTTTAAGCGAGTATTTAAGGGCGGTTCAGAGCAACCGCATATTTCTCAAAGTGCTTATTTACTCCGAGAAATACAATGGGTATTTTTGTCGGCATTTCTCGTTGGGAGCGCGTTTGGACTGCCCTTTACGGCTTTGACAGACGACGGCTTGTCCTTTTTTGATTTTTTTGTTAATAGCCTTGTAACCATAGTCTTTATCAGCGCGTATTTGCTTGCCACTCGCGGGCGAGATTACGTGCGGCTTTTGAACCAATCGGAATTGGAGTTGGAACGGTACAAGCACGACGTTACCACAGCCAGACTGCAAGCACTCCGCAATCAAGTTAATCCGCATTTTCTGTTTAATGCTCTGAACACCTTGTCGTCGCTTGTTCACCGCGATGCCGATGCTGCCGATGAATTTATTCAACAACTTGCAAAGGTCTATCGTTATTTGCTGGAACACGCCGAACAAGACCTCGTGCCGCTTTGCACGGAACTTGCCTTTGTGGAATCGTACATTTTTTTACTCAAAACGCGCTTCCAAGAAGCACTGCACGTGAACATCAGTATTGATGAGGCGTTGGAGGTGTATATGCTCCCACCTATGACGCTGCAAATGTTGATTGAAAACGCCGTCAAACACAATATCGTTTCTCCGACAAAACCGCTTACGATTGAGATTTCAAGCGATTCTCAAGGCTGTGTTATCGTAAAAAACACCTTGCAAGAACGTTCCGAAAAAGATGCGTCGTCATCGGTCGGTTTGGCAAATGTAGCATCGCGGTATGAGTTTTTACAAAACCGTACAGACGGCAAGAAACCAAGCGTTTCGGTCAGTTCTTCAGAATTTATTGTAACAATTCCTCTGCTCGAATAATCACAAAAAAATCCTCCACGAATCACACGAATTAACACGAATTTGAATAATCTCAAAACTGCTCTACGATAATTTCGTGCTTCGTGAAGATTCGTGCAATTCGTGGACATTCATTGTGAAGGACATTTTTTATATGCCCATGACCATCCTCATCATCGAAGACGAACAAGAAGCCGCTCACCGCCTCAGAATGTTTTTAACGCGGTATGAAGCGGAGAAGCAAGAACCTGTGCGCGTTCTGAGTGTTATTGATTCGGTCGAAGATACTGTGCAATGGTTTCGCACAAACACATCACCAGAGAATAAACCAGACCTTGTTCTGATGGATATTCACTTGTCGGATGGACTTAGTTTCGAGATTTTCCGCCATGTTGAAGTGAATGTGCCGATTATTTTCACCACCGCGTACAACGAATACGCCCTGCACGCCTTCAACGTTCACAGCATCGCCTATTTGCTGAAACCCTTTGGGTATGCGGAGTTTGAGGCAGCATTGAAGAAATTAGCCGCACAAAAAGTGATGTTTGCTTCCGGGTATGAAACAAGCAATAATGAGGCTTTACAGGGTATTCAGCACTTTCAGGAGACCTTGCGCGAGGTTGGCACGGCGATAAAAGAGCAGCAAAAGCGCTTCAAAACACGGTTTTTGCTGAATGTAGGAGAAACCATCGTTATCGTCCGAACTGCCGATATTTCCTATATCCATGCGGAGGGAAAAATTGTTACGATAATGCTTGAAAACGGACGGAAATACATCGCAGACAACACGCTTGACGAACTTGAAACTCTCCTTAATCCCGAAGAATTTTTCCGCATTTCCCGCAAATTTCTTCTCCGCGCAGAGAGTATCGCAGGCATAGAGCCGTATTTCAACGGTCGTTTGACACTCAAACTCATTCCGGCATTTTCGGAAGAAGTGCTGGTGAGCCGTGAGCGCGTGAAGGATTTTCGCTCATGGCTGGAGAGCGCATAAAACCATGCTATTGCGCTATGCCATTACGTGTTGAGGATTTTCCCTTCCTCTGCGGACTGAATAATTCGGCGAACATCGTCAGGGGTTTCCGCTAGAACCAAGAGTGCGACAGCTTCCTGCAAGATTTCCACATTCGTTATCGCCTCAATTCTCGGTGCAAAAAAAGCAAGTATTTCCGGAAACTTTTTGCGAATAATGTTGAGTAAGGCTCTGTGCAAGCCTTGTTGTAAGCCTTGTTCTAACCCTTGTTGCAAGCCTCTATTCATGGCTCTCAATTCAAAATCAGCATAATAGGGCATGGTACTCGTCTCCAAATCGTGAGAAACAGTTGTAAATTGTTGTTGTATATCATCGGGCAAGGTCATTAACCAGTCCAAAAAGCGCATCAATTCTAGCACCGTTGTTTTCGGCATTGAACTTTGATACAGCCCTTTGGCAATGCGAATCTTCCAATTCAAGCGTTCGTCGGCATTACCGCGAGTCTGCTGCGATTTCAAATGAGCCATGATGACAACGGCAAAAGGATTGGTGCTGGTTTCCAGCGATTTCCATTCTGATTCTGTCTTCGCAAAATCGCTCATTTTCTGAAGAGGAAAATGCAAGCAGAGTTCGCAACCAAGTGCTTCATAGCTGTATTCATACGGTCTCCACGCTTCATTGTCATCAGTAAGCAGTGCCATACTTGCTATTCGGCGGTCGTATTTATCGAAAAGACGGTAATGATAAATGTACATCCTCTTGGCAAAATCCGGGTCATGCTGTCCTTGAATTTCGATATGGACAATGATAATCTGCTCCGCCCCATTGCCCAGAAGCCGCACTCGCACAAGTTTATCGGCTATGCGCTTTCCTAACTCCGCATCACGAACAATCTGCTGTAATTCATTATCCAAAAATTCGTAGCCCTCATCCCAATCAATCTGCCGGGCAGCTTCGGGGAAAAACATCGTCATAAACTCCTCGAAAAACATCTCTATTGCTTCTTTCCAAGGTGTATCGAAATCATTATTGCGGATATAGATCGGGCTGCTCATAGCTTGCAATCTACTAAAGTTTTGGATATTTTTCACGCTTTCGTGTCGGCACGAGCCGCTTAGAGCTTTCGTCTTTACGTTGGTTATGAACCAAATTTTCCCCTCTAAAACAACTCGCCCCTCCCAAATGTCATTTCACCCCAAAGTCCTTGCCTCCCTCTTTGCAACGTTGTATTTTCAGCCCTCGAAACGTGTCTTTTCACTGAAGACTTATCATTTTTTGGAGATGTAAGCATGAAAATTTCTCTTTGCACATTCGTTTTGCTGCTTGTTGCGGCAATTGCCCCGAATTTTTCTTCGGCACAAACAACCACTTCAACACCGCCTGAATACTCGCTTTTGGGAATTGGTGTGTATGGCGGCGCGGATTTTCGCAGTTTAACGATGAACACAAACCAATTTTCGGGATTGCCCACCTGCTGCCCGCAAAATTTCGGCACAGTAAACACGCAAAATTGGCTTGCAGGCTTGAGTTTCGACTACACACTCACAAACTGGCTTCTGTTCGATATGCGGGCGCATTTGTTTATGTCATCGGCGGCGTTTCGTCAAAATGAACAAGTGTTTGTCGGTGTTGCAGGGGTTGGGCAGAACGTTGTCATCACGCACAACATGAATATAAACCTTCTCAATCTTGGTCTGGAGCCGTCGCTGAAGATTCGTCTTTTGCCGATTCCGATAACGACCACCTACAGCCCGTCAGTTTTTCTTCAACTTGGCGTAAATGCTGCGTTGGACATGGGGAGCAGAGTTGAATATGCCGAACAACTTGCGAACGACGCTCCCGTGCGGTTTCTCGGCGCAGATGGAAAGTCCTCCACCGTGCGCAATCAGTTTTCAAGCCGTGTTCCGAATATAAATTCACCACAACTTTCCGCGTTTGCGGGACTTGAGGCAGAAATTTATTTGGAACGCCTTTCCCCTGCTCACTGGATTCTTGCGCCGTTTGCAAGGTTCTATTATCCTTTAACATCGCTGACCGCTTCCCAAGAACTTGTGAGCAGTTTGGCTTTACAAGCGGGTTTGGCGGTACGGTATCGTTTTATTTCACCGAAAAATTGAGGAGGACACTATGTATAGCAAAAAGACCGTTCTACTTTTCTTTGTTCTCTTGGTCATTGGTGCAAATACGCTGAGTTTAGCTCAAACACTGCAAGTTTCCACTGTCGCCTTTGGAAATATCCCGCTTCGTGATACGTCCGAACAAACAATAATTCTGCGCAATCTCAGTTCCGATTCCATTACGATTCAGAATATTGTTCTCACAAATACTGCACATTTTTCCCTTGTGAATCGGCAAACCAATGTAAGACTTGCTTCACAGCAAACTATCGCTGTTCGATGCCGCTTTATTCCGCTTGCATTGGGAAATCACCAAACAAGCATGAGTATAGATTTTCTGCAAGGTCAGATGCAGCAGAATCGGACAATAGTGAACGCGCTGAGTGGTCGCGGCGTTGCACTCAAAATCATTCCGCCGCTCAACCTTGATACGTTCCAGACTGGCAGCAGGCGGTTTCTATCTGTGAAGCTAACAAACACATCTTTTGAGCGCATTACCGTGAATCAAATCTCTGTCTTTGAATCAACGGGGACAATCCGGCTGCATCCATCAAACAGCGGGTTTACAACGTCAAACATTGTATTAGATGGGCAAGCCAGCGAATTTTTCACCTTGCTGATTGAAAGAACATCGCTTGAACCCTTGCCGCAACCACTGAATATAACCGCTCAAATACGTGTTTACAGCACAGACACATCAACAGCAGAATTTACGGTTGTGTTTGTCAATAGACCACCGCGATTTGAAGTGGAAATAGAGCCTGGTATTAGATTTGATCCCGACATTGCCAATCCAGGCGACACGGTTGCAGTAGAAATCTATCTGTCGGATCTTTATCCTGCCTCGCTTGATTCATTATTTCGTATAGCAGAGCCTTATTTTTCGCTACAATTTTCCATGAACGGGAATCTTGCGCAATCATTAACATCAGGTATTCGCCCTTTAGGTACTCAATTCATCAAAGGTAGAAGAACATTTCAAATTGGAGAAAGTAGATGGTTAGGGCGAAGTACAGTCTTATTTCGCGGCGCTATGAAAGTCATGGCGGGAGATTCAGATATGACCGTTGCAACTATTGACAATTTTCAATGGGGAGATCCGGTAACAAGGACAGTCTTTGCTGTTACAAGTAAAAGTGGAATGCTGCGCGTTCGCACGTGTGATGTTGGCGGAAAGCGCCTGTTCACCCAAGCCCCTAAAACCGCTCTTCGCACCATCAAAGCAGGAAACCATGATGCCGGAGAATACTCCGAGCGCGTGGATATAAGCGGACTGCCGACGGGAACGTATTTTGTACGGTTGCAGGGACAAAATGAGGTTCGGCAGAAAGCGGTGAGTGTGGTGCGGTAAAAACCTCATAATTGGCAGTTTGATTATATCACCCTTGCAGAGGCATAATTGCTGTATTCTTCATTCCAATACGGAAAAACAACCATGAATAACCTTCTACCAACCCGCTCTTACAAAAGACTTCCATTACTCTGCAGCCTGTTCTATATCTTGCTCTCCTTGCAGGCAACGGCTCAGATTTCTCCTTTCTTAATCCGCGCCGACAACAATGGCTGGTTTGGAAAAGTCCCCTGCTTTGACAAAAAAAATTTGACTATTACCCTCATCAATACAAGCACTGCAAGCGTTAGCATCAGTGCTGTTCGATTTCCCAATAGTGACTTTTTAGTTGATACCGCCTCGGTGATAGGCTTTGTCCGAAGTTCGACGCAGCAGTTTTATTCTGTCAGAAGATTTCCTTTGAGCATAAATAGTAATGACACGCTGACCATCCTCGTTACATATTTCCCTCTCAGACAAGGCTTACAAACTGCTCCCATGGAGATTAACTACTCCCGCAACCAACAAACACCAGAGAGAATGACCGTCGCCAACGCCGTTTCCGGCTATGGTTTATCAATCAAGGTTTATTCAGCGCCTTTAACCAACGGGCGCGATTGGGTAACACAAATAGGCTCATTCGGCGTGAGAACGGTCGTACTACGCACATTGATTGGAGACAGAACACAAATTCAAAGCGTCGCTCTTGAGCAAAGCGGCAATGAATTTGCTCTCACCAACAGCATACCACTCCCCAGTCCGCTTACAGCCTTGATTGGAGAGACATTCGTTTGTATTCCGATTCGCTATACACCGTTGTTGTCCGTCAGTGGCTCAAACGCGGTCAATAGCTCATATTCAAGCTCCGCGACGCTCAGAATTATCGTTCAATACCAAACAAACCTTGATACACTCCGGCAAGAACTCCGCGCTGTGGGTGAAAACCCTGCCGTATCGCGCAGAGTCATTCGTCCCGGGCTTCGACCACAGAGAGATTCTATTCCAAGCGGGGATTCGGCAGTTATTGAACTATTCCTCAATCAACCGAATATATCGTCGCTCGCACCTGCACTGCTCACTGTGGCAAGCGACTCGATGCGCTCGCTGATTGCGGTGAATAAAAACCTGATAGCATCGCCCCCGCAACAGTGGTTTAATAATCAATGGTCTGCCCGTGAACTTGCAACGGAGCGCTCGTCAGTGTGGAGGATATTTGAACTGAGCGGTGATGGAAAAAATGCTTCCGCTTGGAGCGGAAATACTGATATTCTGATGAGAATGAGAAGCCAAGCTATGATAGGCGATACAGACCAAGCTCCCTTGATTCTGCTTGATTTCCAATGGCTCACAAAAGACCCGTTCAGCTATATTGTTCAACAGCCATCACTGCCTGCAAGCATGACTGTTCGTACCTGTACTGCAGGCGGAAAGCGCCTGTTCACCCAAGCCTCAACTGCTACCCTCGCACTCCAAAACACCTTCCCCAACCCCGCATCAACACACGTTGATATTGCCTACTCGTCGCACCATCAAAGCAGGAAACCATGATGCCGGAGAATACTCCGAGCGCGTGGATATAAGCGGACTGCCGACGGGAACGTATTTTGTACGGTTGCAGGGGCAAAATGAGGTTCGGCAGAAAGCGGTGAGTGTGGTGCGGTAATTGTATGACACACTGAGAAAAACCGCACTATTTCGATGGAGAAATGGTGCGGTTTTTTCCCATTTATATCACGCCCAAGCCTTCAAGCCATTGCTGCATTTCCTCAAGGCGACAAACGACAACCTTGGGAAAATTACAATAAGCAAGCACTTCAAAATCTCGGTCATTCGATACTAGACAATCAGCACCACAAGCAACGTAGCAGTCTATAAATTTATCGTCATCGGGATCTTGAGCGATAATTTTCCACCGAAAAAATGGCGTAATAAGTTGAATATTCGGCAAAAGTAGCAAAGTATGGAGCGCTTGCTCAGTACGGTCAAGCCCGATTCGTTTTGCAATAACTTCTTCATATTCCAATAACATTTCTGTACTGACAGCAATACGCACGAGTCCGTTACGAATAGCGAGAAATAGCCAATGGTAAGAGGATTGTTCCGGTAAAGAGACCAAAAGCACGTTGGTATCAAGAACGAGAAGTGGCGGGGTTTGCAGGTTCATACGATAGATTACTGCTGTGTATCGTTCAGCCAAGAATCCAGTGTTTCCTGAGACCAACCTTGTTCACGATATGCCGAACTTGCCGCAGCAGTCAGGCGGTCAGCAAAATGTTGTCCCAAAATGCGCTTTACTTCAAGCAATTCTTCTGTCTTGAGGTTAAATGAATACAACTTGAGCAATTCAAGTTGAAGATTAGAGAGCGAAGAATCTTGTACTGATGCGCTTTGCATGGAATTATACCAAAGAAAAATGCTTGAGAAATGATAAAAATTACCCGCAATAAATTACGAAAATATCGCCTCTTTCGCAAGATTTGAAGCGGTATCGCGTTTATGCTTAAGAGCATGATTGGTTATGAAAAAAACTTCCCCTATATTTGCCCTGCACAAAACCAACGTTTCACAGCAAACACACTTCACAAGACCGCATCAAATCAATGCTCACAGTCTCTTCCCTTTCCATCCACTTCGGCGGTAACTACCTTTTCGATGATGTTTCCTTTATGATTGCCCCGCGCGACCGTGTCGGCTTAGTCGGCAAAAACGGCGCGGGAAAATCCACGTTGCTCAAGATTCTTTCGGGTTTGCTCGAAGAAGAGCGCGGTAGCGTCCACAAATCTAACGGTCTGACCATCGGCTATCTACCTCAAGACATCATCAGTGCCGGAGGACGCACCGTTTATGACGAAACTGCTACCGCATTTGCCGAAACTCTTGCTTTGGAAGAGCGTATTCACGCCATTTCCGACGAATTGGAGCGCCGAACAGACTACGAATCGGATGAATACAACGACCTTCTCCACGAACTTTCCGACGTAAATGACCACCTTACCCGTATGGACTCAGGCAGTATGCGGGGTCAGATAGAGCGCATTTTAACGGGGCTTGGGTTTGAGCAGCGCGATATGACGAAAATGACCGAAGAACTCAGTGGCGGCTGGCAAATGCGTATTGAGTTGGCAAAAATTCTCCTCCGCAAGCCTGATTATATCTTGCTGGACGAACCGACCAATCACCTCGACATTGAATCGCTCATGTGGCTGGAAGAGTTTCTCAAAAACTACGACGGTGCTATTGTGATGATTTCGCACGACCGCTCGTTTTTGGACAGCATTACCACGAGAACGCTTGAAATCACGCTTGGTAAGGTGCATGATTACCCGGCTTCGTATTCCAAATACGTGCAGATGCGCCAAGAACGGCGTGAACAGCAGCTTGCGGCATTTACCAATCAGCAAAAGCAAATCGCCGATACCGAAAAATTCATTGAGCGCTTCCGCTACAAAGCCACGAAAGCCGTGCAGGTGCAATCGCGCATCAAGCAGTTGGACAAAATTGACCGCATCGAAATTGAGGAAGAAGATACCGCTTCGGTGCATTTCCGTTTTCCCGACGCGCCGCGCTCCGGGCGAACCGTGTTTGAAGCACAAGGCGTAGTCAAGAGTTTCGGCGAAAAGACCATTTTACGCGGCATTGATTTTGCCATTGAGCGTGGTGAAAAAATAGCGTTTGTCGGAAAAAATGGTGAAGGTAAAACCACGTTTGCGAAAATGCTCGTCGGGCAGGAAGAGGTGAGCGGCGGTGTGATTACGATTGGACACAACGTTGCTATTGGCTATTACGCGCAGCACCAAGCGGAAATGCTTGACCCGAATGCAACGGTACTGGACATCATAGACCGCGCCGCCACTGGCGAGATGCGCACCAAGATTCGTGATTTGCTGGGCGCATTTTTGTTTAGCGGCGATTCTGTCTATAAAAAAGTGAAAGTGCTTTCAGGCGGCGAAAAATCTCGCCTCGCTATGGCAAAACTTTTGCTTGAGCCGATTAACGCACTCATTCTGGACGAACCGACCAATCACCTCGATATGCGCTCCAAAGACGTACTGAAGCAAGCGCTCATGGATTACGACGGCGCACTGATTGTGGTCTCGCACGACCGCGATTTTCTGCAAGGTTTGACAGGAAAAGTCGTGGAATTTCGCGGCGGCGCAATCAAAGAATTTGCCGGCGACATTTATGAATTTTTGCGCATCAAAAACATCGAAACTCTCCGCCAATTAGAAAAATCCACCAAAGAGCCGAACACCCCGCAACCCGCTTCACATGAGCCTCCGCAAGCGCCATTACAAGCACCTCAACAAACACCGTTGCAAGCACCTCAACAAACGCCCGTACAAACGACCTCAAAGCCCGAACCTATAAACCAGAACTTGGAACCTATCGCCTCTGCCACAACATCTCCCCTCGACCGCGAAGAACGCAAACGCCTTCAAAAAGAAGAGCGCCGTTTAGCGCGGTTGATTGAAGATTGTGAGAAACAGATAAGTGCGCTGGAAACAAGTATTGGCGCTATCGAACAGCAAATGGCAGAAGCAGAATTTTACACAAAACCCAATTTCAAAGACGTTATCGCTGAGGTAGAATCGCAGCGCAAAGCGCTTGATACCACAATGGAAGAATGGGCGAAACTGTCGGCAGAGCGGGAGGAAATTTTGCTTACAATGGGGGTAGTGTAACCTTTTTCCCTGCCTCGTCTTTTATCATCAAACTCGGAAATGTATAAGGAATCAATTGATAATTTTCGCAGCAAGGATAAAGAATGGCACGGCATCATTCGGAGGAATCATCGGTATCGGATGAGGTTTTATGGGCAGAATGTGTGCGAGATGGCAGTGGAAATGCCTTCCGCGCCTTGTATGACCGCTATTTTCAGCACTTATATCGCTATGGCTATCATCTCACGCCGCAGAAAGAAGCCGTCCAAGACGCAGTGCAGAATCTCTTTGTTTATCTCTACGAACACCAACAATCCATCGGTGAAATTCATTCCTTTCGTGCGTACATTTTTACGTCGTTTCGCCGAACACTCGCCCGCAATATCAAGCAAGAGCGCAAATACGTTGCTGATGAAGACCTCTTGAGCGATGACGGCGATGCCCTCCACAATGACCCACGCAGAGCAGCCGGATTCCTTTTTGAACTCGCTCCCTCCGCAGAAGAAATATTCACCCAAAAAGAATCTGCCGCCGAACAACGAAATGCTCTCCTCGCCAGTATCAATCAGCTTCCCAAGCGTCAGCGCGAAGTATTGTATCTCCACTATTTTGAAGAACTCTCCTCAAATGAAATTGCAACGGCGATGGAGGTAAAGGTGGAAACGGTCTATATCACGCTGCACCGCGCCGTTCATACCTTGCAGGAATATCTGCAAGACGTACCACATCTGGTTCTTCTGTATTTCCTTCCTT
The DNA here is from genome assembly GCA_025455065.1 of Candidatus Kapaibacterium sp. Lineage (GTDB taxonomy): Bacteria > Bacteroidota > Ignavibacteria > Kapaibacteriales > UBA4661 > PH2015. Next base: position 181,444 of record JALONG010000002.1, on the reverse strand, counting down.
CCTTGTTTTCGTGATTGTTTGCCGAAAGCCAGCTACGAAGCGGGTCGCCGGAAGAAAATTTCAGGCGCGAAAATATTTTTCAAAAAAAATGGAAAAAAATGTAAAGATTTCACAACGGCGTGTCTCTTTATCATTAGACGACTCGCACAATACCATCATCAACAATGAACGCACAAGCACACTATACCACAGCCGCAGAACTCGCTCTTGATGAGCAATTTCGCGCATTCGTGCTACATCCGAGCAAGGAGCGGTCGGATTTTTGGTCAGCATGGCAGCACGCCGTGCCGAATGACCAAGAACGCCGACGAATCTTGATGCAGGAAGCAGAGCGTTTGGTGCTTGCCCTGCGTCCCGTGCAGCCCGACGTTCCCGAAGGCGCACAAGAACTGGTCTGGCAGCGAATCGAATCGCGGATAAATGCTCTCTCTGGCAGCACTCTGTCTTTCAGCACGTCGCATATTTCCTCAGAGCCGATACAAGCACCACAGATGGTACAAGCACCACACAAGGCGCGTGTATTCGATTTGTTTGCAACGCCCGGCAAACACGTCCGATACCGCAGAGCGTATATGTGGGCGGTAGCGGCACTGCTTGTAGTGGCAGTGGGTATTGGTATTTTTCGGCAGAGTGATGTTTTTGCACCCGCAGACGTGCTTGTTGCAACCAGCGATGGCGGCGGACGCAGCACCATTTCGCTGCCAGATGGTTCGGTAGTCATTGTCGGTGAACGCTCGGAGCTATCGTACAGTACAGCAATGATGCGGGATTCCTCCGTGCGTGAAGTTCGTGTACGTGGTGAAGCCTTTTTCCATGTCAAGAAAACTGCGCGTGATGGGCAAGCGGTAAAGTTTCGCGTGAAAACGGACTTTGCACTTATCGAAGTGCTGGGGACAGAGTTCAACGTCAATACGCGCAACAATCAAACCGCCGTTGTGTTGCAGGAAGGCAAAGTACGGATTCTCTCGCCTGATGGTGCGACCGAGCTTGCTATCTTGCGTCCGGGAGAGCGGTTTGAGATTGGCGAAGCGGGAAAATCGTCCACGCGAACGGTGCAAACAGAAGCATATACCTCATGGAAAGACGGCAAAATCTTCTTTGACGCACTGCCGATGAGTGAAGTAGCTTCTATTTTGCAAAACTCGCATGGCATCACGATTCGCTTTGCCGACTCCAGCCTCGTCAATATGCGCTTCTCCGGTGGAATCCCTTCGGATAATTTGCCGCTTTTGCAGGACGTGTTACGAGAAACCTTCAATGCCCGCGTTGAAATGCACCATGACACGCTCACGCTGTATGCCCGATAAACCTTCGCTTTTACTGTATTTTGGCTTGTGTTTTCGTCTCGCTGTTGAATGAAAATGGTGATATGTCTGCTGTTTGATTTTTTTTGAGTTCGCTCTTCTCTTCTTCACCTCCGGTATATTCAACATTTACAATTCGCTAAATTTTTACCCTTACTTCGTAATCTACCATTATGAACAGGATTCTTATTGCCGTTTTTGTCGCTGCCTTTGGCATGGCAACGGAAATTTTTGACCAAAGAACAGCTTTTGCGCAATATCTTGAACTTGCGCAACAAACTCCTCAACAAATTCCTCAACAAACTCCTCAGCAAACTTCTCAATCCGGGCAAGAAAACAGCGGAATAGCTGCTCCGGCGAATGTCCGACGAGTTTCTCTGCGCAAGCTCCTGGCAGCCTTGTCGGAAAAGCATCACGCTATGTTCAACTACAACGTTGAACTCGTGAAAAACATAGACTTCACGCCCGAAGTCGCTGATAGTATGCTTGCAGTATCTTCCAAAAGCGAGGCAGAATCTCGTCTGAACACAGCTTTAGAACCTTCCGACTTGCGCTGCAAAAAACTTGATGAAAACACCTACGTTATTCAGTCTCGCTCAAAAAAAGCAGAGGGCGCGGAAAGTGATGCGATTGCCAATAGCGCATCAACACTTGCTCCGACAAGTCCCGAAGCTCCATCAGCGATTCAGGTGCAATCTCAAACAGTACCATTGGCGCAAAATGGTACAATTTCCGGCATCGTCAGTGAGGCAAAGTCCGGCGAGGCAGTTATCGGTGTTACCGTTATTGTGTCGAGCGACAGCACAAACTTCTCCAAAGCAGCACTGGTGCGGGGTACAAGGACAAATAAGTTTGGTTTTTATTCGCTGCCCAATATTCCCTACGGCACGTACTACATCACCGTTCGCGGGCTTGGCTACGCAACCTTCTTGCAAAGTGTTCGCGTGGAGAACACCGATAAATCGGTACGAGTAAATATCCCCCTCCGCTCTCAAGATGTCAAAACCCAAACCGTTTCCGTGCTAGCCGAGCGCAGCACGGCACCCACAAACCGCGCCATTAGTGCTGTGCAGCTTCAATCAGAACTCGTGAGCAAAATGCCGACACTTGGGGGCGAGGCAGATATTTTCCGCACACTCCAGCTTATGCCGGGCATCAAACCCGGAACTGAACTCAGCAACGGCATCTACGTGCGGGGCGGCTCTCCCGACCAAAATCTCATTCTTTTGGATGGCGTGACGGTCTATAATCCTGCGCACTTGGCGGGGCTTTTCACGGTGTTCAATAACGATGCTATTCGGGATGTGCGTGTGATAAAAGGTGCGTTCCCGGCTGAATACGGCGGGCGGCTTTCGAGCGTGATTGATTTGACGATGAAAGAAGGTAGCAAAGAAAAAATTGGCGGTACTGCCAATCTCAGTCTCGTGGCTTCGCGTCTGACGTTGGAAGGTCCAATAACGGAAAACATGAGTTTTATGGTTTCAGGACGCAGAACGTATCTGGATTTGCTGCTCAATCTTTTCCTTTCCGAAACCGCAAAACTCACTGCACCGAACTATAATTTTTACGATTTTAACGCGAAGTTGAACTACAAAATCTCCGACAACGATCACCTCTACCTAGCAGGCTATTTTGGGAATGATTTTTTATCACAAAAGGCAGGTCAGATTGATTTTAGCCTCATTTGGGGCAATGCGACCGGAAACCTTCGGTGGATGCACATTATCTCGCCAAATCTCTTCACCAATTTCTCCGCCATTTACAGCAACTACCGCTATAACTACAACGAAGTCTCGCGCACGGGACAAGGCTTATCCAAGTCGGTTTCCAACATTCAGGATTACACGCTTCGCGGCGATTTGCAATACTTTCCAAGCCCTGAACATTCGATAAAAGCCGGGATTGATGCGACCATGCATCGCTTCACGGTGGCAAATGTTACCGACGAGCGCACGGTGGATGAATTTATCCGAAACATTTCTCCCGACGACAATGCCGATGCTCTGGAAGCCAGTATTTATGCGCAAGATGAGTGGCAAATCACCCCGCAATTATCAGCAAATATCGGATTTCGCTTGGCATATTTTCAACGTGGAAATTATGTGCTGCCGGAGCCGCGTCTTTCCTTGACGTATGAGGTTTCCGACGCGCTCACACTCAAGGGTGCGGCTGCAATGACGAATCAATTTTTGCATCTTTTGGTGCGCAATGATATCACCTTTCCCAGCGACACGTGGTTTCCTGCCGGAGAGGTCATCAAGCCCGCAAATGCTATGCAGTACGTCTTGGGTGCAGAAACAAAACTTTTCGGTGATGAGTATGTGTTCAGCATAGAAGGCTATTACAAAACCATGAACAATCTCTACGAATTTCGGGAAGATGTTGTTCCCTCGCTTGTTATCAATGATGTTTCCTCGCTTACTGCCGGCAAAGGTGAATCTTACGGCGTAGAATTTTTCCTGAATAAGCGTATGGGAGCGTTCACGGGATGGCTTGGTTACACGCTTTCGTGGACAACACGCACTTTTGCTGAACTGAACGGCGGAAAGCCCTTTTTTCCGCGCTATGACAGAAGGCACGATATTTCGATTGTTCTCAATTACAAATTCAGCGACGCATGGGAACTGGGCGCGTCGTGGGTCTTCGGCACGGGACAAGCATTTTCACTACCAACGTCGCAGTTCTTTTTCCCAAGCAATCCCGCTACGGGCGCACTTGTCGTTACGCAAGACAGAGGCGTTCCCGCCAATGCCTTTCGGACAAACTACACCGAGCGCAATGGCTTTCGCTTGCCGGATTATCACCGATTAGACCTCAATTTTACGCATTATTTCTCGTGGTTTGGCTTGCCCTTCAACGCATCCATCAACGTTATCAACGCCTACAACCGCGCAAATCCGTTTTTCTTTTCGGTGTCATTCGATGCCAATAGCGCAACCAAACCAACGGCTATCGTCCAGCAAGCAGCATTATTTCCGATAATTCCGACGATTGCGCTCGGGTTCAAATTCTAACCACGTTCTTTTTTCAATACAAACACGGCTTACAATCTATGTTTCTCATCTCAACATTTGCTCAAATTCGTGCATTCATCCTCTTTGGTCTTGTCTGCACAGTTCTTTCGCTCGTTACAAGTTGCGGACCATCGGAAGTTGTCGGCTTAGACGTTCCGCATGATGAGCGGCTTGTTATCAATGGTTTTCTCGAAGAAGGCGTTGCGGTGAAAAATATCATGGTGATAAAAACTCTTGGCATAACCGACACTTCCAATATGCGCAAAGCCAGAATCACGGACGCTGAAGTCAGCATCACCAGCGACGGGCAGACGTTTCCACTGTCGTTGCAGCCCGACAATCTCATCTTTGGCGGGCGTGTCCCCGATGGCGTAAACCTTGCCGAACAGCCCACGTATTATCAAGCGCCGCAATTAGTCCCGCAAGCAGGTAAAACCTACACACTTAGCGTGCGCTATCAAGGCAAAACAGCAACAGCGACAACGTTTATACCCGCAAAACCGAGCCTTGTTGGCATGAGTCCGGTCGTAACAATGCAACTTGATTCAACAATTTATTTTTTTGGCGGAGACATTGGTCCGGTTCGGAAATATGCTCTTAAAGGTCAAGTATCAGCAAATTTTGTCGCACAAAACGGTGTTTTCATTGGTACGATAGAACCAACACAAGTAAATACCGGGGTTGTAGATCAAAATAGGAACACGATACTTGTCCCCGTTTCATCACAACAAGCAATAATTACCGCACCGATTGCGGAGAATACCTTATTAACAAATACCTCGACGCAGATGAAATTGTCTTTCTGGTTTTGGTTGCCAAGTCGTTACACGGAGTTCTCCAAAGAACGGGAACTATTACAAAATGCAAAGCCGCGTGTACTATTACAAATAGCCTCTTTCGATGCGGCGTATCAACGTTTTCTTCAAACACAATCGCGTGGCAGCACTGCCGATGCAGGAATTTTAGGTCCAAGCGGACTCAATCCTGCATGGAATGTTAAAGGTGGCGGAATTGGCTTGTTTATTGGTCGCTCCGAGGCTCTACACTTGGAGCTACAACAATAACACTTTATGATGAGGTAATCGCTTTCATGAAGCATCAACTCAAGGTATTATGGTGAATGTGTCCGGTCTAATTTCAACCTGCGCAATACATCGAAATCACAGAAGGTTGTAGAATTCGTAGCAGCGTTGTAGATTGCAGAAAATGCACAAGAATTTTTTCTCAATCGTATATGCAATCACCCCTCAACCTTTTCGGCGACAGCAAAGCAATTCAAGCACGAGCGCTCTATCTTGGAGAGCGCATAGAAACTCGTTCTTTGGAGCAGACTAATCGTTTGGCATTGTTACCGTTGGTTATTCCTGCGGGTGAGAATGGTTACATGGCAATTTTTCGGTATGGCGTGGCGATAACCTTTAACGTGCTGCCACTGCAAGAAGCAACGCTGCTAAAATACCTTGCCCCATTTGTCCACGAGCCGCATGGAAAGGTCGAAAGCGAGACCTTAGAACTGCGCATCGGCGAACGCGAATTGGTGGAAAATGGCGTTGCAACGTTGCTGGATTTTTCCGTGGAACGCCTCCAAATTATCGCTGACATTCTCGCAAAAACGGTCGTGTTGGCACACTACGAAAGCACGATTGCATCTGCCTTCGACGCGATTGAACCAATGGCGCACAGCCTCAAAAAAGCCAAACGTCTCCGCAGTAACAGCGATGCAACGCTTATGCAGTTTGTCGGGGATATGCTGCTCATACAGCATGAAATGGTCGGCCGGGTGGAAATCAGCGAAAAGCCGGAACTGCTTTGGGAAATGCCGGAATTGACGCGCCTTTACGGGAAGTTGGAAGATGAATTTGAACTCGTCGAGCGCCACAACAGCATTGAGCGGAAATTAAATCTCATTGCCCGCACGGTCGAAACGGAAATGGATATGCTCCAAAACCAGCGTACACTCCGCATGGAATGGTACGTGGTGATACTCATCGCGGTTGAAATTCTGCTTTCTGCTTACGACATTTTTATCCGGCGATGAAGGATCTACTACCTCATCTTGAACGTGTTTTTGTGCGGCTTTTACCTTTCAAGGCTGCACAGACAAGAATGTCTGTGCTACGATTGAGTAAGTTAAGTATGTTGATGATATTGTTTCAAAGTTGTATCTTCGTAACCCGCACTCCTGAGCCTCCGGACACGCGCCGTTCCTCGTTTCAGCCGCCAACTTCAGCTCAACTTGTGGTGAATAATTTTCAAGCGGCAATTCGTGAAAAAAACCCGGAAAACTATATTCAATGCCTTGTTTCGGGGGATTCCGGCGCTACGGCACTTGCTTCGCGGCGATATTCCTTTGAGCCGTCAGCAGAAGCATCGGCACGGTTTGCGGGTGTGTTTGCTATGTGGAATGTTGCCCGCGAGCGGCAAGCATTTATCGCACTCACAGCAAAAATTGACGCTCAGTCGTTTCCCGCACTTGAACTTAGTAATAACCGCTTCGAGTTTCTCTCGCCGGATTCCGCCGTGTATGTGAGCGATTACCGTATTCGCCCAAACTACACGCTTTCCGGCGCTCCCACAGAGTTCGGCGGCACACTACGCTTTACGATTTCTTCCTTTCCCAACGGCTTTTGGGCGATTAGTCGGTGGAGCGACCAAGCAAGTGGGCAAGCGGCTTCTCAGACATTGCCGTCGTGGAGCATCCTCAAAGCGCAGTTTGCGAATTGATTACCGTGTAATACGTTCGATTCTTCTTTGTTTGCGAACAGATATTCCGTAATTTTGGTTGTGCAAATTAACTAAGCAAAAAGCACACGAAGCAAGTGTTTATCAGGGAAAGAAGTAATCATCCTTTACTCATCTTCTATTTGGAGGCTACAATGTCCATCGAACAATTTGTTCCCACACCGGAAACAAGCGCAAAACTCAAAGATGCCGGATACCCGAAACGCACGTATTTTACATGGTGGCACGGCATAAAAGTCGAAGAATGGTGGCTCGACCCGTTCAAGGAATTACCGAAAGACTCCGAAATTATCACAGCCCCTGCACCATCGCTCCAAGAACTATTGAACGAACTTCACAATTATTTCTTTGCGATTGATGATACGCCAACTTCTGTAAACAAAGAGACCTCTGCTCTACTCTCGCGCATCATTTTAGCACAAAATCCCGCAGAAGAAGCCGCGCAAGTGTGGCTTGAAAAACACGGTTCATAAGGAAATACAGTAGCTATTTTTCACACGCAATCTTCCGCACAACATGGAGGGTTGCGTGTGGTTTTTTCGGCATATTGTTGTTGATATTTCTCCTTCATAGGACATTCGCAAATCCATACTTTTGTGGCAAGGGGTTGAAACCCCTTGTTGCGTAAGTCATTGTTTAGCAAGGGGCTTTAGCCCCTTGCGACTTGTGTTTGCAAAAGTCCTAGTCATTTTGCGAAAGTCCTCCTTCATTTGTTCCATTCTGCATTATGAATACCCTGCATCGCCCTAATTTCCTTGCCTTTTGCGTCATTGTGTTGCTTCTTGCTGCGCAATCTTGCCGCACGACCGACAGCACACGTATTCCCTGCCCCGATAAAACCTTGCTTCTCAGCACACTACTCGGGGACGACGGTACGACGTTTCTCCTTTACAACAACGGCAAAGTATATCGGGATAATGGTGGTGATTGTCAATTTATTGAGCAGTATTTCGAGGAAAATTTTTTGGAGAAAAACTATGTGCAGCGTAACGGGCAAACCTTCATCAAAGCCGATTCTACGACCTTTCCCACAAAAAACTCTTTTTCGGATTCTTTCCAAACCTACACTGCTTTTCCCTCACTTTTTATCGCATCACCACGCGATACGGCAAAATTTTGGACAACTTGCACGCTACAAAGCCCCTCTGCGCCAACAGTTGAGGACTATGTTCGTTTGCGGCAATGTATTTTTGCCGGAACGTGTGATTTCCGTGACAATCGCATAGATATTGTCCAAGACCCGCTTCAAACATCATCTCAAACGCAATCAAATAATGTTCTTCGCTTTCGCTCGGTTGCACCGTCTTTGGGAATGGTAACGGCAAAATCTTCGATTGAATCAACGATTATGTTCTTCCGCAAAGGTGATGATTTGTGGTTTGAAGGGCGGTTTTACCTTCCCCAAAGCACCGCAACCAGGCTTCCCTACAGCCTTGTGGATATGGAAAACACGTGGTTTAATCAGTCGCCGGGACCACGTTTAGTGTTAATTGATGACGGTAAACTTGCCTTTGAGAACAAATTTGGTTTGAAAATTATGACCAAGCAACCAACGACAACCGCAGTTTCCATGCCGCTTGGGCGATGGGTGCGCATCAAACTGCACATCCGATTTGATGACACAGCGTCGGGATTGTTTGAACTTTGGCAAGATGGCACTCAAATCATCAATGCACGAGGAGTGACGCTGCCGACGGTCAATTCGGTGCAAACAAATCTCGAAATCGGCATAACGGCAACAAGCGCTCAAACAGAACTTTTTGTGGATGATATTCGCGTATCCGACAAGCCGTTGTGATGCCGTCGCTTCAAACGGCATTGCCGCTTTATTTCAAATTTTCCGTGTCACCACAAGGCATTCAATACTACACTTTTTCCCTCACGAACTATGCACCGTATTCTCCTTATCGAAGACGAAGCCCAAGTTGCTGCATTTATCACGCAAGGGCTTCGGGAACAATCATTCATCGTTGATGCCGTTTTGACAGGCTTGGAAGGGGAGCAGATGCTCCGTGAACACGATTACGATGCCTTGATTGTGGACGTGATGTTGCCGCGTAAAAGCGGTTTCGCGGTCTGCCGGACTATTCGCACCTTCAACACCAGCGTTCCGATTTTGATGCTGACCGCACTCGACAGCATTGAGGACAAAACCGAAGGTTTCAACGCCGGAGCCGATGATTATCTCGTCAAACCCTTTGATGTGCGGGAACTGCTCCTGCGCTTGCAAGCACTGATGCGACGCAAAACGACGCAAGAACAAGGGCATCTGCTCACGCTTGCCGATTTGCTTGTGGATACTGACGCAAAGCGCGTTACCCGCGCCGGACGCGATATTGAACTAACGGCACGAGAATATGCGCTGTTGGAATATCTCATGCGCAATCAACGCCGCGTTGTCTCTCGCCTCGACATTGCGGAACACGTTTGGAACAACGAACTTCGCACTGAAAGTAATACCATTGAAGTATTTATGACTTTTCTTCGCCGCAAAATTGATAAAGAATTTTCGCAAAAACTCATTCATACCGTCGTTGGAATGGGATATGTGATGAAGGAAGGTAAATAACACCACGTTCAACGTAGCGCATCACCACACCATTTTCACGGGAGGATTCGATGACCATTCAAATACGTCTTTCGCTCTTGTTTGCCGTAGTGGTAGAATTACTCTTGGGCGGAGTGTTTATTGTCTTTTACCTGACCGTGTCGGCAGACCGTGAACGTGACTATTTTGCGCAATTAGAGGCACAAGCCTTCACCGTTGCGGATGTTTTTTTTAATGCCGAAGAACTTGATAAACTTGCTTTCAGTGAAGCAAAAAAGCGCTTTCGGGGTGTGCTTGCTTCTTCACAGGTCATAATTTTGGATTCCTTGGACAGGTGTATTTACATCAACGATTCTGCCCTTGCTGAACGTTCATCGCTTTTTCAACCTATCGCCCTTGATTCCGACTTGTATTCGTTTATTTCTCGTCCTGCTATCGCCAAAGCCAGAAAGGGCGATGTTCCCCGTGTCAAAGAGCAGTCACAGCAAAGCGTGTATCTTTTGCACCCTGAGGAAAACAATAACTACCTCATCATCATTCGCGCCAGAGATGATGCGGGTATGAATCTCCTCGGCGATGTACGATTTGTCTTATGTATTGCCGCAGCCTGTGTGCCGTTTGTGGCGTTTGGTGTGGGTTTGTGGTTTGCTCGCAATGCTCTTTCTTCCGTCACGGCAATGACAAAAGCTGCGAATGCTGTTTCACTGGAACGCCTTGGTACGCGCTTGCCGGAGGGCAACGGAAAAGATGAGATTTCGTTTTTAGCACAAGCCTTCAACCGAATGTTTGCTCGGCTGGAAAACTCTTACCAAGCACAACGGCAATTTATTGACCACGCTTCGCATGAATTGCGTACGCCTCTGACCATTATGGAAGGTGAAGTGAGCCTTGCTCTATTGCATGACCGCACCACAGAGGTCTATCGCTCTACTCTCAGTTCCGTGCAAACAACCATTCAACGCCTCAGCAAACTGACAACAAACCTTCTGTTGCTGGCAAAAATAGAAGCAGGGCAAACAAAATATGCTTTCAAGCCCGTGCCGCTTGATGAAATAATTTTTCACGCCGTTGATGCCGTTCAAATTCGCCATTCCAATCGTATTATCACGGCACCCCAGCCGGACTCTTTTGGCAATATCCACATTCTTTGTAACCGCGAACTTCTCGAAACAGCCTTTATGAACGTGCTGGATAATGCACTCAAATTTTCTGCATCGGATACACCTGTTGAAATCAGTGTTTCGTTGGAGAACAGCACCGTCTTCTGCCGTGTTCGTGATGTGGGCATGGGCATTAGTCAGGATGCCCTTCAGCACATTTTTACTCCCTTTTATCGTGCTTCCGACACATCATTTGTTGCGGGAACAGGCATTGGGCTTGCGCTGGTAAAAGCCATCCTTGACGTACATCAAGGCTCTGTGAACATCGCAAGTCAGCCCCGCAATGGCACGACGCTGACAGTAGCACTGCCTATTGTGTAAAAAATGTAGTTCCTAACGGTTTTTCTGCCACCGAGTTCACAGAGCGCACAGAGCCTCAAACAACACCTCATTTCTCGGTGAACTCTGAGTCCTCTGCGGCTCACCAAATCTAGGTTTTCACAAATACGTTAGGTACTAAAGTGTAAAAAATTTATCTGTTTAGGTCATAAATTTTTGACACAGATTTTCATGATTTAACAGATTTTCAGGATTGTGCAAATACAAACGACACCCACAAAGCCTCTAAAAATCAGCGTAATCAGTTTAATCATGATAATCTGCGTCGAAGAGCTAAACAGTTACCCAAAAATAACTTTTTTTTCTTTTTTCAAGCCCTTGTTTAGCAATATCTTACGTCTCCTTTAAGGTGCTTTTAATTTCCTTTTGAAATGAGTTTAAGGGCTATGTTGTAGATTGGTGTACCATTTATCATAGTGGAACCTCATGCCTACAAACCAAGTTCTTCGGCATAATTGTTCGTTCCTTATTGCGCTTGTAACTCCCGTAATAAGGCGAGTCAAGACCAGATTATGCAAAAACCGTCATTGGCTACCTTACGTCATTGGTTTCAACGAAGACTTGGTTTGTAGATATTTTCCGGGACTGCAAATCCGAATATTGTTTCATTTTTTCGTAGGTACAGTTATGCGTATTTCCCGCCATTTCACGCTTTTGGGTACAGCACTTGTTTCGGTATTCTGCGCCTCGTGTGCCGGTTATCAGGCAGCCTACACCATTCCTCTCAAAAATGTTCGTGCTGTCGCAGGTGCAAACGATATACACGCCTTAGCAATGTCTAATCCTGCGCAAGCTGCGAAACTAGACGCGGCAGACGACATCGAACATTTTCGCCACGAAGCCTTTGGCTTAACGGCTCACCTTACCCCACACGATATTCAAATCACCCTTACCAATACTTCTTCCGAGCCGATAACTCTGGATTGGAAGAATGGTGTTTATGTGGATGAAAACGGAAAAGAATTTGGTATTGTTCGCAGCGACGTTCATCCGCGCTTTACTGATCAAATGCAGCCCGTGAGCATCGTTCAGCCGGGGCAAACCATCATTGAGCGCTGCTATCCGACAAAATGTATTGTTCAATTTGGGCGCTCATTCAGCGTATATCCCTTGTTGCCGAGTGGTGCCTTGGGCAATGGTGATGCGCTTAATACCCAACTTCATACTCTTATCGGCAAAGAACTTCGGTTACTCTTGCCGCTTCGTGTTGGAGCAAAAGAATACTCTGTCAGTATGGAGTTTGTTATCAGACACGCGGCAATTCTCCCGCAATAACGATCTTCTTCAAGATGTAAAAGGCTCATCGGAAATTCTCTTTCATTGTTCTATGTCCGCCAAAAGTATCATTATTCTGCTTATAGGTGTGATAATCCTAATGGTCGGTACAAATCTTTACTCACTCTGGTATATCAACCGCTTAACCGATGACTTGCTGACAACAACGAAAACAGCATTACCGGCGGTGTATCACGCTTCCGACATGAATACCAACGTCTCGGATTATCGTATTCGAGAATGGCGGCATTACCTCACGCTTAACCCCGACAGTCTGCGCAATGAGGAACGTGCGGCAGAAGAAGAAATGAATCGGGCAACATTGCATTTAGAAGAATTACGCACGTTGATACCGCCAACGACATCGGAGAATGCTCTTCGTTTCAAAGCGGAAGCTCTTTTTAGTCAGTATTTGCAACGAAGCGGCACTTTTTTTTCCCTCTCACGCAGCACAACGACAAAAGGTCAGGCACTGAACCTGATGTACGGTGAACTCAGAAAAGAATATGATGACCTGAGCGAAATACTCGCCGCGCTTGTTCGCTCTACCGCCGATGCCGCACAAAAGCGCCTTGCTTGGTACGAAGAAAACATTCGGATAACGCGGCTGATACTCTTGGCTGTCATTATCGGTGCTGCACTTGTGAGTATAGGCGTGGTATATTTTCTTGTTCACTCGTTTCATCGCTGACATCAAAGCCTCCCCTGTTATCTTGTCGGATGCAATAGCGTCTTATCATTTCGTCATTTTTTTGATGCAAGGTGGATATGCAACAACACGGCTCAGATACTGCAAAACACAACAAGGGAATCATTTTCAGCGATATTGACGGTACGTTTTTAGACGGGGAATATCACGTTCCGTTTTCACCGGATTTTTTACGGGAAGTCTTTTCGCGGTATGATATTGTCTTTACTTCAAGCCGCACGATTGAAGAAATTCTTCTGCTTCAGCAAACACTCTCCCACCGCGCACCATTTATTGCCGAAAACGGCGGAGCAATCGTTTTTTACGACGAACCCCTAAAACTAGCTTCATTGGGTCATTTCGAGACACTGTTTGGCGAGCGTATTTTCATCATCCCGCTAGGTTACCATGCTCTGGACATACTCCCCTTTGTGAAATCTGCGGCTGCAACAACAGGTATCTATACCGAGAACATTGCCAAAATGTCGTTGGAATCTATCGCCCACCTCAGCAATTACGCTGTTCACGATGCCTATTATGCACAAAAACGACGGTACAGCGTAACCGTATCAGCGATTGGGCTTGAGAAAACCGAAATGAGCCGCTTGACAAAGGCACTGGAACAGTTACAATGTTCCGTTTCTCACGGCGGAAAGTGGTTGAACATTACTCGCGGAAGTGACAAAGGTCTTGCGGTAGAATGGTATCAAACATTCCTCAGACGGGAAGGAGTAGTACACAAGTTAGTAGCAGCTATCGGCAATGACAGCAATGATATGCCAATGCTCAAGAATGTTGATTTACCCTTTGTTATCCGCAACTCATCTGGGTACTCAGAGGCATTGTCGGCACTACCCGGAGCGCACTTACTCCAATCGGAAGGAGTTTCGGGGTGGATTGAAATGTTCAATTTCCTTGATGATATACCTCATTCTGCCCTTCTTTCCGACAAACAAATCAAGCCAACAAGGGGTACAACCATTGAGTTCCAATGAATCCGCCATTATGAAGCAGTATCAACCTTTGGCATCATCTGCCGCAAACAACCGCCGCGCCCTGTGGACACTCAGTATCTTGACGATTCCGGGGCGAGAACGCTATCTGGAGAATCTTGTGCGCTCTCTCAATGAGCAAGAATTTTACAACAACGCCGTCATTGTCGTTGTCTATAACCGCCAAGTATCGGCTGACGAAGAGCGAAGCATTGAGCAGTTTATCAACCAAACTTCCGAAAATCTCCCCATCGAAGTCTATTTTAACCAATTCGATACAAGTATTGTCGGCGGCAGAAATTTTCAGTTGAACTTGTGCAAAACCCCGCTTATTGTCTTTATTGATGACGATGTAACGTTGCATGAGCATATCTTTCCGGCGTTACTCCAAGAATTTCTTTCCAAACCTGTTGCAATTCTTGGTGTTCCCTCGAAAATCGGTGCAACTGAAGACCAGTTCAAACCCCGCTCCAATACTCCCTTTGTAACACTTGACGACATTCGTTTTATGCCCGTGCAAGGTATGATGATAGCGACATATCGGAAACTTCTTGTTGATGTTGGCGGTTTTAATACCCGTCGGCAATACTGGGGAGAGTGGACGGAACTGAATTTACGGCTTTGGCGATGGGGTTATCCGACGGGGTATATGATGAATCACGGTTTTTTACGCCACTGGGAAGATGCACCCGATTCGCCGACGCGCTCGCTTGCAAGGCGCGAACAGCACGTTGTGTGGGGACTCATCTGCACGGCGTTGGAGTACAATGCCGTTGATACCACCGAAGCAACAGAGGTTTTTTGGCAATTAGTCCAAGAGCGGTATTTAGCGTACTCCTTTGGCGATACCTTATCGGCTAAACACCTTCTGCAAACGGTTCTCTCACTGATGCCTCAACTTTCGGCAGAATGGTCGTCCATTGTCCATTTTCAAAAGCAGGCAGAACAACATCCCTTTCAATTTATGCCGTTTCATAATTTTACCGAAGAGGAAGTGCGCTCGGTTCTACTTGGTGCAAAAGACCGTATGCGGTCGTATCAGGCGGATATTCTCTTTTCAGAGACCTCGCCGCCACAACCAACACCCAAAATACAACGACGCACATTCAGTCGTTTTTTTTCTTTCAGCAGACTGAAACGATTATTTCAATCAAAGAACGCTTGAGAATTAAAGTGTCCAAAAGATTTTAGTGGCACAGACATTTTTGTCTGTGCGGAACTAACCTACAACAAGCATCAAGTCTCGCACAGACAGAAATATCTGTGCCACTGATGATTCAAAAACTGATACTTTATTTTGATGCCATTCCCAGGCGATGAGAAGTAATGAGCGCTTAGGATTGTTTTTGCGACTAATTTATGAACCGCCGCATCTTTAGACAGCCGCATCTTGAAGTGATGGAAATTGAGGAAATTCAACCTATCCATGCTGCAATTGTCCGAAAGAATACACCTCTACGAAAACATTCGGAGAAACGGCGATAAAACGATATGTTTGCAAGAAACGAAGTGATGATGTACGCCACATTTCTTCTTCGGATGTTCTTGTACCAATCGTTCTGCCTGCCGTATGAAAGCAAATACCCTCAAACACCGTATCTATGCTATCCTTGCTGTTTCCAATCGCAAAGGTGATGCGAGTTGGTATTTCGATATGTTCATTATCGGGCTTATCGGGCTGAACACGCTGGAGATGATTTTGGATTCACTCCCTTGGTTTCATGCGCAGTACAAAGCAGAACTGTATGTGTTTGAGGCTGTTTCGGTTGCTATTTTTTCGGTGGAATATCTGCTCAGACTTTGGACAGCGAACATCAATCCCCGCTTTGCCAAGCCCTTTTGGGGCAATTTGCGTTACGCCGTCACTCCCCTTGCCGTGATTGACCTTTTAGCCGTCGTACCGTTTTATCTGCCGTTTTTGGGCGTGGACTTGCGTATTGTTCGTGTTTTGAGGGTGTTCCGTCTCTTCAGGTTGTTCAAAGTCGTGCGGTATATCCGCGCTTTGACGTTTATCACCGTCGTTGTGCGAAAAAAACGCGAAGAGCTGACTATTTCGCTGGTCTTCACGTTTTTTCTGCTCCTGATAGCTTCCTCGCTGGTGTATTATGTCGAACACGAAGCACAGCCGGACAAATTCGCCAGCATTCCCGAAACGATGTGGTGGGGCATTGCAACGCTCACCACCGTCGGTTATGGTGATATTTACCCCGTTACTGGCTTAGGAAAACTCCTCGGAGGATTGATAGCCGTTATGGGAGTTGGCTTGTTTGCGTTGCCGGCGGGTATTTTGGCTTCGGGTTTTGCCGAGGCGATTTCAGCACGCAAACATCCAAACGACGCGCAAACAGAAGCACCGTTCACGTGTCCGCATTGTGGGCAGGTGATTTCGCGTGATGATGCTTCATAACCTCTTCTGCATCTGTGCAGGAAGAATTTTTCTTCGGAGATGATACGCATAAAAAAAGGCTCAACCTTTCGATTCATACCATTGTACGCCGATATGAAGTATGTTTTGCATGATATTGTGAATAATCGCCTCTGTTTTGCAACGGCGTTCCTCCTTGTTCTTGTTTTGTTCACGGTGAGTTTCCCTGTTTTTGCCCAACCACGCACCCTTGCTCACGTGCCACAAACACCAACGAGCATAGAACAAGAACGCAGAACCATGGCAGCACAAACTATTGACAGCGTGGTTATTTGGGTGTATGCCGTCAAAAACAACAAACCCAACAAACGAGGACGTATGCACAGTGTTATGAAGTACGACGTGAACGGCAACATCACCAGAGAATCACACTTTCCGGACGCACAAACCGAAACAGGCACAGAATACCGCTACGACGCTGCCATGCGCTTGGTGGAAGAACGCCCGATTGTTCGCGGCGGCGCACCCGCCTATCGCTGGCAATATCGCTACGATACTCAAAATCGCCTGACAGAAGCGCATTATCTCACGCCCACGGACGAAACCGCACAAAAGAAAACATTTCGATACTCCACAAATACACTTCCCTCAGAAATGGTTTTTTATCGAACCCCAAGCAAAATAGGCTATCGTGATGTATGGAGTTTTTCGGAAGCATCGGCATTACCAACGCAGAAAACCCGCTACCGCGCAGATAACACGGTAGAACAGCGTGAAGAATATCGTTACAACAGCAAAGGAGAACTTATCGAACTCCTCGTGTATTCCGGCATAAGCATTGCGAAGCCGTTGGGTGACCTTGTTTCGAGAAAAGAATATGCCTACGACTCTCGGGGCAATCTGCTCGAAGAAACCGATAGAAACGAAAGTACGAAATCTCTCGCAAAACAGACGCACCGCTACGACCAAACGGGTTTGCGCGTGGAATCACAGTATTTTTGGGCTGCCAAACCGCCGCTTCGCCTGACGAGTATTCGTCAATATCTGTACAGCAGATTTGATACGAAATAAGACCGGTGATAGTTGGAAGTGCTATATTTTCAAGCAATAATTCCGTTTGTACCACGTAACCCTCACCTGCTATGTCACGATTTGTTCCGTTCATCATTTTAGCGGTAGTCCTTGTTGTGGGCTTTGTTGCATACCGCAGCTATTCGTCCCACAAAGCCTTTGAAGCAAATTTGGAAGAACGTTTTGTGAAGCCCTACATGGCTCTCATTGGCGCAGGGAAAGAACAGGAAGCATACCAACGCTTCGCCAGCGAATCATTCAAAAAGCAATACCCGTTGGAAGTCTATTTGGAAAGCTATCGGCGGCTTCGCAGCGAAAAAGGAAACATTACCTATTCTGAATTTCAGATTGAACAGCAATCCAAAAGCCTGATTGATGGTTCAGAAGTCTTACAAATCGGCATAAGTTGCACTGTGAAGAACAACGCCAAAGACTATTATCTCCAAATGGCGTTCCAACTGGCAGAACAGCCGGGCGGCACATATTTGGTAAATAACTCCTTCTCCATCAACCCCGAAGGATTTCTGGGACCTTGGTAAGGCAAGCCTGTCCATTCGTCTATGATACCACGTCAATTTTCCTCCATTTTTTTACTTCCATCGTATGCACACTTTTTCTCCAACGCACTGCTTCAAAAGCCGATATTTCCTGCTCGCGCTTCTTGTTGTTGTTTGTATTGTTGGCAAAACCTTCGCTCAATCCAACGACACACGAACACGCTACGAAGGCACAATCGGCAAAGCATCCGTGCGTGCAACACTTCAGGCGAAAAGCGACATCATTATCGGCACCTATCAATACGCAAAAGTCGGCAAAGACCTCGAACTACAAGGCGCACTGCGCGGCAAAGACAGTATCATTCTCAAAGAATTTGACGAGCAAGAACGCCAAACAGGGCTTTTCAAAGGACGCTACTCCGGCAAGGGAACACCGGCGGAATCCATCACGGGAATTTGGTCGCGCCCGGACGGCTCAAAACCTACGCCCTTCACGCTTCGAGCAGCTGGAACATCTGCACCCCCGACACAATTCGACTTTTACTCAGGACGCTACAAACGCCCCGGAACGCACAGCGCCGAACTCAACGTCCGCCAACTTCCCGACGGCAAACTCGCCCTTGAAGGCGAAGCCTACTGGATGGGCAATAACAACAACGTTCATACCGGCGACATTAGCGGTACGGTCAGCGTGAAGGACTTCCAAGCCGTGTACACCGACAACAATATGCCCTGCACACTCAAATTAACCTTCGCTTCCGATGAAAAAATCAAAAAGGCAATTATCACCGTGAGCGGCGACGAAGGCAACTGCGGCGGTATGAACGTTACCTTTAACGGAACGTATATTCGTGTGAGTGCAACACCCGTTTTTCGGAATGTAAAAAAATGACGGTTGCCGCAAACACTTGTTTGGAAACGACATAACGCACCTTTGCCGAAAAACTCCCCCAACACAAGGCTGTATCTTGTCTTCAGGGTTTTGCAGTTCAAAGGGTAATTTCGCAAAAAATGCCTTCCAACCAAGACGGAATCTAGGCTTGAGGCACGTCCATCAATCCGGACTTCAAGGTAATCCTTTTTTACCATCTTGGGAAAAATATGTAGATTACCAACGCTGATGTCAATACTTTTTTTTCGGCAATCTTTTTGAAGTACATCGTTTATGCAATCCTCCACAACAACCCAATCTACGCGCTTTTCCGCTATCTGCTCTAACATTATCGGCTACAATGACCACATTGAAACGCCCTTTGGTCAAAAACGCATTGTTTATGCGGATTGGATTGCAAGCGGCAGATTATATGCGCCTATTGAGCGGACGCTCATGGAAAAATTCGGTCCGCTTGTCGCAAATACGCACACCGAAACCACTGCCACCGGAAGCACCATGACGCTGGCGTACCACGAAGCACAGCACATTATCAAACATCACGTCGGAGCCTCGGACGATGATGCTTTGGTTATGGTCGGTTCGGGAATGACGGCGGCGCTTGCAAAGCTGCATAGAATCTTGGGTTTGAAAGTTCCTGAGCAGATGCAACCCTATTGCACGATTCCCGAACACGCCCGCCCTGTTGTGTTCGTTACCCATATGGAGCATCACTCGAATCAAACATCGTGGTTGGAAACAATCTGCACTGTCGAAATCATTAACCCCGACCAGCATGGGAATGTGGATTTACGCCATCTGGACGAACTTTTGGAGCGGTACGCCGCACGTCCGATAAAAATTGCGTCGGTAACATCCTGCTCGAATGTCACGGGCATCGTTACGCCCTATCACGCTATTGCGCGGCGTATGCACGAAGCCGGCGGCTGGTGTTTTGTGGATTTTGCGTGTTCTGCACCCTACCTTGCTATCACGATGCACCCCGAAAACCCGCTTGAACGCTTGGATGCAATCTTCTTTTCTCCGCATAAATTTTTAGGCGGTCCCGGAACACCGGGTGTACTGATTTTCAATAAATCGCTCTACACCTTGCGCGTTCCCGACCAACCCGGCGGCGGCACGGTAACATGGACAAATCCTTGGGGAGAACATCGGTACATTGAGGATATTGAAACGCGGGAAGACGGCGGCACTCCTGCTTTTCTGCAAACAATCAAAGCGGCAATGGCAATCAAATTGAAGGAATCTATCGGCGTAGAAGCTATTCGTGAGCGCGAGGAAGTCTTGGTAAAGCGCGTATTTGCTGCTCTTGAGCATATTCCCAATCTTCATCTTCTCGCCCCCGACAACCGCGAGCGCATCGGCGTTTTTTCGTTTTACATTGACGGAATGCACTACAATTTGGGCGTGAAATTGCTGAATGACCGCTTTGGCATCCAAACACGCGGCGGATGCTCATGTGCAGGAACATATGGGCATTTTCTGCTGAATTTATCGCACACCGCATCTAAAGCTATTCTCTGCCAACTTGACGAAGGTACGCTTGTTGAGCGCCCGGGCTGGGTGCGCTTTTCGGCACATCCCACCATGAGTGATGAAGAATGTGAGTATGTCTTGAATGCCATTCGTGAACTCGCCGCGCATCACAAAGAGTGGGCAAACGATTATGTCTTTGACAACAACAAAAACGAATATTTTCACAAAGCATGGAAAAGCCCTGCACCAGCATTGGTGCGGTCTTGGTTGGAGATTGCGTAGATAGTTATTGTGAACATTCTTACATTTTTTTCATACCATTTTGGGAGCTACTATCATGGAACCACTTGTATTTGTCGCTCTTATAGCGATTCTTGTGATTTTTTTTCTCGGCATTAGAATTGTTCGCCCCACCGAGCGCGGTTTGATTGAACGTTTGGGGAAGTACAAGAGTTTTGCTGAACCGGGATTTAATTGGATTATTCCAATTATTGACCGAATGTACAAAGTCAATACCACCGAACAAATGGTGGATGCCGAGCCGCAGGAAATTATCACCAACGACAATCTCAACGCACGTGTTGATGCGGTCGTCTATTTCCGCGTTTTTCCCGATGAAAAAAGCGTGGTCAATTCCCAATACAACGTGAACAATTACACGCTTCAGGTGGTGAATCTGGCACGAACAACCCTGCGCAATATCATCGGCACACTCACACTGAAATCCGCTAACAGCGAGCGCGGGAAGATCAACTCCGAACTGCACCGCACCTTAGCCGAAGAGACAGCAAATTGGGGTATTCAGATTGTTCGCACGGAACTGAAAGAAATTGACCCGCCGAAAGATGTGCAGGAAACGATGAACAAAGTTGTGAAAGCAGAAAACGAAAAAATTGCTGCTGTGGATTACGCCACTGCCGCCGAAACGGTTGCCGACGGGGTAAAACGAGCAAAAATCAAAGAGGCAGAAGGCGTGAAACAATCGAAAATCCTCGAAGCTGAAGGTGCTGCCGAAGCAATCCGCCTTGTGAACGAAGCAGCCGACAAATACTTCGTCGGCAATGCGCAACTGCTGAAAAAGCTGGAAACAACCGAATCCGCACTGAAAAGCAATTCCAAAGTCGTTGTGCCGTCGGGAACGGAACTTGTGAATATGATTGGCGATATGGCGGGAATTGTGCCGATGCACAAGTAAGCTATTCCCTCTGGAGATAACGGAATCTATCGTTGTAGAGACAAGGTATGCCTTGTCTCTATGGTCTAACCGTCAAAGGATGAAGCAGTTGTTTTACCCGAAAAGGAATAAACCATGAGCAATATTCGGCAGAATATAGCGGCAATTTTTGATTTATCTCCCGACGAAGACCGTTTGAGCAGGTCTGTCAATCGGAGTATTTACATATTGATAATTCTCAGCACCGTCGTCGTTATTTTAGAAACAATACCGACCTTCAAACAGGGCTATTTGCCGTATCTCTACACGTTTGAACTTTTTGTTACGGTTATTTTTTGTGGTGAACTGCTCTTGCGATGCGCAGTCTTGGATTTGCTGTTACAGAAGCATACATCGGCTTGGGAACGGTTTTTACTGTTTATTTATCTGGTCATTGACTGTGCAGCCGTCGTTCCGCCGTTGATATTTTTATTCTCGCCTGAAGGTGCAGTCCACCATGACTATTTCCTGAGTTTGCGATTGTTAAGAATTTTCAAGGCTTTTCGGCATGACCATTCGGTAGAACTTATTTTGAAAGCGGTGATTAACAAAAGAACGGAACTGCTCCATTCGGCGATTTTGGTCTTTACCTTCACGGTTTTTTTGTCGGTACTGCTTTACGAAATAGAACACGATTTTGAATTTGGGAACGGAACGCCAAATACGCCATTTACCGACATCTTTACCACCTTAGCGTGGGCGTTTTCCATGTTTGTGAATGATGCAATCGGTTACCAAGAAACAGGCTTATTGCCAACGACATCGTTAGGGCGCGTTGTGGCGTGGATTATTGGTTTTTTGAATATCGGAATTGTGATAATTCCCACAGGGATTATTGCGTCGGGCTTTTTGGAGGTATTGGAAGAAAACAAAATCGAATCACAATATGCACTGCTCAAACAAGCATTTCGGAAAAAGTTCAATGCCACACTGGGAATAGAGGTCTTTGAACGCCCACGAACTCTATTAACCCTTCAAAATGCGCTCTTTATCCAAGAATCACATTTCTACAAAATGCTGGAGACAAAGCAGGGTTTCCGTATCCGCGCTGTCTATTCGGCAGATGATGAAAAATATAACGACACGAACCTTGTTGAGCATTATGCCTATCAAACCATAACTGACTATGGTGCAGCAATTCGTCGCTCTTCTGCACAGGTACTTGTACTCGCTCCCGGCAGTGCAGCCGAAGAAAATATTGGATATTTTTCCTATTGTGTTGCCGAAATGCTTAGTGCGCATTTCCTTTCTAATGAACGGTATCAACAGAATGCGCTCCATCAGGACTATGATATTTGCTTCAAAACCAGCCCTCTGTATGATGACGACACTCACAGTGTACACGTTACCGCGAAGAAAAAGAAACGTTTCAAGGGCAAACAGCACATCATTGAGCCAAAAGCCGCTTTGGAAACCTTCAAGTACGATATACACTCACTTTTGCTGGATGACCCGTCTTTAAGCATTATTCTCGTCATGGAATCCGTTCACGGAATGCAAGAGCCGTATCGCATATCCCGCATAGATACGCACACGCCTGACATTTCAGCACTGTTACGGTACTGCCTTCGCCTACGCAGCCGCACAGGTACGCTACATTTGTATCATGTTCGCATTAGCGATACGACGCTTTCTCATTACGATTACTACACCTACATTCAGCAAGCCGGAACAGCCTTGCAAACAACACT
This sequence comes from Candidatus Kapaibacterium sp., assembly GCA_025455065.1. Taxonomy (GTDB): domain Bacteria; phylum Bacteroidota; class Ignavibacteria; order Kapaibacteriales; family UBA4661; genus PH2015. The sequence goes on along the minus strand of JALONG010000002.1, from coordinate 158,177 downwards.
TGCCTCTGTGCTTGCCTCACAGCCTTCAGCATAGCGACTTTTATGACCACCGTACAAATTCTCATCGCTGCCTTAGCAGCCGTTGTGCTGTTTCTTCACGGTCTGCAAGGGTTCAGCCGCGAAGTGCAATCTCTTGGCGGCGCACGTTTGCAAGCATGGCTCGGACGCTTTACCGCAAGCCGCCTGCGTGGTTTTGTTGCGGGTGCTTTGACAACGGCTGTCGTACAATCCAGCAGCGCAACAACTTCCCTCACCGTCGCCCTTGTGGATAGCGGAGCAATCACCTTTTGGGGCAGTTTGGGGTTGATATTGGGTGCAAACGTCGGTACGACGGCAACAGCGTGGTTGGTATCGTTCAAATTGACAGGCATAGGACCTTGGTGCATCGTTGCCGGAGCTGTCATTGGCGCACTGCCCTTCCGTTTTAACGTGAGCGGCAAAGCCCTGTTTTACTTTGGGTTCATCTTTTTCGCCCTTGACCTCATCGGTTCGTCGCTGAAGCCTTTGCACCAGCACGACCTTATGTTTGAAGTTCTCGCGCTTGCCGATGTGCCTTGGCGTGGTGTCCTGATGGGGCTTGTGCTGACCGCCATTATTCAGTCCAGCAGCGTTACGACGGGCTTGGCTATTGTGCTTGTACAGCAAGGTGTGTTGCCGGCAGTGGCGGCGATTCCGATTGTCATTGGCGCAAATGTCGGTTCGACCTTTACGGCACTGTTGGCAGGTATAAGCCTGAACACATCGGCACGGCGAACAGCGTGGGCAAATTTTACGTTTAATGCCTTGGGCGTGGCGGCATATTTCCCCTTTTTAGAAGGTTTTTCGTGGACGATGATAACGTGGTTTCATAACCCGTCCATGGCTGTGGCATGGGCGCATTTACTGTTTAATGTGAGCATCGGTGTGGTGTTATTGATGACGCTCCGAATCGTTGAAAAGCCCTTGCGACGACGCTTTCCGTCATTGGAGGCGATGAAAGAAACAGGCTAAATCACACAACCAAATTTTGCCACTTTTACCACAACCACCATGGAACTCTGGATTGTATTGACAGCATTTGCGATGTTGCTCGTGGGAGTGTTTGTCCTGAAAAAACTCTGGGCAGGTGCATTAGCAGCATTGTTGCTGATGCTGATTTCCAAAGGTGTGCTTTTGCCAAATTTTGGGGTTGTTTACCTTCCCTTAGTAACCGCACTGGTCATCTCCTTGGAATTAGCTCTTTTATTGTTTGGTGCTTACTTGTTTTACACGACGTTGTACGCAAACAACCATTTTTCAACGTTTATCGAAACAACGTCGTCGTTTTCGTCAAAACTCGCTGTGGTTATCATGTTGTGCGTTTTTATGGGAAGTTTCATGGAAGGTATTGCCGGATTTGGCATACCAGCCATGCTTATTGCTCCGCTTTTGATAACACTAGGATTTACGCCATTAACAAGCGTTGTTGTACCCTTGGCTGCAAACACAACAGCCGTAACGTTTGGAGCTTTAGGTACACCGTTGAAAATAGGGTTGGGTATCAATCACCCTGATTCCACAGTGGTTTTGACCGTTCTCCTCAATAGCTTGCCCGCACTCTTGCTGCCATTGTTGTTGGCTTTTATTTACGGTCAAACCGAACAAGTATCATTTTCATGGAAAAAGAACCTACGAATGCTTGTCGGAGGCGGTCTTTCATTCGCAATACCCTACTGCACCGTCGGCGTATTGAGTATTGAATATCCTTCCGTCATCGCCGGAATTTTCGGGTTGTTGTTGTTTATTGTAGTGTTTATTCCCAAAAGCGAACATCCCACACCGGATTTTTGGCTGAAAACGTTTTATCCCTACGGTATTTTTGTCGGTTTGTTGGTCGCTGCTAAATACGTTCTCCAAGGTATTGGCTGGACGCTCTACGAAGGCACAAGACCATTATCGCTTTATCAGCCCGGCATCATGTTTATAGCGGCAAGCATCGTATATCTTCTCATAGCGAAAAAGCAAAGAGTTGCTTTGCACTTCTACAATCAAAGCAAAGAAGCCTTGCTCAAAACCGCTCCATCAATGATAACGATTTTTTTGCTGGTTTGTCTTGCACAACTCATGCAAGAAGATTTGTTCGGCATTATGAACAGCTATTATGCAGGACTACATCACAACACAAAACTCTTTGTCACTTCATTTATCGGGGTTATGGGGAGCTTTCTGAGCGGTAGTGCTACTATGAGCAATATTCTTTTTGGTAATGCCATCAACACCAATGAAATCGCCGGAAGTACCTTACCCCTTCTCTTAGCATTATTACATACCGGAAGCGCTATTGGCAATGCCATTTCCCTACAAAATATCATCATGGTAACGTCGGTTGTCCATCAGGCTTCGGTAGGATATGAGAAGATATTCAAATTTACTCTTCTTGTTGTTGCGGCGTACATCATAACGATTACTGCCCTTGCGCTTCTCATGGTGAACTCACCATTCGCAGCAGTACAATAGATGAACCTATTACCACATCTAAACCAAAGGAGCGTTTATGACCATCAACAATAAAGCACCTCAAGCCGCTATACGCCTTGATTTCCACGCCCTTTCCCCCGAAGCCGCTTTCGATGCTCTGGGTGTAGATGCTACGCTGGGGTTGAGCGATGAAGAAGTGCTGCGTCGCCGAAGTCGTTATGGGCGCAACGTCCTCACGCCGCCAAAACGCCAAAGCGCCGTTGTGCGTTTTTTGCTGCAATTTCATCAGCCGCTTGTCTATATCCTGCTGGCATCGGCGGCAATTACCGTTGCTTTGGGTGAATGGGTTGATGCAGGAGTAATCTTTGCGGTGGTCTTGGTTAATTCTGTCATCGGTTTTGTGCAGGAAACTAAGGCTCTTCAAGCGATTGACGAGCTGATGCACAGCATGAAAACAATGACCACCGTCAGACGCGGTGGCGAAAAAATGCTCGTGGACGCGACCGAACTTGTGCCGGGTGATATTGTTCTTCTCGCGTCGGGTGATAAAGTCCCTGCCGACCTTCGCCTTGTGCAATCCCGCGACCTTCAGTCCGATGAATCCTCGCTGACGGGCGAATCTGTGCCTGTTGCAAAAATGCCATCTGTCCTCGCAGCCGACACACCGCTTGCCGACCGCACGAACATGGTTTATGCCGCATCTGCCATTACCTACGGCACGTGTTCGGGCGTGGTTACGGCAACGGGCGATGCTACCGAAGTAGGAGCAATTACGCGGCTTTTGACCACAACCGACAAACTCGAAACACCGCTCACCCGCAAAATTAAACACTTCAGTTCCGTGCTGCTGTATGTGATTATGGGTTTAGCGGCTTTGACCTTTGCAGTAGGAATGTGGCAAGGCAGACCGACCTTTGAGATGTTTTTAGCTGCCGTCTCACTTATGGTCGGAATGATTCCCGAAGGTTTACCCGCAACTATCACCATTATGCTGGCAATCGGGGTAAACACAATGGCGCGGCGCAACGCCATCATCCGCAAACTTCCCGCAGTGGAGACTTTGGGGAGCGTTACGGTTATCTGCTCCGATAAGACCGGAACGCTGACAGAAAATCAAATGACCGTGCAAGAACTTGTTGCAGGAGGCGAGACCTTTACCGTCTCCGGCTTGGGCTACACACCGCATGGAGACTATACGCACACTGCTTCCGGCAAGCGTTCCGGGCAACGCAGCGAACATAGTACGCCGTTTCTTCAAGAGTTTCCCGCACTCGAAGAACTGTTGCGCATCGGGCTTATCTGCAACGAAAGTATGCTCACCGAAGAGGAAGGACGCTGGGGCATCAAAGGCGACCCGACCGAAGGAGCGTTGCTCGTCGCGGCACACAAAGTGCATCTTGCCGAAACTGCCGTAGAATCGCGCTTCCCACGCCTTGACACGATTCCGTTTGAATCTGCTTACCAGTACATGGCGACGCTGCACCGCTCCCCCGACGGCAGCACGGTCATGTATATCAAAGGTTCGCCGGAGGCACTTGCCAAGCGGTGTTCCACGATGCTCATTGCGGAGAGTGCCAATCTTCGGGAACTGCCTTTTGACGGCAGAGCAATACATACCGCCACAGAACATCTTGCTGCAAAAGGCTTGCGAACACTTGCCTTTGCAAAAAAAATTATGCCGCCGGAGACGCGAGCTGTTTCACATGAAGACCTCAATTCGGGCTTAACCTTTGTCGGGATTCAGGGCATGATAGACCCGCCGCGTGAAGAGGTGAAATTTGCTATTCAACAATGCCACAAAGCAGGCATTGACGTAAAAATGATTACCGGCGACCACGCCACAACCGCCGCCGTCATTGCCTCACAGATAGGGCTGCGCGGAAAAGAACGCGACGGCAATCTTGTCGCCGTAACAGGCAAAGAACTCGCCACAATGACCGAAGAAGAACTCTTTGCAACGGCGAAAGAAACGGCGGTCTTTGCCCGCGTAACGCCGGAACAGAAACTACGGATTGTGGAAGCATTGCAGCACCACAACCACATCGCCGCTATGACGGGCGACGGCGTGAACGACGCTCCGGCACTACGCCGCGCCGATGTTGGCATTGCAATGGGCATTGCCGGAACGGATGTCGCAAAGGATGCCGCCGATATGGTGCTTGCGGACGATAATTTTGTGTCCATCGAAGCAGCGATTGAAGAAGGGCGCACGGTGTTTGGTAATTTGATGAAATTTATTGTCTGGACTATCCCCACCAACCTCGGCGAAGGCATGATTATTTTTCTTTCTATTTTGCTGATGAGCAGTTTGCCGATGCTCCCCGTTCACGTTCTATGGATAAACATGAGTACGGCTCTGTGCCTTGGGTTGATGCTTGCCTTTGAACCCAAAGAACCGGACATTATGAGCCGTCCGCCCCGCCGACCGGACAAACCGCTTTTGACGCTGCCGCTTATCATGCGAACACTGTTTGTCGGAACGATGATGTTTCTTGCGGGTTACGGGATGTTCCATTGGCATTTGCAGAACGGCTCGTCGGAAGCCCAAGCCCGCACGGCAGCAGTAACGGTCTTTGTTGTTATTGAAATGTTGTATTTGTTTAATTGCCGCTCGTTGATATATCCGCTTCGCCACGTGGGTTTTTGGACAAACAAATGGGTGTTTGTGGGCGTTGGTGTGATGCTGACCTTGCAACTGATGTTTGTTCATACCCCGTGGATGAATAGCCTCTTTCATACATCGGCTCTTTCGCTTCGGGATTGGGCAAGTATCGTCGGTATTGGTTTGGTGGTATATGTGGCGGTAGCGATTGAAAAACGTCTCCGCCTGCGAGTGCTGAAGCGGCATTGGAAATAAATCCGAAACACTATTCTTTTCACCATTGTTCACGTAGGAATCACGATAATGCGCAACAAACACATTCTTCTAGCAACGGATTTTTCCGACGCATGGGCAGACCGATTGCCGGAAATAAGCACGATGTTTCGCACCTTGGGCAGTACCGTATCGGTTGTTCATGTGATTACATCAGCCTTCCAACTGTGGTTGCAATCCGACACGCTGGAACTTCAAATCAAGGAACGCCTTGCCCACTGGCTCGCGCTCATGCAAGAACAAGGAATTGCAACGCAAGACCATATCGTGCGTACCGGGAATGCTGCCGAGGAAATTTTAGCAACCGCCGCGAAAATCCAATGTGATATCATTATGATTGCCGCCGACCCCAAACGCACATTCCTCGGCTCAACGGCAGAAGCCGTCGTGCGGACAGCACCGCAAAGTGTGTGGGTCTATCACACTGAGCATTTCTCAGGGTTTCAGCATATCGTGTGCGCGTGTGATATGTCGGATGAATCGGCAAAGGCATTGCAAAAAGCCTACGCCTTGAAACAGGAATACTCGGCTTCGTTGGATGTGCTGTATTGTTTGGAAGTCCCGAATGAAAACATCTTGGGTGTAAGCCGCAGCGAAGCTGAACGACGGTATGACGAATACAAAGCAGATTCCCACACACGATTTGAAGCATTCGTGCGCACGGTACTTGATTCCGCGACACTGCCTGCATTCGTTCATCTACATTTGGTGTGGGGCAAGCCCTCCGCTATGATTGTTCATCATGCGTCCGATTGTCAAGCAGATTTGATTGTGCTGGGCGCAAAAGGAAAAAGTAATCTCCAAGTGCTGACGCTTGGAAGCACAGCGCATAATATCTTGCGAACAGCACGAAACTCGCTGTTTATTGTACGATAGATTCTTTTTTTCGATAACAACATCATATCATCATGTACCCAATTCTTATCAACGCGCTCAAAAAAGCAGCGCAACAATCTCCTTTCCCTCAGCCTCAAACGCCGTATCGCCGTGCGAAGCAGAAGCACCAACGCCGAAAAATGCTGAGTGCCGCGCTAAAAGACGCAGTGTTTATGGCACTCGGAATTTTATCGGCTGCCTTCGGGTTGAAAGGCTTCTTGCTGCCGAATGGCTTTATTGACGGCGGCGTTACGGGTATCTCGCTTTTGCTTGCGGAAGTAACGGCACTCACGCTGCCGCCACTATTGGTGATTATCAATGCTCCCTTTATTATTCTGGGATATTTTCAAATCGGGAAAACCTTCGCGTTCAAAAGTGCGTTGGCGATTTGTGGCTTGGCGTTTGCCGTTGCCGTTATGCCCTATCCGCTCATTACCCAAGACAAACTGTTGATTGCTGTTTTTGGAGGCTTCTTTTTGGGCGTGGGCATTGGCTTCAGTGTGCGCGGAGGTGCGGTGATAGACGGCACAGAAGTTTTGGCAATTTATCTGACGCGCAAAAGCAGTTTGAGCGTTGGGGACGTAATTTTAGGATTTAACCTCATCATTTTCTCGGTTGCGGCATATTTACTGAGTGTTGAAACAGCTCTTTACGCCATCCTCACCTATTTTGCCGCATCCAAAGCCGTAGATTTTGTGTTGGAAGGCATCGAAGAATACACCGGCGTTACGATTATTTCGCACCGCAGCGAGGCAATACGGCGTATGATTATTCATACGCTTCGGCGCGGCGTTACGATTTATTCCGGCAAAAGCGGTTTCGGCAAACGCGGCGAAGGACACACCGATATAGACATCATTTACACCGTCGTTACGCGGCTTGAAGTCTCGCGGTTGCAGCAGGAAATTGATGTTATTGACCCGCTTGCATTCGTCGTGATGTCCAGCATCAAAGATACCAAAGGCGGTATGATAAAAAAACGGGCGCATAAACTTTTGCATTAAAGGTTATCGTAACTATTTAGCTCTTCGACGCAGATTACATGATTAAACTGATTGCACTGATTTTGAGCGGCTTTCGAGATCGTTTTCGGATAGTCGTTTGTATGGAAACAATCATGATAATCTGTTAAATCATGAAAATCTGCGTCAAAATTTTATGACCTAAACAGTTACGGTTTTTCAACTCTTTCAACTTTTTCTCCTCAACCCCCTCATTCTCAGATGACAATTTGCCATCATTTCCGGTATAATTATACCGGATTTTTTTTTGCCCTTCCGAGTTTACTACTGCAACAAAATTTTCTCTCCTGTGTTATTGCTTCATAGAACGACATTTTTATTTTCAACGTCCACTTTCCATGACCGAATTTGCACGACTTTCCGACGAAGCGCTTTCCACCTTGCTGCACGATGAAAGCAAGCGCGAAACAGCGTTCCGAGAACTCTACGGGCGGCACAAACAGCGCATTTACGCCTATTGTGTGCGTGTTCTTGGCGACTCGGCGGCAGCAGAGGATATTTTCCAAGAAACGTTTGTCCGCTTTTTTGATGCGGCAAAAACTGACCGCACCATGACCAATGTTGCGGCATTTTTGCTGCGTATTGCACGAAACCTTTGTTTGAATCATAAACGCGACAGCAAACCAACGCTTACGTTGGAAGATTACGACATTCCCTACAAACCCCTAGAATACGGCAGTTCCGAGTTGCTTCGCCTCATTACAACGGCGTTAGAATTGCTGGATTACGACCACCGCGAAGCATTTGTGCTGCGCAAATATGACGGAATGTCGTTTCTGGAAATTGCCGAAATCACCAACACCACCGAAACTAACGCCCGAAGCCGTGTTCACCGCGCTCAGGCAAAAATTCGGGAAATTCTTGCCCCTTACTTGGCAGACATTGACCAACATTTGTAATTATCACGCTCACCCACGCCTCTACGAACAATAATGAATACATTGAACGAATACTCCGCACTGCTCTACACATTTTTAGACGGCGACCTCGCACCGGAGCAGGAAATACGGCTTTTTGCAGCACTTTCGCACGATGACGATTTGCGCAATGAACTCAAAGACGCACTGCTTATCAATCGCACTATTGCTGACGACTCAGGCACACTTTTCCCTTCAGCAGCAAGTGATGAAGCGCTTTTCGCACGCTTGGGTTTTATGGCAAAAGAAACGCCCCTTGCGCCCGTGCCTCTTGTCGAGGGTACTTCAAACCTTGCTTCAAATCTTACTTCGCGCATTACATCCCCAATGACCGCACAAACACTCACCTTTGGTGTGAGGCTTTGGAACGGCGTTAAGCGAGGCGGCACGATGCTGCTTGTGGCGCTGCTTGCTTCCTTGCTTACGGCGTGGTTACTGCGTTCCGGCAATACCAATTACAACGGCGGAAACGAAAGTTTATCAACCTTCAACGGTTTTTTACCTCCGATTCGCTCCGATGACGGGTGGGGGGTGAGCGGTCTTGGAACATCACCACAACCCTTTATCCTTGCGGACACAGTTGTACGCACGATTACTCGCACGATTGTTCGTAACGTTGTTCAAGAAACCATGCCTCAAAAAAAGCAAGAAGCCATGCAGCTAGATAGTGATGTTGCAATAAACACCTCACAAACACAGGGTTCTTCGACATTCTCTCAAGAAAAGTCCTATTCTGCAACAATACAACCATCAACCACAACACCGCACGAAGCCTCATCAAACTTCGCGCAACCAAGTAACCAAGTAACCAACCAATCAAGTAACCAAGCAACCAAGCAACCAAGCAACCAAGCCCTCACAGGCATTTCAGTCAGTGTTCGGGGCTTGATTGGACGATCGCTCATTTGGGCAACGCTTCCGGCGAAAGAGCAGTTTCCTTCAAACCTTGCCGTGGGTGCGATGTACGCTCTTTCTCCGCAGCATAGCGTTGGCGTGGAAGCGGGACAGGAAGCCTATTTCCAACGCTTTTTCACCCGCGACGCAAACGAGGTAGAATACCGTGTAGAGCAACACCCGACGTTTCTTTGGGCTGGTCTTGCATATCGGTTTACATTGTTGCCGGAAAGCGCCTTGTCGCCCTTTGCTCATATTGTCGCGGGAGCAACGGAAATCGGCGGCATGGGGCGTGGAATGGTGGGCTTTTCCTACACACCCGACACGCGAACGATGCTTTTTCTTGGTGCTGAGTTGAGCAGTTTGTTGTATCAATCCGAAGGCGCATGGTATCTCAGTCCGAAGGCAGGCGTGAGCTATGGAGTTTCCGTTCGATTCTAATTTCTTTCACTTTTTATTCGACAGTTACCAATGAAATTCACCCACAAACTCAGTCTTTATGCGGCTCTCATGCTTTCTCTCGTTGCTTGCCGCCAGCCGATAGACATTGATACTGACCGCACGAGAGTTGCGACGAATTTGCCGGAGATTACGGGGTTTTCGCCGCGCATTATTCAACGCGGCGACCGTGTTACCGTTATCGGAAAAAATTTCATCAATGTTCGTAAAGTGCTGCTTGATACTCTTGAATTAGATTCGGTCATTGTAAACAGTCCCAACAGCCTTAGCGCTGGTATTCGCTGGAGAAACTCTCTATTGCCTACTTGGAACTATCTCACACAACGCGCATCGAAGCTATCGGTCATTACCCGAACAGGTATTGCAGAATCGGAGCAGCTTTTAGGTGTAGCGGAGCAAAGCATTGCAGGCTACATAAGCAGTGGCAACAAACCGCTTGATAGCGTTATTGTGATTGCTGTGCATGAACAAAAAAAATGGAATGGTCAAGCAGTCTCAGGAGTCGGTAATGCTCCTCGTTCTCCGGGCTTTTTCGGTATTCAGTTGGTAGGTATCAACATTGGTTCACCGTATTATCTTGCCCTTCCCGGTGCAGATTTCAAAGTGCGCCCCTTTTTAAGCGGTTATTCGTTTACCCCAACCGAAAGAACTGTTATTATAGAAAATACACTTAGACCAGATACAACATCGGAATTTACGGCAACACCAATGCCAAGCGCATCAATACCGGAAATCCAATCTGTGATACCAATAAGCGGAACATCTTCAAGCGGAAATACTGATGGCGGCACAACAATCATGTTGCGCGGAAAAGGCTTCGACAAAGTACGAAAAATTATGATTGGCACTCCTTATACCACATCTTTCGGCAGACCAAGTATTACTGTGGATTATACAGAAGCAACAAATTTTCGTATCGAAAACGACAATCAACTGCAATTTCGACTTCCCAGCCTTGACAGAACCAAAGCACTTTCGGGCAGAACGTATGCGGATTGCCAAATCTATCTTTTGCTTGAAAATGGCTCTGTCCTTGTGCCACAGCGTATTTCAATTCGATATATCTGACTTCTGCAACAAAAAACATTAAACGAAAAACGCCACTATCATTGACATTGAATGATAGTGGCGTTCTCATTTTTTCTGCAAAACTCGGCAAAATCTCGCACTTACTTCTTCTCAACAAACTCTAAGGAAGCAGAGTTCATGCAATACCGCATTCCTGTTGGCTTCGGACCGTCATCAAAGACGTGTCCCAAATGCGCATCGCACCGGGCGCAGACCGATTCGGTGCGTACCATGCCGTAGGTACGGTCAGTGATTTCTTTCACAACATCCGGCGAAATCGGCTGCCAAAAACTGGGCCAGCCCGTACCGGAATCAAATTTCGTGTCGGATGAAAAAAGTTCCAAGCCGCAGTTGGAGCATTTGTAAACACCTTTTTTGTGGTTGTCCCAATACTTACCCGTGAAAGCCCGCTCAGTACCTTTTTCGCGTGTTACATGATACTGCTCGGGTGTGAGAACTTTTTTCCATTCGGCATCGGTTTTGACGATTTTTTCCATTTTAGTCGTGGTGGTTTTTGATGAGGATTGTTGCTGTGGTTGTTGGCTTGGATTGTCGTTCTTTTTTCCTTCCGCATTTCCGGCACACGCCAGCATAAGAAGGAATAATGCGCTATACAACAATGAGGAGCGCAACAATGAATGACGGAGAACACGCATATTGAAACGAGGAATGATGGTGATGAAAAACAGGCTTTTCAGCGTTATTTTTTTTCATGATGTTCTGCTTCGGCTTTTTTCTTTTTGTCAGCCTCTTCCTGAGAACGCTTATCGCTGATAATGATAAAACGATTAAACTCGTTTGGTATTTTTTTAGGATCTTCGCTGTAAATATTTCTTCCCGCACTTTCCACCAATGCGCAGTGAATTTTGTTGGTAAAAAGCCCAATTCCCACAATCACTTTCGGGTTTCCGGGCGTAAACGGCTTCTCGCCGCGCAAAATCAACACATCACCGAACATTTCTATCGGAACACCGTGCGCAAACCGTTCTTGAAGGCGCTCGTAGTCTTTGCCCAAGAGTTTTTGCAAACGCTCCTGAATTTTTGGCTCCTGCTTCAGCAAATCCACAGGCATCTGCCCAATGTACTGTTTGAGCGAAGCAATCGAAGAAGAAGATTCTTGAGCGGAAAGTCGGACTGAACCACACACCATGACCAGAACAACGCAAAACCCGATGACGGAACGAAGCACCATAACTGCTCTTTGAAACAAGGTGGAAAGAAGGATTGTTATTTTGGTAAGATACGATAAAACACGGAAAAGTTTAATGAAAATTGACTGCAATCCATGAAAAAAATGACGTTGTTCTTTGCCCAACCTTGAAAATACGCTCAAAAAAAAAGGAACAAATGTGGAATTTGCTCCTTCGTAACACTTGTTGCAACAACTTGTTGCTCAAATCTCCTATTCATCAATCGGCGTTTCCACGCGCACTTCCACCGTGCGGCTCAGGAAGCGCCCTTCGGGGATTTCATTCGGGTAAATAATTATCTTTGCACCAATGCCCTTCGCGCCTGTTTGCTTGGTTGGAACAAGGTTTGCCACACTGCGGGCGCGACCTTCGGACAAGCGCTGATTAACTTCTGCGCTGCCGAGTTTGTCGGTGAAGCCCGTAACTTGGACGGTTGATTGTGCCTTCACGTTTGGCAACACCAAATCTTTAATAATCCGTGCATTTTCAGGACCAACTTCGGGGCTGTCAAAATCAAACAAAATAAGGCGATAGGTGTCAATTTCTTTGTCCTTGATGCGCAAACTGCGTTTTTTGCGAATGGTAATCTGCTCTACGCCGATGGAACCCGTTGGCATCGCCGTGCGCCCTTCGGAATCAATAACTTCGTAACTGAATTGCATTTTTTCTTCCGTGCGCGGAATCGTGGATTGTTCCCGCGCCGTGTTCCACTCGACAAGCGGGTCTAATGCGCTCAAAGCGGTGTATTGCTTCAGCGTTCTGTCACCTTGAAATGCCCGAAGCGTAGATTTTGCTACACCTGCTTCGGCTTGTACGGTTGTTTTGAAGCGAATCACGGGTGCTGAGGGAACGAGCAGGGTGTCATACACCAGCGTCGGCTGCATAATTTCCCACGAAGCGGAAGAAATCTCCACGCGGCGATTTTCCTCAATGCCAAGAGAATCTTTCGAGTTTGTCGGCTTTTCAGGCAAATTCCGCTCACGCACTTCCATGCGCAATGAATCAATACCAAATGTCCGCTTGAGGTACTGCCGCACTTCCTCTGCTCTGCTGCGGGAAAGGTTCAGATTTCCCGTTTCGCCGGGACTGGTATTGTCGTTGCAGCCCGTAACGGTAATTTTCGTTTTGGGATATTGCTGCATCCGCTTTCCGACGATGTTCAGCATATCGTAATAGACACGCATAGCATCGGCATTAAAAAATTTGCTTTCCGTAAATGCCGTTGCTTCATCGGGCGTTAAACGGTGATACCTCGCCGGAATAACGCTGGAATTGTAATCGAAAAAGACGTACGGCAAAAGCGGATACATCTGCCGCGAAACAAATTCTTCTACTTTAATCTGCACCAAAGGAATTTCCGCACCGGAAGTATCGGTGGTGAAAGCGGCAACAGTAGCATCAATAGCAACAATAGGCTTCGGTGGCGGTGGGGGCGGCGGTGGAGGCGGAGGCGGCAAAGGGGGAAGCGCATAACGCAGACTAATCGCGCCACGTGCTTGATTCATACTCCATGACGTATTTGCCACAAGCGGCGTTAAACCTAGCGTATAAAAAATTTCGGGAGAAATTGCGAGAGAACCGATTTGAATATCATAACCGATTCCGGCAGTAATTCCGGCATTAAGCGGTTGTGATTGTGGGATTTCCTGAAGTGGGATTTCGTTACGGACACGCTGGATATTATTGAATGTAACATTATTCGCAGCAGCATCAACGGGGGTTAAACTGAGAATGGTTTCTTTTTGGGTAAAATTGCGTTGCAATAACAGCCCCAAGCGTACACCCGCATAAAACCGCAGCCCTTTCATCCCATCATTGGAAAACGGATGAATGACCGCAAGTGGTTCAATGCCCAGAGACGACAAACTCGCTGTTAATTCACGCCCCAAAACTGCATCATAAAAATTCACCGAGCTGCCGTCGCTGCTTAATGCGCCGATACGCTGGTTTTCTTGTGCTTGCAAAATACCGCTATTATCGGCATAACTCGCCCGAAGACCAAAGCTGAGAAAATCAGACACAGGGTATTCCAAGAGCGCACCAAGCGTAAGACCAATACTATTTCCGCCGCTAAAGCGTACACCATCGCCCGGGCGACCGGTTGGAATGCCCGGAAGCGCTTCAAAATTGGCAATGTGCTGATTGAATACACCACCGACAAAACCGCCTATTCTCAATGTTCTTGCGGAATCCGTTTGTGCAAAAACGCCAAAAGGCTTTGCTGTTGAAACAGCAATACACCATGACACACAGACAAGTATTCGCAATGCAATAACGACAACATTTTTCATGCTCAATTTTTCCTTTATGCTGTTTTCTACGGATTCCAACAGTGACGGCGCTACGGTTATTTCATCATCACGGGAGTTTCCACGCGAATTTCGACGGAACGGTTATACAAGCGCCCTTCGGGCGTTTCATTCGTGTACTGAGGGCGACTGCCGCCCACACCACGAAACTGCGTATCGCGCCACTTTAGGTAATCTGCAACCGATTTCGCACGCCCCGACGAAAGTTTTTGATTCACATCGGGATTACCAAGTTTGTCGGTAAAGCCCGTAATATCCACCTTTGAACCGTCTTTGAGATTATCCAAAATAAACGAATTGATAATCCGCGAGTTATTTGTTCCCACCGAAGGGCTGTTAAAATCGAACAAAATGAGGCGGTAAATAGCAAGCTGTTTGTCCATTACCCCTGCTTCCTGCTTCTTTTTCACCGTTACAAGTTCCACAGGTATAGCGCCGTTTGGATGTGCCTCTTCGCCTTTTTTATCAACCACATCCAAGCCAAATTTCAATGCATCAGGCGTACTCGGCGCAGAGCCTTGGTCGGCAATCGTGTTCCAATCAATAATCGGATTCCAATCCAGCGTCGAATCAGGCTTGCCGGACATAGAGAAGAGTTTCAAGGAGCGTTCACCTTGCTTCACGTTCAGCGTTGATTTTGCCACACCGTCGTCGGCTTTGATATTCATACGAAAACGAATCGTCGGCGGTTCGGGGATATTGATAGTGTCGTTCACCAACACAGGCTTCAGCACATCCCATACATCCGAATAAATCTCCACACGGCGATTTTCCTCAATGCCCAACGAATCGCGTGATTTGGTCGGCTTTTCAGGTAGATTTCGTGCTTGCAGGACAATACGTGACGAATCAACGCCCCACGTGTCAATGAGATACCGACGAATTTCGTCCGCACGGCGATACGAAAGCTGGATATTCCCTGCTTCCAAACCGATGTTATTGTTACACCCAACAAGCTGAATCTTTGCATTAGGCAAATTTTTCATGCGACTGCCGATAATGTTCAGCACATCGTAATACACCTTGAGCATATTCACGTTGTGGAAATCCTGCTCAGAAAAGTTTTGTGTTTCCTCACGCGATTTGAGTAAACGGTAACGGTCAGGAAGTTCAGGTGAATTTTGGTCAAAGAAAATATAGTTCATAAGCGGGTACATCTGCCACGCGAAGAACTGCTCAACTTTCAAACGCACAAGCGGAACTTCTGTTCCCGTACTATCCACCATAAACGCAGAAATCGAAGCGTTCAAACTGCCTTTCGGATTTTCGTCCGCGTGTTTGAAAACAGGCTGTTTTTTGAAGTCTTTTGGCGGATCCGGCGGCGGGTCTTCTTTTTTCGGCTGTTCCTGAGGCTTTTCAGGCGGAGTATTTTGCGCAATCGTGCTTGTTGTATCTTGCTTGGGAGGATTCTCTTCCTTCGGCACAGGCGGTGGGTCAGGCGAATAGCGCAGCGAAAATCCGCCACGAATCGTATTTGCCGTCCAAGGTAGCCCATTCACGAAAGGAGTGAGAGCGTAGGAATAGAACGCTTCCGGTGAAAGGATGAGTTTCCCAATGGGAATATCATACCCCAAACCGCCCGTCAGTAGAAGGTTTAGAGGCGAGACCTCCGGTATCGCACTTCCCGGAATATTGTTTCGTTCAATGCTGTTATTATTCCAAACAGCGCCACTGACAGGGTCAAGAAGCTGCTCTGTTTGCGAAAAGGAACTTTGAATCATAAACCCAACACGACCACCGACAAAAATGCGGAAATTCGGCGCAGCAGAAATCGGCGACCAGGCTAAAAGCGGCTCAATTCCGACGGACCCAAGATTCGGCGTTAAGGTAAAACGCGACGAACCTGTGAAAAACGCTACGGAATCACCTCGCGAATTTAAGAATCCGACGCGGCGCAAATCTTCCGTCGCCTGTAACTGTGCGTTATGCGTGGCATAACTCACGCGAAGCGACAGCGCAAGCGCATCGGCAAGCGGAATGTCGGCAAGACCGCCCACAGTGAAACCCAACCCCGTCGCATCGCCAAACCGCACTTGATTTTTCAAATCTAATGCACGTGCTGACGTTACGCCGTTAAACAGCAAAATCGGCACACCGGGCAAACTGTTAAACGAAGCGGTGTGCTGGTTGATGTTGATTGCACCAAAACCGCCAAAACTCACGGCTTTGGGCGGTGCGGAGGAAGATTGAGCAAAAAGATGAGGCGGCGAAAAGACGGATAAACATCCGAATAGCGCCGCAAAACTGCACAAAACCATTGTCCGTAGCTGCTGCATACACAACTGCTTTCTCGTTGTAAAAAGAAGATGGAGTCTCCGTGGCAAGGAAGAATCTGTTTTCGCGGAGGTATCATCACCGACGCTTGAAGTTGCGCCGGAAACACCTTCGGTATTCCAATGTTGTAATCGTTCTTGCATAATTCAAAATTATCAACAAATGAAGCGTGAACCGCGAAAAATCGTTATTCTTTCTGAACTTCCTTGAAATAAACGATAGGGTTTCTTACTAAAATTTAGGGCTTCTTTTGCTTGTTCAACAAACAAGATACAAAAGAAATATTATCGTGCAAGCCCTTCACCAGAGAACTTTCGCGCTTTTTTGTTCCTGTATTCAATGTTTTTGACCATTGAACACAGGAACATCATTTGAAAAGCGCTTTATTACTTGTTTGGCGACAGCTTACCGTACAACATGAACCTTCTGCACTTGCACCGAACCGCGTTCTGAGCGGACGGTTACAAAATACACACCCGGCGCAAGGTCGCTTGTGCTGAAGGAAATATCACCTGTCTTACCGATAAGTTTCGTTACGGGAAGCGTCTTCACGACGCGCCCATATACATCACTCATCGTTACTGTTACCTGCTCTGCGGCATAGTCGTTTTCAGGGTTTTCAATAACGTAGGTAATTGCTCCGTCGCCGCTTATCGGGTTCGGACGCGACGGCGTGAGACGCATACGCGGCGGAGGACCGATAAGGCGAGCGCCTCCGGCATACGAAATCGTCGTCAAGCGGAAGTAGCTGGCTACCGTCGGTAGTGGTGCGCCTCCGGGCGACAAACGCGAAGTGAGAACAAGCGCGGTAACGCTGTCATTACCAAGCGCTGCGCGGAACGGCAAGGTAAAGAGTGAAGCAGAAACATCGGACGGAACAGTGAGCGTCAAAGGAATACAACGTACACCTGCGGTAATCGTACCTGCAGCAAGCGGCGGCAATGGCTCAAGCAGCGTTGCATTGAAGCAAATTGTCGCATCAATTCTTGCTCCCGGGCGAATTGTTCCCAATGAGCGCAGTCTTACGTTAAATATCACCGTGTCTCCGGGTGCGGCAAAGGCTGAATCTCCGCGCACAGCAGGAGCAACCGTCGGTGTATTCGGTCCGCAATTTGTCGTACAAGGCGGTGGTGGTATCGGGGGTGGCAACTCAAACTGTTGCGCCGTCGAAGTCTGAATACATCCATTAATATCCGTTACACGAACACTGTACGAACCGTTTACCTGCGGCGCGAAGAGTGAATCCGTCGCACCCGGCACATTTGTCCCATTCAGCAACCACTGGAACAGCCGCGCACGCGGCGTGGAAGAGCCTCTAAAGCGTACACCTGCATCAATCGTGTCAATCCGTACCACGACTTGGGTTTGATTCACCGTAATTGTGCTGGAAGTGTTCACGCAACCAAGCGAATCCGTTACACGAAGGCTAAACACCCCTGCTCTATTCACACGGAATTGACGGTTTGTTTCGCCCATAATTGGCTGTGCTGAAGTTCCTGTACCGGAAAGCCACTGATACCCGATAAAGCCTGCCGGAGCAACCAAGGTTGTATCAGCATTGGGGCAAATCGTAATGTTTGCAGGGAACGACGGCGGTGTCGGAAGAACGCCGCGTGTAACGTTTGCCGGGGCATTCGGGCGTGACGTACAGCCGTTGTTGCTACGGGCTTCTACGGTGTAAGAGCCAATATCAATCACGGTAAACGATGTTCCCGTTGCACCAGCAATAGCTTGATTATCACGGAACCATTGATACGTCAAGGCTGCATCGGCGTTTTGGACGAATAATTCCAATGAACCATTCGGGCAGAGTGTCAAACGACCATTGCGTGAGCCGATAATAGGCTGTGTGGGCGTGGGCAGTTCCATCACCGTAAACGGCGCTGAGGTGCCGGAGCAACCTCCCGTAGCCGTTACACGTACGCTGTATGTTCCGGGCATCCGCACGACAAGTGTCCGCATTGTTGCACCAGAAATTGCGGTAGAAACACCGCCACTAACGGTAAACCATTGATACGATTCAAAAGCACCTGCATCCAATGTGAGCGAGCCGCCTTGGCAGTAAGTATTGCCACCAGTCGGCGTTACGACCACAGGCATCGGATTATCGGTCACAATTACCGAAACAGTTGAGGAAGTTGGGCAAGGCAGTCCGCCAGCGAACTGAACTGCGACTCTATAATCGCCAGCTTCTGCAACGGTAATGGAGGTATCCGTACCGATGCTTCCTGTTCGCCCAACACGTGTCCACTCAATAGTAGCGCGATTTCGCAGCGAATCAGGTATAGTAACGCTTAGACGCAATGAACTTCCGCGACACGTTGTAAAACTACCGCTATTCGAGCGAATAACCCCTGAAATCGGGCTACCGGGCGTTAGCGTTACAGGCGGCATTGAAATTGCGCTGGCGCAACCCAATTCAGAGAATACCTGTACGGCATATCTGCCGGGTCTGCAAGCATCGTAGCGACGTGCGGTTGCACCTGCAATTGGCTCGCCTTCAAAATACCACTGATAACGCGAAAAACCCTCAGGACCAAAAAGTGGGAAACATGACCCGGGGCACAATGTCTGCACGATACCAGAAGCAATATTGCTAATTGTCGGAGGCGGCGGCGCTGTTCCCAATCGAACTGTAAAATTCGCCGTGCGAATCGTACAACCGTTTAGGGAGGTAACAATTAAGTAAAACGTGCCGGATGTTACGGATAGCGAAGCGCCTGTACCACCGGAAACAGCACGATTATTACCATCAAACCATTGATACGAGCGGTAGGTCGAATCAGGCGTTACCGAAATAATAATCGGTCTGTCCGG
This sequence comes from Candidatus Kapaibacterium sp., assembly GCA_025455065.1. Classification (GTDB taxonomy): domain Bacteria; phylum Bacteroidota; class Ignavibacteria; order Kapaibacteriales; family UBA4661; genus PH2015. The sequence continues at coordinate 139,040 of JALONG010000002.1, read as the reverse complement.
CACACCCGTCGCGGGATTTGCGCAATTCACCGTATCGCCACGAACAACGGGCGGAATCACATCTTGAGGGTTGATCACAAGTGCCGTCGAAAGGTTTACACAACCATTCATATCAACTGTTTCTACCGCATATGTCCCTCCATCGCGCACAAAGAGTGTTCTGGAACGTGAAGTATCAATCAAGGTGAAGTTTGCATACCAACGGTATGAGGCAAATCCCGGCTCTGCGGTTAAAGTTCTCCCGTCATTGCGGCAAATACGCAATTCGGCGTTATTGGCAGGCGCTTCCAAAATACGCGCCTGCAACCCAGGACTAACGTTCACGGCAATAGGGTTAGAGGTACGGGTACACCCGTTGCCATCGGTAACACGAACCCGAAAACTCACAATTCGTGTAACCGTTACCACAGTGGAACTATCAGTCGCAGGTGTTTCTAAAAACGCATAACTTCCTGTGATAGTTGTGGTAGTCGAGGTTGCACCTCTGATTGGCACTAAAGCTCCACTGGGAAGCTCGCGCAACCATTGGTATTGAGCGCCCGGACCGGTATCGGGAGTGGAAAGCGTAACATTCTGCCCCAAACAAAAGGTCGTCTGGTTGCGACTGTCAATAGGGCGCGTTGAGGCAATAGTGGGCAGATTCGTACTGCCAACATTCACAATCACAGAAGCAGGAGCGATATTCAGAACGGAATTATCCACGTTCCGCAGTATAACGGCATCAGGCGCAGTCGAAAGCGCAAGGGTGTACGTGCCGGAAATACTGATGGTGGGAGTGAAGTTCAACGTATAACTCACCCCTTGACGGGTATTGCTGTCTGCATTGGGTGAGGCGGGACAATTAGCACAAGCAACACTGGTAACAGTGAATGTTTGGTTATTCGGTCCGGTCAAGCGAAAGGTACTTGGCTGAACAGAGCCGCGTAAAATCGGCTCTGTGAAGGTCGCAACGAGCGAACTGGACGAACCGCAACCCGTCATTTGATTTGCACGAAGCGAAACCGTTGCCGCAGGGAACATTGTGGTTGTCGGGATAACACCAGGCGTGGTATTTGTCAAATCCAGCGTAAAACCACCGTTGCCATTGCGGTTGGAAACCAAAATCATATAAACTTCACCGCGACGAACTTGCAATGGTGCGGCAAAAGAATTAAACATCACTCCGGTTTCCAAGCCTGTTGTCCCCAAACCGGGTTGAAAATTACACGCAGCAACATTTGCTCCAGGATTAGAAAGTGCGGAAATACAGCCTGTTACTTGACTAGTAGCATTTGCCGGAAAGCGATATACGATAAAATCGTAATCGTCATTAGGGCTTGTCGGGCGGATAGTAAATGCTAAAAATCCGTCTGCCGCCACATTAAGCCGATACCAAACACTGTTTGCTTCCGGTGCAAGAATACAACTCGGATTCCCTACGCTAATTTCTCCGCCGTTAATGCCTGAACCACGATAGGGAATCTGCTGAGTAATGGTGGTACGGTTAATGGGCAAAGCCCCAAAGCAATCCTGCTCGGGACCGGTCGCCGTTTGACTTCTTGCACCTTCGGGAGCAAGTATCCATGCGCAGCATAGAACAAAACAAGTAATCGCTAAACGTTTCATAATGCAAACCCGGTTTTCCGGTGATTGATAAAACAAAGTATATTTCAGTTCTTTGGAATTTTTCATGCAAATATCGCGCCAAAAAATTCCGTTACGAAGCGGAAGCTGTTTTTGAAATCAATTTTTTCACACACGCTCGACTACATCACGTCCCCAAAGTTTGGTTGCCGCCACTCTGGGAACATACTGCCAATAATATAGCAATTCGATGGTATGTTGTAATGCCTCTTCGGTTTCTTCTGTCCATTCAAAGGAAAGGACACCATTTCTATACGCACTCGTGCCGTTATGCTCAATTTCTGTAATTTCCTGCCGTAACGAAATTTCCGCATCTCGAAACTGCTCTACAATATCCGCAATTTCTTCCGGCACTTCTTCCGGGCGGCATACCCAGAGTGCAAGCGGCAGAATTTCGCCAAAATAATCGCTCCATTCATCGCTAATGTCCAGCGCGACACTTTGCGCAGCATCAAAGCCGTAATCCAATACGGCATCATACTTGGCAAGAAGTTCAGCAACACTTCCCTGCACTTGCTCAAACTGTAATTCCATGTCAAATTTTTCACTCAAAACGCCAACGCCCATTTGCATCAAAAAGTCCTGCGCATGAGGTGAGGCGCAGCGTTCAAAGGTATCGGAAGAAGCGTTTTGATGAAGATACATTGAGCCGATATATGTCAGCGCATCCAGCGTTAAAGCACTTACAGGCAGGATTCGCAAATCGGTCTTGAGAGATTCTTGCGCATAGCCAAGCGGCGTAACAAGAGCAACATCGGCAATGTGCCGTCCTAAATATCCATGACATTCTTGCTCAGTTCCACGAATAATTCGCGCACCAATTTCCTTAGCAACACGGTCTGCGTTTGCGACAAGTGGCGCAAAAAGGGGATTTGTAGGAATAGCAATGACAATGCTCATAATAAAGGTGTTTTGAAGGCAAACACACGAGGCGCTTTACGCAAAGAAATCATTGATTTGATTAAACTGCCGGAAGACGTTATTTGATAAGGTCTGGAGGTTTTCTATCATTGAAAATTATCGTGAGAATACAACAAACCAATATGCAAGATACACAAGTTTTATTCTCATTTCAAGACCTAAATGTGTCCGCAACCGTTTATTTTACCAATGCTTGCATTTTTTTCCAGCCGTGAACCGCTTCAAATAAGGCAATCCCACCCGCGACACTCACATTTAACGAATGTTTTACGCCATACATTGGGATTTCCAGCGCTCCGTCGCACTCCGCAAGCACGTCATCATCCACGCCCGTAATTTCATTGCCCAAAACGAGACAAAGCGGGTAGTCGTTTTTCTCAATTTCATACACAGAACGACTATTATTTGTTAATTCTAACGCCAAGACTTTCACACTTTGTGAGCGAATTTTGCGAATCATCGTAATTGTGCTTTGTTCATACTCCCAAGGCACGGAATCCACCGCTCCTAGAGCCGTTTTTTCGATTTCTTTCCGTGGCGGTGCAGGCGTATAGCCGCATAAATACAGCTTTTCCGCCAAGGCTGCATCGGCTGTACGAAACAGCGAGCCGACATTGTACAAACTGCGAATATTATGCAATAACAACGACACAGGATGGCGCTTTGCAGCAAGCGCTGTTTCATTGGTCAATCGTTGCGTTAGAAGTTCATCATGGCGGAGTTTTCGGTTCATGGCGGCATTTTCTTTTTGATGCGGTGTGGTTTATGTGGTATGGTCAATCAGCACAGAACTTTGCTCCCAAATGCTTTCATGGAGGATTTCAACAGACAACATAGCATCTAAGAGCTTTATACGCTGTGCTTCCACGTTTGTCAAATGACGATAGCCCTCAATCACACGCTCAAAAAACGCATCGCCGGCGGATTCCATTCTATCGGCATTTTTTGCTGAACAGCGCTCCTTTGCTTGCCGGAGCGGCACATCAAGAAAAAACGTGAGCGTCGGCACAATACCGCCCGTTGCAACGGTGTTTGCATAATGAATATCAGCAAGCGACAAACCGCGCCCAAATGCTTGGTAGGCAATGGTTGAATCGGTAAATCGGTCGGCAATCACAATACTTCCCTGCTCCAATGCGGGGCGAATAACCGTATCCACAAGTTGCGCCCGTGCTGCGGAAAAAAGCAAAAGTTCAGTGCGAGAAGTCAAGGAATGATGCGCTTTGTCGAGGAGAATAGCACGGATGGCTTCGGAAATACCGGTATTACCGGGGTCACGGACAAACACGACGGGTTTTTCTTGGGTGGAACGAAGGCGCTCTTCGAGGAGTTTTGCTTGCGTGGACTTGCCGCAGCCGTCTATTCCTTCAAATGTAATGAACATACACAACGTTGGTGGTTGGCGCATAAAACCCTGTTGGATTCTATGCGTGGTTTTGCCAAATGTTTTTCCAAAATAACGAGAAAAATTGCGAATTACCAAGTACGAACTACGTTGTTGCCTTCGGGCGGCGAAGAGCGATGCGTCAAAATTCACACGGAATTTGTCTGCGAGCGGCTTATCTAAGCGGCTTCCGGCTCAAATCGTAATTCTTAATTCCTAATTCGTGCTTTTTCTTCCCCTTGGTTGTCTATCAAATGTTCCCCTTTTCCTTCCAGAACAATCACAAACTCTCCTTTTTGCGACGGTCGTGCGGCAAGTCGTTGCAAACAATCGTCGAGATTTTCACGAATAAATTCTTCATACATTTTCGTTAATTCGCGGGCAATACAAACGCGCCGTTTTCCGGCACCCAAATCCCGCAGTTCTTCCAACAAATGCACGATGCGGTGCGAAGATTCATACATCACCACCGTTTCTTCGTGCCTCAGTGCTTCATTCAAAAAGGTTTCACGCCCTTTTTTTTGTGGCGGAAATCCCAAAAACGTAAACGAGTGAATAGCCATACCACTCGCTGAAAGCGCCGGAATAAGCGCCGTTGCGCCCGGAAGCGGTGTAATCTTGATGCTCGCTTTGATTGCTGCTTGCACAATACGATAGCCCGGGTCAGAAATACATGGCGAACCGGCTTCACTCACGAGCGCAACACTCGCGCCACTCTGCACCGCTTGAACAAGCGCCGAAGCGCGTTCTGCCTCGTTGTAATCGTGATAGCTTTGGAGGCGCTGCGCCGTTATGCTGTAAAGAGCGAGTAATTGTCCCGTTGTGCGCGTGTCTTCGGAGGCGATGATGTCAGCACGTTGCAGCGTTTTGAGCGCCCGAAGTGTAATGTCATCACGGTTGCCGATTGGCACGGGAACAAGGTACAATGCGGGTTCGAGGCTGTCGTTTGTCATCGTTGTATTCTACTCCTCGTTAATTCCGCCGCAAATTGCCAAAAAACGACTTTAGCATCATTGCGCTGTCTGCTTCCAGCACACCGCTTGTAACCTGACATCGGTGGTTCAACCGTTGGTCTTGCGTGATGTTGTAGAGCGTTCCGCAAGCGCCCGCTTTAGGGTCTGTGGCAGCAAAAACGATACGGGGAATACGGGCAAGGACAATCGCTCCGGCGCACATCGAACACGGCTCAAGCGTCACATAGAGTGTGCAGTCCAGCAATCTTCGGCTTTCAAGGTACGTTGCGGCTGCGGTAATGGCAATCATTTCCGCGTGCGCCGTCGGGTCTTGCAAACGCTCGGTTTGGTTGTAGCCTTTGCCGATAATCCTGTTTTCATGCACAATCACCGCACCAATCGGCACTTCTTCTACTTCAAATGCCCGCTCCGCCTCGCGCAGAGCCATGCGCATAAAATACTCGTCGTTTTGATTGGTCAGCGAAAATTCGTTTGGAAGCATGAGCAAATTCGACGAAAGCGGTGAAAGTGTTCGGGTGGAAGTGCTTGAAAAACGGTGCGTTTGAAGATGGTGTGCAAATACTTCGCGCAAAGTTAGCAAAATTTTATTGCCGTCCAAGAAAAAAGCCCGACAAACAAGATTTTTCTCGTTTTTTCGGGCTGTATCGGTCATTATTCACTTGCGAAAAAACCTTTGTTTACCGCGACTTTATCACAGGAATAGCCGTTCGACAGGTAAAAGAAGGTGATTCAAGAACTGCAAAATACAGTCCTTGCGCCAACGAACCCATCTCCAGAGAAACGGTATTTTGTCCAAGCATACCGGAATGGGGAATTTCACGAACACACTGCCCAATCGTGTTAAAAACGCGAATAGTCATTGCTTGGTCGGCTGCAAGCCAAAAGTCCAGCCGTGCGTTCTCTGAAGCGGGATTCGGACGTATATTTGCCTGCAATTCAATTTGACATTCCGCAAGGCTGAGGCTCTGCCCCAAAATTTCCTTAATTCCCCGCTCCAAAACCTCATCACGCCCAGCCTGCATACCGCTTACGGTCGGCTGAAACGGGATGTCAGGAACAATGCCGATACGCTGCGTTACTTTCCCATCGGGGTAAAAAACACCCAACGAGGTGTAAACGACTTCAATATCGCCGGGAAGCCTCACTGAAACGATATTCCCGTCTGCGCCAGCCGTTTGGCTACCGATAATTTTCATTCCCGTTGCCCGAAAAGCCATAGCCGTGAACTCCGCATGACTCTGGGTTTCTTGGTTAATGAGTGCAACGGTTTTCCCTTGATACGTTTTTGTTCTGCCGATAAAATTGGGTGGACTTAGGGGCGACGGTGCGCCGGAAACAGCATTACTACCTTGAAAAAATACTCCCGGAAACGCTGGATTAATAGCGGTGAAGCGCACAAACGGAACAGGTGTGGAAAGATACGCACCAATATCGTACAGCGTACCGTTGGGATAATTGCGAATGTCAAAAATTATCCCTCGCGTTTTCATAAGGTCTTCCATCATTTTGGGAACCGAAGCACGTTGCAATCGCCCCATATTCACATACCCTATGTTCTCGGGCAGTATTCGCCAAGGTTGCGAATTATCGGTAACAAAATCTATACTCAAAAGCGTGTTCCGTGTTGGTATAATGTCAAATTCACGCGCTCCTCGTCGTAATTTAAGCATCACCGGTCCAAAATTACCGCGACACAAAAGCGAGTTTATATCGCGTTGTAATGCAGATGAGTTTGATGCAGGGACAAGTGGTGCCAAACGCTTTCTCAGCGTATCCACCGAAACACCGTCAATACTCAGCAGAACGTCTCCCTTGCGCACATCTTGTAGCCCAAACCGCATACGCGCACTTTCGCTCATCGTAATGTCGGAAACAACAGTCTGCCCTTGTACATACCGCAAGTCTAGCGGTAAACTTCCTCTTCCAAAGAAATTAAAGAACATGGTATTTTGAACAACAAACCCGTGAGAATCATTGATTTGAGCCGACATTCGGCGCACGGCTGCATAATACTCATTGCTTGTTCGGGCAGCAATAAACATTGGAATAAGTTCCGGCAGCACTGTCTCCCAAGGTCGTCCAATGGTGTCTTTGTAGGGGAAAAAGTAGTTAATCATGTTCCAATACCGAAAAAGCGCCAACAAGCGGTATTCTTCGTTTGGTTCGGTCATACTTGGGTAGGGATTCTCATTCCGTGCCTGCGGTGTCCCCACAGGTGAAGGCTCTATGTAGTAACTCAGAAATGGTCGGAAATTCTCCCGAATCCCAGCCAGCGTCGAAATCGCTGAGGAACTGAGCATCTGCCTGTCATTCATCCACGAATAATCCACCGGCAATCGTAATTGCTGCGGAATAACGGGTGCAGGTGTTGTAGCCGTCGTTACCGCTCCGGCAGCCGCAATCAATCTCTCCACCGAGGAGAAATACTCTGCCTGTGAACGAGCGGTCTTCACGTGAGAAATTGTTTGGATAAGGCTGTCATCCCAAGATTTACTTGCGTTTACCCCCGGATGAACGTATTTCAAATAGCCCCACACTTTACAAACCATCTCCAAACGCGAGTGATACTCACGCTCCGAGGCTGTCAGCACTTGCGCTTGGAGCGAACATTGTGCAAAAACGCCGAGCAGTAACGAAAGCACGATGCCCCGCAAAAGCACAGAACACCGATGACCATAGCAACGCTGCATATTAGACTCCTTAGAAAAACAATAATGGGAACACGACTTTACAAGGTTTGGCTACATTGAGGCAGAGACAACACTCCACATCAAAAGGAATGACACTTGAAGTCCAAAAACCTTGCAAAAAATACCCAAATTTTTTGGAAGAAACAACAAGCGGTCATAATTTCCCGACGAGTACAATCATTGCAACGTTACCTCACCACCTGTACCTGCCGTGATTCTACCGCTCCATTCATCCGCACTTGTACCGTGTATGTGCCACTCGGAAGCCTATCCACACGGGCTTGAAGCAGATGTTCTCCACCCTGCTCCACTTCTTGCTTCAGCACTTGCACCGTTTCGCCTTTCACATTCAAAAGCGTAATTTCCACAAAACCCGTTTCACCCAGTGTGTAAGCGATTTCCAGCACATCCTTTGCCGGATTTGGCGACAGAGCCGTCAGTTTTAATCCCGCCGTCAAAGGCACTATAAGACGCTTACCGCCTGCTTGCGAGACCTTGACCGTAAATGAACCGGCAATGAGTGAATCCACAATCACACTTCCTTCGCCCCATTCTATATCCTCCGGCACAAGCGCCGTTGTCGCCGTCGAACCTGCAACCGCGAGACAACGTATTTGCGCAAGCGTCTGCGAACGCCCCGCCCAGAAAAGTGGCGACAGAATATAGCCTTGCAGCCCGTCCGCACTTGGAGCAGTCGTGTTCAAGCGCCGCAAGCCGAGTTCACCCGGAGCCAGTACCAAGACTTGATTACTCATACGCATTCTACCCCGAATTCTTGGCTGTGCAGCATCAAGAATCGACTTCAAAGGCTTATCAGACTTCACATAAACTTCCATTCGCACTGTGCTTCCGGGTGCAACATTATCGTCTAAAACTCGCACCCCAACTTGCACAAAGACATCATTCGGTGTTTTTTCTCGTGCGTGGCTTATGAGTTCGACCTGTTCCGTCTCCAAATCTTCACGGCGCAGTTGGGCAAGCGGAACGCGATAGGTCACGCAGCGTAACGTGTTGCTTTGTACCGTTCCGACGGTGCTTGCGAAACAACTCATTTGAAGAATCACCGTATCACGCGGCGCAATCGTAATCTCCTTCTCGCGGAAGCGCAAAGAATAAGGACTTTGTTCTTTTGCCAACGAAGCCTCTTGCAGCGTAATGGCTTGGTCTTCAAGATTGATAAGCATTGCCGATGCGACACGGTTTTTACCAACAATCACCGTGTCAAAAGGCGGCGGCACAAGCCTCACACCGCTTACGTGCGCTCTCAAACGGTCACTCATCGTGCGCCTTTGAACGTTGGCACTCATACCAATGCGAAACTCCACAGTCAATGCCGCCGAAAGCCGCCCGACGCTTCGCGCTCTGAAGCGCACATGGACATTTGCTTCTGCACCCGCAGCAATAGTTTGGGGCGGGTTTTCCACGCTGAAATCGGCAAGGTCAGTTTGCATACCAACAATCGTCATCGCCACAGCGCCGAGGTTTTGCAATCGTATTGTTCTCACAGCAGAATCAAAGCGGGTTACACGCCCGAAATTCACATCCGAAATCGTGAGTTGGGCATCCGGCGGCAGTGTCGTAAATGCCCCAAGCGACCAAACACTCGCTCCGGCGGCATTTTCCGCCCGTACGCGCCACACAAATCGGCGGTCAGCCGCAAGCGGAAAGGCACTGCCGAAAAATCCTCTGTGCGTTTCTTGGCTGACGGTGATGATACCATTCACGGGCAGTTCCGGTGTATTGGTAATGCTGATAGCGGAAAAAACGGTCGAAAACGTCGTATCGGCGGCAAGTTCAAGCCTATACCGCTCCACGCCTTGACCGCTTGTCCAACGGAAACGCGGAATCGTGCTGACATCCTGCTCATTCACTCGCGGCTCCACAAGCGTTACCAGCGCAGGCGCTGTGAGCGGATTCCGCCCCAAAACCTGTACTTGTGCGGTTGTTTGTGTGATTTCGGGCAAGCGGTCATTGGTTATCACGCACTCGTACACACCCGTATCAGCCAACGTGAAAGCAGGAATAATTAGGCTTGCGTAGGGCATCGTGTCGCGCAGATTCGTGAGCGGGATACCGTTTTTCCGCCATTGAGTGCGGCTGTACACCTCTGTTTTCGGCACAAACAGACGGAGCGAATCTTGTACCGTTACCATGATACTCAGTCCGGTGCTGACGATTGCAGAATTACTCGTTGCCGTTACCACACGAGATGTAATGCGGGGTTGCGTAAATTCTGCTTGCGGTAAATACACCAACCTGCGATTCGTCCCTAAAAACAGTTCCAACATTGCCACCGAAAAACGATTATTTGCCACAGAAACCGAATCCAAACGCGATACACCGGAAAAATCCACCGCTCCTGAGAACTGATTATTGCTCAGGTCTAAACGGCGTAAACGCTGCATGGAGCGCATACTTGCAGGTAAACTGCCCGTAAAGGCATTGTTGTCGAGCAGGAGCGTACGAAGCGCTATGAGATTGCTGATTTCCTCCGGTATTGGTCCCGTAAAATTATTCTCGCCCAAATCCAATACATCCAGCCCCGAAGCGGCTTGTGTTCGGGTAAGTGCTTTCTGAGTCGTTCTGACAAGTCCCGTCGGGAAGCCCCCTGTGAGGCGGTTTCCACGCACATTGAAGGTTTGAACTTGTGTCAGCCCCGACAAATTCTCAGGAAGTGCGCCAGTGATGTTATTGCCCGAAAGGTCAAGCGTTATGAGTCCCGTCATTTGCGGAAGAACCCCCGCAAGACTTCCACGAAAGCTATTGCCGCGCAAATTCAGTACCGTGATATTAGTCAAACCCGCAAAAGCCGTAATGCTGTCGGCTATTCTATTGCCCACAAGGTCAATTTCGCGCAGTTTTGTCATTGTTTTGACTTCTTTCGGCAACGCTCCCGAAAATAAATTGCCGGCAAGACGCAAAACTTCCAGATTTTTCGCATTGGTCAGCCCTTGCGGAAGAGTTCCCGAAAGCCTGTTGTTAGCTAAATCCAGCACTCTCAGAGCATCCAGATTTTCCAACACTTCCTGAGGAATTGTTCCTTGAACACCATTATTGGGCAAGCGCAGTTCCACGACACGCCCACTTTGCACAACCACCCCAAAGCGTGTGCCGATGGGCGCTCCATTCGTCCAATTCGCAGTGGTTGTCCATTGCATCCCTTGTGTCGCAGCAAATAAGCGGTTCAATGCCAGAGAATCTCTGGAAACGACCGGAGTTGGCGGAGGTACGACAACAGGCGGAGAGGCGGTATCCAACGTAAATAAATTCGAGGCTTCAAGCCTACCGGTGAGCGTTTGTATCTGTACCTTTCCGCTTCTGACCGAACCGACAGTAACTTGTATCACCGTCGGTGACACGACCGTAAAGGATTGAACAGGAATACCGCCGATGCTCACCGACTGCACAGAACCTCGTGTTTGTGCGCTGAGTGGTGAAAAATGCTGCCCCAAAATCGAAACAACACTGCGTGTAGAGCCTGTATTCGGGAAAACAATCGAAACCGAAGGAATCTCTTGCGCATTCACCACAATACGCTGAAGAACGCTTATTCTGACCGACGGAGCAGTAACAATCAACCGTGCGTCGGTGGAAAGTAGTACAGGCGGTACAACATTACGCGGTATCTGCACCACGATTGCAGTCGTAGTGCGAGAAAGTATCTCCAATGGCAGTAATACCGATGCAGTCGTTGCAATCGAAGTCGTCAAAAGCGAAACACTCGCATTGGTGCTGATGTTCTCGCCTGTGAGCGTGAGTGGCGAATCTTCGGTCAGTGTACTTGGCGAAACGTCGGTAATGCGCATCGGCATCGGCGCTTGTACCGTAGCACCCGTCATCACAACTGTTCCGCGTGTAGAAGCGGGCGCGGCAAAGGTAATCGTTCCCACTTCCACCCGCCGAATACGGTGATTGTCCGTGTCAAAAACCAAAAGCGCATTAGCACTGTTGTCCCACAGTACCGAATGAGGCGAAGAAAACTGCGCCGCTTGCAGCCCACCGTCGGCAAAACCCGCAACGCCACTTCCCGCAACGGTTACAACCTCGCCCGTGAGTGTACTGACAGCGCGAATACGGTGATTATCTTTGTCGGCAACAAACAAGGTCGTTCCACGAAGCGCAAGCCCCATCGGTGAATTAAACTGTGCAGTTCCGCTTGTGCCGTCCGCAAAGCCCGCCGTGCCTGTTCCGGCAAGCGTTGTAACGGTGCCGTCTTCCATCCAAATTTTGCGAATCATATGCCCGCCATTGTCAGCGACATAAAGATAATTGTCCGCGTCCACGACCATGCCGCTTGGACCGTTCAACCGTGCTTCTCCTTCGTTTGAACCATCGGTAGAACCTGCTTCGCCGGGCTGTCCTGTGTTGGTGAAAACGCCGTTAAACAGCAACAGGCGAACCGCATGGGCATCGCGGTCACTGACGATAACGGGACCTCTGTTGTCGCGGGCAAAACCCAAAGGACTGAGAAATGCTGCCTGATCCAAAGCGCCGTCGCGGTAATCGCGCTCTCCGGTTCCCGCAAACAAACTCACACTGCCTGTGGCAATATCCAGCAAACGAATCCGTGAGCCGATGTAATCCGCGACAAGCAGGTGTGACGAGCCGTCGCCGCCTGTTTCATTACTGGGAAGCAATCCAAAGGGATGATTAAATTGTGCCATTGCGCCCGTACCGTCTTCATTACCGCCATCAAGACTTCCCGCTATGGTACTGACTTCTCCGGTTTGTACGTTCAATCTCCGCACAGCGTGAATGGTCGAAAAATAGACGTTATCACCGATTTTCGCACCAAATCTGGGCGTTTGCAGGTCTGCTGCTTGTCCCGCAAGATTGCTGAGTCCGGCAGTGCCAGAGCCTGCAAGCGTGGAAACACGGGGCGATTCCAAAACCGTAAAGCCTGCAAGACTGCCTGTTTCGGTTGCATTACGCACACTGACATCGCCGCTCATTGCTCCAAACGGCACGACAGTCCGAATCTCCGTTGGCGAAATCACCCTGAACCACGCTTCTTTACCGCCAAATTCCACCGCCGTTGCACCCGTAAAGCGTGTTCCGGTCAGGGTTACAGCTTGCATCGGTGCGGCAGATTCCGGCGCAATACTCGTTATAGTTGGCGCTTGAGCGTTGGCACTGGTGGAAGGATTCATAGAAGGATTCATGCCTGCGCCGGATGCGCTTGGATCGAAGGCAGCAAACCCTTGGCGCGGCTGACCGCCAACGGTGGTAAACGCTCCTCCTGCATACACTTTGTTGCCGTCGGTTGCCAACGCCAACACGTTATCATTCATATTCGGATTAAACGTCGTTGCGGTTGCCAAAGCGGGCGGTGCGGCAAAGGCGGCGAGTTTATTTCGCGTCGTCGAACCGTTCACCGTCGAAAATTCTCCACCCGCATAGACAATACCATTGGAAAGAGCTATCGCTAATGGTACGCCATTCAAATCTGGATTCCAAGTCAATGGCGCAGCGCTCACGGCATCAACCGCACAAAGCCGATTGCGCGGCTGACCGCCAACGGTCGGGAAATTACCGCCGAGATAAATCGTTGGACCATCAACCCTGACGCTATGCACAAACCCCGTTGGTATGTCGGGATTCCATGGAGCAATAACGCCATTATCTTTCCCTACCCCAACAATATTCGCCCGCATTGGATTCCCATTCACTCGGTCAAAACGCCCGCCAATAATCACCCACGCGCCGGAAATGCCCACAGCAAGCGTCGGCGCTGCAATGTTGGGAGCGTAATTCCCCATCAGCCCACCGCCAACACCGTCGAAGGCACAAGCATTATTGCGAGTCTGCCCTGCCACCATCGTAAAATCGCCCACAACGTGCAGCACACCGCCGTCCATCGCCATTCCCAAAAACACGCCATTGCTTACGCCGACATTCCCATTCCACGCCATCAGCCGCCCTGTGGCTACCTCAAAGGCAAGAACTCTGCTCCGTCCTGCACTCATGCCGTTGTCATTGACGCTCGTGAAATCACCCCCGACAAAGATTCTATCGCCCGCAGCAACGAGACAATACACCGAATTGTTATTTTCAATGTTCAGCGTCCACGGTAGCAATGCACCCGTTGTAGCGTTAATCGCAGCAAGTCCTGACCTTGGAACGGTGTTCCCGCCATTCGCCGGAGCGTTTGTTGCTTCTCGGAAACTGCCCCCGACGTAAATAGTCGTTCCGACAACTATCACCGCACGAACAGCACCATTAAACGTCGGGAACGAAGCCAAAGGAGCATCAGGATTGACGAGAGGCGCAAGCGCCACAAATCCGGCTCGTGTTCCCATGCCGGAAGGATTCGTAACCGCGACATTACCACTCGAAACATTCGCCGGAACAACAGCACGAATCTGGCTTGGAGACAAGACTGTAAATTGCGCTGTCGTTACGCCGCCAAAACTCACCCGCGTTGTACCGGTAAAATTCTGCCCCGTAATTGTTACGGTCTGCCCCGGAGAAGCCATTTGCGGAGAAAAACTCGTAATGCTCGGCGTTGGTACCAATATCGTGAAACCGCCAAATGTTCCTGTTCCCGCAGCACCGCTCACACTAATGGTGCTGATAGTAGCTCCGGCGGGAACAGTAACCACAATTTGCGTTGGCGAAATAACAGAAAACTGCGAAGCCGTTACACTCCCAAAGCGAACACTCGTTATGCCCGTGAAGCGTGTTCCCGTCAGCGTTATGTCCTGTCCGGCAGGTGCGGTTGCGGGCTGAGCGGCGGTTACGGTTATTGGCTGAAAGGTGATGGTTGCCGCCGTCGAACCGCCGATGCTGGTGACCAGCAGCGCACCGCTAGTGGCTTGCGGCATGACAAACGTAAACCGATTGTCCGATTGCCGCGAAACATTTTGGACAAATATCCCATTAACGCGCACGGTCAAAAGTGTTGCCATAAAATTCGCCCCTGTTACCGTTACCACATCGCCCGGAAGCGGGCTTTGCGGTGAAAACGACGTAATCACGGGCGGAGGAACAACCTGCATCGGCGTTGGGAGCGTTACCGTGCCGCCACTGGCTATGACCGTTAAGAAGCCCGTTGTTGCTTGCGTGAAGGTAGCCCTGATTTCCGTCAAACTTGTCCATTCCAGCGTTGCTGCGGTTTGTGTGCCGATTCTCACAATAGGCAGCGGATGAAATTCCGTTCCCGTAATGGTGAGCGTTTGTCCAAATCCGAGGAAGGTCGAGGGCTGCGCTTGCGAAATAGTCGGTGGGCGAACCATCGTGAAGGTGCCGAGAGAATCCGTTCCCACATCCAGCGCTTGCGCACGCAGAAGCCCTGTGGAAGCGTCATTGGGAACGGTAATACGAATTTGTCCGCTAGTCACAGTGTGAAAGAGTTGCTTATACGCGCTTGTCCCGAAATTCACCCCTGTAACTCGCGGAAAATTTCCGCCGAAGATATTCACCGTATCGCCCGCCCTTGCCCATTTCGGGAAGAAATTTACAATCGAAGGAGTGCGTACAAAATCGAAGCTCGACGCGGAAGCACTAACGCCCGTTGGCGTTAGAACAGTTACAGGACCGGAATTCCCCAAATTCACAACCGCAGTAATGCTATTCGCACCACCACTCACAAAACTCAGCGCGTTCAGCCCGCCAAAGCTCACGTTTATTGGGTTGGACAGACGATTACCCATAATCTGCACCGTGCTGCCCGTTGTGCCGAAAGTAGGAGTGAACATCGTAATTTCCGGCGCGTTCAAGAACGTTAGACTTTGGACTGAATTTGCAACGCCCGCCGGAGAAATTAGCGTGATGAAACCACTAGAACCCATTCCCACGACCGCCCGAATTTGCGTGTTAGAAATAATTTGAAAACTTGCCGCAACCACGCCTCCAAAGCCTACGGACGTTACTCCGCCCAAACTGGAACCGTTGATTGTTACCGTGTCCCCCGGCGAAACTGTTGTCGGGGAAACGCTTGAGACAGTAGGTTGCACAGAGCCGATAGCAAAGTAATGATTTGCTCCGGCAGGAACGGCTCCGGCATTGGAAGTCACGGTTGTTGTAATGCTATTCCCACCAAACCCCGCATATGCTCCCGCTTGTAAGACTGAGCGTGCAA
The DNA here is from genome assembly GCA_025455065.1 of Candidatus Kapaibacterium sp. Classification (GTDB taxonomy): domain Bacteria; phylum Bacteroidota; class Ignavibacteria; order Kapaibacteriales; family UBA4661; genus PH2015. The sequence goes on along the minus strand of JALONG010000002.1, from coordinate 123,368 downwards.
CGACATACGCAGCCGTCAAGCCTGTTTCGGTGAGCGTAATGGCAGAACCGTTGAACACACCCGCAAGCGTTTGAACACGCCAGTTACGCGGTGAAAAGAGTGCTGTGAGCGACATATCCACGGTAGCGGCTCCGGCATCCTGACACTCCATTTCCACACGAGGAGCTATTCCCGTAAGAGTATTGACCAGCGTTGCGGCACGGTTGCCAGCCGCCGTACCAATGGGAAACGCATAGTTTGTTCCCGCCGCAACAATGCCGCTTGTGAAGTTGCGTTGTAGCCTACCTTGCACATAGCTGTTTGCATTGCCACCCGTTATCACGCCGGGTGCTGTACCTCCGGGGTCGCCGGAGAGAATCCGAGTGGAAGGCACAAGAATACCACTTGTCAAATCAAGCGTTCCTCGCACGTTCAGGTTTCCGGTAATGGTGTGAGCGCCGTTTCTGTTCACGGTGAAATTATTCAGTGTGTTATCGGTCGCATCCAGTTGAAGCGTTATTCCTCCTGCACCACCAAGCGAGATAGAACCTGCATTTGCGCCATTAACGCTGGCGATATTTGCACCGCCGTTTTGGTTCAATGAACCGTTCAGCGTCAGTGTCGGATTGCCCGCATTACTCAGCACAAGACGTGATGCGGCTATGATGTCCAAACTCTGCTGAATAGTGGCATTCGCTCCGAGTGTGACAGGCATGGTGTTGGATATAATCACCTGCTGTGCGCCTGTGCCGCCCATTTCTTGTGCTGTGGTCGTTTTTGCACCTGCGCCGGAATACTGGAGCGTTGAACCGGCAAGGTAGTTCACACTTGAAACGCCCGTTACTTGTCCCGTTACTTGTATTTCCAAGAGTCCGCCTGACTGCACGGTAAAACTTGTGCCGGAGGGGTTATTATTCAGTACCGAGCCACCATTTTGCACACGTAAGACCGCGCCACTAGCAATGTTGAGTGTTGCTGCGGCGTTTTGAGTGATAGTATTTGCCCCCGTTAGAAACACGCCCGGACCATTGATGGCTGTTGCTGTTTGGGCGGTTATATTTTCACTCATGGTAATATTGTTTACTCCACCGACCGTGAGCGTACCAATCGGCAAGGTAACGGCAGGTTTGCCGCCCGCAGCAGACATTCGCGTCGAGATACCACCCGAACTTGAAGTAAAGGAGTAATTCGCTCCTGCGTTGTAGGTGATTACACCTGTATTTTGCACCGCACCTTCCGCCAGCATCGTTCCGTTAATGCCGTCATTGCGCGTGGTGGCAAGTGTTCCACCAGCAGCTAGTGTGAATGCCCCTGCGCCATTCACAAAACTATTCGCAGTGTTGAGCGTTCCATCTACTTGAATTGTTCCACCGCCATTTTGCGTGAGCCTTACGTTATCGCTCAGGTTCAAACTCTGTCCTGACGCAATCTGTACCCCGCCTGTGCCAACGGTGAGTATTTGCGGAGCTACGGCATCAAAGGTAACGTTCCCGCCGATAATAAGTTGGCTGATGATTTCTGAGGGAACATTCGTCGGCGTGTGTGTTCCGGCATTAAAGCGGAGAACGTCTGTCGGAGCAGGTGTTCCTCGTGCTGGATTCCAGTTTCCCGGCACAGTCCACGACGCTAAGGGCACACCTTGCCAATCAAACGTCGCCGGACCCGTACCGACAAGAAAATGCCCTGTCCCGGTTACCGCACCAACGCTGGTCAAACCTGTGGAAAAGGAAGAAACGATGTTGTTATACGTTCCATTCGCGGTGGCAGGATTTCCGCCAATGGTGTTCGCAGCAGTAAGTGCAGGAGTAGTGCGCTCTAAATAAACGCCGCCACTGGTATAATTGCCACTCACTTGCGTCATGCGCCAGTACTCGTTCATGGAAAGCAGCGAAATATTTGTTCCGGCAACCCCCATCGCATTTGCGGTAAATGCTTCCAATTCTATGATTGGTCCTGTTACGCCCGTTGTCGGGTTCAAAATCCTGAAGGGAAGCCGCGTTGTGCCTGCACCAACAGGAAAATGGTAGGTTTCCACAGGAGCAACCAAATTAGCGGCAAACTGCCTACGCAAGGGTCCATCCACATAGCCCGTACCGCCCGCCGCTACTGCCGTTTGCGCGGGATTACTCACAAACAGTATATTTGCTGCGCTTGTGGTCATTCGCCCGTCGGTGAGCGTGAGTATGCTTGTGGCGGAAAGCGTTTTGGCGTTGTTCAGCGTGAGCGTGTTCACAACACCTGTTTTGTTCAAAATCAGGCTTCCCACCATGGTGGGTGGAAACTCGGCATCGGTGGTGGTTTTTGCTGCCGCGCCCATGTATTCGAGCAGCGAGGTATTGTTCACGTACAAAGCAGGATTTGTCGTCAATGATCCGTTATCGGTGATGCGGAGTTTTCCACCTGGGGTGATAGCAAGGCTACCGTTATTGGCCATGGTAACATTTGTCAGCCCAAGCGTTGCGCTGTTTTGAACAACCATTTCTACGCCTGTACCAAGCGAGAATCCTGTCGTCGCGCTTGCAATCCCTGAAGCGACGGAAAACATTGAACCGATATTATTGAAGTCCGGTGCGGAAACGGTATTTGCGGGCGGTATTCGCCAGTTAGTCGAAACACCTGCATCGCCGCTTACATACTGATACCGATAGACATCCAATTTCCGCAAACGACGCCCCCCAAGCTCGCCGACGAACAAATTCCCGTCAGTCGGGTCATACAACACACTGAACGGCGTGCTAAATTGCGCCATAGAAGGAACATTATCCGAAAAGCCCGCCACACCAGTTCCGGCGAGCGTGAACACGTAATTGGAGGCGGCAGAGATATATCGGATGCGATGACCACTCCATTCCGCTACATACACATTCCCCGCAGGATCAACAGCAACACCGCTCGGCTGATTAAACTGAGCCGTTGTCAATGCCGCGCCGTTTGTACCGCCCGCCGTTCCCGTTCCGGCAAGTGTTGTTACTACGCCCGTACCAATGACAACTTTCCGAACACGGTGATTGTCTTTGTCGCCAACAAAAAGATTTGTGCCGTCGGTGCAGATTCCTTCAGGGCTGTTGAATCTGGCGGCAGCGCCTGTGCCGTCAGCAAATGCGCCCGGCATCATGCCATCTCCCGCAAGCGTTGTTACAACGCCGCCCAGCGTTACCCTACGAATACAATGGTTATCTCTGTCCGCCACGTACAAATTGCCGCCCGTAAAGCATATACCAGAAGGTCTGAAAAATCGTGCTGCAGTGCCCGTGCCGTCGTTAGTACCATTCATAAAAAGAGTACCTGCCAACAATGATACAATCTCTGTGGAAACGGTGAGTTTATGAACAGTGTGGCTCGTTTGGTTGCAGAAATACAGGTCGGTACCGTCGGTGCATAAACCAACGGGCAGAATCAATCCCGTTGCAATGGTCGTCATTTCTCCGGTCGTCAAATCTATGCGTCGAATCTGATTGCCATTGCCTTCGGTAAAGTAGAGGAAATTCCCAATCCTAACCAACCCCAGCGCGGCTTGGAGAGTTGCAGCTTGCCCTATGCCGTCAATTGATGTTGCCATGCCGTCTCCCGACACTGTCGAGACTTGCGGACGTGGAAGAGCCGTAAATCCCGGCTGATTGACCGTATAAGGACCGGTGATTATCGAAACATTGCCGCTCACTGCACCAAACGGCACAACAGCTTGAATTTGTGTTCCGGAAATATACTTAACACTCGGCGAAGGTATGCCGCCAAACTGCACCTGCCCAATGGGCTGATTCAAATTTGTACCGTTGATAGTGACCACCTGCATCGGATAGGCATTCATGGGCGTGAAACTAACGATTGTGGGCGCAGCCGCAGAACTAAATGCCGCAAAGCCCTGACGCGGCTGACCGCCTACCGTCGTAAATCCCCCTGCGGCATAGAGTGTTGTGCCGGAGACAGCCAGCGCAAGAACATCACCACTGGTGATGTTGGGGTCAAAAGCTGTTGCGGTCGGCGCAGTGGGATGTGTAGGGAAAGCAGCTAGTTTACTGCGCCCTGTTCCACCATTAACCGTCGTGAATGCACCACCAGCATAAACAGTTGTCCCTGAGACCGCTAGCGCGTTCACATTTCCGTTCATATTTGGATGCCACATATTGCTAACAGTACCGCTTGCTGCAACACAAAATCTATTAAGCCCAATACTCTCAGCAATGGTAAAAGTTCCTCCCAAATAAGCATCCGAACCATTTACAAGAATACTATTCACGTCATTGTTGGTATTTGCAATAAAGGCGGTTGCCATAGAATTTGATAAATCAATGGCTGCAGACCCTGTTCGCGGCTGTCCGCCAATGTTCGTAAATGCCCCGCCGACAAATGTATTAGGACCACTCAGTGCCAGAGTTAAGACCGGGTTGGGTGTAGCATTAGGATCCCACGCATCAAGAGCACCACCGGGAAATGTAAATGAGCATATCCGATTTCTCGTCATGCCGCCATTTGCTGTTGTAAAAAATCCACCAACAATGAGCCTCGCACCATTCCATTGGAGGGCGACAACATTAGAGTTCATATCCGGATTCCAAGGGTTTAGTACGCCGGAAGTATTAAAAATACACAAGCGATTTCTCGTTGTTCCACCATTGACAGTGGTAAAACTGCCACCAACAAAAATATCTGTACCGTTGATTGCAAGTGCATAAACACCGCCATTATCGACCACCGGATTCCACGACAGGAGCGCACCGGTGTTCGCATCAATCGCTGCAAGACGGTTCCGCGTGAGCGTGTTGCCACCGTTGCTGGGAGCGTTCGTTGCTTGTGTGAAGTCACCACCGACGTAAATAGTCGTTCCGGAAATGGCAATAGCCCGCACCGTGCCGTTAAAGGTCGGGAAGGCGGTGAGAGCGGCATTTTGTTGCGCGTTTACAGAAGGAGCTCGCCCCAAAAGCAAGAACAGCAAAGAAAAGGCAAGGAATATGGCTCGAAGGCGAATCATTACGGCAACATTGTAGAGGGAGGGGAGCATAATGGTAATGAAATGAGGGGAATCAAAGGAAAATATTGTGCTGGATTGGATGGACTATTGATGCTTGAGATTTTTGATACGTCAATTACGGATTCCAGGGAAATGCACAGGTTTTTCGTTTTGACAAGAGTTTAATGAAATGTGGGCGTTGCTTGCACCGCGAAAATCCTCAGAATCTAGGTGTTACAACTCAAAAAAAGATTGTTTCCGCAACATACCGTTAATTTGCACTATCGAACAAAAATACCCAAAAAACTGTTACGAGGATGTCACCGATTTTTGAGGGGGAGTGCTGGAATTTTGATGGATATGTCATATTTTATCTTTACAAAACGAAGAGATTTTCACAATTCGTTAATTGCACTCTTTATTGTTCTGCAAAACAGCAAACCATAAACAAACAATGCAGTTGTTTTTACTATTTGCGCAACAACAACTGTGAAAAACTGAGAGAATTTGCATTTAAGCGCTCAATCCCATAAATTAAGCGCTGTTCATTCTATAATCGGTTGCCTTACCAAAGAGTTACCGTTATACAAACGAATGATGTGGTCATAAAACTCTATGTAAACCGCACCAATCCTTGAAATCAATGTTTTAAGACACAACTGCCAACGGCTTCGGTGAAACAAGCCTCTGGTGTGACGCAGCCTCGCCTGATTGTGGCGCAGGACAACTACCATTTTTATTTTTATGCCAACCTTCCACCAATATTTCATACGGTTTTGTTGCCTATACGTTCTGTTGTTTGTGCTTCAACCAGCGCTTCAAGCACAGCAAATACGTGTAGGCGAACCGAAGACACGTATGCCTCAAATCCGTTTTGAGCGCTTGACGGTGGAAAATGGCTTGTCGAATGGTGCTGTCCACGCGATAGCACAAGACAGCACAGGATACATCTGGATTGGAACGGAAAACGGATTGAACCGCTACAACGGAAAAACTTTCAAACAATATCACCACTCTGCAACCGATTCCACCAGCATTCCTAATGGATGGATTTCTGACCTTTACACCGAACCCAATGGAACACTTTGGGTGCTGGCACGGCGAGGGCTATGCCGCTACAATGTCCGTACCGATGCTTTTGAGCGCTTTGCTATACCAAAAGATCTTGAACCGCATTATTTACATTTCCAGTCCTTAGCCCAAACAAGCGATGGGAGATTGTGGTTTTCGCATAATTTAGGATTGAATAGTTTCGACCCCGCAAGCGGTTGTATCTCGACAGCATCACAATATGAAGATTCTCGTGAGTCTCTCCTTACGCACACTTCGCTTGTAGAATTGCGATTGCTACCCGGAAAGATATTTCCACCCCCCACCAAGAACGAAGAACGATTTGTCGGGCGAACATCCAACGGATACTTATTTGCCTTCGCAGTCAGCACCAAAGAACCTCCGAAAAATACCCGCAAAGCCAATACTCGACTACTTTTTTACAATGAATATCAACGTGAATCATGGCTTTATTCGCTGACACCAAGCGCGGATGGAAAACTCTGGGCTCTTACGGGTAACGATGGTCAGCTTGTCCGCATTGACCCTAATAATTTTTCTCTTGTGGAACGGTATCAAACCAATGCCGCACGAGACATTTATCAGCCTCTTGTTCGGAACACCATGACACCAGACGGAGAACGCCTTTGGATACCGACGAATAAAGGGCTGCTGCTATTCAATACCCGCACCCATGAGCATCAGTATTACCGTTACGACCCCACAAATCTTGAATCGCTTGTTGGTAATCAGTGCAGCGTTGTGATGCGCGACCGCTCCGGCGTACTGTGGGTAGGCGACCTGACCAACGGCGTGAGTAAATACGCGCCGCACCGCTACAAATTTGAAGTGTATCGCCACAATCCCTTCAATGCAAATTCCCTTTCCAACAACTATATTCGCGGTATTGCAGAAGACCATTTGGGTAATGTTTGGATTGGTACACAGTACGAAGGAGTGAATAAACTCCGCCGCGCCGCACAAAATGGCGGACGCGATTCTGTTACACGCTATTTTTCGGGAAATACTCCGGCAAAATTTTCTTTGATGAAAGAATTATGGACTGTTCAAGCAGATAACAATGGCTTCGTGTGGTTAGCAAGGGCCGACCCCGTTCACTATTCTGCCACATTTGGCATCGCTCCCGACGGAACGGTCATAAAACCTCCGATTGAGTGGTTTGGATACACCCCCAAAACACGTTTTTCCGATCACCTTCCCGAACCACAAAAAATTTACTTTACTGCAAAAAGAGACTCCACCCTGTGGGTGTGGTGGGAACGGTCATGGCAGAACCCGGAACGCCTTGAGCTACACTGTACTCGGCTTCGCGTAAGGCATGGTGTTCCGCCTGAGCAGTATGAACGCAAAGATTTCATCATTCCCAAAGAATTTAAGTATCGCAGTCGTATCCTCGATGATCTTCGAGCTTTTCACTATATTGAGCATCAGTCTTCTTCGCTTTTTTCGTGGTATCCTGCAGAAAATCGGCTAGAAAAGAAGCGTATTGAAACCCCAATGTTTGGCATGGAAGGTTATTTGAAAAGTTCGATAGCAGCAATTGGCAACATGGATAGCAAAGGGCGAATTTGGTGTACGATGAAAGGCGGCGGTGCGCTTCTTTACGACCCCGCAACAGGTGAGGTGCGCCCATTGACCGTAGAGCAAGGGTTGCCGCATTTGAACGCTTACGCTGCATTGGAGGACAATCGCGGCAATATTTGGATTTCAACTGATGCCGGATTATGCGAATACAACACCAAAACAAAGCAATTCCGCACCTTCTCCATAGCAGACGGCTTACAAAGTAACGAATTTAATCGCAATGCTTTTTTTCGCAGCCGCTCCGGCGAACTCTTTTTCGGCGGCGTGAATGGCGTAAATGCCTTCTTTCCTGAAGACACCGACCCAAACCCCACACCACCTGTTGTGCGTTTGGAAAACTTCTCTACTCCCCTTCGTTCCTTGCTTGTGAGCATGAATGACACGCTCGAACTGCACATTACCGAACATTCATTTCGCACCGAAATTCTCGCACTCGAATTTACCGCCCCTGCTCGGAACGCGCTAGCATGGAAACTGGAAGGTTTCGATGCAGAGTGGCAAACTCGCTCGCCAAAGTCGCTTGAAAACTGGATAAATTACACCAATCTTGATGCAGGCGAGTATCGCCTTTTGGTTAAAGCCGCCAATAGCGATGGCGTATGGAGCAAGGCAGAATACGCCTTGCATATTCGCTTGCTTCCGGCGTGGTGGCAAAGGTGGTGGTTTCGTCTGCTTGCGGTCATGCTTCTGGTAGCGGCTTTGTATCTTGTGTTTCAACTCCGCACTCGCCAAATACAGAAAAAAAATTCCGAACTGGAAATTATCATCCTTGCCCGCACAGCAGAGCTTAATAATGCTAATACAGAACTGAAATATGCCAACCAAGATTTGAATATCGCCAATGCCGAAGTAGAAATCAAAAACCTCGCACTGTCGGAAAACCTCGACATCCTCCGCAAAACGCAAAGACAACTTATCGAATCCGAAAAAATGGCTGCATTGGGAACACTGGTTTCCGGCGTTGCGCACGAATTGAACACGCCTATTGGAGTGGCAGTTACCGCCGCAAGCACCATGCAAAGCCGTGCAAAGCGATTTTTACGTCTCCTCGAAACCAACGAACCGCTCTACAAAAAAGACCTCAAAGAGTTCACCGAAGATGCTGCCGAAGGCGCGGACATTACTTTACGCAATCTTGCCCGCGCTGCCGGCCTTATTCAAAGTTTTAAGCATGTGGCGGTGGATCAGCATAGCGACCAAGTGCGTCGTTTTCAACTTGCCGGATATTTACGGGAATTGGCGGCAAGCCTTTCACCGCAATTCAAAGGCACGGGACACCGCTTAGAAATTGAGTGTGCGGAGGATATAGAAATTTTTTCTTATCCGGGAGCGATTGCGCAAATAATTACCAATTTTATCGTAAATTCCCTCTTGCACGGCTTCCAAGACTTCACTACCACAGGCATAATGACCATCCAAGCCGAATGGTTGGAGCCAACACGACAAAACGCCCTTCTCATTCGGTATTCCGACAACGGACGCGGCATCCCTCCGGAGATTCTCGCACGCATTTACGACCCTTTTTTCACAACCAAAAAAGCACACGGTGGCACCGGTCTAGGCTTAAATATTGTGTATAACCTTGTAACACAAAAACTTGGCGGAACAATTGTGTGCGAAAGTTGCGTTGGAAAAAGTACGAATTTTACCGTAACAATCCCTCTGAAACAAAAATAATGAATCAACGAACCGAATCGTGCTTCATTTTGATAACTGTAATGATATTATGCACAACGATTACGATGTTCAAACGTTTGTTGATGAGGATCTATCAACCACACAAACAAGCGCTGACAGCCTTGTCAATACGTCTTCATCTCCTATCCCTTCCGGCACAACCTACTCCGGCATAAGCTACTCCGGCACAACCTCTTCCGGCATTTTAGATAACAAAAGCACCGACAACAAACCGCTTGTTGTCTTGGTTGTAGATGACGATGAGGCAATTCACACCGTAACCCGTTATGCGCTGAAACACTTTACGTTTCAAGAGCAACGAATAGAAATTCTTAGTGCTTATTCTGCCGCCGAGGCGCGGCAAATTCTTGCTTCAACGCCGAATATTGCCGTTATTTTGCTAGATGTGGTAATGGATGGGCGCGATGCCGGTTTGCAACTTGTCAAACATATCCGCAACGAACTCTGTAATAGTTTTGTTCGCATTGTTTTGCGCACCGGACAACCGGATGAAGCCCCCGAATTTGAGGTAATTCGGCATTACGACATCAACGATTACCGCAGCAAAACCGAATTAAGCGATGTGCGGCTGATGACCGTTATCACTGTTGCACTCAGAGCATACAAGCATATGGTAGAGTTAGAGAAATTCCGCTATCAATTAGAAATACTGGTTGATGAGCGCACACAGGAGTTACAACATACCCACAAAAATCTCCAATATGCTTACGACAAATTGAATGAGACCAATACTGAACTTCACGCCGTAAACCAATTCAAAACCCAGATTTTATCAGTAGTGGCACACGATTTGAAAAATCCCGTCAGTGCCATTACAGGATTTGCGGGCATAGCACTCTTCGAGTTAGAAAATCAAGAGTTTAGTCGTGAATTACTTCACACAGCACTACATTCCATAGAGACAACCTCTTCTTCGATGATGTCTCTCATCACAAACCTTCTCGACTCAGCAGCAATTGAAATGGGTGAGATGTCGGTTGTACCCGATAATTTTTACTTGGGAAGTTTAGTAGGAGCCGTAACTGACAGTTTTTCAGAACTTGCAGAACGAAAGAATCAGCATATTCAGATTGAATTGGAAGAAAACATCCTCATTACCGCCGACAGTCAGCGCCTTCGTCAAGTTTTCGAGAATTTGCTCTCAAACGCCATCAAATACTCCCCCCTCAATTCCACCGTTCATGTTCGCCTGTACAGCAGCCCTGCAAAAAGAAGTCCTGCAAACAGCAGCCCTGCAAAATTGCATGAGAAAAAACCCCACTCCTCAATAACTGAGATGAGCAAGGAAATGTCGGAGGAAATGAAAACAGAGACAACAACGGTTATACCAACAGACAGAAAGACAAAGATGCAACACATTGCACGAATTGAGGTTGAAGACCAAGGTCCGGGCATTAGCGAAGAGGATAAAGCGTTAATGTTTCGCTTTTTTCAACGCCTTTCCGCTCACCCGACAGGAGGCGAAAGTTCGCACGGTGTCGGGTTGGCAATCGCAAAAAAAATTGTCGCACTCCACAATGGTAAAATTTGGGTGGAAAGTAGAAAAGATGAGGGTATTCCCGGAACAACTTTTGTTGTGGAATTGCCGACGTTAGGACACAATAGAACAACCTAAGCAATACTATCGCACCACTTGCACCTGCCTCGATTCCACCGCTCCATTCATCCGCACCTGTACCGTATATGTGCCGCTTGGAAGCCTGTCCACGCGGCTTGGGAGTAGATGTTCTCCACTCCGCTCCACTTCTTGTTTTAACACTTGTACTGTTTCGCCCTTCACATTCAGCAGCGTAATTTCCACTAAACCCGTTTCGCCCAGTGTGTAGGCGAGTTCCAGCACATCCTTGGTTGGATTTGGCGAAAGCCGCGTTATCCGCAGAGCTGTGGTCGAAGGCGCTACAAGCCGCTTTCCGCCTGCTCTTGAGACTTCCGTACCAAAGATGCTGCCTTCGGGCGCAACGACAAACACCCGCCGCTCCCACTGCGCTCGTCCACCCAAAGCCGCTCCACCCCAGAGTGCCGATTCTATCTCCACTGCCGTTTCTGTGGTGTCGCCCGCGACGGCTCGCATCGGTATCAATGCCAAGCGCGTTCCTCTGCCGCTCCAACGCAAAGGAGGGATCGTAAAACGCTGTACTCTGGCGGCAGCATCGCGCATAAGACGTGCCACGCCTTCGCTTGCAAGCACAGCAACATTGCGGTCGTAGCGCACCGTTGCCGTAAATTCAGGCTGCGTGATGCGGAAAAGGCTGTCCAAATTCCCCTCTGCAATATACACCTCCAAGCCAAACGCCGCGCCCGGAACTGCCCGTTGAAGCGGTTTCCCTTCGCCGTCCACCGCACGAACACCCAAACGCACAATCACATCCGCAGGCTCCGGGGGCTTCACAAACGCTGTTACGGGCGTTTCAACCGTATCAGCACCCTCGCCGTTAGCCGTCCAGACAAGGCTTGTTGCTTGAAAGCCTGTTTGTTGAGGTTCTATGCGGGTTACAATGGTTAAGGTATCGCCGCTTTGCATACGGATAGCATCGCCGCGTTTGATTGGCACTTCACGAAGTGGCTTATTTCCTGCATCTTGGAACATAAACACGCCCGAAACTAAGCCGTTAGTGCTGTTTGCAAAGGCGAAGCTGGAAATTGTAAGCGCCGTCCGCCCACGATTGATGAGAACAGCAGGCAAAATCGCCGCGCGTCCTGCAATAACGGTATCAAAATTCACCGGAAGCGCTTTCAGAGCCGTTCCCGCGCCCGAAAGCGCACCGGGAAACGATTCGCGCTCTTGTGTTTGTGTGGAAATAACCGTGAGCGAAGCATCCAAATTTCCAAGTTTTCTTCCGATACTCTTTGGCTCAAAGGCAATCACGACCGTTCGCTCTTCCCGCCCGCCAAGCGTCAGAGAACGAAACGCCGTTCTGGTGGAAAAACTGTTTTCCGCAGCGCTACCAACCTCTGTAAAGCGCAAAGAGTCTATGCGGAGCGGCTGCAAGGTCAAATTTTTCAGCGTAAGCCGCGAAAAACTCGCATCACCAATTGCTGTTTTTTGAAATGTCTCCGCAACCGCGCTCACCAGCGCTCCGGCGCGAACCGTAACAAAACTGTTCGGCTGCGACCAAGCACTGATGCCACCGGCATTGACGGCACGTACTCGCCAAAAATACCGCGTCAAATTGGTAAAATTCAAAACCACATTTGCCGTGCTGCTCACGCGAAACGACCGCAACGGCGTATCAAAACTTGCTGTGGCACTTACTTGCACCTCATATTCCGTTGCTTCGGCAATCTCCGTCCACGCAAGCAGCAGCGAATCCGCCGGAACACCCGTAGCATTATTCGACGGAGAAACAAGGCGTGGTGCGCTGTTTGGAGGATTCGGCAATCGCCCCAGCACCCGCACCGGACGAGAAATAAGCGTCAATCCCGGAACGCGGCTGTTGGTAATACGGCATACATACACGCCCGTATCGGCAAATCGAAACGCCGCAGGAAGCCTATCAGTACTGCGTCCGTTCACTGACCATTGAAAACGATTATTCACACCGCCGACGTTTAGTTGAATACGAAGCGGTGCTCCGATAATGCCCGTCATCACTGCGGAAGCAGCATCTATGCTGTCTTGAGGGATATATCGGATCGTATCCAGAACCATATTTGCTTCCAATGCTCCAAAATCCAGACGATTATTTTCCACGCGCAAAAGCCGTAGGCTACGGCTTAACACCGACAAATCAGGAAGGGCGCTTAAGCGATTATCGGACAAGACGAGTCTCTGCAAACGCCCACAACGGCTCAACTCAGGCGGTACCGCCCCAGAGAGCGCATTACGACTCATATCCACTGTTTGCAACTGCACACACTCGCCAATCCCAGACGGAATCTGCTCTGTGAAGCTGTTCCCATCCAAAAGCAGCGTTTGAAGTCGCACGAATGTACCAATCTCATGTGGAACTGCACCCGTAAGCTGATTATTGCTTATCTCCAAGCGTTCTAGTGGCGCAGTCGCTCGTGTTCGTGTTCGTGCAGTTTTAGCCAGAGTCCCGCTCGTAATACGCAGCCCGCCAGAGAACGCATTATCCGACAGCAGCAACTCGCGCAAATTTGGCAATGAAAACACCTCAGCACTGATGCCGCCTGTCAGCTTATTCCGCCGTAGGTCCAGTGTTTCCAGCATTGCCGGAAAACCCTGTGCGCCAAACGCAGGAAGCAACTCACCCACAAAGCCGTTTCCTGCTAAACGCAAGTCCTGAAGCTGGCGAAACGGTGCAAGCATTCCGACAAGTTCACCCGAGAGTTGATTATTACTCAAATTCAATACCCGCAATTCCGTCAGACGTGCAAGATTACTTACATTCAATCGCCCGCCAGTCATTCTGCCATTCAGCATTTTGCCGTCTAAGTTCACCATCGTAATGCGTTCATCAGAAAAGCCATCTTGTGTGGAGACCGCTTGAACTCTTATGCCTTCCCATGCTGTTAAAGGATTCAGCGTTTTCCAAAGACGTGGAAGCATGGCACTTTCGGCTCGGTGAGCATCGTAAAACGCCAGAAGTGCAAGTGAGTCAAGGTCGAGCGGCGTTTGGTAGCGGAATGCCGTGCGGCTTCCCCTTGAACCGAACTCGTTGGAAAGCGTGATTGCGCCAGACGCACCACGCCCAACAATCACAATCACTTCCGTCGTGGAAATCTGTTCCACTGACCCCAAAACACCGCCAACCCTCGCAGATGCTATCGTGAAGAAATTCCGTCCGCGAATCACAAGCCTCGTTCCGGCCGGACCAAAGGCAGGGCTGAAGGACTCAATACGCGGCGCGTTAGCAAGACTTGGTGGCAATAACTCGAACGGTACACCGTAACTGCCCTGCCCTCCCTGACTAAATGCTGTGACCGTACCGATTCCAACAGGAACATCCGCCAAACTAGCAGTAATACTTCCATCCGAAAGAACTACCATATTTTGCAATACACGACCATTTATCGTTACCGTCGTTACGCCCGTAAAATTACGCCCAGTGAGCGTTATCGTTTCATCCGCACCGGCAGAAATAGGGTCAATGTTGGAAATAATCGGTGCAGGAAGGACGATAAATGCTTGTGTGGAAGTAAAGGCACCATTCCTGCCGATAATGCTGACTGTTGCCGCGCCTATACTTACCCCCGTTGGCACAACCGCAAGGACTTCAGTGGTAGAAGAAACCAGAGTCTGTGCAGGTATGTCGTTAAACGAGACGACCCCAGCGCCAGTGGTGTCGAACAGCAAACCCCTTAGCCGAACTAGCGTTCCTACGCCGCCGCGCATTGGCGAGAAAGACGTTATGCGAGTTCGGGGCTGAAGGATTGTAAATGTGCGTGGCGCAATGGCAACGCCATACACATTATTCAGTGTAATACGCCCCGTTGTTGCTCCAAATGGTACAACGGCCACAACGCTCGTTGTGGAAATTACCTGTGTTGATGCGGCTGCTACGCCATTAAAGAATACTGTACTGCCCGCAAAAAAGTTCGCTCCGGTGAGTGTAATTGTCTCGCCAACCTCGCCGCTATCAAGCGATTGCGCCCTAATGACGGGCCTCGGCGGAATATTGAGCCACTTCTCCGGTGCTTGCACGTTTACGCCACGCGCCCGAAGCGTTATCGTATTGTTGTTATACGGAATGCCGTTGGGAACGGTTATGAGAAGTTCAGTAGAAGAAATCTGTTGAAAATTAGCACGAACACTTGTCGTTCCTAACGAATCACCCTTGAAGCTCACCGCTATTGAGTCCGTAAGAATTCCTATTTTTGCAGCCGTGAAGTATTGTCCGCGCATCGTTATCATACTTCCAGGGCTACCACTATCAGCTTTAACGCTTGTAATAACAGGCGTTTGAAGTGCATATATCGTTGCTGCGGTGTCGGGGAATGCACCGGAAGTGGTCAGAATTTTCATCGGAATACTATCGCCGACAAAACTTAAAGCAGGCATTGGGAACGAAATGCGAGTAGAATCAAGGCGAGTAAACATCGGAAGCGTGAAAATCGTCGTACCATTAAGAATTTGTACCAGCCTAACGCTATTCAAAGCGCTTCCTGTCATCGTCAGCATCGTTCCCGCAGCCGCTGCACGTGGCTCTATAGTGGTTGCCGTTGTCGTTCCGGTTGTGGTCATCGTGAGCGAAAAGGTAAATCTCTGACTGGATGTTGTCGAGCCAAGTGACGAAACAAGCATTATTGGTCCCGTGAGCGCTGTAACAGGTACAATAGCATCAATCCTTGTCGGCGAAATTCTTGAAAAAGAAAGCGCCCGAGCACCGGTAAATTCTACCTGTGTTACACTTGAAAGGTCAGTTCCAAGAATTGTGACTACTATACCTCCTCTGCCGATTGTGGGCGAAAATGAGGTAATTCTTGGCGGTGCGACAGGCAAAAAAGGCGTACTGGAGATGACTGTACCACCTGTGGCAGTAACTTGAATCAATCCCACACCGCCCGGCGGAACGGTAACTTGCATTAGTGTTTGCGAAAGCACTGTGAACGACGAAGCCGGAATAAAGGTTGGGAAGCTACCAAAGCTGACACTGCTCACGTTCACGAAATTCGCTCCGGTTAGCGTTACCACTGTTCCCGGAGGACCGCCTAACGGTGCAAATGCTGTAATTGTGGGTGGTCCGATAACAGTAAAGGTCGAGTCTGACGTGCCCGTTCCGAGGGGTGTCACCACGTCTATTGTTCCAGTTGCGCCTGAGGCAAGCGTAGCGTTGATGCTGTTTGCCGAGTTCACAGTGAATGATGCCGCATTGACACCACCAAAACGCACCGCTGTTGCACCCGTGAAGCCGCTTCCCGTTATCGTTACAACCGTTCCAGGTCCGCCCGATGTTGGCGAAAAATTACCAATCAAAACCGACGATGGGAAAGTAATTGCAAACCGCCCCAGACCAGCAACTACACCACTTGTGATTGTCCCCGTTGGGTTCATTCCTGCAAGCGTTCCGCCGGATGGAGCAAAGATTGTTCCAGTGTTTGGCGCGAAAGCCGTACTGTTGCTTGCTGCCAGCGTTGGACGTGTGAGTATTGCCGCGCCGCTTGTGTAGGTGCCGCTTACGAGGGTTGTTTGCCAATATTCCGTTAGGCTGAGGCTTCCTGTTGTGGAAAGGATACCGCCCGCAACACTTGTTGTGAACGCCTCTGCGCGGACAATCGGCGCAGAAATGCCCGTTGTGAGATTCGTTAGCACAAGGGGTAAATACGCACCACTCTTCGCAATAGGAAAAACGTACTGAAGAGGACTTGAGGATAAACTAGGCTGCACAGCCCGCTCCAGACCACCAATGATATGAGACATTGCCGAACCGCCCACCAAACCTGCCACTGCTGGGTTTGTGAGTGTAATCATTCCTGACGTAGTAGAAATGAATCCATTTTGCAGGGTCAATGTGTTCACCACCTGTACTGGCGCGGTATTGGTGAGTATCGCTCCGGTGCGGTTCATCGTCAATACTCCGATTGCACCGCCTGTGATCGTCGTGAGACCTGTTACCGTACCACTTCCAGCAATCACCAAGCCACTTGATGCGTTGCTCACAAAACTTGTTCCGCCAAATGAAATTTCGCCCGACAATGTGAGTGTGTTGCTATTCAGGTTTACACTGCCTCCTAAGCCCGTCCACGAGCCATTTATTTGCTTGCCTTCGGTGAGGGTTACGGCATTGTTCACAACGACGTTTGCGTTCATTGGTGTTGGAAATGCCTTGCCACCCGACGTGGTGTTCGGCGTTGCCGCAGCATTGCTAAATTCAAGGGTGGAGGTTGATAAATACGAAATGCCGCTCGCGCCCGTTATCTGACCGCTTCCGTCGAGGCGAATTGTTCCCAAGCCTGCGACAAGCAGGTTTCCGTTGTTCACCAAATCAACACCGTTACCAATCGTGAGTACGCCGTTTGACTGCACGGTAAGATTGGCAGTATTTGCTAGTGTCCGTGTGCTTGGAAGCCGTACCCCACCTGCGTTGGCAATGCGCACTGTGAATGGCAATGGATTCAACCATTCGCTACCGACGGTTTTTGGCGCAGTACCAGTGTATTCCAACGCAGAACTGGTAGCAGCATACACAGGCACGTTACCGCTCACTGCACCCGCTCCGATAATGCGCAGTGTGCCATTGGCGGTAATCGTGGTTGTGCCAGCATTGAGCAGCGTCGCACCGTCGCCAATACCAAGTGTTCCAGACACATTTGCCGTACCGTTCATCGTCAGCGTTCCTGCCTGCACGGTTAGGTTTGATGAGGCTTGCAGAGTCAGTGAAACATTTGCCCCAAAGGTGAGGCTACTGGAGGCATTTGCCGTAATGCCGCTTCGTACGATGAATGCTGTACCCACACCACTGGTCATCAATCCCAAACTTGCCGTAACACCGCTTCCATTGGGAACGGAGTTCCACGAAGTTGGTAATGAAGCATCGCCCATGAGTGTTTCGTTGTAGTAAAATGTTGCGGGCGGTGTGCCGGCAATGGCGTAGAATCTATCGCCCAGCCCAGCCTGAACATTTGAGCGAACAAAGCCCGCGCCCGGCGTACCACCAATGCTGGAGTACGTACCGGCTTGCGTAGTCGAAATGCCAATCAAATCTGTTGGCGTAAGCCCGCCTTCGGTCAAATCAAGCGTGGTGGAGGTGAATACGCCTGAAAGCTGCTCTAATTGCCAATTTCTACCCGAAAGAAGCGAAAGAAGGGTGATATTGTCGGGCATGGTCGCACCCGACGCAGCAACCGTCCCGCGCACAACTGGTGATGCGCCCGTTCGGATGTCGCGCAGAGTAATGGGGCGATAATTTATGCCTTCGCCAATCGGCATGAGGTACGTCGTTCCATCTGCCGCAATGCCGCCTAAAAGCTGGCGTTCGAGCGGTCCATCAATGAAATTAGCGGCACTCGCGCCTGCAATTGAGGTCGTTGCGGTGTTTGTTACGCGCAAAAGATTAGCAAGACTTGTGGTCAAACGTCCACCCAAGGTGAGTGTTTGTGCGGCTCCCAGCGTAAGATTGCCACCAGCCAACGTGGACACTCCCCCCGGAGTAGTCAGATTTACGTTTAGCGGTGCTGCAAAGCGGTTTGCAGGGAGAATACCGGCACTAAAGCCATTGCCAAGCACAACAACCGAAGTCGCACCTGCGCCTTGCAGCGTGTTTGTACCGACAAGCGAATTTGCACTAGTTTGGTTCAACGTTAGCGCGGATGCGGCTTGCAGCGTTACGTTTCCGTTCAGTGCCAATGCCCCTGCCGTAGCGTTCATGGTAAGATTTCCTGACAGATTTTGCGCACCGATGAAATTCACCGCGCCGTTGTAAGAAGCCGCAAAAGCTCCGCCTGGCATTGTCCCAGCATTAAAGCCGCTTTCCACAATCACTTCGCTTGTTTGGTTTGTGCCTTGAATGCGCGTCCCGGGAGCGTTCAGCATTGCGGTATTCCGAAGCCACAAACGCCCGTATGGTGCGCCGAGAGTGATGTCGTTGGTCATATCAAGCAGCCCCGTTATTGCGAGACTGTTAGTTATTGTTGGGATACTGATGATGTTCATACGGCGCACAACGCCACCGGTAAAATGCGCCCCGTTCACCGTTGCGTTATTAACAACGAGAATACTCGCCGCACCGCTTGCATCAATCGTACCTGTCGCACTTGTAGTGGTGGAAGCCGCCGCGCCGAGTGTGAACGTCTGACCCGCAAGGTTGAAGTTTCCTGTGTTGGTGATGCTCAGAACGCCATTCACATTCAACGTTTGCGGAAGAGTCACTGAAGTTCCTGGACGGTCAATGGTGAGATTGTTCAAAATCAATCCCGCCGAATTACCCACAGTCGCACCTTGTATGCGAATAGTACCGTTGTACATATTCGGACCGGTGTTAGTAAGCGCTCCTGCAAGTCCCGCAGGATGGGCAGTGGAGTAGGTTCCCAGCGCGTTGATGATTATGCCGCCTGTGCCGCTAGAAACTGTCAAACCTGCATCAAATGTGCCGTCTATGGCAATCGTTCCATTCATCGTATAGTTTGCCGTCGGCGATACCGTTCCCGATGCTGGAACGAGCAATGTAGAACCCGGTGAAGTCGTTAATCCGGAAAATGTATGCGCAAAAGCGCCTGTGTTCAGCGTTCCGGCGGAAATGGTTACGGGAGTCGTGGTGAGCGCAGAACCGAGAGTGAGAGTCGCGCCGCCGCGATTCATCGTCAGACCTGCACCAAACGTTTGCGGAGCGGTCATTGTGAGTTCCCCCAACAAAGCTCCCGCGCCACCAATCGTGAGAGCAGATGAAGCGCCACCTTGTATCAGACTCCCTGCTGAAAAATCTATTTGCCCATTCAGAGTGAGTGTGTTCGCTGCAAGGGCGAGAGTTCCCGAAAATATTCCAAGATTGCCATTAACGGTTCGGTTTGCTGCAAGCGCGAGCGTTGTTCCCGGGTCTTTGCCCAGTGCAACATTTACCCCAGCAGGCATGATTGGAAGCCACTCTGTAGTAACCGTGCTGTTGCCAGAACCATTGTAACCAAGCGTGGCTCCGGCTACATACATCGGCGCAGCGCCAGCGAAGGTTGGGTTATTGACCAACCCCAGTATTCCTGCGACGTTTAGCGTACCGTTGTTGGTCAAAGTATGTGGTCCGTTGGCAGAAATAGACGTACCAAGAGGAATAGTGTATGTACCACCGATAGCAATCGTGAGATTGGCGTTCATATTCAGCGAAGCACCCGCCGCATTGGTCATTGTTACGCCATTACCAATCGTGAGCGGAGTAAGAAGTGGTGCAGTTACTTGCAAAATGTAGGTGTCGCCCGTTTTATTCATCCATTGCCCAAGCGTTGGCACAACGCCACCACCGCCCGGAAGCGAATTCCAATTGGTGCGAATCCCTACGTCTGCCATGCCTTGCGAATAAAACACATTCGGCAAAAACGTAAAACCCGCCAACGACGATGTTCCCAACGGTGCAGTAACACTCACGCTGCCCGTTGCACCGCCCGCCGCCGGAGTTGCGGTAATAGTGGTCGCATTGACAACGGTGTAGGAGGCTGCATTCACACCGCCGAACTGCACTTGGGTTGCACCTGTGAAGTTGATACCTGTAATCGTTACCACATCGCCGGGACCGGCACTTGTGGGCGTGAACGCTGTAACAATAGTTGGCGTTGTAACGCGGCGAATGGCGTTGTTTGTTCTATCGCTAACAAAAAGACTATTTGTTGCGTTCAGCGCAATACCCATAAGACCATTTCCAAACTGCCCCAAGGCAAGCGTACCATCAACGAAGCCAATCGTACCAGAGCCTGCAAGCGTTGTAACGACACCTAATGGCGAAACCAAGCGCACCCGCGCATTGAAGGCATCGGCAACATACACATTGCCCGCCGCATCTACGCTCACGCCGAGCGGTGCCTGAAATTGTGCCGCCGCGCCCGTGCCATCAGCAAAACCTCCCAATCCACTTCCCGCTAACGTCGTAACCACGCCCGCAGGGGTGATTTTGCGAATGCGTTGATTGATGTGGTCGGCAACATAGACATTTCCCGCAGCATCGGTAGCAAGCCCCTGTGGCGAGGAGAACTGAGCCGCCACGCCTGTACCATCGGCAAAACCCGCCGTACCGCTTCCCGCAAGCGTCGTTACCACGCCAGTTGCAATGACAATTCTGCGAATTCGATGACCAAAATTATCGCTCACATACAGATTGCCACCACTGACGGCTACGCCACCTGGACCGTTAAACTGTGCAGCCAAGCCCGTTGCATCGTTAAAACCCGCAACGCCACTCCCCGCGAGCGTCGTAACCACACCTGATGGCGTGATAGCGCGAATACGATGATTAAGGAAATCAGCAACATAGACATTATTCGCCGCGTCGGTAGCTATGCCGCTCGGACTGTTAAACTGTGCCGCCGCACCCGTACCATCCGCCCATCCGCTTGTGCCATTTCCTGCGAAGGTCGTAACGACACCCGCCGCCGTGATTTTGCGAATACGGTGGTTGTTCTGGTCGCCAATGAACATTTCGCCAATTCCGTTGAACGCCAAGCCGACTGGTGTGTTGAACCGTGCCGCGCCTTGTGTACCATCAGCAAAGCCAGCAGGAGCGGCGTTTCCGGCAAAGGTTGAAACAGCAGGAATTGCCGCCGTGAAGGTAAAACCGCCAAGCGAAGCCGTTCCACCCGGATTCGTTACTTGCACATTCCCCGACGCGCCGCCCGCAGGCACGGCTGAGACGATTTGCGTATTGGAAAGCACCGTAAAGGATGGCGAAACCACGCCGCCGAACTGCACTTGCGTAACGGTTGCAAGATTTGTACCCGTGATAATCACGCCCAAGCCCGGATAGCCTGTGGTGGCGTTGAAGCTCGTAACAGTCGGTGCAGGAAGAACGATTTTCCGAATAAGGCGATTGCCGCTTACAAAAAGTTCACCCGTTATCGGATTACCAAGAATACCTGTTGGCAAATTAAACTGTCCTGTAAGGGTTGTTCCGTCAATGTGTGCGGCTGCTCCTGTTCCGGCAACCCTTGTTACAACGCCATAGGGAGAGATTACGCGAATAATGTGTCCGCTTTGTTCAGCAACATAGATATTCTCTACGGCATCATGCCACATCTGCACGGGAGTATTTAACTGTGCAGCCGTTCCAACACCATCTACACCACCAGCTACGCCGCTTCCAGCAAGAGTGGTAACAACACCGCTCGGAGTAATTTTCCGAATACTATGATTAATGTGGTCAGCAACGAATACATTCCCCGCCGCATCAGCACTTACACCACGAGGAGTGTTAAATTGCGCAGAAGCAGCACTTCCATCAGCAAAGCCCGCCGTGCCGCTTCCGGCGATAGTCGTAACGATGCCGCCTGTCGTAACCCTGCGAATACGATGATTTTGAGAATCCGCCACGAGAATATCTCCCGAAGCCTGCACCCAAAGCCCGATGGGAGCATTAAACTGCGCGGCAGTACCAGTGGCATCATTCCAGCCCAGAACACCGCTTCCGGCAAGGGTTGTAACGTTTGCCGTCGCAAGATTGATTTGGCGAATCCGATGCCCGCCCTCTTCGCCGACGTACAAAATAGTTCCCGCAGCATTCAGCGCAACTGCTTGTGGAAGATTGAACTCCGCTGCCGCGCCAATGCCATTCATGGAGCCGGCAGTACCGCTTCCGGCGAAAGTTGTTACTACGCCCGCAGAAGTGATGCGCCGAATGCGGTGGTTGAGACGGTCAGCAACATAGATGTTTCCCGCAGCATCGCGGGCAATATGGCAATTACTGTTAAATTGAGCCGCGCCCTGCTGTGCATCTGCAAAGCCCGCAGGTGCGCCATTTCCAGCAAAGGTGGAAACAGGCGGAACAACTGCCGTGAAGGTAAATCCGGGAAGCGAACCCGTCCCGCTTGGCGCAGTAACGCTCACACTCCCCGACGCGCCGCCCATAGGCACGGCTGCGACGATTTGCGACGCAGAAATAATCGTAAAGGATGGCGAAGGAACGCCGCCAAACTGCACTTGCGTTGCGGCGGAAAAGTTTGCGCCGTTGATAATAACGCCAAGTCCCGGATAGCCCGTTGTGGCGTTGAAGCTCGTAACGACGGGCGATGGCGGGAGTGTACGGCGAATGGCATTGTTGCCTCGGTCGGCAATAAACAATTCCCCCGACGAGTTGAGTGCTAATCCTTCCAATTGATTGGAAAACTGTCCCGCAGCAAGCGCACCGTCGGTAAATCCGGCTGTTCCCGCTCCTGCAATCGTCGTAACAGCACCCGCAGGAGTTACATACCGAATGCGGCTATTGACGAATTCAGAAATATAGAAACCACTCGCACCATCGCGCACAATTCCGCGAGGACTAGTGAACTGTGCCGCAGCACCTGTTCCATCGGCATATCCTGCGGTACTTCCTGCCAGCGTTGTTACCACGCCAGCAGGAGTCATCTTGCGAATGCGATGATTATTTTGATCCGTAATAATGATATTCCCCAAAGCATCATCAGCCAAACCGTAGGGGTAATTAAATTGTGCCACAGCACCTGTTCCATCGGCATTTCCTGCGGTGGCACTTCCAGCGATTGTTGTAACAACGCCTCCGGGAAGGGATATACGCCGAATTCTATTTCCAACGACTTCGGTTACATACAGAAATCCACCCGAAAAAAGAATATTATGGGGAAGATTAAACTGCGCCGCCGCACCTGTCGCATCATTAAAGCCCGCAGTACCGCTTCCGGCAATGGTCGTTACCACGCCACCCGAAGTAATCATGCGAATACGATGATTATTATAATCTGCAACATAGAGATTTCCCGAACCATCAATCGTCAGCCAACTCGGCGAAGCAAATTGCGCTGCCGTGCCTGTTCCATCAGCAAAACCGGATGTGCCGCTTCCTGCAAACGTCGTAACCACGCCCGTTGCGCTAATTCTGCGGATGACATGATTCGCGGCATCCGCAAAAAACAGGTTCGTTCCGTCCGAGACAATTCCAATAGGCTCATTAAGCCGCGCAGCACCGCCCGTACCGTTGGCAAAGCCCGCAGGTGCAGCATTTCCGGCAAACGTGGATAGCGGAGGAATCACCGTTGTAAAGGTAAAGCCACCCAGCGAAGCCGTTCCACTCGGATTGGTTACTTGCACCGCTCCCGACGCACCGCCCGTCGGCACGGCTGCAACGATTTGCGTGTTGGAAATGACAGTGAAGGAGGGCGAAACCATGCCACCGAAACTCACTTGCGTAACGGTTGCGAGGTTTGTTCCATTGATGACGATTCCTAAGCCCGGATAGCCTGTGGTGGCGTTGAAGCTCGTAACAGTCGGCGGCGGCAGGACAACGCGGCGAATTCTGCCATTTCCTTCGTCGGCAACAAGGAATGAGCCGGAAGATTCTTGCACAATCCCAGCAACAAAATTAAACTGTGCTGCGGCAACCGTGCCATCGGCAAAGCTGGGTGTACCTGTTCCGGCAAGTGTTGTTACTACTCCTGTTGGTGAAATAATGCGCACGTTGTGATTATTGCCCCCGGCTAGGTAGAGATTGCCAATAGGATCAATCCAGAATGCGTTTGGTGTGATAAATTGTGCCGCAGCACCAACGCCATCCACATTCCCTGCAACACCGCTTCCGGCAAGGGTAGAGACAACACCCGCCGGAGTAATTTTTCGGATACGATTGTTGTTGTAATCGGCAACATAAAGATTCCCCGCTGCGTCGCGGACAATACCGCGAGGGGCATTAAATTGAGCAGTAACAGCAAGTCCATCGGCAAAACCAGCAGTTCCTGTTCCGGCAACCGATGTAACCACGCCACCGGGCGTAACCATGCGAATACGATGATTGCCTTGTTCACCGACATAAACATTTCCTGCCGCGTCCAAGCAAACACCAATCGGCGTATTGAACTGTGCCGAAACTCCCGTACCATTCGCAAAACCCGCTACACCGCTTCCTGCCAGCGTTGTAACGTTTGCTGTAGCAATATTGATTTGCCGAATCCGATGCCCTGTTTCTTCTGCTACAAATAGGTCTGTTCCTGCTGCATTGATAGCAATACCGTAGGGTTGGCTGAACTGCGCTGCTGTGCCTGTGCCATTGAGCCCACCAGCAATGCCACTTCCGGCAAATGTTGTTACCACACCCGCCGGAGTAATTCTGCGAATGAGGTGATTTAAGCGGTCGGTAATATAGGCGTTTCCTGCGGCATCCCGCACTATTCCACACACGCTATTGAATTGCGCCGCACCGCCCACAGCATCGCGGAAATTCGCCGCTCCATCGCCCGCAAGCGTGGAAACTTGCGGCGTGGCGGCAAGTGTGAAGCCCGCAAACGTCCCCGTTCCTGCGCTGTTGGTAACGGTAACATTCCCGCTCACCGCACCAAACGGCACAACGGCGCGGATTTGCGTTGGCGAAACCGCTTCAAACCACGCTGCGTTCACGCCGCCGAAGCGCACCTGCGTTACACCAAAAAAGTCCGTACCTGTTATGGTTACGGCTTGCAATGGGTAGGCGTTTGTTGGCGTGAAGCCTGTAACGACGGGCTGGGCAACGCTAATTTTGCGAATGGTATTGTTGCCCGTGTCGTTAATATAGAGATTGCCCGCCGCGTCAGTAACTGCGCCGCGCATCCAAGCAAATTGCGAGGCGGTGAGCGTTCCGTCCACAAGCCCTGACACGCCTGTTCCAGCGAAGGTCGTAACTACGCCGCTTTGACTGATAGTACGAACACGATTGGAAGCGGATTCGATGATGTACAGCATTCCCGCCGCATCCGTCGCCAAGCCAACGGGCGAGTTTACGGTTGCTGCCGCGCCTGTGCCGTCAACGCTGCTGGCAGTACCATTGCCCGCGAGCGTCGTAACCACGCCCGCCGGAGAGATTTTGCGAATGCGATTGCCGGCTGATTCTGCTACATAGACATTGCCAGCCGCATCCAACGCCGTCGCAGTGGGAAAGTTGAATTGTGCCGCAGTACCTATACCGTTTACTGAAGCCGGCGTACCATTTCCGGCAATAGTCGTAACCACGCCCGTTGCCGTTGCTACTCTGCGAATGCGGTGATTACTGGCATCGGGAACGTAGAGATTTCCCGCCGCATCAATGCACATCCGCGCCGGATTATTGAACCGCGCCGCCGTACCAGTGCCGTCGGCAAAGCCTGAAGTTCCGCCTAAGCCCGCCAGCGTCGTAACCACGCCGCCGGGAGTAATTCTGCGAATACAATGGTTGCCCTCGTCGGCGACATAGACATTGCCAACCGCATCACACGCCACGCCCGATGGAGCGTTGAACTGCGCTAAAACACCCGTATTATCGGCAAAACCCGAAACGCCGCTTCCTGCAAAGGTCGTAACCACACCCGTCGGCGTTATTCTGCGAATACGATTGTTGCCCGACTCCGCCACATAAATATTTCCCGAAGCGTCCACACCGATACCATTGGGATTAACAAACTGCGCTGCACCACCGACAGCATCCAGAAAGCCACCCGTAAGCTGCCCCGCAAACGAGGAAACACGCGGCGTTGCGGTGAAGGTAAAGCCCGCAAACGAACCCGTTCCCAAGCCAGTGGTAACGCTCACGTTCCCGCTTGCACCGCCGATTGGCACAACAGCGCGTATTTGCGTTGCCGAGACGACCGTAAACCATGCCGCATTAACGCCGCCGAACTGCACTTGCGTTGCGCCAGTGAAGTTTGTGCCGTTCACCGTTACGGCTTGCAGCGCGTAGGCACTGGTTGGCACAAAGCTGGTAACGGTGGGCGGTGGAAAGACAAGCCTGCGGATGCGGTGGTTGTCAGAGTCGGCGATATAGAGATTGCCTGCCGCGTCACGGGTAATACCCGAGGAGAAAAAATTAAACTGTGCTGCAACACCCACCCCGTCAGCAAAGCCCGCTGTACCTGATCCGGCAACTGTTGAGACCGTGCCTGTTGCGGCGGAAATGCTGCGAATGCGGTGAAAGTCGCCAAAGAAAAAATTACCGATCCCGTCATAGACCATATCACTTGTTAGTCCCAGAAACTGTGCCACTCCCGCTGCACCATCAGCAGTACCTGCAACTCCTGTTCCCGACAGAGTGGATACCACGCCCGTTGCAATGACGATTTTGCGAATACAGAAGTTTGCAGCGTCGCATACATACACATTCAGACCATCGCAGCCTATACCATAGATATTATCAAACATTGCCGTCGCACCTGGTCCATCGTTATATCCAAGAACACCTGTCCCTGCAAGTGTTGAAACCGCTCCCGTAGCTATCACAATTCTCCGAATGACGTTGTTGCCAAAATCCGACACGAACAGATTTCCCGCACCGTCGCCTGTGAGACTCCTTATCGCAGAAAACTGTGCCGATGCTGCGGGACCATTGACAAATCCTGATGCGCCCGTTCCAGCAAACGTTGTAACCGCGCCTGTTGCAATGACAATTCTGCGAATGCGTGCCCCATTCGCACCATCGGACACATACAAATTCCCCGCTCCATCGAACCACAATGCGTGCGGATTATTAAACTGAGCCGCCGTACCTGTGGCATCAAGAAAGCCCGCAACACCGCTTCCTGCAAGCGTTGTCACCACACCCGTTGCAACGTCAATTCTGCGAATGCGGTGATTTAAGAAATCCGCCACATAAAGATTCCCGCCCGCGCCGTCGCTTACCACTCCCACTGGGGAATCAAACCGCGCTCCCGTCCCTGTGCCGTCGAGATAGCCCGCCGTGCTACCGGCAAGCGTGGTAACAGTACCAACCTGAGCAAAAATATGCGTCGGGAGAGCAATGCAGAAAAGCAGCACAAACAAGCTACGAAGCTGACGGAACAAAGGAAACGTATTCATAAAAACTTACAAGGTGGAGAAGTTGAACATTCAGGGAGATGAACGAGGCAGTTTGTTGAAAAATTTACGAACCGATTTGACCAAACACAAAAAAACGTCGTAAGAATCTTATCCAAGAAACGGTGAAGTGGCGTGAATAGTGCCTACTGCACCCTTGAAAAATCAATATACTACTAATTCGGAGAGCGCACAATACGCTTTAAAGTGGTAAGAATTTTTTTCAGTAATAAAAAAAGCCTACTCTCGCATCGAAACGAAGTGTAGGCTTATCAAGTTTAATCAAAGTATCCGCCTGCTCTGTAAAATCCTTCGCTGCTCTACACCGCTTCCAGCGCCACGAGCGTAATGTCATCGTGCTGATGCGCTTTTCCGGCAAATTTTCGTACATCTGCCAAAGCCGTCGAGATAATGTCCGCAGCATTGAGTGGCGATGTTTTGAGGGCAGCAATCATGCGCTCTTCACCGTATTCTGCATGGTCAGTGTTCATTGCTTCGGTAACGCCGTCGGTATAGAGCAGCACGCAATCGCCATCATTAAGTTGAACGCTCATCGTGCTAACGGCTTTTTCAAAACGCTCGCCTTTGTCCAGCCCAATAGCCATACCCTTTGCAGCCACTGTCTGCACTTCACCTTCACGGCGCAAGACCACAAGCGGGTTGTGTCCGGCATTAGCAAAGGAAAATTCCCGCGTGGAGGTGTCATAAATGCCGTAAATCATCGAAACAAATTTCCCGCGCTCCATAACGCCGTACAACAGTGCATTCACGCGGTGCAGAACATCCGACGGAGAGCCAATCCCGCGAACTTGCGAGACAATAACGCCTTTTGCCAGCGTGATATAAAACGCCGCCGAGATGCCCTTCCCCGACACGTCGCCAATCAAGACTCCAAGCCGTTTGTCGTCGAGCGGGAAAAAGTCGTAATAATCGCCACCTACTTCGTAGGCAGGAATACACGCTGCACTGACGCGCACACGTTCAATCGTGGGTAAATGGCGCGGAAGCAGCTTTTGTTGCACACTTTTGGCGGCAGCAATTTCCTGATGCAAGCGCTCGTTTTCTTCGATAAGCGAGAGAAATTCCGGCTTGTAGTCGGCTTCGGTTACCCGTTCCGGCTCGTTCCTATACGCAATAAACCCAAAGGCAACCACAAGAAGAATTGTTCCCAATGGTAGTGCAATGCCCCATGAACTGACCTGAAAAAGCGGCAAACCAAGCAATAACGTCGAAAATGAGGTAAAAACAATCAGTGCGACTACATCATAATACAGAAACAACAACGCTGCAGGTATGGCAAAAGCCACCCCCTGCAAGAGAACATAGCCTAGTTGAAATGATTGAATAGCCGAAAAAATGCTCCAAAAAGCAATCAACCCCAAAAGCATACCCCAAAATTGCAAAGCACGCGGTAAAAAACGATACGCAAGAACAATAGGAGAAACCGAAATAATCAATGCTATCAGTGGAACGTATGTTGTACTAAATATAAACGATCCCACAAGATTGCGTGATAAAAACGGAACCATGTAGGATTCAGGACTCCAATACCCATTACTCATAACATCGAATCCCCAACGCTCTGCCGCAAAAGGGACAAGTAATGACAATGCCGTATAGATAGCACCAATACTCACTCCTGCTAGGAGCATCCTTCCAAGATGAAACGAACGCCAAGGCGCATCGCGCAAACGTTTCAATGTGTAAAATTTTTCCGATGCTATTTCCAATAATACCGCCATAAGCGCTGAAAAGGGTACTGCTGCGAAGAACAACCCGAATCCGAGCGTCTGAATCAACCACAAAATCACGTATCCGTACCATTTCATACTTACCGGAACATAACTTATCGTCCACCCCAGCCCGACCAATGGCGCAATAAGAAGTAACCATAATGAAACAGCTTTCATGCGAACACGGCTTAAATACACAAACCCCAGCCATAAGAGACCAATAATAATCATGCCCCAAAACACAAATGTAAAAATTTGCTTTGCGGTCATGCCGTTCCCCACCGCCTGCTCAGGCGGATTTTGCAGCACAAAGCGGTGAAGCCATTCCGTTGTCCATTCTTCTGGCTTGTCGGATGTTTTTGTGGCGCGAATCATCCATTCTTCACGCCACAGCGTATCGGCGCTGACAAGAGCAACAAAGCCAATGGCATCAGGGAATGCCGTATCGCGCTTCCAATCAAGGTTTCCTTTGTGTAAAGAACGTGTTACTGGGTTTTCGGGAATTGTTCGGAGAATGATATTCTGCACGGCACTTGTGTCATATCCTACGCTAAGGCTTTTTGCAGCATTCGTATCGCGTGGCATTGGTTTGCGCACAGTACGAACTTCACCAACGACGTTCAAATCCGCATTCAGCCACAGTGTTCGCACGTGCGTTTCATCGGTAGAAGTTTTTTTATTTGCCGAAGGTCTGGAACGGTTTCCCGAACCAAACTGGATGCCAATACCCGATTCTTGCTTGCGTATTTTCATCCGATATAAATTCTGCTGCACGTCTCTTGTTCGCAGAAATTCCGGCGCTTTTGCTCCATAATACTGCTGAATCGTACGCAACATCGGCTCATCAACGCTACTTTCCGCCATAATCTCGACGGAATCCCGCGTTAAACCGACGCTCGTCAGCACACTATCGGTGAAGCTATCCAAACGTGAAGGAAATCCCGTAGGCAAGGGACGATAAAAGCTGTAATCTTGCAACATCAAGCAAAGCACAACCGCAAAAGCGCCCAAAAGCCAAAGCGCCCATTCAAAGCGGGGTTTACTGGAAGGAAAAATCGGGTGAATCATGGTTTTCGGTGCGGTATAATGAAAAGAAATGGCGCAATGTGGCGTAGTATTTAGCGTTCCCAACACTTGTGCAACAAGCGCTTGTTGTACAAGGTTCGTTTGTGCTACGCAAAAATTACCGCCCAAGTTACAGAATTTTTCCGCCTTTGGGCAATTTTTTCCTTCGTTCAATTTGTGAACAACGAAACTCGAAAACATTCCTCATCAAAACTCATTTTCTCACGCTCAACCTGCTTTCAAACAGGAATAATTCAGTATCTTGTGTTTTGGCGCTACCCCAAAAGCGCCCATCGTTTTTGTCTCACTCTTTTTCGTGGTCTATATGAAACACCCTAACCGCTTTAGCTCTGTTTTGCTTGCCTTTGTTGGTATTCTCGGAGGATTTTCGCTTTCACCTGCCGAAGCGCAAGCACAATCACCAACCGCACAACGCCCCGCCGGCAAACCTTCGACCAAAGTCCAGCATGAAAAAACCTCTCCGGCACTATTGCAAGCAGAAGAAGGCATAATCACCACCACTGCGCGGCGTATTCCGCTCAATGTTCGTCCCGATGTATTTGGTACAGCGGAAGCAACAAGTACACAAACAGCACAAAGACTCCCTTCAGCCCAAAACTCACGCACAAAAACGTCTGCCGAAGCAGTTTCCACGATGCTTCGCAAGAGCGATATTCAAGAAATCGGCTATAATGCAAACGGCACATTGCGCTTTGCTGAAGGGCGCTTCGGCAGTCTGCGTAGCCGCGTCAGCAAAAATGTGGAGATGTCCACGCCGTACACACTTGTTGCCAATGCGGAAATGCGCTCACAAGACGCAGAAACACGCGCCGCGCAGCAAGCGCCGATTATCCGCGAAACATTTGCCCTGCTCAAAGAAAACACCATTTTACGCGGTTTGGAGCGCCCCGAAGAAGAACTTTCTTTGATGAGCCTCACAAGCGACCGCCTAGGTTTTCAGCATATTCGCTTTGAACAAACCTATAAAGGCTTGCGTGTTCACGGGCGCGATGTCTATGTTCATGCTGACGCAAAAGGCGATGTGTACAGCGTTCACGGGCTGTACGAGCCAACGCCGACGCAGGAACATTCTGCCATTCCGACACTGACACAAGAATCCGCCTTTATTGCCACACGCAATGCCCTTGCCGAGAATGGTTTGTGGAAATCCATTGCGCCTTCGGTCTTGGAGTTGTTTGGTGCAGAACGCGCATGGAAAGGCGAACTATTGTGGTATCCCGTTACCGAGACCGAAAACCCGCGCCTTGCCACGACAAAAGCCGGTAAAAGCGCTTTACGCCTTGCTTTCGCAATCACTGTTTCCACCAGCATAAAACGGTCTTGGACGTACTTCATTGATGCACATTCCGGCGAAGTTCTTTACAGTGTGCGTTTACACCGCGACGACCAAGATTTCCTCGACCGTTTCCGGCGCACCGACCGCAATACAACATATTCTCCCGAAGTGCAACCAACATCATCCACCAAAAGTGCTTCCACCCTTGGCACGGCATCGGGCGCAGAAGTGGACAAAAGCGGGAATATCATCCAAACACCACCTCGCAAAGGCGGAGCAACACTGCAATCATCAGGCTTTATTGATGTTCCTTCGACAACGGCGTTTGGCGAAAATGTGAGCGTCAGAAGTTGGCGACGCGAATCCGATGGTCGTATTTTCCCTGTGTCCGATTACCTTTCTTCCGAAACCCCCGCAGACCAGCTTCCAAGTCGTATCAATGGTGGCTCGGTAATTTTAGACGCACGCAATACGGAAGTGGAAGATGTGAGCAATGCTGCAATTTTGTCCATCACCGAAGGGCAACGCTGGCGCAGAGATATTGCCTCAGCACTTTCCTACGCGGATTCTTGCCGACGGTATTTTGCCCTGCGGCACAAGCGCACATCATGGAACGGACAGGGCGCAAGGATGCACACTCTTCTGAACGTCGGCAACGCGGGCAGCACGTCGGCTTGGTGGAATGTGGGCTTGATGTCGCAAGGCTACGGCGACGGCGGCGGTGTGAATGATGAACGCCACCCGAATCGTGATTTATTCCTTTACGGTCACGAAGTTGGTCATGCCTACAACAGCATTGCTCGTTTGGAATACAACGACGGCGAGACAGGCGCATTAGAAGAGCATTTTGCCAATCTTTGGGGTTGGATGTTGGATAGAACAACAAATTACTATTCGCCGCGCCTGCGGGGCTATGGCAATGTTCCGGGCGAAGGTTTACATTGGGGCGAAGCAGATTCTACCGGAGCGGGCTGGCAAGCAGTTCGGAATATGCGTGATTTCTTTGTTGTTGGAACACCTCGCGCACAAGGCTTGCAATTCCCCCACGCCAACGCGCCGATTGCCGACCGCGTATCCTGGCTCTTTTTCCGCCGCTACGGACGCGACACCACAGAACGCATCTGGTGGCGCACCCTTGCGACCTACATGACGCAAAATGCAGGCTTTGGGGATTGGCGTAGGCACACGCTCCGCTCTGCTGAAGACCTCTACCCGGGCAATACAGCGCTTGCCAATGCCCTCAATGCAGCGTTTGACGATGTAGGCATCACGGCAAGTATGCCGACAGTGAGCCGCAAAATCAGTGATGGCACGGCTTCGGAATTAACTGCCGTTACATCGGTCATTGCTTTCACGACACAAGCCGGACGCATCGGGATTTACAACCCCGCAACAAATCGTGCATCGCTCTTTGCCGGAAATGACGCTCTTGTGCGTACTCAAGGCGGACGCAGCCAAGTTTCTGCGGCAAATAATGCACGTTTGCTCTACTTCGTCAATACACGCGGACAAGTCGCTACGCTGGATTTGATGACCAATGCCGTTAATACCTTCTCCGGCATCCAAATTCGTGCTGCGGGTGATATTGCCAGCGTTACCATTTCACCCGACGGACGCTCTTTGGCAATGACTTCCACCGACGCAAACGATGCGAATGTCTATCTTGTTACCGTCGCAACCATTTCCGCCACAGGCATAACGCGCCCGCGCATTATCCCACTCAAGCGCCTTGTCGGAGCCACTACCCGTCCGCTTTCTGAAGGCAAACAAGTAAGTGGTATTCGCTATCCCGATGCTATTTCGTGGTCGCCGGACAGCCGGAACTTGTGTTCGATGCCTATCACGAACTGACTATCGAAGGCGAAACCGTGCCGTTTTGGGCGCTGTATTATGCCGGAATGGGCGGAACGCCGTCGGTGTTTGAATTGTACCCGCCACAGCCTGATTTTAACTTGGGATTCCCTGCATACAGTTCCCGTAACGCGAACACCGTAGTTTTCAGCGAATATTTCCCTGAAGGCAACGCAACGGTGAACGATTTGTATGTGGCAAACTTCGACCGCGACAACGACCAAGGATACTTGGGTATTCGGCGATTCCAGCTAAATAATCGTCCGATTGTGGATGCCGACCAAGCCGTTTTTTCACCGGACGACAGGCAACTGTGCTTCACCAGCGCCGCCAATCCTCGTTCTTTGCTTTTTTACACCTTCACAAGCGGTACGGTGCAAGCAAGCCTTCGGGCAATTACGCTGGATTCTACCGTGTTTCGCCCCTTCTGGGCAAATTTGGACATTGCCACAAGCGTCCGCGAAGAACAAGTTGCGCAAGGTGCAATGCTCGGTTTGAGCATAACCCCAAACCCCTCTTCGGAACAAGCATCGGTGCGGTTTGTCGTACCACAAACGCAGCGCGTTTTGCTGAAACTCTTCACGGCACTTGGGCAGGAAATCCGCACCATTGCTGACGGCACGATGCCACAGGGCGAACACTCGCTTCCGCTTTCCACAAATGATTTGCCGCAAGGTGTGTATTTATGCCGATTACAGGTTGGCGAACACGCCCAAGTGCAGAAAATAAGCGTTCTGCGGTAACAACAATGATGAAATAATCAAAGGCTTTCTGCTTCAATCAAGTACGTAGAAAGCCTTTTGTTTTGTGCAGTGATTTATGTAGTTTCCCGACAATAAAGAGCAACACATCCGCATAAACACTCACTTTTCCCTTTTGAACCGTTATGCTCAATTCTTTTTCGCTTCGTATTCGTCTGCTCATCTTGTCTGTCGTTCCGCTCAGTGTTATGATACTTGGTATGGGAACACTCATTTTGTCTCGCTTAGAACAGCTTCGAGAAACATCGACATTAGAAACGCTTGCGCGTATTGCAAAAGTTTCCGGTGATTTTATCCACGAATTACAAGCGGAGCGTGGCGTAAGTTCTCGCTTTCTCAATGCTCACGGTGCGCAGTATGCCGAAGACCTGCGGAAACAACGCAGCAAAGCAGACGAAAACTTTGAGCGATACAAAGAAATCATGCAATCCTCAGTGGTTGCAACAATTCCGGGATTGAATGAATCGGTAAAAGAAACTGATGCACTGTTGCAGCAATGGAACAGCAAAAGAACAAGTATTGATGCGCTTTCCGTGAGTCCGGGCGAAAGTGGAAAATATTATGGTGATTTGATTGAAAAGATTATTGCGGATGTCGAATATACGGCACAAGCAGCCACCTACGATGCTGCGATTTTTCGCACATCACTTTCATATGTAACACTTATCAAAACCAAAGAGCGCTTGGGGCGTGAACGCGCCTTGCTTACAGGGCTTTTCACCCGCGACACGGCAACGAAAGAAGAGTTTGTGAATGCTACGCGAATTGCTTCGGAGCAGTTCTCCTTAGCCGCGATATTCCGCACCATTGCTACGCCGGAGCAGGTTCAGCGCTTTGATGCCGTCGTGCGCAATGACTTGGGAAAACGGATTCGTGATATGCGCCGTGCGATTCCCGACCGCTTCCCCGAAGGCGGCTTTGGTGTAAATCCTATTGAGTGGTATGACGTAACGACACAGCAAATAAATCTCGCCAAAGACTATGAAAACTCGCTTGCCGACGAAATCAAGAAAGAAAATGCTGCCTTGCGCACACGCGCAACCACACAAATCGGCGGTTTGGTGCTGGTGTTTATTGTTGTTCTGGCAATCGTCATCGTACTGAGCGCGATTATCACGCGCAGTATTCGCCGACCGATAAACGCCCTTGCAGACGGCGCTGCGGCTGTCGAAGCGGGTGATTTGAACAAGCCTGTTGCGGTGCTTTCCAACGATGAAATCGGGCGTTTTACCAAAACCTTCAACCGCATGATTGAAAATTTGAAA
This sequence comes from Candidatus Kapaibacterium sp., assembly GCA_025455065.1. Taxonomy (GTDB): domain Bacteria; phylum Bacteroidota; class Ignavibacteria; order Kapaibacteriales; family UBA4661; genus PH2015. The sequence goes on along the minus strand of JALONG010000002.1, from coordinate 87,782 downwards.
TCGGAACGCTCCGCACTGCAAGCAGAAAAAGCAGGCGTGGAGGCAAAAGTCCGCGACGGCGTACAGACCGTTCAAGCACAACAAATGCTCTTGCAAGGAAGTGTCCAAGATATGCTCCGCTCAATGGAACAATTTGCCAAAGGCGACCTCACAAGCAAGCTACAAAGCGCTCCCGACGACGAAATGGGACGATTGTTCGAGGGCTACAACGAAGCAGTCGGGAACATTCGCACAATGGTTGCTCAGGTGAAAATGGTCTCCGGTGCAACGACCGCATCCACCGGCGAGATTACGCGGAATATGCAGCAAGTCGCCAACGATATTTCGACACAAACCCAGCAAATAAGCAGCATTGCGACGGCAATGGAAGAAATGAGCGCCACAATCGCCGAAACAACGCAGCAAACCACAACCGCTTCGCAAGCCGCAGCAGAAGCAGAGCGCGAGGCACAATCCGGCGGCACCGTTGTTGCAGAAACGCTGAGTACGGTGCGCACCATTGGCGCACTCGTGCTGCAATCGGTGGAATCCATTCAAGCGCTTGACCGCAGCAGCGAACAAATCGGTATGGTGATTCAGGTGATTGACGAAATTGCTGACCAGACGAATCTTCTGGCTCTCAACGCTGCCATCGAAGCAGCCCGTGCAGGTGAGCATGGACGCGGCTTTGCGGTTGTTGCCGATGAAGTGCGGAAACTTGCCGAACGCACACAGGAAGCCACAAAAGAAATCGGCAAAACGATTAAACAAATCCAGCAAGAAACGCACAATGTCGTAAGCGAGATGACAAGCGGCGTTCAGGAAGTGGAAAAAGGGAATAGCGCTGCGGCAAAAGCACAAGAGGCTCTGGAGCGCATCATTACTCGCAGCAAGGAAGTTTCAACAATTATCGGGCAGGTAGCTGTCGCCAGCGAAGAACAGGCAACAAGCGTGGAAATGATTGCCTCCAACGTAGATTCTATCGCACGTCTGACACAACATTCGCAAGATGCCGTGCAGAAAACGCACCAAACCACGAAGAATCTGGCGGATTTGACGGGCGATTTGGAATACCTTATCGGGCAGTTTCGGATTGAAGAGGGCAACGCTTCCGGGAGCGGTTTGTATCGAATCGGAGCAACGAAAGAAGCAGAGTTTACGCGAATTGGGTGAGGCGTGTTATAGCCAATCACGGCTCAAGAAAAAAGCGGAAGTTCCATTCATCAATCACTCGGGTAGCTTCGTTGCTGTTGTCCCATTTTTTGCACTCGTTCAATCGCATTTTTTGGCGGCGAATCGTGTTTAGACCCAAAAGTCGAATTGTAGCCTCAGCTCTTGATTTATCTGCCTCGGAGGCTGCCGGGTTAATGTCTATTGCGCCGGACTCATAATTGAGAATAAAATATCTGAGCGTAGAGAAATCCTCTGCATCAGGCTTCAGCAGCAGTTCATCGAATTTCTCAAGTTTATGTTTCTGGCACACGTTGCAACAGACAAACAAATTTTCCCACTGATAAACCAAGTTCGGAAACGAAAATTTAGGGCGAAAATGGTCTATGGTTTCATCCGCAGCAGCACCGAGAATATAACCACCATCGCAATAGGAGCAGTGATACTGGGTCATTTTTTCCAAAAGCACTTCACGCAAAACTACGTTCACCTTCTGCTTATCCACTTGCTTCCATTGAAATTCTCCATTTGGGTTTGCAGCACGTTTAGCGGCAAATTCCTTTCCCCACTGCTCTGCATTTTCAACTAAAAATTTCGGGGCTTCTGGGCGATACAAGCGCTTCATTCCTACTCTCCTGTAATTTGAAATGAACGCTGCAAAACACGCTCTAACTGCCTTAGTTCACGGCTCACAATATTGCGCGTTTGTTCAGAGCGCTGGGATAATTCCTCTGCAAGCCTCATCAATTCTTGCTTTCGTGTTTCAATTCCGGCGTACATTTCCTTACGAATTTCATAGAACGTTGAAAATTTCTTCTCAATATCCTCTCCAAATTGCTCATCTACCCCGAAAATTTCTTCCAAAATCACATCAACACTATCGGCAGAATCCGTGCGAAGCGGCTTAACAAGAGGCTCAGAGGGAACGGTGAGCTTGTACACCCACGCACCGCTTACAGAGCCAATGACAAAGGGCGAGTGTGTCGCAATAAAAATCTGTGCATGACGAAAAAGTTTCTGTACAACCGGAAGAACCTTACGCTGCCATGCGGGATGCAGGTGGATTTCGATTTCATCCAAAAACAAGATAAAATTTTGGTCAAGCACATCGCGCTTTTCCGCCCAGTTTATGCGGTCAAGCCGCATGAGCAAATCCGCAATCCAGCTGAGAACAGATTTTACGCCATCCGGCAGCACATCAAACGACAACACTTCCTCACCAATGCGAATTTTGACATCAAGTTTCGGGTCGTCCTCAAAAATAAAGGAAACTTTTTTGTCAATAATCTCTCCAACGGCAGATTCTATACGCTGTATAGAGGTTTGTAACCGCGTAACGCGCTCATGCTGCCCTTTGAAATACGCATTGGCAATTTTTGCATTGGTGTTTGCTATCCATTGAAGAATAATTACAGGTTCAACTGTGTCGTGAAATGAAAGAGCAGATACAAAAGGTGAATGGCTAATTTCCTGAATTGCTTGTAAACTAATCGAACTTACTGACCGATTGCCGGAATAAGCAGCAGCAAAAAAATCAAATCTCATACCTTCGTGATAAATACCGTTAAATGCTTGGTGTAGATCATGAAATGGGCGATTTTGGATATGAAATCCATTTTTTGTTGTGTATGATAAAACCTCATTTTGGCCGCTACTGAACTGAATTTTCGCAGTGCTTGTCGCAACATTTTTCTTCATTCTACTTATCATCATTGCATTGTGAAAAATTGACGCTGCCAACGCATACAGCACCGTACTTTTCCCACTTCCATTCGCACCCGTGAAAAGGTGTATTTCGGCGCAGTTCTCCGGCTTATCAGCAGGAAACTCTATCGTCGTATCGTCAAATACACCAACGTTTTGCAGATGAAGGCTTGTAATGCGCATAAAACCGTGCTTTGTGAGAACGAATATTGTTATTTCACTCGCAAAATGCAATTTTTCTTGGAATTACCCAAGCAAAACAGGCGCACCTTCTCACACGAGAAACTGCATCATAACTCGTATTTGAGGCTTTTCAAAACAATTTATACTGCTCCGGCAAGACTATCGGGCGCAGCACACCCGAAAAAGCCAGCAGAATCAACACGGAAAGAACACATCCCGCAACAACAAGAACAACACTCTGCCAAAGCGCTTGTTTCCTTGATGTTCTCGGTAGGACTTTTTGGAAGTGAATACTCGCCACGTGTGCAAAAACAGCAATAACCGACAAACCATAATACGGCACATAATACCACCAAAGCCAGCTTAGAAGCGGCGATGAACCAAAATAAAAATTCGTATCAAGTTTGAAATACCAACGCCCCATCATCACCGCAAAAACGTGAACAACCAAAAAGAACGACAAATACAGTCCCGAAGCGACTTGCAGACGCTCTATACCAGAAGTTCCCCTCCAGCCTTTTCGCCTGACAAGTATTATTCCACTCGGAACTTGAACAGCTATTGCGGCAAGTAATAATGCCTCTCCCAGAGGATTGCGGTATATCAAGCGTGCAATATCCATGACTTTTATGTGCATTTCCACCGACACCAGCGCAAAGAGGTGGTTTGTGAGGTGAATCGCAATGAAGGTCGCAAGCGTTAATCCAGCAAAGCGGTGAAGGCGTACAAGGCGCTTGGAATCTGGTTTAGAAGGTTTGTGCGAGTTCATACTTCAAAAAAAAATTGGTTGAAAATTAGTGCTAAAAAATTGCCGACACAAACAAGACCGCTTCACTACGTTTTTGTGACAATCACACAATTTTTTTTTCGCAACAAACATTCCGCACACTCGTACATTCCCGAAAAACCGCATCAACACTTGTTTTGAGGGGACACCATGATTTCATCCTTTCTCAGTCAAAAATTTCGCTTTTGGGCGTTTATTTCGATGGTTCTTTTGGTTTTTGTTCACGGGTATAACCTCGAACAGCGCTATTTAGAGCCATCCACGCTCATGGGCGAGCCGCTAACGTTCACCACATTTTTCGAGTATTTCACCGCTAACGGGCTGTTTCGCTTTCGTATTCCGATGCTCTTTGTGATTTCGGGATATTTGTTTGCACTGGGCGACACGAAACCCCACAAAGAGCGCGTACAATTTCGCCTCAGAACACTACTCGTACCGTACATTCTTTGGAGCATCATCGGTTTAGTGCTGACGTTTGTGTTGGAGCAAATTCCCCAAACACAAGATGCAATCAGGGCTGCAAACCTCAGTCAGCCGATACGTGAATATGCTTTTGGTGACTATATTGGGCGCATAATTTTCAGCCCGATTCCCTTTCAACTCTGGTTTATTCGGGTGTTGCTGGTTTACAACCTCGCTTATCCGCTTCTTTTGCGCCTTGTAACAACTGCGCCGAAAATTTGGTTTGGGATTCTTGGCGCAATATGGCTCATTCTCCCCATTCATCTAGGTTTTATCGAACCCGAAGGGCTGCTTTTTTTCACGCTGGGAATTTGGCTACAAAAAAACAATATCAATCTCGAAACACGACCCAAATTTTTCCACCCTGCCCTTTGGGGAAGCTCATGGATACTGCTTTGCGCGGCAAAAACCCTGACAGCGTTTTATGCTCCGCCCGATGCACTTTCTCAACCGCAGTATTTCTTGGGTATTATCGCGGTACATCGTGTTTGTGAGGCATTAGGGATAGTAACGGCATGGTTTGGCATGGATGCACTTGTGCGGTGGTGTATGAATCAAGCATGGTTTCGCTGGTCATCGGCATTTTCGTTTATGATTTACGCGCTGCACGTTCCTTTGGTGAATTACCTTCTGCACCCCGCGTTCCAGATTTGGAGCAGCTTCCCGCTCTATCGCCTGCAATTATACTTTCTTCTCCCCTTGAGCATTATTGCCTTTTGTATTAGTGTTGGTGCGGTATTGAGGAAATTCACACCAAAGGTGTATGGTATTTTGACCGGCGGAAGAGGGTTTGCGTAGAAGGAACACTCCTCAACGCCGTCCTACGCTTTCCTAAGCGTAGAACGGCTTACCACAACTACATATCACTCCCCACACCCAATCGGCTGCCCGGGCGGCACAGCAAGCGGCTTCGGTATAACAACCGTTTTCGGACTTTTCACAAATTCCGCAATGACCGCAGACGCAAGGAAGTATGCGGCTTTCTGGGAATCGTCTTTAACACTTTTCTTTTGCGCATCCAACCACTGACGCAAATTTTCCAAGTGCAAGAGCGCTACTGCGCGTGATTGTGCAGAAGCGTCATCATCCTGTGCAAGCCGCATCACACCTTGCAGCGCAGCCGTATTGATAGTGCGTTGCACTTCTGCTTTGTAAGCACTTTGCGGCAGGGCGGCTTTCCACGTTGCGGCAAAAAGTTTTTCGATAACCTCCTGAAGCGACGGCAGCGACTTGTCCCGTGCGCTGTACTCCACCAGCCGCGCCGCACGCTGGGCGTCCAGCAAAAAACTCACCGTAAAGCCCGCAGCTGCTTCCGCCGGAGCAAATGCGTCGAAGGTAAGTCCCGTGCGGTGTTTGAAGGATTCGCGGGTGCGATTGTACCCGTACGCAGGCGGCGGAATCAGCGCGAGAACGGGTTCCGGCAATGCGAGTGCTTCCACATCCAACGTTGCTAAAAGAGCCTGCAACGCCCGCCGTTGCTCCGTTCCGGGAATAGTCGTAGTGATTGGTTGATTGTCGCCTCGCACGGCAAAACGGTAGTCCAAGCCGCCCAGAATCTTGCTTACAGCCTCCGTTTGATACCGATGCAAAAGATACATCGGCACCAGTGTTTCTTCCAGCGTCGAAAGCGCTTGCCCTTTCGGGATATTGTTCACTCCAAAGCGTTGCAAAACCTCGCTCCGCACTTTCATAAGTCGCCCAAGTTCATCTATGGTATTAACGCCATTATCCCACAAATGTGCCGTCGGATGCGCTCCGCCAGACGGACGAGCATCTTCATCGCTTATGAAATAATAGCCGCGTTTGTGAGCATCCGCCAAAATGCGCTCCACACCTTGCTTATCGCCATCCGAAAATTCTTCATAGCCGCAGCGAATAGAAATCTTATCCCATTCACCCATACCTTTCGCATATGCATTGGTGAGGCTTATAGCGCCTTTTGCATCTGTTTCGATAGTTGGGTGCGGATAATCCATCACCGACGAGCGCCCTTTTTCGCCCATCACGCTTGCCGAGAAATTATGCGCCAAACCGAGTGTATGACCAATTTCATGCGCAGAAAGCTGCCGCAGACGCGCCAGAGCCATTGCTTTGAGCGTTTCCGGCACTTCTTTCCCGTCTTCGTAGGCGGCAATAAGCCCCGAGGCAATCAAAAAATCCTGCCGAACCCTGAGCGAACCAAGTGTTACGTGTCCTTTCAAAATTTCGCCCGTGCGCGGGTCGGTGATACTTGCACCGTAAGACCAGCCCCGTGTGGCGCGGTGTACCCATTGCACGACGTTGTAGCGCACGTCCATCGGGTCGGCGGAATCAGGCAGAATCTTGACCTGAAAAGCATTGATAAATCCCGCCGCCTCAAACGCCTCATTCCACCACGTTGCGCCCTCGAAAAGTGCTGAACGAATCGGCTCCGGCGCAGCATTGTCAATGTAGTAAACAAGCGGCTCAAGAGCCTCACTTTTTGTAGCAGAAGGGTTTTTCTTTTGCAAACGGTGGCGCGTCAAAAAGCGCTTCATTACGGGCTGCTCAATCGGCGTGGAATAATCCATGTACATCATCGGAAAGTAACCGGTGCGAGGGTCGAATTCACGCGGTTTGTAGGCATTTGCTTCGTTCAAAGCGGGCAGTTCGATAAACGAATGATGCTGCCGGACGCTGACAACCTGCGGTGTTGGGGTAACATCGCGGATGTACTGCCCTGCGGCATCGCCTGTAAGCGTGATTGTTGCTTCAAATTCGGTATTGTTCGGAAAACTTTTTGTGCGCGGCATATACATTGCCGATTGCTCCGGCGCAAGTGTGTATGCGCCTTGTCCGGCTCGTCGCAACGTCACAGCAACACCATGTGCATCGCGCAGAAGAAAACCGCTTGCATCCACCAGCATTTTTCCGCCGTCTTCCGCATCAATCTTGAAGCCGTAAAGAACCGATTGCGCAAAGGATTCCTGTACAGCGCGTTGCTCATTGGCATCACCCGAAACGGCACGGAAATTCAGGTTTGGTTGCACCAAAAGCAGCTTCGGACCGTGCTTTTCAAAGCGCACTACGCGCTCATTACTGAGTTGCCCCCTGTCCAAGCCAATATCATTCGAGCCGACACCTTGCGGCAGCGACACAGCGTAGAGAACATCCCGATTCAGTTGTGATTTATCCACTTCAAGCCAGATTTTATCGGTCTTTGCGTCCCAATAAAACGAGACGAATCCTGTGAATTTTTGCATTCCTGCCACTTTGCCGGAAAACGGCGCGGTAGCTTGCGCTGAGGCTTGTTGAGAGAAAGTCGGTTGATGCAACAAGAGCGCAAAGCAGGCACTAAGGGCGATGAATAGGTGTTTCATGGTAATTAGTAAAAATAGTGAAAAAGTGTAGTCGTTGCGTGTGTTAATCAACAAGGCTATCTTGCTCATTCCGCAAAATCCCCATTTTATGCATAAGAAATGTAGCATTTTTGTTCTGCGCAACGCTGGAGCGCAAGGTATAATCGAAGTATAATTCATTACCCGCAATAACGCCTTCAAAACAGAAATTGCGCACAATGAGAGGAAATTCTTGCTCAAGATTGCCGATTTCGGTGTCGTGTGTTGCAATAATGGCGAGTGAAGAATACTCCAAAAACTGCCTCAGAAGCCCGATAGTTCCTGCTTTTTTATCGGCGGAATTTGTTCCGCGTAAAATTTCGTCCATGACAACAAGCATCGGTGTGCCTCTGCGAAGGCGCTCTACAATCATTGCTAATCGCTGCAATTCCGCATAGAAGTAGGATTCATGGCGCTCCAGCGAATCCGCCACGCGCATACTCGTTACGACCTGCATGAGACTACACGAAAACTCATCTGCGGCGACAGGAAGCCCTATGTGTGCGAGAACGGTATTCAGCGCCAGGGCGCGTAAAAAGGTGCTTTTCCCCGCCATGTTTGCCCCTGTAATGACGGCAATCTGCCCTTCTGTGGGACTGCTTGCAATCACATTCTTTTCCGCAGACAAAACCAGCGAATTTTTTACGGCTTCTTCCGGTGAAAGAAACGGATGATAGACACCTTTTGCAACAAGCATTGGTGAACCTTCCGGGAGAATTGTCGGCATGGTGTATTCAGGATGCGTGAACACATATCCCGCCATACTCACGAGCGCATCCATTTCGCCAAGCATATCAAACCACGATTCTGTGCTGCCTGCATGGTTTTTTCGCCAATCGGCAAGCTGCACCATACAATGCACATCCAGCAGAAAAAACCCATTGAACACAATCGCCCCAAACATACTTTGCCCATTCTGGTATGCTTCCAAAATTCGCCGAAGTTTTTTTATGCTTTTCATTGCAGCACTCGCCTCCGAAGCGCATCGTTGAAGGATTGGAGAGCGGAATTGCATTTCGTTTTTTGTCAGCGAAAAAAGCTGCACATAGACCGCCAAAAGATACTGCGCTCGTTGCATCATTGCTACTTCACGGCGAGTTCGCTGAAGGAACATTGCCCAGAATATCAGTTGCACGAAGACGCACAAGCCCAGAAGCCGCATGACATCAGGCGTTGAGAAATAGACTGAAACCATTCCCACACCATTAGTCAAAAATGGCAACGCCCACAACAGCGCACGAAACCACGTTTGCTGAGAAATATCGCTCTTTTTCGGTGCGATACTCTCGCGCATCCACTCCTCCAAGCCCCTCTGCTCAAGCCCTGTAAGTTGGCGCTTAGGCTCGGTTGCAAGCCATTTGTGGCGGAAGCCTGTCGCGGCGGAAAGTTCCTGAAGCGCTTCTTGCCTTGCACGAAGGATATTGTGAGAAACAAGCGTTGTGGTCAAATACTCTGCAAGGCTCTTGTATCCTAGCGGTGTAACAGTCCGATTGCAGCGCTGAAACAAGGAAAATTCACCAAAAATATCCAAATCTTGCGCAAAATCTTCTGCATGAAGCGTCATAGAATCTCGCTCTGTGAGAAATTCGCCCCCATGCTTGAAAAACGAAAAATCACCTCGCAGCGCCGCCAATTCTCGCTCCATGACGCGGTGCATCAGCTCGGCATTATTCAGCCGCGAATAATGGAAAGTGTGCAGAATTACCAACACAACAAACAATGACACAGCAAGCCCCAATATGCCATACCAGAGCCAAAGCGGCACAAACGGCATCATGCCGATACCGCCATACCACGAGGCATACAGACTTGTCAGTGCTACAAACGCAGTCCCCAAGCGCACAAGAGAAATTCTCCTAACAAGAATTTCGTGATGACGGCGCTGTTCTGAAAAGTAGCGTTCCTGCTCGGTGTAGTAGTGGAGTGGGCTTGATTTCAAGGGAGTTTGCTTTGGTGAGAAATGGTTCATAGAGATTTTATGATGTCAGCAGTTCCTTCACTGCCGCTCATTGCTTGTCAAATATTCGCAAGGATTTGTAGCCCAAAATCCTGCTCGAGGCGTGAAAAATGCTTGGTGTTGAGCGTTGCGAGAGGAATATCGTAGTGGAGCGCTGTTGCGGCGATGTAAGTATCATTAACAATAGCCATTATGCGGGAACGAATATATGTGAGGTAGTGGAGCGCTGTTGCGGCGATGTAAGTATCATTAACACCAATGAGGGCATTTTTACGCTTTAACGAAAGGTAAAGAGGAACCGCAATCTGCACAATCTCCGAATTCATCGGCACTACACGGAGGCGCTTCATAAGCGCTTCGATTAATTCAACGTTCTGAGGATTCTTACCAACACAAAATTCATATTCCGTAGCAACAGCAATAATTGGTGTCGTTGCTGTTTCAAATATTTTGTGCAGCAGTGTTCGATGCTTTTGAGAACTGCGAACATAATCAATCAATACCGAAGTATCAGCAAGGATATGAAAAGCGCTAGTCATTATGCCACCCCGTTGAAGGCAAGGAGCGCATCAAGTAAATATCACGTTCCCACGCGGCAACGTCCTCATCCGTCATGGTCGTAGGATGATTGCTTAACTCCAGCATTGCTTGTCTTTCTTCTTCCGTCCAGACAGGAAGCGGCGGTGGAGAAGTTGTGCGGCGCTGCTGCCATGTTCCGCCGGAAACTTCGTTATTGGGCTGAAAAGCGCTCGTTTGCTTGCTTTCAAGAGCGTCAGGAAGCAAGACGATAACTTCCACTTGCTTTGCAGAATAATTCTCCGGAAGTCGCACCAGCACGGTATTTCCTTCAACGGGATAGATTTGGCGAAGTTCTTGCATTTGAGTTGCTCAGAAAATGGGAAAAAGACACACAGAAATAGTGCTGTCTGCAAAATAGCATTTCCCTATGAAAGAAGCAATTATGCTTGTTTCAAGCGAAATTCCTTGTTCAAAAGCGCGAGTTTATCAGGGTTGCGCTGGGAGTACATTTCGGTAATGCCCGTTTCGTCGGCTTCTAATGTCATTGCGGTAATAATTCGCCCAGTTTCGTTGTGAACAGCAATTGCTCCCAAACGACCGTTGAGCAAGCATGGAAGCCATGTTGAAGGCTCTTTTTTTGCCGCCCATTCGGCGATATTTTTCAGCGAAGCAAGATTTTTCTCTACGCCTCGCACGACAATTCGTGAGGCAAGAACTTTTCCGCCACCGTCGGAATACATCACAACATCTTCTTTGAGTAGGCTGCGAAGCGCGTCATATCTGCCTTCTTGCGTTGCCTGTGCAAATGCTATGAACAATTCTTGATGACGCTCCGCCGTTGCGGAAAAGCGCTTTTTACCTGCTTCGAGTTTGTTTTTGGCGCGTTCCATGAGTTTTCGCGTGTGTGCTTCGGTAATTTCCAGCATTTGTGCGGTTTCTGCGTAAGATTCTTCCAACAATTCGGCAAGCACATACACAGCACGTTCAAGCGGCGTGAGAATTTCCATAAGCCTCAGAAGCCCGATACCGACAGCATTTGCGGCATCAAAGCTATACACGTGAGATTCTGCGCCGATATCCGGCAATGCCTCCGTCAGCGAGGAAACAAGCGGCTCCGGCAACCACACGCCCCAATACGATTCCGCAATTTCGCGCTGCATTGCTTCTTTGCGCGTCAGTGCGCGGTTCACCACCGCTTTACCGCAATATGCCTTCACATTCAGTATTGGTGAAGCATTTGAGGCATTTTCACCTGTACTTTTTTTCTCCCAAACATTCACCAAGACATCCTGCACAATGTCTTCGGCTTCAGCGCGTGAGCCAAGAATGTTGTAGGCGAGATGCAGGAAATACGGGTGATACTGCTGAAACGATGCGGTGAGATTGGTCATAACTTGATAGATACGTTGTCCACGAATCGCACGAATATTCACGAATTAAATGATGAGAAAACGCAGGAGACATTCGTGTTAATTTGTGTGATTCGTGGATAAAATTTTGGAGAATTGTGCCTACCCACTACTCGTAAAGGTTGGCTGTATCTGCCTCCGCAAAATCAACAAGAAAGTCCGCGAGATACGCAATAACGGCATCTAAAAATACTTTCCCTTTTTCCGGCGTTGATTTATGCGGGTTTCCAACGCCGGTGTCAGCAGAAATTTTCGTCCAAGGGCGCGGAGACCAGACTTTACCCTCACGCATAGCTTTGATGCGGTTTTGCTTCTGCGCACCGTCTCCCGCTTCTTCCAAAGGGCGCACCAGTGTTGGTACGATGTGCATCATCACGCTGGTTTCGAGTTCGTCGGCGTGGTCACCTGATTCACCAAAAAATTTCGTGCGGTCTGCGAGTTGATACCAATTCGCCGCACAAAGAAAGACGCGGGTTCGGGGCTGTAATTCCCGAATCATCTGCCGAAAATCATTCCCGCCGTGTCCGTTCAAAATCAGCAGTTTGTGAATCCCCTGCACATCCAACGAATGAGCAATATCCGCCAGCAACGCCGCTTGGGTGCTGGGGTTCATGTTAATGCAAAGTTTGATGTCGAGTTGCCCCGTCTGCACACCGAAGGGAATACACGGCAGCACAACAACCTTTGCACCCCGCCCAAATGCTGCTTTGGCAGCCTCCGCAGCGACGTAATCCACCTGAATACAATCCGTCGCGTAAGGAAGATGATAATTGTGTGCTTCCGTTGCTCCCCATGGTAAAATCGCAATAGTATAGGGCGTTTCCTGAACAGCTTTCCATGTAGTGGAAGCCAAAAGATAGCGTTTAGGCATAACAAAGAGAGGAAAAAAAAGAGTGAGGGACAAACAGTTATTCTCTGTGACGATAGAACTGAAGCGGGTCAGGAAACGTTTCCAGAATTGTTTTGAAGGGAGTCAGCGTTTTTTCTGACGAGTGTTTCATCCGAAAAAGCAATAACGACCATACAAATTCTAAAGGAATCACTTCAATAAACCCCGTCTTGAGAATGTCGTATTTTCGGGCTTCTGTGAGCCAAATGCAGTATTTATGCGTTTTACGGAGTGTTTCCTGTACTTCAAAATTACACAAAACTGCCTGATTGACCATACGCAAAAAACACTGTAACCGGTACTGCGGTGTGTCTTTGCGGAGGTATTTTTCGTGATAAAGCAGCAAATCATTGTTGCGTTTGGCGATGCCCTCCCAATCGGCATCGTTCATCAAATGGAGCATTTGTGCAAGTATCCATGCGGCATTCAGGGCAGATTGTTTTTCGCCATAATCGGGAATTTCCGCTAAAAATTTGTTCCACGAAAAACGCGGTTTGAAGAGTGTCGGACGCTGAGGTATTTCTTCTCGCAGAAACAACCGCGCATACACCTCGAACACGCGCCAATGCGGTGTGTGAATCTCCGAAAAGCGCTTCATTGCTTGCGTTTGCAAGGCAGCCTCGAAAATTGCTCCTGCGCTCACAAACGACCGCGTGTGCATTGCCGTCAAAAAATAGTAGGCATACACTGTTGGTATTTCAGGCATTTCGGGAAGGTTATAGGCTAGAATGCGCTCTACTGCTTGTTTAGAACCCTCAATATCCTTTGCAAGAAGAAAAAACGGTAACTTTGCAGCGTCAAATAACGAGCGCTCTTCGGTTTCCAAACCGTGCGGAAATTGCTGCATCGCGCGTTCTTGTTCGGAAAAAACCCGAAGAACTTGTGCATAATCTCCTTTTGCTTCAGCCAAGAATTGTGCGGCTTGCGAGGCATATTGCGTCAAACGATAAGTACCCGAAGATTCCCCAACACCCTTTTCCCCAGCACCTTTTTCTGCAATACTCTTTTCTGCAATACTCTTTTCTGCAATACTCTTTTCTGCAATACTTTTGTGGAGCGTATCAATTCTAGCTACAACGATTTTACATTGTTCCTCATATTCCCTTCCGAGCAAGGTTTCACGCGCCTTGAAGACTTCTAATTCCGCTAGTACCGTTTCAGCCTCAATTTCTGCGCCTTCACGTTTACGGGCTTCCTGCAACAGTACATCAAACTTGCGGAACAGCACCATTGAGCCTTGATGGGCATAATATTGGCGAATGTGGCGATAGAGCGACACCAGAACATCGTTCCATCCGAACATCTCGGCTTCTTCGGCGAGTTTTTCCATGCGTTGGACGGCGGTTTCCTTTGCGCCCGAAGCCCAAAGAACCCAAATAATCATTTGTTCCTTCCACGCCGCATACCGTCTTGCATTACGGGTGGAAAATCGTTCGGAAGAAAGGAAAAAAAAACCGTTTTCCAAACGGTCTTTGAGGCGGGATTTTAAGGTAAAATAGCGCGTGGTTGCTTTGTTGTCGGTCGTGCCGTAGAGTTCCGCGCTCACTTCTTCATCGGAAGAATGATTCCCTTTGCGAATAATATCGAAGAGTTTATCGTAATCACTTGCTACGGTTTTTCGAGGAAAATAGATTGCGTCGTACTTCGCGGGATGCAAGGTAAGAATTCGCACCAAATCTTGGAAGGAACGCAACATAGCACAAGAAAAACAACGTAAGAAAACAAATGATTAATTGCAATAATTTTTCACCAAATCACTTCCAAATACTCCATGCAAAATATGCCAATCCCAGAGCTCCGGCAATGATAGCCGCAATCTGCACATTATACACCCGATTGAGGGTTGTCAAGGCTTCAATTAAATGGTCAATATCGCGTGTTTGAGTGGTGGTAATTTTTCGAAATGCCTGTCCTGCGTAGATTGCAAGCGCTCCGAAAGCGATTGCCAATCCGGCAACAATCATTGCAATTACACTGCCTGTGCGCACGACCATCATCAACAGCACGGCGAAACCAATCACAAAACATATACCGCCGATAATGCTTAATCGCATTGCCAAACCTTCAATGATGGCATTTTGTGCGGTGTCGAATTCATAACGTTGCTTAACCATTGTAACCTCAAAAAAGCGTAAAAATAAATAGAAATTTTGCAGAAGATATACTTTCAAGTTTACTAAAACGTAGATATATTTCCAAGTTTTATTGCAATATGGAGATATTAACAGGTAACTTACGCAAGGAACATGGTATTTTCAAGAACTTTCAGAAAAAAAATCTCCATGCTGCATTTGGCGAAGGTTTCGTATTTTTGTAGGCGTTTTCCTTCACAATATTTTTGTCAAAACCAGATTTGAAGCGCTATGCAGACTGCACTTCCCTTTCGAGTATTGCTCTATTACAAATACATCCCCATTCCCGATTACGAAAGTTTTGCCGAAGAACATCTTGCTTTCTGCGAGAGTTTGGGTCTTCTGGGGCGCATCATTGTTGCTCCCGAAGGTATTAACGGAACGGTATGTGGCACGCCCGAACAAACCGATGCCTACATCCGCGAAATGCGCACTGATTCTCGCTTTGAAGACCTTTGGTTCAAAATTGACGAGGTTGCCGAGAATGCCTTCAAAAAAATGCACGTCCGCGCAAAACAGGAGATTGTGACATGGCGATTTGACGAGGAGATTGACCCCAATGAAATTACGGGACAGCACCTCACGCCCGAAGAGTTCCGACGGGCTATGCAAGAAGAAGATGTGATTATTTTGGATGGGCGCAACGGCTACGAATATGACTTGGGGCATTTCGAGGGAGCAATTCGCCCTGAAGTGGCTTCATCACGGGAGTTTCCAGCATGGATTCGTGAGAATTTGGGTCAGTACAAAGACAAAAAAATCCTTACTTACTGCACGGGCGGTATTCGCTGTGAGAAATTGAGCGGTTTTCTGCTTGCGGAAGGCTTTCAGAACGTGGCACAGCTTAACGGCGGCATTGTGAGCTATGCCAAAGACCCCGTTGTGCGCGGAAAGGGCTTTGAAGGACGCTGCTACGTCTTTGATGAGCGTATTTCCGTACCGGTGGACCAAGACGAGGAATTTACGGTCGAATACTGCCCGACGTGCGGAAAGCCTGCCGATAATCGCGTGCATTGCTCGTGGCAGGCGGGGTGCGGATTTGCGAAGGTATAAAACATATTTTTCATCAACATCAGTGCGCCACGAGAATCGGAATGGTCTCCACACTTGTATTTGAGCGTATTTTCACAAAGTGCATTCCGTTCGGCACTGAATGAACATCAATCGGAAGCTCATACCGACCAATATAGTAGCTTGGCAACTCAAGCGCGAGGACAGATACGCCAAGCGTATTGATGAGTTCAACAGAAATTGTTTCCGTCGGTCTTGCAATGAGATACCGCACGGTAAGATTGTCTCGCGCAGGATTGGGGTAAATACCCTCCACAACATTCCCCCCTTCCAAAAGCCTCTTTGATATTGTCGAAGGAAGTTGCCGTAATAAGCCAAGTTGACGGAACACATTCGGCACGTTGTAGGAAGTTCTAAACACGAAACCGGGTGGATTTTTTGTTCCCAAAATAGAAACCGTATTTTGGGTTGCAAAAAGCGATATTGAGCGGAAATGCACCTTTCCTATATTTTGAAAAGGCTCAGATGTTGGAGCGGTGCAATAAAAAGATTTGATGTTACCTCGAATGCGTACGCTATCTTCTCTTATTCTGCGGCTTGAATTTGCCTCAAGGAAATGAATATTTTCTAACCCCGTTGTATCAAGTGCAAAGACGAAGGACAAACTATCCGGCAGTAGTGAACGGGTCGGAATTGTAGCCCAATAAAGACTGAAATCCAAGGAATGTATATTTCCATATTTTACCTCGTCGTTGCGGGTAATTGCAGTCGGTTCCAACCCTTGCACGGACATTTCAATGCTTCTGCGATTGATGGAAATAATCGTGGGAACAGAAGCAAAACTCGCTGTGTTTGGAAATGAAGATGAAATAATCGGTTGCTCTACGTCAAAGCGAACATTTATATCTCGGGTAAATGCTTTGGGTCTCAAAATAATGATATTGTTGCTGTCATTTCCTGTCGAAAACGTACAATGAAGAATGGCTTTATTATTTGCAAAGGTTATAGAATCGGGACGATTACCATTAACGGTTTTTACTTCGACAATTTCTACCAAACTTGTATCAATGGGAACGTTACAGCGGACTGCCTTAATACCATAATTCGCAATCGGTATGTTTGTAGTACTATGATAGCATAGAAACTGTAAGCGAAACAAACTTGGATAATATGTGCTTACGGAAGCACCTAACGTGACATTGTACACTCCAGGGGGTATGATGGTAAATTGTACGCCTCGGACAGTACCTCGCAACAACGCCGTGACAACGGATGGCGTACAAATTTTATTCGAATAAATAACAACAGGCTGGCATCCGGGGTCTGGTCTGGTCGTATGACAGGGAACATCTATTCGCCCCCCAAATATTTGGCAATTCGTTGATGAGTCCAGTAATAACCCAAATGGCTTATTGATGATTGCTGTTCGACGTTGATATCCTGGATCGCCATTGAATGGCAAAGCCGGGGTGTTATTGATAGCAATGGCACCCTCAATATAAGTTGCAATATTATTATCGCCGGATAAACGAAACGTCGAATCACAGAATGGGAGAATACTCGCCCAAGGCAATAATGGACCTGTACAGTTTTGCCCAAATCGGTGCAGAACGGTCTCTTGATTCAATAAAGGCTGATATTGATACAAAGCAGAGTCATCGGAGCGCATAAAATATGATTGTGCCATAGTGACAGAATCAACCTTTACCTGTACTTTACCATAACGGATATTTCTAATAATTGTATCGCCTATAACAGACTCCTCAACCAGAGCCTTATTATGAAGATACACAAAGACATTGCCAACGGAAAAATCCTTAATTGGCAAAGATTGCTGCGCAAACATTAACTTCGGCAAAAAAGTCATTGCAGCAAGCAACAGGATGAACACTAAACGCATAAAGCTCCTTACAATTGAGAATTTGAATTTTCGGCATTTCAACCAAAAAGGAAAATTTACCACCTCCCTACTCCGCAATCACCACATACCGCTTCCCGTCTGGCTTTACGGTCAGCATATGCGCCTCTTGTGCGGGTTCGAGTAATTGCCTCAGCATCGCGTCATTCTCCGCAAAAGCCCGTAAACGCTTGCCTTTCCACTGTAAGGGAGTTTGGAGCAAAAGCGTGAGCGGCTGTGAATACACGTCGTCCGGCAAATTGTCGTCAAGTTGCAGAATAACACGCTCCAGTTTCCCTGCGGAATTGTGCCGATGCTCAAGCGTAAGTTTTGCAGCCTCTTTTTCGCGCAAATACACCACAGCGTCCTCCATCCGCACTAGCCACGGCTTTTCTGCTCGTATCGCTGCAATATCCGTCAGCAAATCTCGCACTTCGTAAGTGTTTTCGTTATCGGTTGGACCAATCATATGATACGTCAGTATAAGCCACGAGCGTAAGGCGGTGTTCTGCTTCAAATGGGGAATGAGTTGCGCAGTATTGTTGATGATAGTCGTATTATCTTTCAAAAAAGAAACCGAATTTTGAAATTCTTTCCGAAACATCATGAGCGTCGGAAGCCTGTACCAATCAGGCTTTGACTGTTCTTGTGGAATAATGTACGGGCTTTCCAAGGGGTCGAACATTCGCGCAGCGAGGAATCCTGCATCTTGCGCGGCTTTTTGTGTGCTGGCTTTGTACCCGTAACCCGCAGGATAGGCATAAATCAAGGGTTTGAAGCCTATTGCCATCATGGAATCTTTACACTCCAAAAAATTCGCCTTTGCTTCTTCGTAGGTAAGTTCGTCATTGTTGATATGCCGATGACCATGCGCAAAAAACGCGATTCCAAGACGTTTGTGGAGCGTATCAATAGCATTGCGCTTTTGATAGATGCTCCAATAATGCTCAGAGGTATAATCATAATCCACAGGCAAGGCAGAATCAGCAACAATCGTGGGAACAACGTTCTCCCAAGGAACCATGCGACTCCACGTGTGGTCGAATGTCATGGAAAGCGCCGACGGTGCGTTTTTATGCCACTTCGCAAAGGAAACCGTCAGCGTATCGCGTGGAATGGTCGTCACGACAGGTGCGGGCTGCACACAAGCAGTGAGGGAAGCGCAGAGAAAGATAATTGCACAAAGAATTTTCATGGCATTTTTTGACCAAAATATTGAACAAACAAGGACAGTGTACGACAAAAGCATCCGTATTTCTTTTTTCCAAACTAGAAAAAATTTCTTCCCCCTGCAAGTTACCAAAAGTCATATTTTGCACGTCATGTTTTGCTAGTCCAGAGATTTATCGTAAGTTTCCGCCCTAAACACACGAATTTTCCTTGTCCCCAGAGTTTTGGTTGTATGGCAACAATCCTCACTTTTTCCTCGCTCGACGAAGCGCTCCGCCGCATCGAAGACTACGCCCAACACGGCATAGAACCGAAGTCCGGCGCTTGGTCACTTTACAAAACGCTCCAACACGGAGCGCAGAGCATTGAGTTTTCGCTTGTGGGCTATCCGGCTCATAAATCCTCGCTCTTTAAGGCAACCGCAGGGAAACTGGC
The DNA here is from genome assembly GCA_025455065.1 of Candidatus Kapaibacterium sp. Taxonomy (GTDB): domain Bacteria; phylum Bacteroidota; class Ignavibacteria; order Kapaibacteriales; family UBA4661; genus PH2015. The sequence goes on along the minus strand of JALONG010000002.1, from coordinate 68,722 downwards.
GCTGCATATTTTCCTCGCCAAAGGCTCCATGTCGCACGACATCACCATGCCCATTCCCGAAGCCCCAATCATCAACGACGACGGCGACGCAATGCAAGGTTTTATGCGCCTTGAGGAGGCAGTTCAAAAATTTTGGCAGCACACAGGCGCATACAAAGACCATTTCGCCTACGGCAAGCTCACCAAGTCGCAATACGACAAGATTCAAGCGCTGCATCTGGCGAATCATTTGCAAGAGGGTTTTATTTTATAGGTTTTAGGTCATGGATTCTAGGTCATAGCAAGTATTCATGCGCCTTCCAACGAATGACGAATAACCAACGCACCAAGTAACCAACACACCAAGTAACCAACACACCAAGTAACCAATGACCAACGACCAAACTCCCCCTGTTTTCCGTTCATGGAATCTCTGGTATGCACTTGTGCTAGGCGTATTTGCGCTTGTTGTAGCGCTTATGTGGTGGTTTTCCCGCGCATTTTGAAAGATATTTTGTATGCACCTTCTCGACTGGCTCATTCTCGCGTCCGCACTGTCCTTCGTTGTTCTTTGGAGTATTCGCAAAAGCCGCCTCGCCTCGAAAGGCTCTACCATGCACGATTTTGTGCTGTCGGGGCGCGAGGCAAAATGGTACACCGTCGCTATTTCCGTCATGGCGACGCAGGCAAGCGCTATCACCTTCATCTCCCTACCCGGACAGGCGTATGTAGATGGTATGCGCTTTGTGCAATCGTATTTGGGTTTGCCGCTTGCAATGGTGATTTTGTGTATTGTGGCGATTCCGATGTACCACCGCTTGAACGTGCTGACCGCCTACGAATTTCTCGAAAAACGCTTCGACCTCAAAACCCGCACCCTTGCTGCTTCGCTGTTCCTGTTGCAACGCAGTCTTGCTGCCGCAATCTCAATCTATGCCCCTTCTATCGTACTTTCGATTATCATGGGTTGGAACGTCTCGTACGTGATTTTTGTGATTGGTATTTTGGTTGTTCTCTATACCACTTCAGGCGGGACAAGAGCCGTAAGTTGGGCGCAATCGTATCAAATGGCAATTATTACGCTCGGCATGGTTTCGGTAGGTTTTTTCGTGGTGTATTCGCTGCCGCAGGATGTCAGTTTTAGTGATGCGCTCAGTGTTGCTGCGCTTTCCGGGAAATTTAATACGATTGACTTCACGTTTGACCTGAATAACAAATACACTTTTTGGAGTGGGCTTTTGGGCGGACTTTTTCTGCAACTATCGTATTTCGGCACCGACCAATCGCAGGTGCAGCGCTATTTGAGCGGTGAATCCGTAACGCAAAGCCGCTTGGGGCTGCTCTTCAACGGCATGATGAAAATTCCGATGCAATTCGGTATTCTCTTTATCGGCGCAATGATGTTTGTGTTTTACCAATTCACCGCACCACCGCTTTTTTTCAATCAAAGTGAAGTGGCGAAATTACGCGGCACACCCTACGAAGCAGAATACAAGCGCCTTTCAGAGGATTTTGAAAAAGCTGCCAACGTGCGGAGCGTGCGCTTACGCGCCTATACGACAGCCGTCAAAACCGGCGACAACGCAAGTAAACAAGCCGTTACGCAGGAACTCACCACTAACGAGCAAGAACTCAAATCGCTCAAAAAAGAAGCACAAGTGCTGCTCAAAAAAAACGATGCAAAAGCCGCGACCAACGACACCAACTACATTTTCCTCACGTGGATTATCAACCACCTTCCGACGGGGCTTGTGGGCTTGCTTATCGCGGTGGTGTTCTCGGCTTCAATGTCGAGCGCATCATCGGAAATCAACGCGCTTGCGTCCACATCGGTTATTGACCTCTACAAACGTCTCTTTCAAGGTGCGCTCACCGAAGCCCGTTCTGTCTGGGTTACGCGGTTTGCAACGGTAATGTGGGGAGCAATTATCGTTGGTTTTGCGCAGTTTATGGGCAGCATCGGTTCGCTCATTGAAGCGGTGAATACGGTAGGTTCGCTTTTTTACGGGGCGATATTGGGAATTTTTATGGCAGCCTTTTTTCTCAAGAACACAAGCGGTACGGCGGTTTTCACGGCAGCACTTCTCACTGAAGCGATTATTTTCGCCCTCAATACGTGGACAAGCATAGGCTTTTTGTGGTATAATTTGATTGGCTGTGTACTAGTGCTGGTGCTGGCTTTGGCGGTTTCGCCGCTTTTTCCGCCAACACCCCAAAACAACAAAGCCCCGTAAACAAGTGTTTACGAGGCTTTGAGCGAATTTTACGACAATTATCCGGGAAGTTTCGAGAAAGTTTTTTCGAGTGTGCCTTCGATTTGACCTTTTGCCATTTTGCCAAACATGGACAAATCAACCTGTACTTTCACTTCATTATCAACAATATCGAATTGACCGGAACTGACAAGACCGGACGAGAATTTCAGCGTGTTACCTTCCCACGACGTATCACCAAAAAACATTTGAACGTCGCTGCGGGAAAGCACGTTGTTAATCATAATTTCTTTCATTTTGTCAGCCGGCGTACCGGTCGAGAAGGATTTTTCGATGTCCATTGCGGAACTCCTGAATACAGATACAAAAAATGTGGATTGATTTTGTGCGCCGAATATACGAAAGTTTTTTCGGGAATGGCAACAAAATGTGAAGAAAATTTCTGTTTATAGGTTAGCAATTTGTTCCGGCGATAATCCCGTCAATTCTGCAATCTCTTCTTCTACGTACCCTTTCTTCTTCATGGATTGTGCAATAGAGGTCGAAACACTTTTCGCCGTTGCTCGCGCAATGGCACTATGCTGTTCTTCCAAAGCGGTTTGCCAGACACTAAACCAATCCCAATACTGCAAAAGGCTCATCTCATAGCTTTCGCGCTGCTCTTGCGAAAGATTGGCTATTTCGGCAATCTGAAATGCCTTCTGAAAAATTGGCTCGTTCAGTATCGTAGGAATATGGTCAATGTTGGCAAGATTTTTCAAAAAGAAACACCATTTATCAAACTTAGTTTCCAATTCATGTTCTTGCTTTGTGAACAGCGGCATCTGCAAAAATCTGAAATGCAATTTATTGAAAAAGACATCACCGTCTTGGTCTTTCAAACAAACATCCCGCCGAAACTTGCGCCATTCCTCTTCTTCGTCATATTCAAAATCCAGAATGGCAATAAAATACACTGCTTGTAAGCGAAAATCCCAATTCCCTTTTTCTGCCTGTTCACGAATCGGATAGGTTGTGTAAAAAAGCGCTCTGTCCTTGAAATACTTCACTTTTGCCTTTTGCATCTCAACAATAAAACGCTCTCCCGAATTGGCAACGCAGTAAATATCAAACACCGCTTTCCGCTCCATTGCTGTATCGGCAGAGTTTTCGGTATTACGAAAATACACATCGGCTATCTGGTGCTGAGGAGGCAAAAGCTGATTCAAAAAATCAATCAAGAGTTCTTTGCTGCCGTCCTCACCAAAAAGTTTCTTAAAGCCAAAATCCGTGTACGGGTTGATATATCTTGCTTGCGACATAACTGCTCCTATTATTGGTTGGCACTACACCGCATCCAAATTCATTGGCAGCGTCCGAATCCGCTTGCCTGTCGCGGCAAAAACCGCATTGGCAAGCGCCGGAGCAAGCGGCGGCAATCCCGGCTCACCAACGCCGCCGGGCGCATTACTGCTGGGCATGATGTGAATATCCATTTCCGGCACTTCGTTAATGCGCAATACGCGGTACGTGTCGAAATTCGTCTGCTCTGCACGACCATTTTTGAACGTTATCGCGTCTTTCAGCGCGGCAGTTAAGCCCATGATGATATTTCCTTCGGTTTGTGCTTTGACCATATCGGTGTTCACGTGCATACCGCAATCCAGCACCACGACGACCTTTTCGACGCGCATTTTGCCATCTGCACCACGCCCGACCGTAACCGAGTGAGCGCAGATGCTTTCAAACGACCGTGCAATCGCCACTCCGCGACCTTTGCCCTGCGGTAATTTTTCTGCCCACTGAGATTTTTCTTTGAGCATCTGCAAAACCGTTTGAAACCTTGCTCCTGTGGAGTTTGGTGCGGGATTCGCTTTTGCAAGCAATTCCAAACGAAATTCTAACGGGTCTTTTCCGGCTGTATGAGCAAGTTCATCTATAAAACTTTCATGCCCGAACATATTCGTCGAAGCATACACCGAGCGCCACCACATAACGGGCGCTGTTGCAGGCACGTGAGCAAATTCTACGGAAAAATTCGGAATACCGTAGGGGCTGTCTTCGGGTTCTACACCTTCGGTAGCCCAATCATCTGCTTTTCCTGCCGTGTCTTTTTTGCCCTGAAACTGAATGGACGGTCCGACAATACGATGCCGAATCCCTGTAACTGCTCCATTTGCATCCATTGTTGCTGAAAGTGCATTAACCATACCGGGGCGGAAGGGACCTTGCGTAATGTCGTCCTCACGTGTCCAAACCAGCTTTACAGGCGCTTTCACTTCTTTAGAAAGATGCACGGCTTCCATGATAAAATCATCCAAACCGCCCTTCCGACCGAAGCTCCCGCCCAAAAACTGCGGATGCACCATAATTTTTTCGGCAGCAATACCGAACTGCTTTGCCACTGCACGTTTTGTCCAGACCGGACCTTGCGTCGAAGCCCAAATTTCAATCGTGCCGTCGTCTTTGTAATGCGCTACGACTGCTTCAGGCTCCATCGGCGCATGAGCAACAAAGGGCGTTTCATAGACCGCTTCCAGCATTTTTGCGGCAACTTTTGTGCTTGTTGAAAAATCGCCCTTGGATGCTTCCACACGGATTCCGTCTTTTGCAGCCGCCTGCCGCATCGCCGCGTAAAAGCTATCGGTAGAGAAGGTATCAAACCCTTTGGTGTCCCACGTTACATTAAGCGCTTTCCGTCCTTTCAGCGCAGCATAGTAGGAATCAGCAATAACGGCGACACCTTCCAATTCTGAACCGAAGAGTGGACGCATCACCCTTACAACCCTCTTCACACCTTTCACTTTGAGTGCCTTTCCGTCGTCAATGCTCACAATTTTTCCGCCAACCGTTGGCGAATGTTCAACAGAAGCATAGACCATACCCGAAACACGTGCATCAATGCCGAATTTCGCCGTACCATCCACTTTCATCGGCACATCGGCACGGGAAGCGGGTTTACCCAAAATCGTAAAATCTTTCTGCTCTTTGAGTGTCGGCTCTTTCGGAACAGGTATTGTTGCTGCTTTTGCGGCAAGTTCACCATAACCTAATGAACGTTTGCTCGTCGTATGAAGGACACGCCCGTTTTCCGCCTTGCACTCGCTCACCGGAACGCCCCATGTAGCAGCAGCAGCAGAAATCAGCATTTCCCGTGCAGCCGCGCCAACGGTGCGCAAAGGTTTCCATAAGCCCCTCACGCTGCTTGAGCCGCCTGCGTTTTGATTGCCGTGCTTTGCATCGCCTTCGGTTTGCACAATCTTCACATTGTCCATTGAAATGCAAAGTTCTTCCGCAAGCAGCGCCGGCATTGATTGGAACGTGCCTTGCCCCATGTCGGGACGCGGGTTGAAGAGCGTTACTGCGCCGTTTGCATCTATTTTCACAAACGGTGTGATTTCATGAGATTCAGAGGCAATCAGCATTGATTCCGATGTGGCATTTTCAGCAAAAACATCCGAAAAACCGAGTACCAAAGCGGTACCAGCGACAGATGAAGTTTTGAGAAAATCGCGGCGTTGGTGTGAGATAGCGGTACTCATAGTGGTCAGAAAAAAAATACGAGGAAGTGTGATTACGAATTATGTGGTTTTCTGCGGGTTTTGGGCTGCTCTTTTGTAGCTTGTTGCTGTAATGTGCGTACTTCTGCCTCCGACAAGCCCGTACCTTTGGCAACATCGGCGACGCTCAAGCCTATGGCAAGAAAATTTAGCGCACTAGTTTCTTGCTGCTTGCGCTGCCCAAGGCTGATACCTTGATTAAGACCTTGACTAAGACCTCGGCGTTCACCTTTTGCCTCACCCTTTGCTATGCCACGGGCAAGGATTTCACGGTACACCCGTGTTTTCTCGAAGTCGCTTAATAATGGTTCTGTCATTGCTCTAATCTCCTCAATGGAAAGTTTGGGTAATTTTACGCTAATAATTCGCGCCACAAGCCGCTCAAACTCTGCTCTGCGGTCAGGTTCTTCTTCATTCTGCATGGCTTCTGTCAATACTTCTCTTGCCAATGGCGCAATGATTTCTTTGCGAGATGGCGCATTAACAAGCTGGAGAAGTGTAAGCGGGTAGCGGTCTGTAAGGCTCTGCGGCAATTCGTCAAGATACACGACGTTCAAGCGCCCAGAAGAGTGATATTCTCGAAAATCCGGTGGAACGCCTGTATCTATGCTGCGTTTAGGGAAAATAACCACAATTTGCCATTCACCTTTAGGACGCTGTTGGTAGAGAAATGTCATTATTTCGGCAAACAAGCGATGATATAAATGCTTATCTTTTTGGTACTGTACTTCCACGAAAAAGAACACATCGTGGTATTCCGCCAGCGCCAACACGCCATCCAAACGAAAGGCAAAATCTTTTACCTCAACCGAATGAAACCGATACTCTCTCGCCCGCGTTGTATCTGCTCCCGCAAGTAATAACAAGACTTCCGGCAAAAGTTGAAACAGTTTGTAATAAAAAGAATCTGTTCTCATGATACGCTTCCGTCAGCGCTTGGTTTTACGAGGCTTTTCGGGAACAACCGCCACAACTTCAATCTCCAAAAGCCACTCTTCGCCAAAAAGTTTTGCAATAACAACTGCCGTACTGGCAGGGCGCGGTTTCACGTTTGCCATGACCTGCTCCCGAACTTCACGGAAAGCAGCGATATTGCTCGCGTCGGTGAGGTACGTGTTCATCTTTACAACATTTGACCAATCCGCGCCAACCGATGCCAAACCCGCTTGGATATTGGCAAAGACCTGCTTTGTCTGTACGCGAATATCGCCCTTGCCGACAACGTTCCCAAGCGTGTCTTGTGCCACTTGTCCCGACAAAAACACCAAACGCCCACCGCGAACTTCCGCAACATGGCTGTAAGCCTTTGGTTGCGACATAGTTGGCGGGTTACTGAAGCGCACAATGTCGCTGGGTTTTTCTTGTGCAGATGCTTGTGCAGACATTTCGCAGATTGCGATAAAAGCGAGGAATAGCGGTGCTTTCATAGCTTTTGACAAGTAGTACATAGAACGATGGAAAGTTACTGATAGAAAATTATCGGCTGCCCGAAGGCTTCATTGCTGCGGCACGATGAATTGCTTTGCGAATACGCACATACGTCCCGCAACGGCAGATATTTCCTTGCATGGCGGTATCAATCTCCTCATCAGTCGGACTCGGATTTGCAGCCAAGAGCGCTGCGGCAGACATTAACTGCCCTGATTGACAATAGCCGCATTGCGGTACCTGCTCTGCTATCCATGCTTGTTGCAACGCATGACTGCGGTCAGGCGACAGCCCTTCAATCGTAGTAATTTTCTGCCCCACAGCCGCCGACACAGGAAGCGAACATGAGCGCACCGGAGCGCCGTTCAGATGCACGGTACACGCACCACACTGCGCAATGCCGCACCCGTACTTTGTTCCCGTCATACCGAGTTCGTCTCTGAGAACCCACAAAAGCGGTGTATCCGGCTCTACATCTACGGTTGTAGGTTTGGTATTGATTGTTAAAGAAAACCGTGCCATAATTCTGGAAGGAAAAATGAGGAAAATTGCCTGTTGGTCGTGGGTTTGTGAATATAGTCGCAGCGATAATTACCTGAGATGATGCGTGCAATATACGGAAAAACCTTCAAAAAAGATTCAACCGTGCAGACCGCATCAATACTTATTCTTCATCATCCTCGTCATCATATTCCACCTCAAAAAATTCCCCCGTTTCTTTATCCCGTGCAAAGGCTGTACCTTCGTCAGCATCCAAAAAGGGAATGATTTCTTCGTCATAATTCGCAATCGTGTTCACGTCATAAACCCCGACATTATCTGCTTCGTTCATATATTCTCCGGTTTCATCGCCAGCCAAAAAGCGCCAGCCGCTATCGTTCTCATAATCCGGTTCTTCGCGGTACATGAAGCCGACGTTGCGCCCTTCAACCGTGATTTTATCGGTCGCAAAGCAAGCGCCATAGCCTTCTGCAAGCGGTTTAATTTGTTCGGCGGTGAGTTTGAATTGTTTTGTTGCCATAGTGCAAAATAGATAGTGGTAAAAACATGAGTACAGTGTTGATTATTTTAGTTTGAGCTTGTATTGCTGACGGGCAGTTCCACCAAAAACATCGCACCTTTGCCCAATTCCGATTCACACCACACGCGCCCGTGCATTGCCTCCACCATTTTTTTCACAATGCTGAGTCCCAGTCCGGTACTGTGTTCCCCGCCTGTTGGTCGTGCGGAAAGCCGTGCAAATTTCCCAAAAAGTTTTGTCTTATCGTCATCCGAAAGCCCGGGACCTTCGTCACGAACTGCAATGAGGATAGAGGTTATCGGTGATAGGCTCTGTGTGCGAGGTTGCTCTGAAAGACCCATAGAATCTATGTTCTGACGATTAGTCAGCGTAACAAAAATCCGTTTGTGCGGTGGTGAGTATTTGATTGCATTGGAAATGAGATTTTCCAAAACCTCCGTGAGCGCCGTTTTGTCGCCCATGACGGTTGTTAAGGCTGCTTGCGGCTCATAAACAAGTTCAAGAGATTTTGCGGCGGCGCGGTCTTGATATTCATTCACCAAACCGCTTGCAATCTCGTTCATTTCGACGTGTTCCACCGTAAAAGCGAACTGCCCTGATTCAATCGCATTCACATCCAGCAGATTTTTGATAATTTCCATCATTCGCCCTGAGGTGTTTAAGATAGTTTGCAAGCGGTCTTCAAGCATTTCCTGCGTAAGTTTGTCACGGTAGGAAAGCACAATGGAAGCAGACATCGTAATGGATGAAAGCGGATTTTTCAAATCATGCGCCGCAATGCCCAGAAACTCGTTTTTCTCGCGATTGAGGTCTTCTAATTGCAGATTTTTTTCCTGAAGCGTCGTGTTGGCAATTTCAATTTCACGCGACTGCTCGTCTAAAATTTTTAATTGGCGCTGAATCTCATCATTGCTTTCTTCCAGTTCTAATGTCCTTTCGCGCACTTTTTCTTCCAAACGCTCATTTGCTTCTTTTTGGAGTTGCAATGCTTTTTCCTGCGCCTGTTCTTTTTGCTTTTTCAGCATACGGTATTGCCCTGCCAAACCAAACGAGAACAAAATTCCTTCAAGTGCAGAGCCGATTTCAACGCTATGCACCGAAAAAATATTATTCGGTACAAGCCCGACATTTCGCAATAACGTCGTTAAACCTCCTACTAAAAATGCCGCCAACGCAATGAGGAAATACTGCGCACTTTTATTGCCGCGCCGTATCATCACGATACTACTGGTAAAGCACAAGATTGAGACAATAAGAACCAAAGCCGAACCGAAGAAAACCATAATGCTGTATGGCAACACAAACACCCCTACAAGCCCAATGCAGCCTAGAATTCCTATCGTAAAATGCGCTTTGTCTAACGTAGGGCTATGCCGGAAGGTTTGTAAGAAATATCGTGCAAAAAAGGCTAAACTCGTGTATGCGGCAAACAGCGCGACCAACGTTAGCGTATTGGCCCAATACGGCATTTCGCCGACAACATACAACCCATACCCGCTAATAGCCGCATAATACCACGCCGAAGCCGACATATACAACACAAAAAGAAGATACGACGGTACGCCCATTGCAAAAAACAACACCAAATTGTAAGCGACCATTGTTAGCATCGTGCCGAACAGCGCTCCATAAAACATATCAAATCGCGTATTATGACGCTCAAAGGCATCTCTCCGATAAAGCGTCATAGGGACTTGCAGCGAACTTTCGGTCACAATGCGCACATAGTACACGTGAGTTGCGGTGTCGCTGATAACAAGCGGTATAACGTAGTTTCGGTGCGGCACAAGCCTTGTTTGGAACGGCACTCTATCGCCTGTTTCAATTATTTTCCTTACAACCAAAGAATCTGCCTGCGAAGCACTACCCAAGCCTCTTTTGGAGAGGGTTGTGTGGAATATAGTGATGTAATCTAATGGCGGATAATCAATTTCCAGAAGCCAATCATTGCCGAATCCCACTACGGTATTTACACCGATATTTGCACTCCGAAGCGGCGAGTTTGACTGCTGCACACAAAAGCGAAACCAATAAGCAGAGCGCGTAAAACCAAAGCTGGGCTTGTCGGTAGGAACGTTCTTCCATAAAAAAGTATCCGCATTGATTACCTCCTGAATACTGCGCTTACCGGAAGCATCTTCGATATAGTGCAAGGATTCTCGCCCGATATTGATACGCCCTTCATTGCCTGCAAGGTTGATTGAAGCTATATTCTGCGGCATTTGTGCAAATACCGCATTGCCAACACCAAACCCAAGCATCATTAGGCTAATTATGCTTAAAGCCCTGATTGCAAGCCATTGACAAGACATTACTGCTCCTAAAACACTAGAAAAAATTGACAACTCGTCGTTTGTACTTTGATGCGTAATCATTAATGAAGCGTGTATTTATGCTGTTCGCTGTTCATGAGTGCTGCATAACCGATGTACGTATTACCGAAATGATTGACAGACTGATTAGCTGATTGAAACGCAGGTAATTCAACCACAAACGTTGAGCCTACGCCAATTTCAGACTCGCACCAAACCTTGCCGTGCATCGCTTCCACCATTTTTTTCACAATGCTTAATCCAAGACCTGTGCTGTGTTCGCCTCCGGTGGGACGCGCCGAAAGTCGAGCGAATTTTTGAAATAATCGTCGTTTATCTTCCTCTGTTAAGCCCGGTCCTTGGTCTTGGACTTCCAAACGGACAGTTTTTCCATCGTTTGTATTTTCAACATTATTCGCGCTGCGAGTGGTGATGCGCACTGCAATCACTTTGTCATTTGGCGAATACTTGAGTGCATTGGAAAGCAAATTATCCAATACCTGTGGCAACAGCACGGCATCAGCCAGAGCAATCGGTTCGGAAGCGGCTTCATAGCTAAATGTTATGCCTTTTGCAACAGCGCGGGGGTGATAATTTTCCATAATGGCTTCTGTTGCTACGCGAATATCGCAAGGAACAAGGCTGACGGGCATTTTTCCCGTTTCCAGCGCGTTTACATCCAGCAATTTCGTGATAAAATCAATCATCTGCTCACTCGCACTCTGGATTTTTGCTAAATATGCAAACTTTTCTTCATCACTCAAATTCGGGTACCGTTTTTGCAGGAGTTTAATAGCCAAAAGCGTGGAAACAAGCGGATTACGGAGGTCATGCGAAACAATCGCCAAAAGGTCGTTTTTCTCTTTGTTTAGTTGCATCAGTTCGTGATTTCGCGTAATCAAAATATCATTTGCTTCGTCAAGTTGCATATAAGCCTTCTGCAACTCGTGCGACTGCTCATGTTGCATCATCATCTGACGCTGAATTTCTTCATTCGCCGCACCCAAGCGGTTGTTTGTCTCGGTCAGCACCTGCGTCCGCATCTGCACAAGGTTTTCCAAACGACGCTCATTTTCTCTATAGACAAAAATCCGACGACGATATGTAAAAACGCCAAATGCAATAACACCGGCAACCGCGCCCAAGCGAAAATACCACGTTCCCCACCAAGGCGGCGTGATGGTTATCGTCAATACAGCCCCTTCCATATTCCAAATACCGTCGTTGTTGCTGCCTTGCACACGGAAGGTATAATCGCCCGGCTCTAAATTCGTGTAAATGGCTTCCCGCCTTGTTCCGGCTTCAACCCACTCCTTGTCGAAGCCTTCTAAAATGTAGCGATATTGATTTTTTTCCGCACCGACAAAATTCAGTGCAACAAAGGAAAACGTGCAATTCGAGTGCGTGTACGGCAATGTCAGTGTTGTGCGCTCCGTAATTGTTGTGTCAAGTTCAAGGCTTCTTCCGAAGACTTTAATATCAGTCAAAACAACAGGTGGAATACGCCCATTATCACGAATAGAATCAGGGTGGAAGGTATTAAAACCCCCTATACCGCCCATGTAAAACCAGCCATCCGAACCCCGCATCACTGCTCGCCCATTGAACTCATTACTCTGCAAGCCGTCCTGTTTTGTATAGGTTTTGAAGGAACGTTTTTCGGGATGAAAGCGTACCAAACCTTTATTAGTGGTAAGCCAAAAAAATCCTCCATTATCCTCCAAAATCCCGTAAATAACCTCATTCGGCAACCCGTCATCTTCGGTATAAACACGAATTGCTCCTGTTTGCGGGCTGATGCAATTTAGTCCGTCCAGCGTCCCAGCCCATATATTGCCGCGTTTGTCTTCGTGCAAATAGCGAATGGTATTGTTGCTCAAACCTTTCTGCCCTTCCGGAGCAGCCTCATTGTGCCTGTACGAAGCCTTAATTACGCCTCGCTCTTTGTCAAATGCCAGAACGCCTAAGTTTACCGTTCCAACCCACAACGTACCGTCGGAAGCGTGGAGAATATCTCGTATCGGGTCAGAAACTGTTCCGGCTCCGGTTGTCGTCAAACTGTCATTAAACAAAAAACGGTATGATTTGAACGACCGCGAAGCAGCATCAAAACGACATAATCCACCCAAATTTGTTCCTACCCACAACACACCGTCGCGGTCAAAATGCAGGGCGCGAATGATATTATTTGTTATAGAACCGGCTTCGCTAGGACTATGACGATAAACCGTGCGCGTTTTTGTTGTTGGATGATACGCAAATAAACCATTTTGTGTTCCAACCCACAATTCACCATCGGGTGCAGCCGCTAATGCCCATACATCCTCGCTTCCCAAGGCTTTATCGTGCAAAGGTGCGTATTGATGACGCTCGAAAGTACCTTCTTTTCGCAAGAATCTGTTTAATCCACCGTCCACAGCACCTACCCAAATATTTCCTGCTGCATCCTCGCAAAATGCCCGAACAACATCTGCCGCGAGACTTCCCGGATTCAGGGGTTCATGCCGATACACCGAAAAACGGTGCGCTCCGGAGGCGTATTTATTCACCCCACCTGTGGCAGTGCCTATCCACATGGTTCCGGCATTATCGCAGTACATTCTTCGGACAACATTATCGCTTAAACTCGGTGCATTGAGCGGGTCGTGGACACAGGAAAGGATAATACCGCCCAAGCGGTCATAAATTCTTACACCACCGCCTTCCAATCCAATCCAAATCCGTCCATTTTGGTCACCAACAATAGAAAAAACGTCATTTTCAGGGCGTAGTTGCTTGCCCGAAAAGTTCGATACAACGCGCTCCCACGTGTTATGGCGTACATTAACTCGCAAAACCCCTGCTCCGTGCGTTCCCACCCACAAATACCCTTCGCTGTCGGCATACAGCGCAGAAACACTATTGTTGTCAATCGCCAACAGCGGCTTCCCTGCTTTTTCAGCACGGTCTTGCGTTTTCACAATTCCATGCGTTGCCATAGCGTCATTTGCCTCAAACCGTACACGAATAAACGTAGAATCCGTGGGATTGAAATAACAGAGACCGCCCCCAACCGTTGCTATCCACAAAGTTTTTGCGGCATCCTTCACAATCGCCGCGACACGATTTGCAGGAATACTGTGAATATCGCTCGGATTATGCAGAAAGGCTCGCGCCTTGCCCGTTTCAGGATTAAAGAGATTTATTCCGCCGCGCTCAGTGCCCACCCAAAGTTTACCCGTCCGGTCTTCGCATAGTGCATAAATTCTGTTGTCTGAAAGTGTTTGTGCGACATGGGGATTATGGACAAAGGGCGTAAAATGATTATTTTTTTCATTGTAAAGGCTCAGTCCGCCACCGGCAGTTCCCACCCAAAGCCGTTGTTTGCTGTCAATCAGCATGGATAAAACATAATTATTGAGCAACGAATACGGTTTTTTGCGGTCATGGCGAAATACCTTCATTTCATAACCATCGTACCGACAAAGTCCGTCTTGCGTACCAAACCACATAAAGCCGTGATGGTCTTGCGCAATAGAAAATACGGTATTTTGCGGCAATCCGTTATCAATCGTCAAATGCTTAAAGGCAATTTGGGGCGAATATGCTCCCTGCCCTGATGCAGGTTCCGCATAGAGCAATAACAACGATATGACGATAACAAGCACGTGCATACATCTGCTGAAAAAAGTTATGACAGATATGACAAACATGGACATTACGACAATTATCCCGTATGCGCTTTTAAGGGATTAATTCCCGTACGGAAAAGATTTGATGTGCCACGAGCAACGATAGAACCGTCTTCCAAACGTAATTCACATTCGACATTTTTTATCTGCTTTCCCGCACGCACGACACGTGCTTCTGCAATAACAACAGCATGAAGCGGCGCAGGGCGCAAGAAATCAACGTGCAGATTCGTATTGACGTGAAAATTATCCACGCCCAGTGTTCCGACTGCCATACCAAAAGCCTCGTCCATAATCGTACATTGCAGTCCGCCGTGCAGTACCTGTGCGGGGTTGCACATATCGGGGCGTACACGGGCAGAGAGTTTAATATGACCAACATTTGCTTCGACAATCTGCAAATTCAGCCAGCGCACTACCACTGGTACGCGCTCATCAAGCGTTTCCACACCGATATACGAGCGGAAAAGTTCAACAACAGGATTCATGGGGTTTGTAGGGAATATTGAAAATTATATCACGGTGAAGCCAAGCTAGGCTTTCGGAAGTTCAACGATAAACGTTGCTCCTTCTCCAAGCACAGACTCACACCAAATCTTGCCTTTCATCGCTTCAACAATTTTTTTGGCAATGTTCAACCCCAGACCGGTGCTGTGTTCACCTCCTGTGGGTTGAGCAGAAAGGCGAGAGAACTTACTGAAAAGTTTCTGCATATCGCCCGAAGAAATACCGGGTCCTTGGTCTTGCACTTCCACCCTCACCACTGCTTGTTTCTGGGTGTTGATTGTTTCTTTCACGCGAACCCAAACCTGTTTTTCAAACGGCGAATATTTAACGGCATTACTGACTAAATTTTCCACGACCTGCGGCAGTGCAAATTCATCTGCGAGCGCGTAAACACGGCTTGTGGGGAGAACGACATTAATCGTAATTACTTTTGCCAAAGCCCTCAAAGTGTAATTTTCAACAATCGTTTCAATGATGAACCCCACATCTAAAGGACCAAGATTTATCGGCATTTTGCCTGTTTCAATCGCATTGACATCCAAAAGATTCGTGATAAGGCGAAACATTCTTTCGGAAGCGTTGTAAATTTCGATAGCGGCTTGTTGGGCATACTCCGTATCAATACCTGCACGCAAGACTTCAGCAAGCCCTTGAATACCCGAAAGCGGACTTTTCAAATCGTGTGCAACAATACCTAAAATCTCGCTTTTTTCGTAGTTTGCTTCCTGTAATTGCACATTCACATTTTCTAACTCCTGATTTTTCGACCACAATTCCAACTGTGCCATTTCCAAGTCGGCATACGCTGTCGCAAGTTTGTTATTTGTTGCCGAAAGTTGCAATGCCCGCATTTCTATCTCTTTTGTACGCTCTTGGACGCGCTTTTCCAACCAAAGATTCATTTGCTCAATTTGTGCCTGAGCCTGTCGGCGTTTGGTGATATTTCGCGCAACAAAACTTACCGCAATAATTTCCCCTTGTAAATTGCGCACGGGATTATAGTTCACTTCAAAAGTCAGTGTTTCTGTGGGGTTTGAGGGATTTGGCATATCCAAATCAAACGCAACAGATTTGCCTTTCATTACCTCTTCAAAATCTTTTTCTACTTCCTCCAAAGGAACCGGAGAATATCGCCGCATATCCATTCCGATTGCCGGTTCAATTTCCGGCATCATCTCACGCATAGCTTTGTAAGCGGTTTTATTGAACTGCATCATCTGAAAATCCGCACCGACCAGCATCACAATTTCTCGCGTCGAAGCCATCATACTTTGCAGCGTTAACTCCGCCTGAATCCGCTCCTCTGCTTGCTTGCGGAGCTGGTCAGTAACATCGTATTGCATCGCCAAAAAATGCTCACATTCACCATTGTCATTGAACACGGGTGTAATGGAAAGATGCACCCAATACTCACGTCCTTCTTTAGTGTAATTCACGATTTCACCTTCAAAAGCACGGCGTTCTCGGAGCGCTTGTGCGATTTCCCGTGTCGTTTCAGGATTGGTGTTTTTGCCCTGCAACACTTTTCCGGGTTTTATCCCAATCATTTCCGAAGCAGTGTACCCGGTGCGCTGCTCAAACTGCTCATTGACAAATTGCACACGCCCTTCGGCATCAGTAATAATGACCATTTGCGACGTACTACCGGCAACAATGGACAAAAACTGTTTGTGCTGTAACGATTCAAGTAATTTCCGCTCATGCGCCATTAAGACCATATTTTGGTCTTCAATGCGCGTTTTGTAGGCAAGAGCTTCTTTGTATAACCCCTGCAAACGTTCATTTGCCTCCTGTAAAGCCCGTTCCGAGCGCTCTTGGGAACGATACCGATGATAGGAAACACCAGCAACAAACAGACCGCAAAGCGTGAGCGTTGTCAATAGCAGATTCAGCATCGTTGCGCGGCGCTCCTGCGCTTGCAGCAGAGCAATTTCGGCTTCTTTTTGCGCAAGCGCGTAGCGTTCCTGCATATCGGCAATACTCGCGTGCAGGCTTGCCGTAAAGACCGAATCGCGTAATGTAAGAAGGCTGCTTTGGGCTAGAAATGCTTCATTAGTCCGACCTTGCGCATTGTACACTTTTGCTAAGACCACATACAAATCAAGCATATCTTTTTTGCTTGCTTTGGGATGCGATACCCCCCGCTTGGCAAAGGATAACGCCTGTTCCAACAGATGAGTTTTTCGGACTGCCGACGTTTTGGACAGAAAAACAGAGTCTAACGCGGCAGCACTCATCACCTCAGCAGCCAAAGCACACATCGTAGGGCGCAAAACTCCTTCGGCACTCAGCCCCACATCAAGACTGACAAGGGAATCCAAACGTACCAATGCTTCATCAAACCGTTGCATTGCCCGTAACGAACGAACTTCCTGGGCTAACAAATTCACCACCAAAAGCGTGTCATTAAGTTTCCATGAGCCTTTCACGCCTTCTTGCGCCACAAGCAAGGCAGAATCAGGCTTTTGCGTCATTCTGTACGCAGCAGCCATAGATTTCGCCCATTCCACACGGAAAGCATCTGAGCCAATACGCGCCAAAATCGGTTTTGCCTGCCGAACAAAGTACAGAGCCTTTTCCGGCTGTTGCATCGCAATCGAAATTTCACTGAGATTGACTCGTGCTAAAAAACTGTTCTTATCATCACCGCATTTATCCGCAATTTCCATCTCCTGCATATAGTATTGAAGCGCCATAGAGAACATATCACGCTGCTGATACAGCACCGCAATCAGCCCCGCCGTCGAGGACATATTTGAAGAATCGCGCTGCTCGGAAAAACCCTGAAAAGCAAGGTTCAGCGTATCGCGGGCTTCTGTGAAACGGCGCTCTAAGCGTAAGATATTCCCGATATTAAGGTGCAATAATGCCCGCAGGCGTGGACTGTGCAAGATCTCAACTAATTGCCGCGCTTCATCCACAAAAGGGCGCATTTGTACGGTGTTGGGGCGATAACTCCGCGCAACGAGGAATAACAGGCGCACATAATCCGAATCCCGAACAGCACTTGCGGCGCGGCGTACAGCCAATTCTTTCAAGAGCGAATCACGCGGTAAAAATTGTGCATGAAGGCTTTCTGTCCCAAAGACCAGAAGGCTCAAGACCAGCATACCGACAGCACCTACACGACTAGCAAGCGTCATTTTTCGTAGGAAAAATAAGCGTAAAACAAGTAGAGATTTACGACGGGAATAGAGCAACAATCTACAACTTTTTTGCTTAGGAGCGAGTGTTTTTCTGCTTTCCACGATAATATCCATGCGCTTAGGACGCAATACTGTAAATTCTCTCGCAAAGTCGTACATTAAAATCGACCGAAAGCATTTTTGCTCATTATTTTGCTGAAACTAATTATGGGAGTATTTTTTACATCTGCTGAAGAAGCCTCGTTAATACTTGTTTCAGAGCTATATATAGAGCGGAGGGAAAATGGTGGTTTTCGTATTTTTTGAAACAAAATTTACCTCTTGTGCGTAGTGAGAAAAAAATAGATACTTGTTCAACATTTTTTCTTCACAACCAATGAAAACTTTTTCCTTCTTTCGCATAGCAGCAACAGCGCTGGTTTTGAGCATTACGGCAACAGTTTCTTCCCCTGCACAATGGTTTGGCGGCGGAGGCACACGCGGCTCAGGAAAAATTCTCTCCGACACCCGCCCCGTTACAGAATTTTCCAAGATTAACATCGTTGGCACAGGCGATGTCCTGTTCAAAAAAGGCAATAAACGCGAAGTGGTCATCGAAGCCGATGATAATATTTGGGAATCAGTTCTGACGGAAGTTTCCGCTGACGGAGAACTCAAACTCGGCATGAAAAGTGGCTCGTACAACAATATTCATCTGAAATTTATCATCACCAATCCTACACTCGAAGGCGTGAAAATAAGCGGAAGCGGTTCGGCTGATATCGAAGGCTTGATTGACGCAAAGCGCTTTGTGTCAGTGGTAAGTGGAAGCGGCTCTATTCGCTACAAAGGCGGAAAAGTTGAGCAGCACGACCTGACCATTAGCGGTAGTGGTAGCATCAATGCAAGCAAATTGCAAGCCAATGAAGCAGCCGTGCAGATTTATGGTTCAGGTGATGCAAGCATTTATGCGGCAAAAACGTTAAAAACTCAAATGACAGGAAGCGGCTCATTGGACGTAGAGAGTTCCGCCGAAGGACAATACTTTACATCGAACTCAAGCGGTAGCGGCTCAATACGCTTTCGAGGCGGAAAAGCAGAAAAATTGGATGTTACTATCAAAGGAAGCGGAAACGTCCAAGCAGAGCGCCTCCAGGCGGAGAATGTCAGCGTTCAAATCTCCGGTTCAGGCGACGCGACAGTTTATGCAAACAAATCACTCGACGCGCAAATTTTCGCAAGTGGTGATGTTTACTATTCCGGCAATGCAACCAGCGTCAGCAAAACTATTCGCGGAAGCGGAAGCGTTAGCAAACGCTAACGACAAATGTAGAAAATAAACGTGAAGACCCTTAGCAATACTCTCCTCCACAACGAAAGAAAACCCTGCAAACACGTGTGTTTGTGGGGTTTTGCTTTTTCAATTATCATCATTTTCTTGGTTGCGTGTAGTCTCTAAACTCATTGACAAAAATTCAAGACAGCCTTTCGACAGCATCAAGTGAGATTTTATGCGGAGTTCAGGCTGAGATTGACGTAGCATTTTGTCGAAAGAACATTGTCACTTAGTGTACTGCATACTTCTCCATGCTGCAACAGCGATTGTCCAAAGTATTTTGTATCCGGCTCTGACAGTACCTTTGAGCGTACCGGTGATTTTTGATTTCCCAATGCGTACTCGGTACGACACGGGAATTTCAACACAGCGAAACCCTTGTTGTGCTGCTTTCACCTGCATCTCGACCGTCCAGCCAAAATTGCGGTCTTGCATTTGCAAAGCTTCAAGAGCTTCCCATGTAATTGCGCGAAACGGTCCTAAATCGGTAAATCGCACACCCCAAATCAAGCGAATAAGCCATGTTGCAAGCCAATTCCCAAACCGCGCTTGCGGCAACAGCGCTCCGCGTTCAACCATTCCCACAGCCATCCCTAAACGCCGTGAACCGATAACCAAATCTGCTTCGCCGCGTCTTAACGGCTCAAGCAAAAGCATCATTTCTTCCGGTGTGTCGCTGTAATCAGCATCAAGGAATACAACCATATCGGGTAAATACCGATTCGCCTCTTGAAGCGCCCGTAAACACGCCGCTCCATAGCCGCGCTCTTCCTCTGGCACCACCACAGCACCAAATTCCGCAGCAACAGCGCCCGTGCGGTCTTGAGAGGCATTATCACAGACAATAACCGTTGCAGCGAGTTCTTTCGGAATATGGCTCAACACAAGCCCAATGGAATCTTCTTCATTGAGTGCAGGAATGATGATGACGATGCGTGGCGTGAGGTTTGGTGATGTATTCAAGGTTGTAATGAGAAGTGGAGAAAAGTGGGGAAAAATGTAGAGGAAGCAAAAGTATGAACTTGGCTTTGGGGAAAACAAACATCTTCCTGCGTGGCAATCCGCCATGTTGCTTCAACGAATTTGATTACCAATATGCTATCAATCAAAAAGGTGATATTCTTTTCTTGAACCGTTTTATCAGTTATTATTTCAATTTCCTTTGCCGCCGCGCCATGAATCATGATGCTGGACTAAAAGATTCGTTCGATACCGATGTCGCTAAAGCGCTGACGTAACCAACTCATCTCCAACTGGTCGCAGGAAATGTGCCACTGGAAGGTTTTCTCGCCCGAAAAAATTATTCTCGCCCGAAAAGTATTGCCAAGAGGCGTTTTCTCGCTACTCGGCTATCGTTTATTCATCAGAAAGATGGTGCAATTGTTTGAGATTCAAGAGCAAAACCCTCATAAGAATAGGTAAATCTACGCTTTTCCGGGAATTTTGACTCAGCATTTTGGAATATCAACAACACTGGTATCTCCTTGCTCTTTGAGGTTTTTCAAGGACGACGCAAGGTACGATGGCAAAACTTTCACACTTACGCCTTGCATCCGCGTTGCTTCACCAATCGGGCAAACGCAAAAGCCGCATCCAACCTTTGTTGAATGCGGCTTTTGCCTGTAAGACGTGCAATATGCTTGGATTAAAACGATACGTGCTGTTACGATTTTTTAATCGTTGTGTCAGTATCTTTTAACACGCGGCGTAAAATCTTTCCAACGTTTGTTTTGGGTAACTCGGTACGGAATTCTACGTGTTTCGGAACTTTGTAGCCCGTTAAATGTTGTTTACAGAATTCTTTGATTTCATCCGCCGTCAAACTCGGGTCTTTTTTCACAATAAAGGCTTTCACTGCTTCATGCGATTTGTCGTCGGGAACACCGATAACGCCTACTTCCAGCACTTTCGGATGAAGAGCAATCGCATTTTCCACTTCATTCGGATAAACATTAAAGCCCGAAACGAGAATCATTTCTTTTTTTCTATCCACGATCTTGATAAAACCGCTCTCATCCATAACGCCGATGTCGCCGGTTTTGAACCAGTTATCGTGCATAACATTTGCTGTTTCGTCAGGACGCTGCCAATAACCAAGCATAATCTGCGGTCCACGCGCCCAGATTTCACCGCGTTCTCCAAGCGGCACCATTTGGTTATCGTCGTTAAAAATACCAATTTCCGTGCTGGGAATCGGCAAGCCGATGTAGCCTCTGCGGTGCGTACCGTCCATCGGATTAACCGTCAATCCGGGTGACGTTTCGGTTAACCCGTATGCCTCATTCAACACACAGCCCGTAACTTTTTCCCATTTTTCCGCAACAGCATCTTGCACAGCCATACCGCCACCAAGCGAAATTTTGAGATGCGAAAAATCGCAATTTGCAAATTCAGGATGATTGAGCAAACCGTTGAAGAGCGTGTTTACACCGCTTATGACGGAAAATTTATGACGCTTCAATTCCGCCACAAAGCCGTCCATATCGCGGGGATTGGTGATAAGCACATTCTTCGCTCCGTAGCGCATTGGACCGAAAAAGTTAAACGTCAAAGCAAAGATGTGATAGAGTGGAAGCGCAGTAATGATAATTTCTTCGCCCGGTTTGTCCAATTTGAAGAACGTCCACGCTACAAGCATTTCCATATTCGCGAGGATATTGCGGTGCGTCAGCATTGCACCTTTGGAAACGCCCGTCGTACCGCCGGTGTACTGCAAAAATGCGAGGTCGCTGTTTTGGAGGTCGGGTTTGGTATATTTGAGTTTTGCGCCCTCTGCAAGAGCATCGTTGAACTTGATAGCATTGGGAATATCGAATGGCGGCACCATTTTTTTGACATACTTAATCGCCATATTCATGACCCAACCTTTGATACCCGGCACTACGTCTGCAATTTCCGTAATAATCACGGTTTTGAGTTTCGTTTCTGCCAGAATCGTTTGCAAACTTGCCGCAAAATTCGCCACAATCACCAGCGCCGTTGCACCGGAATCATTGAACTGATGACGCATTTCCTGAGGTGTATAAAGCGGATTCGTATTGACCACCGTCAAACCCGCTCTGAGAGCGCCCATGACGGTAATGGCGTATTGAATCATATTCGGCATCTGAACAGCAATACGGTCGCCTTTTTTCAAGCCTTTGCTCTGCAAAAACGCGGCGAAATTTCTTGCCTGCTTATCTACCTCGTTGTACGTCATAATCACACCCAAATTTTCATATCCCGGTTTATCGCCATATTGCTTTAAGCAATCATCCATAAATTCCAAAAGCGAACCGAAATGGTCGGGATTTATGGTTTCGGGAACACCTTTCGGGTAGGATTTTAGCCAGAGTTTTTCTACTTCTTGCACCATAGCTGTAAAAAATTTGAGGGTGAACAAAATGGACTGTTTGCGGGAAATTACACACACGAATCTCCGACAAAACACTCACACAAACTGTTGATTAATGAAGGTTTATTTAACCAAAATTATTGCACAATCGCCTAGACGATTGTGGGAAAAAATTGTTGTTGCGGAATAAAAAAAACAATAAGCGAATAGTCGCAGTAACTCATACAACACCGAAGCATTGGAATTTACGCAAAAATTGACGAAATATGCAAGTTCTTAGGACAAATTGGAAAAATTTTGCAAATAGTTGGAAATTTCCCGCAAAAACGACTCCCGTTCTTGAACAACGACAGGCGAGATAGCACGATTTTATGCCGTCTGACGAGAAATCCATTTTGGGACTTTGGGCGGTGAATAGCTGTTCATCTTCTCTAACACTTCCTCCGCCGAAGCGCCCACCAAGAGCATTTCCCTATTGTCACGCTTCAAAAACCCGTGATTACTCATCGTGTCCAGAAATGCCAAGAGACCGTCGTAAAACCCGCCTGTATTCAAGAGCGCAACAGGCTTTGCGTGTAAACCAAGTTGCCCCCACGTTAGCATTTCAAAGAGTTCTTCCATCGTCCCAAAGCCCCCCGGAAGCGCAATAACGCCATCACACAAATCATTCATTTTGAGCTTCCGCTCGTGCATGGTTTCAACCAAATGCAGTTCAGACAAGCCTTCATGCGCCAGTTCTTTGCGCTGCAAAAAGCGCGGCAATACGCCAATAACCTTCCCACCCTCTTGTAATGCGCCTTCGGCGACTTCCCCCATAAGCCCTACGTTTGCTCCGCCGTACACCACCGTTATCCCCCGCTCGGCAAGAGTTTTTCCAAGCGCAAAAGCGTGTTGTTTGTAGAGTTCTTCCGCCCCAAACGAGGAGCCGCAATAAACAGCGATACTTCTCATAGTGATACTTTTCATCATGCAATAAAGATTTTTGTGAAATTTTTTTTACTGCTCAAACAAAATACCGAAAAAACCTGTATTTTATAGCAATCAATCTTCCGCTCATTGTTACCGTCAGACTTGACCAATGCACACTTCATCTAACGCTTCCCGTCGTAATTTCCTACAACAAACTGCTCTGGCATCTGCTTCTTTCCTCAGCGCAGAGCAGTTCCTGACCAATACCGAAACATCAGAACAGACCACAATTCCCTCAAACCCCGACCGCAAGCGGGTGTTGCGAATTGCCCATTTCACCGACGTTCACGTGCAGCCGGAACGCGGCGCGGCAGAGGGCATGACGGCTTGCCTCCGACACATTCACGCACAAACGGATAAACCCGACTTGTTGCTCAATGGCGGTGATTCGATTATGGATGCTTTGGAGCAGAACGAGGCGAGAACACAACTCCAATGGGATATGTTTTTTGAGACACTGAAACGCGAAAACAAAACACCTATTAAGCACTGCATCGGCAATCACGATGTTTGGGGATGGCTTCAGGACAAAAGCGGCGCAAAGGGAAATGAGCAGCGTTACGGCAAAAAATGGGCTGTGGAAGTGCTTGGATTACCGCACAGGTATTACTCTTTTGCACAAGCCGGTTGGCATTTTATCGTACTGGACAGTACACAATCTCGCGGCAATGCGGGGTACGAGGCACGATTGGATAGCGAACAATACGAATGGCTTCGCGGTGAATTAGCAACCATCAAGCCGACAACGCCCATTCTCGTTCTTTCGCATATTCCAATTTTAAGCATGACATCGGCATTTTTCCTCCGCAAACCAGACCAGAACAGCGATTGGACGATTCAGCGCAACCTCATGCACTCCGACGGTTTACAAATTCAGCAGCTTTTCCGCAAGTATCCTAATGTAAAAGTCTGCCTTTCGGGACATACGCATTTGGTGGACAGGCTTGATTACACGGGTGTAACGTACTTTTGCAACGGCGCAGTAAGTGGCGCGTGGTGGAAAGGTGCGTGGCAAGAGTGCGAACCGGGATACGCAATGGTGAATTTGTATAACGACGGCACATTTGACCGCGAGTATTGCACATACGGCTGGAAGCCGCGTGAATAGGCGCATTTGCGTCAATAAACATCCGACCACCATGAGCCTACTTCTGCACTCTTAACTGATGGTTGGATTTAACGACGTTTGCCGATGAGTAGATTACACCAATGTCGGCTTCGAGTACACAACTGCCTTCCGCGACGCAAGCGGGTGATTGGAAAGTGGTTGATGATTTTCCAACCCGCGAATCGTGAATTCACCGCCATTCTGCCGATAATCATGCTGATAATGGTACAGATTCTCCATCACGGTATGATCCACAAGCGCCGTATTCGAGAAATCAATCGTGATGTTCTTCCCACGAGGCAAGCTGTCAAGCGACTTTTTGAGTTTGATGTAATTCGAGAACACCGCAGAATGGAATACATCCACGACAAACTCGTCGTCACACGGCGTATTCACGCTAAAAAGTGGCTTAAATGCTGACTTCGGTGGCAGTCCATTGGCAAAGTGGATGATAAATTTCGTCAAAATCCCCATCGCAATGCCAATCAGCAAATCGCTTGCCAACGTTACGGCAATCGTTATCAAAAAAATCACCAACTGCTCTACGCCGATTTTGAAGGTCTTGTAAAATTCTTTCGGTGCAGCCAAACGGAAACCTGTTGCAATCAGCATTGCGGCTAATGCCGACAAGGGAATTTGATGAATTAATCCGGGAAAGAGTGCCACAAACACCAGTAAAAATGCTCCGTGAAACACATTAGACCACCACGTTTTTCCGCCGTTATTGATATTCGCCGACGAGCGCACAATCTCGGAAATCATCGGTAGCCCACCAATCAAACCTGCAAGCGTGTTTCCAACGCCTACACCCAGCAAATCACGGTTCAAATTCGATTTCCGGTGATACGGGTCGAGCGTGTCAATCGCCTTAGAACTCAACAGTGATTCCAAACTTCCCACCAACGCAAACATGATGATGTACTTGATGGAAACAGGTGAAAAAACTTGCGAAAAATCGGGAAATGTAATTGCCGCAAAGAGGCTTTCCGGCAGCGTTACAAGGAACTTCGGACCGATCGTGTATTCGTGCTGCGGCAAGAACAAATACTTGTGTTCATGCGCCAAATCGAAATAAAATCCGAGTGGAATCGCTACCAAAATCACGACAAGCGGCGCAGGAATCATCTTCACGTACTTGTTGTTGATAAGCGGCATTCCGAAAAGAATCAGAAGGCTCACCGCCCCGATAATGGCTATTTCGGGATTCATCACCGAAAAACTGTGTGGGATTTCGGCGAGAAGGTGCAACGGCTCTTTCCCTATGGGCTTCACACCGACTAAAGTGTGAATTTGCTTGGAAGCGATAATAATTCCTATCGCCGCAAGCATTCCATGAACAGCCGCCGACGGAAAAAAATCTCCCAGCACGCCCGATTTCAGTACGCCAAAAAGAATTTGCAGCACACCTGCCGCAACAATCGCCGCCAAAGCTAGTTTGTAGCCCACAAGCGGGTCGCCTTTGCCGAGTTCTTCCACAGCGCCGAGCGCAATAACAATCAAGCCTGCAGCCGGTCCTTTAATTGTTAAATTGGAACCACCGAAAAAACTTACGACAATGCCGCCGATAATTGCCGTAAAAATCCCCGCAACAGGCGGAAAACCGCTTGCCATTGATATTCCAAGGCACAAGGGAAGCGCAATAAGAAAGACTAAAAAGCCGGCAAGCATATCCGACTGCCACGATTGAGCAAGTCCGCGTAAACCTGATAACGGTGCGGTTTGTGAGGCGTTATTTGATGTTGTATTCATAGTTTTTTGAAAAAAGTTTGAGATTCGTTGGTAAAAAATTGGGGAACAATGATAATGCCTCACGCCGATTTATACGGCACTTCGTGATACGTTTTCACGTGCGCACCAAGGAACAATCGGGCATACAGACGAATAACCGCAATCCCGCCGACCACAAAACCTACCGCATTAAAAAACGCCAGCAAAAACTGCTCTTCACGGATGTGGCTAAAAACCAAGTCTTCGCCGATGAAGGTTGGAGTTATAGGAAAGCCCATCACGCCCAAACACGCCAGCAATACTACCATTGCAAAGCGCGGATGCTCGTAACTGTGTCCGAAATATCGGTCAAGTGCAAAATGCTCTCTCTCCTCTTTCTGCAAGCGCCGAAGCCCTATGTAGCCGACAGTACCCATAATCGCGATACCGCTCAAATACATCACCACATCACGTGCGCCGAACTGCTCGTTAAATGCCACCGCCAACGCTATCCACGAATGATACATGATTATCAAAAGCCAGCAAAGAAGCGGTGAAGCCTTCTCCGAAAAAGCCTTCAAAATCATGCTGAGACCAATCATCGAAAAGACAACAGGCAGATACGGAATAATGTACGGTGGAAGAACGGGCTGCCGAAAAAGCAGCACCAATGCTATCAGGTAGAGCGGTAGCGCCCAAAGCAGCACATTTTTCATGGTGAGAAAATCCAGCGTATGCCCTACTCGCTTGAACGTGCCAAAAAGCCTCTGGCTCATCATTGTATCCAAGTTCCATTCTTTGAGCGAAAGCATATAAAAACCATATTCCAAGCGCCTTGGCAAGCGGTCTTCCACCGTGTGTTCATGCGGCACGAAATGGTAAAACTGCTCACGAATGAGATAGCTCACCACCGACGGCGAAACCAAGAGTTGATACGTCCGCAAAAACGCATTCGACGCAAAATGCACAAGTGCTAAAACCTTGAATCCAAGCGCTATTTCGATAAAAATGATACCAATTTGCGCAATCGAAGCATACCCGATTTGGCTTTTCACCGACGATTGCACTCGCGCTATCATCGAAGCGACAACCGCCGTCGAAAGCCCCAGAAGACCTATTAACACTCGCACGGAAGATTGGTATTCCCAAAACGGGTACGTGCGAAGCAGCAAAAACACGCCGATATGCACCGAGAGCGAGCCGTAAAAAATCGCTGAGGACGGCGTAGGACCTTCCATTGCGCGGGGCAGCCATGATGAAAACGGTAATTGCGCCGATTTTGCTGCAGCCGCTACTACAATCATCAACGAAATAAACGCCCCAACAGCGCTGTGGCTTTGCAAATGCTCGTGGACAAGCACGTAATTATTCAACTTCAAAAACGTAATGTTTTCATGCCAAAGATGATGCGAAGCCCACATCGCCAACAATATGCCCACATCACCAATACGATAGACCGAAAACACTTTCACTGCATTCCGCGCAGGCAAATAGCGGTCGCGGTAAAACGCAATCAGCAAAAATGACGATAAGCCCAGTATTTCCCAACCAATGAACAAGGTCTCGAAATTGCCGGAAAAAATCGTGAGTGTATAGCCGAAATAGAACAGCAGAATTGTGTTGAAAAAGCGCTTGTAACCTTGTTCTCTGTGCAAATACGTCCGGCTGTACATCGTAATAATGAGCGCCAAAAACGAGCCAACCAGCATATACACTGCCGTTACAGCATCGCAATACACATCCACCAAAAACTCATAACCGTCGGTACGATACAGCACAATATCCTTCACATTCAGCACCGGCACGCCATTCCAAAGCCACAGAACGCCAAAGACAAGAAAGCCCAGCAAATTCGTACCCGATGTGAGAAAAGCCACACGAGACAAGATTTTTTCCTGTGTCTGAGGAATGAGCAAACTGATGACAAATCCGGCAAAGGGAACGAATAAAAAACTATTGATAATCCAATCCATATCACGCCTCCTCTTCGATTACTGGAGGTTCCTGTTTGTTTGTCAGAACCATCACGGGCAGATTTTCCTTGTGCGATTCAAGCAGTGTCATGGGGTTATCAGTCATTGGAAGAGTTTTTTGAAGCGGCTTGTAGGGTATAAACTTCCCTTTTTCAAGACGCAGCAACTCCCCCGTTTCAGGATGCACCGCAACCAAATGAATCCACTCGTGAGCGAACCATTCGTACAGTTCAGGCGTTTTCTGAATTGTGCGCAAAACCACGTCGGGATAATGCTGTACAATCATCAAAAGCCGCGTCGGGTCGTGTATTTCAATCATCTGACTTGGCAAGCCCGGACGTAAGTCCCCATCTATACCGTTGGCAACACCAATTAAGCCAATCACATTGTGCGGTAGTTTTGTTCCCGCGCCCAGACGGTAGTTATCCACGCGAGAAAAATAATACTCCAAATTGATGCCGCCGCAGACAGGCGCAGCTGCCTTCAAGATGTTAAAAAGGTAGATTCCATCAGGGTCTAAGGTACAATCGTAGGAGTTCATAAACGCTCTGCGGTCTAAAAAAAGATGCTCCGTCATTTCACGCCGCCCCACGATGCAAAGTGTGTTCGTAGCATGATTGAGTTCGGGGCGCGGCTCAAACAGCGATACCGAGCGAAGTTTCATCTCGTTGTGAATCCGCTCCGGTGATTGTGCGGAGTTCGTCAGCACAAAACGCCGCGAACGCTCTTTTGCGTTGAGGTCGAGGGCTTGAGCAAAAACCTGAGTGTTGTGCTTGTGGCGCTGTTGTTGGCTTTCGGTAAGGTTTGCGTCATCGAAAAATTCGATTTCATCGCGTGTTGTATCGTGTAATGCCCCCAGAAAGCGCGTGGTGTCAGGGATAACAATACCGCGCTCTTGCAATACCGCACGAACAGAGGTGTGATTCGCCATAAACGCCGCCACACGCGCATTCACTGACCCGGGGCGACCGGAACACGCACCGCAGTCGTAACCTGCATAGTGCGTGTTATTGGAGCTGCTCGCCCCGTGTCCGATGAGATAGACAAGCGTCGCAAAATCATGCGTCAGCCCCGTACTTTTGAGCAAACCCTCGATTCTATCTGCCATTTCGGCAACGGTAAACCCAATGTGCAAACCGTTTTCGTCTGCCGTATCGTCCGTGCGCTCAATAGTGAGTGTAGCGCGTTTGTCGGTATGCCGAAACGAGTGTGTTGATGCGGGATTCAGTGTAGGCTTAAAAACGCTTTCCGCAAGTTTTAGCGCCGACCACAAACCCAGCGTTTGCGTGATAAACCAACCACGAAAAAGCGAGTGTGTATGTTTGGTGAAATGCGCGTCGCGTTGGTGTTTGCGCGTTGTATCAATCTCTTTGATGAGATAGTTCGGCGAAAGCGGTGCGGGACAGGATTTTGTGTAAAATTTGCCGTGCTCGGGCTGAAAATAAAACTCCACATTAAAGAAGCCCGGAGTGCCGTAGGTACGGCTTTCCGGCTCAATCGTCTCCACATATCGCCGCAAGGAACATTCGCGGTCGTCAATACAGAACATCGCTTGGAAACTGAGCGTTGCTGGCTTTTGTGCAGACTCATTGGGAATATTTCCCGCGAACGCCATTGTTTTCGCGCCTTGAATCCCCGCCAGCACTTGGTCGTAATAACTCCACTCAAACGCTTCCTGCCAAAGAGCGCATACTTGCTCAAGTTCGGAGGACTCTGTTTCGTGAAACAGTGGAGTGGGATGCTCTTCTAACTTCAACCCGAGGGGCGACCAAATCTCGCCGAAAGCACGGTCGAGCATTTCAATTTCGAGCAGCAATTCGAGCATAATGAGGTCGTGCAGCGCAATATGCTTCTCGTCCAAAAGTGCGTGCGGATGCTCTTCCAAAAACGCCACCATGCCCGACCAGCCCGGATGCGAAAATTGCTGGTCAAACACATACTGTTCAAACAGTGCCTCATCACCAACGACGATATGCAGCAATTTTTTCATAGAACAGTGTTCATCTTGCAAAAGACGCTTTGCGCGGTGCGTAGTAAAAATACCGCCAAAACTGCTTAACCGCTCCATTTCGCGGAGTGCTTTCAGCAATCCTTTTGCCGGAACAGGCATCCGCCAAAGCGCAATGCCTTGGTCAAGATACCCGCTCAGAATACGGAAAAGAAGCGGATGCACGAGTTTGTCAAGATGAATACCGTAATCTTTCCAATGCTTGCGTACTTCACCAATACGGGCGTTTAGTGTAGCGTCGTAGTTTTTTTCCAAGAGACGCATTTTCCATAATGGCAGTGACAATGCGCCTTTGGCTTTCAGCAATACAGCTTCCAGGACATCTTCCCGAATCTGCCCAGAATGAAACCGTGCGCGGAAGTCCTTGAGCGGCAAATAGACCTTGTAACCGAACACCTCTGAAGCTAAGCGTAAAGCCTTGTGAAAAGAATGGTGTTGAAAAGCATGGAGCGTATTGTGATGAATAAAATCCTTCAACGGCGCTTGCGAAGGCAGATAATGTCGGAGTTTGTGAAGAACGTGATCTTCGATAAAAAGATATTTTTGAATAGGTTTGGTCGTCATCGTTGTTGTCTCCGATGATTATGTCCACGAATTGCACGAATCTTCACGAATGAAAACAGTGATTGCAATTAGAAACGATCACGTTTATTGAGGATAAACTCAAGGATTCGTGCTAGTTTCAGACAGGCTCGCGGATTGGTGATAAAATTTCACGAAAGAAAATACCGCAAAAGCCGCATAACAGGAACGTTACACGTCTTTCGATAAAAAATTTAACGTAGAGATAAGGAGGAATGGCGCACGAACAACCTATGCGCGGGGAAGAGGCAGCACGAAGTGTTTCCAGCTATGATGCAGGATATAAAGCGGGACAGGAGAGAGAACACCGAAGGATGCGTTTGCGGCACGAGCATCACTTTTTGCGCAGTCGTTGTTGAACAAGGTTACACTACCACGACTCAAGGCAGAATGTTCATCATCATCTTCCTGTTCCGGTTCAGTGGTTTCAACAATATCAATGGCGGAACGAAGAGGGTGAATAAGCGACAGTGTTTCGGTGTGAGCGAAACAGATGCTCGTAATTTCAGTGGGAAACGTTGTTGAAACGAGTATTCGCTGTGCTTCCTGGGCAACAGAATGGCAAAACGGTGAGGGTTCCATTGCAGGCAACCGATGTGAAGCTACCACCCTCCCACCTGCTGCAAACGTAAGCAATAAAGCCAATTGCAACGCCAAACAATGTATTTTAAGTTTTCGCATAGTGCAAAAATGTTTGTAACACATACTGCGCAAGAAACAGCACATTTGAGGTATTATACTGCTTCGCAAAAATAGTAATTTCTTGCGATATAGCAAGCACCGTGCTTTCAGTGAGGTTTTATGCGTTCTTCATCTAACAATTCCCCTAGCACTGCCTAGCGAGAGAATATTCTGATAACAGAGAACAACATTCTACCAATCTTGCAACAACGGCAATTCGACAATCATCGTAGCACCTTGCCCCGCCTTGCTTTCGATGCGAATTGTTCCCCCATGCAGATCCACAATCTGCCGCGCAACCCGTAGGCTCGGCAGAAAGTTTTTGAAAAAAGCCGAAAGCCTTTGTTTTGTCTTCTTCCGTGAAACCCGCTCCTTCATCGCGGACGCTCCAAAGCGCTTTCTTCTCGGTTTGGGTGAGTATTTTGCTAACACTCACCCAAATTGTGCCGCCCTCAGGGGAGTATTTCACGGCGTTGCTTACCAAATTGTCAAATACTTGGAAGAGGCGCTTGACATCACCGTTTACCCAAACTTCTTCATGCGAAGTAAAAATCAAGCGCTGCCGTTTGCGCTCCGAAGCGTGAATATGATGCGCAAGGACTCCGGCGGTGATGTCTTTCAATTCCGTTGGTGCAAGCACGAGGGCAATGTGTGTCGAGCTTCTCGCGGCAGTGTCCAGCAAATCCCGGACAAGTGCGCTCATACGCTCACCCGAATCAGCAATGTAATAGAGCATTTCTTTGGTACGCTCGTCAAACCCTTGATTATCCAGAAGCACACTCGCCAAGCCTGTTATTGCGCTAATCGGATTTTTCAAATCATGCGAAACGATACTGAGCATATTCAGGCGGAACTGTTCCGCGTCCGCTAATGCTTGGTTCTTGGCTTGTAATTCTTCCTTCTGCCCCGATAATTGCTCATTTAATTCGAGAAGTTCGTGATTGACGAGCGCAAGATTGTCCGATGTTTCTTGGAGTTCGGTATTGGAAAGTTCGATATGATGAGCCTGCTCGGTTTGTACTTCCAACTGTCGCTGAATTTCCTCATTTGCCGCAGCAAGCTGTAAATTTGCGTCCTCCAGCGCCATTGTTCGCTCATGGACTTTCTGCTCCAAAATACGGTTCTGCTCTTGCACAAGGCGCTCATTTTCCAGCAATGCCGATTGCCGCTCCTGCTGGAGAATACGAATCCGATAAGCAAGAGCAAACGACATGAGCAGGAGTTCGACAGTGAAGCCGACTTGCGGCAATAGCAACAACAAAGGAGTCAAAGGAATATACCCTTCTATTGCCGGAATCAAAATCACAAACATCGTCAAAAGTAATATCCACGCCAGTAAATAGAGCCACGCCGCTTTGTTGCCGCGAAGCCCTGCAACGATGCTCATACTGATACAAAATACTGATGTTATTGTTGCAACAACAGCAATAATCACCGTGTAGGCAGTTTCCGTCATCGGTACTATTGACCGCACAAAACCGCTAAGGACAATTATCACCAAAACAGCACGACCGGGTAGTAACCATGCGGGGAGGCGCTCTGCAACGTGCAGGAATCTTGTCGCAAAAGCTACGGTAAAAAACATTACCAACAAGCCGATTTGAAAGGATTTTCCGAGAACAAATTCCGTTACAGCCTTTCCACAAAAAGGGACGATTAACCCTGTTGCATAAAGGATATACAACAATGCCGAAAGCCCGTAAACAACATAAAGCATATACGTGACACTCCGCAGCATAAGGCTCAAAAGCACGTTGTAGGCTATCAGTGCAAGTATCAGACCAACAATAACGGCATTTAAAAGAAAGCGCCCTTCGTAATAGCGACGAAGCGCATCATCGGAGCCGCTATACACCGAAATCGCCATGGGTTCTCGGCTCGCAAGCCGCACAAAAACTCGCTTGGGGAGGGTGTCTGCTCCTGTTGCGTAGAGCATATTGAGAGGCAATCCCGCAATCGGGTGTGAAGCAAAGGTTAATCCTGCATATTCGTGCAAAACAATGGTCTTCTTTCCCGCAGCATCGCGCACCACACAAAACGTTTGTAATGTGTCTAATCCCGTATCGTCAAACCAGAGAGCAAGCGGCTTCCCGCTTTTGTTTTGCACATCAAAGACCAGCCAAACCGCATTCGGCGTAGCAGAAAGCGACATTGCGGTACTAAGACGAAAAAGGCTTTCTTGCTCAAGAATCGCGTCAATCCTTGCAGAGCGAGCCACATCCTTCAACAGCGATGGAAAAAATAACTGCACCGCCTCATCAGTTTCAACAGTGTAATGTGGAATGTTCTCTGAAACCTGCTCTACAACAGGATTTGATGACTGCTCAAAGCCTTGAGTACCGGGGTTTTTCGGGTTGGCGGATTGCGCAGAAAGATTGGCACATAACCACAGCAAACAGGCGCTTGTCAGCAACAAACGAGGAAAATTATGTATCAAGGAACGATGCGCCATGCGACCGAAGGTGATAACCAAGAAAAGAAGCAAGGATAACTGCTCAGAATAATTTGCGGAGAACAATCTACATTGCATCCATCAGAAGGACAAGAAAAAAAATTTCCGTTGAGATTTGGTCTTATATCTTACGAAGGCAGCAATAACGGCATTTCGACAATCATCGTTGCACCTTGCCCCGCCTCGCTTTCGATGCGAATTGTTCCCCCGTGCAGTTCCACAATCTGCCCGTAGGCTCGGCAGAAAGTTTTTGAAAAAAGCCGAAAGCCTTTGTTTTGTCTTCTTCCGTGAAACCCGCTCCTTCATCGCGGACGCTCCAAAGCGCTGAAGAATCTTTTCGTCCTATGCCAATCCAAATCGAACTGCCATATGGCGAGTATTTGAGAGCATTACTGACCAAATTGTCGAACACTTGAAACAAACGACGCACATCTCCTGTTACCCAAATTTCCTCATGTGGATTAAAAATAAACTGCTGTTTTTTCCGCGCCGCCGAATGAATATGATGCGCAAGCACTCCGGCGGTGATGTCCTTTAATTCCGTCGGGGCTAATTGTAGCGTGATTTTTCCGGCACTTCTGGCAGCAGTATCCAGTAAATCCCGCACAAGTGCGCTCATTCGTTCCCCTGATTCGTGAACATAGCGCAATATCTCACGTTCACGTTCTCCCAACTCAGGATTATCCAGCAAAACACTGACTAAGCCGGAGATAGAATTTATCGGGTTTTTGAGGTCATGCGAAACGATACTGAGCATATTCAACCGAAACTCTTCTGCTTCCGACAGTGCCGTATTTTTCAGCGCTAACTCCGTATTCACGCGCTCCAAAGCCTCTCGTTCCAGCGCGAGTAGTTCATTGGAAGCCCTCAATTCGAGGTTTGCTTCCTGCAAATCATCGCTGACCGCTTGAATCTCCGTTTGCGATAGTTCCAACTGCTGCGATTGTTCGGCTTGAATGGTGAGTTGGCGCTGGATTTCCTCGTTTGCGGTGAGCAGTTGTGCGTTTAACTGCTCCAATTCTTCGCGTTGCTGCGAAATATTCCGATTTTTTTCTTCCACCTGCACCAATGCACGATGTTCGGCTCGTGCAGAGCGCCAAATGCGAAGTGCTGCCAAGACAACAACAATAACGACAATAGCCAAAGCATATCCGATGCGCCGTTGAGCCTGTTGTTGTAATTCCAAGTCTTGAATTTTGCTTTGTGCTTTTTCTGCTTCGTAGTTTGCTTGCTGCACCGTCAGCGAGTTCCGCATTTTATCGGCAAAGAGTGAATCTTGCAAATTTGTGAGCAAAACTTGGTAATCGGAAGCCTCTTCAAAACGCTGCAAAGCCCGTAGTGCCTCAGCTAACGCGCCGTAACTGTCCACCAAAAAATCTTTCGACCCTGCGAGTTGCGACGCTTCCACAGCCTCCTTTGCGGAAATTGCCGCTTCCGAGTATCGGCGTTCCGAAAGGTAAATCCTCGCTAAACGGCTCTGTGTCATGGCTTTGGCACGGAAGGAGTTCGTTTTTTCGGCAATACGCAGCACTTCCTCAAAATATGGTCTCGCTTGCTCATATTCCTCCGCAAGCAAGTACGCTTCTCCGATATAGGCATAGCTAACAAGCCAATTCACCGTATCCCGTTTCTCGAAGAAATACCTCACTGTTTGCTCAAGATAGCGCACACTCTCGCTTGTGTGCAGCCGCGCTCCTTCATCAATACCCAAATCTTGCCATAACAGCATCATGTCTGCGCTATCAACTTTTCCTTCCAGTAATCGTGCGGCTTTAGCATGATCTTGGAAAGAGCGCTCTACGTCTTTATACACACGACGGTAAAGATTCGCCTTGTACTGCAATGCAAGCCCTAGACTAGACGAATCGCCATTTTGCTCCGCAAGAGTTTCCGCTTGCAAGTATGCACGAATTGCTTCTGCATATTCCGCAAGAACATAATGGCACCAACCTTTATAGACAAATGCCTTTGCAGCACCACGCGGGAATTTCACCCGCTCCGCCAATGCTATGGCTTCATCCGCTTCGGCAATTCCTTGCTTGGGATTGGAAAGATAATGAGAATAGGCGCAATCCGCCAAGGCAAGCACCAAGAGCGTATCATTCCCTTGTTTTCGCGCTTCGGCAATTTTTGCCTCAAATGTTTTTGCCTCTGCAAACAGCACCGTTGCTTGTCCCGCAGCACCAAAAACGAGAAACCCGCACAGCATCAAGGATGCAGTGAAATGACGAACTATCAAAACGGGAATAATAGCGCGGATGTAGTTCACAATAACGGGGCATTGATGAAAATGCAAGAAAAGTTTGCGACTTCCCTCTTGACAAAAAATCAGCTATTCTGCGCCGCTCCGAGGCAACTCGACAATAAACGTGGCTCCTGCTCCAAGAACAGATTCACACCAAACCCTGCCGTTCATTGCTTCTACGATTTTTTTCACAATACTCAGTCCCAAGCCCGTAGAATCTTCGCCTCCTGTCGGCTGTGCAGTCAGACGGGCGAATTTACCAAAAAGCCGCTTCATATCCTCATCCGAAATTCCCGGACCTTCATCAGCGACTTCAATACGAAGGTAATTGTTGGTTGCTTGGGGCTTGGTGAATTGGTCATTGGTTGATTGGTCATTGGTCATTAGCCGTTGGTCATTAGTCCTGTGTGCCGCTTCAGTATTGGTGTTTCTGACATTATCGTCTGACGAATGACCAACGACCACACGCACATTGACCTTCTTCCCCGTCGGCGAGTATTTTACGGCATTGGAAACAAGATTTTCCAAAACTTCGTGCGTTTTTGCATAGTCCGCATATATCCCATGTTCGGGCGCGTCGGCAATGTCGAGGTGCAGCGTGATATTTTTTTCTGTTGCACGTTCTTGGTATTCTTCAACAACATCCCGCACAAGGTCTTTGGCATCAAACTCAGCCGGATAAAGCGTGAGTGCGCCGGATTCTAGGGCATTAACATCCAGCAAATTGGTGATGATATCCCGCATCCGCATAGCCGTTGATTCAATCCGCCCGAGTTTTTCCTGTACTTGTTCTGACGCTAAGGTTTTATGCTGCATTTGGAGCATTTCTGTCATCAGCACAATACTCGAAAGCGGGTTTTTCAAATCATGTGCAGCAATGCCCAAAAATTCATTTTTTTCCGTGTTCAAACGCTCTAATTCTTGGTTGCGCGATTGTAATTGCGTATTCATCGTGGCAATTTCCCATGCCTGTTCGCTGAGGGTTTGGATATGGGTCTGAATTTCTTCGTTTGCCTGCGAAAGCTCATGGTTGCTTGTTTCCAACTGCTCGGTGCGAATATGCACCAAGCGCTCTAACTCTGCTCTGCGACGCCGCTCATTACGCAGGCGCATCCAAAACCACGCCCCTCCTGTTCCGACAAACCCCAGCACTATTCCCGCTCGAAACCACAGCGACATCCACCAAGGCGGCAGAATGCTGATTCTCAGCCGTGCGCCTTCCTCATTCCACACACCGTCGTTGTTGCAGGCTTTAACGCGAAAAACATAGCTTCCCGGGTCTAAGTTCGTGTATGCCGCTTCCTTGCTTGTTCCGGCATCAATCCATTGCCTATCGAAGCCGTCCATTTTGTAGAGATACCGATTTTTCTTTGCGTTGGCAAAACTCAGCGCGGCAAATTCGATTGAGAAAAAATTATCGTCATGCGGCAACGTAATTTCCGGCTCGGCATTAAGGTCTTTCCACAACTGTACGGGCTTATTGAACTTTTTGAAGCCCGTTATTACAACCGCAGGCGGCACATCATTGTCGGTAATCGTTTCGGGGCAAAATTCACTTAGTCCGTTTACACCTCCGACATACATTCTACCCGAAGCACCTTGAAAATACGCCCCTCCGTTAAATTCGTTACTTTGCAAACCGTCTTCCACGGTATAGGTGCGAAATGAGCGCTCGTCAGGATTAAAGCGAGCAAGTCCATTATTTGTGGTCAGCCAAAGATGTCCCGATTTGTCTTCCAAAATCCCGTACACCGCATCATTCGGCAACCCGTCTTTTTCTCGGAACACCTCAAAATGTCCGCTTTGGCGGTCGAATTGGTGCAGCCCGCCGCCCCACGTTGCAATCCAGAATCGCCCTTTACGGTCTTCATGAATAGCACGAATGTTTCCACTTTGCAGCATAGTTGCTTTGGTATTATCAGCAGCAAAGACCGTAAATGTGCCATTTGCGGCGTTCAGTTTGTTCAATCCCCTGAGCGTTCCCACCCAAAGCGTTCCCAAGCGGTCTTTGTGCAAAGACAGTACGGCATTAAAACTCAGGCTTGCAGCGTCATTGGGGTTATGTTGATACGCACGAAAACGCTTTGTTTCGGGATTCAAATGATTCACACCACCGTTGTCCGTTCCTACCCACAGTGTACCGTCATCGTCAAGCAAGAGCGTCCGCACGGCATCATCCGAAATTGCGTGGGGATTGTTCTTATCAGCGCGAAAGACCGTAAACACGCCGCTTTTCAGGTCGAGTTTGTTCAATCCGCCGCCTGTGCCTACCCAGAGTGCATCACGCTTTGCGTCATAGACAATCGCACGAACGATATTATGGCTGATGCCACTTCGCGCTTTTTTATCAAAGGTATAAGCAGTGAAGCGCTGCGTGAGGCGGTCATATCGGCTCAAACCGCCACCTTCGGTTCCAACCCAAAGAGTGCCTTTGCCGTCTTCGGACATTGCGCGAACAAAATTATTGTTCAGACTGAAAGGATTATTGATTTCCTGCCTGAAGGACGTAAATTTCCTTGCAAATGGATTGAAGACATTCACACCGCCGCCTTGCGTGCCAACCCAGAACGCACCTTGTTTGTCGCGGTAAATGCACCAAAGAAAATCGTTGCTGAGGCTTGAGAGTCGGGTTTGTTCGTGACGGTAGCTTGATTGCTTACCCGTGCGCATATTCAGCACCGTCAAACCGCCAAATTCCACGCCAATCCACATCACGGAATCACTCTCTTGTTGAAATGCTCTGACAGGTCTTTCTACACCGCCTGTTTTCATCGTTTCGTTCAATGGCAGATATTCAGATTTCTGTTCACGAAGCCGCAAAATATCCACACCGTTGTCCGTTCCAACCCAGATATTTCCTGTATTGTCTTGATAAAGCGCCGTTACATTGCGCCCGGAAATACGAAAGCCCACCGAATGGTCATTGATGCGAGTAACAATGCCGGTTTGCGGGTTAATGCGGTTGAGACCGCCTCCCAAAGTCGCTATCCACATCATTCCCTCGTTATCCCGCAGAATACCGCACGTTGCCGGCGAACTGAGGCTTTTTGCGTCATCGGGATTCTTTGTATTCGACGTGATATGCCGCCATTCTCCTGTATTTTTGTTGAACGTACTGACAGCACCAAGCGTAGCCAACCAGAGCGTTCCTGACGCATCTTCGGTGATGCCGCGGATAAAATTGCTTCCAATAAATTTTGTGCTGAAGGGCTCGGCAGGATTTGTGCGATACCGCGTAAAACCTTCGGTTGTGCGGTCAAAAACATGGAGACCGCCTTCTTGCGTCCCCACCCATAATGTTCCCGAACGGTCTTCGTAGAGCGCACTGATAAAATTTGACGCGAGTGAGTGGGGATTGTCGGGATTATGACGATAATGCGTGAAACGATAGCCGTCGTAACGGTTCAGACCGTCTTGTGTGCCTATCCACAAAAAGCCGTAGCGGTCTTGGAGAACAGCAAATACGCTGCTTTGCGATAATCCTTCAGCAAGATTGTAATGGTCAAATTTGAGGTCGCGTTTAGGAAATACAGGCGTTTCGGGAGCGGCAACAACACAATACAACGGCAGCAAAACGAGTATCAACGGCAACAACCCCACGTGCGCATCAATGCCGATTGAAGCGCAACGGAATAAGCGTACTATCTGCGGAAAAAGCCGCACAGCGTGAACAAAACGTTGCATACACGACACGGAACAATGGGTGAACAACAAGAGATTATCAGCGTCCGTTGTCATCTACGGTTGTGTGGTGAAAAAGTTTCTCTTTTGGCAGAAAACAGTATGACGTTTTGGCACAGAGAAACATGACGATTTGGAGGGCAAAAAAATGACCAATGAGAACAGAAGAACATGACTTCCAGGAACAAGGATTGAAGCGGTGTTTATTGCAAATTGCATCGTTAGCAAAGAGCAATGACAGCAAGCAACGCTCTATTTTTGTTCACTATTTTTTGGAGAAACGTTATGAAAACGTTTATGCAAAGGCGCAAAGCAGGTCTCATCTGCGCCGCTATCTTCGCGGGGTCAGTATTTACAGGCTGTTCGACCGAAGAAATTCTACCCGTCCAAACCGAAGAACTCTCAGGGGAATCCCTCGCCGCCGTCCGCCAACGCCCTCCCCGCGCCGTTGATGAACGCTTGGCAGGCGGAGCCACAACCGTTTTTTTGACCGATGAAAATGCGTTCTCGCAAGCCGCACCAAACCTTAATGCCGAAAGTCTTCGTAGGCATGATGCGGGAGACGAAGCATTTGCCGCAGAACACGCGCCCCGCCCCACAGCGACGAATCCGGGCGGATTAGGACCGATATTTCATCACGTTTCTTGCGAAGGCTGCCACGTGGGGGACGGGCGCGGAAAGCCGTCGCTTGACGACAAAGGCTTCAATTCTTTGCTGCTCAGGCTTAGTCAAATGGGAACGGATGCACACGGAGAACCTCTTGGAATCACGGGTTTCGGCGGTCAGTTGCAAGACCAAGCCGTAGCAGGAGTTCAGCCCGAAGGCAAATTTTCGATTGCCTACACCGAGCAGCCCGGCACATTCACCGACGGCGGCACTTACTCACTTCGCTCCCCGCGTTACCAAATCCAGAACACGTATTTACCCTTCCCTGCCGGAGTGCAGATTTCGCCGCGTATTGCTTCACCCGTCTTTGGCTTGGGCTTGTTGGAAGCAATTCCCGAAGAAACCATCGTTGCAGGTGAGGACGTAAACGACCGCAATAATGACGGCATTTCCGGCAAAGTCAATCGCGTGTGGGATGTGCAGGCGCAGCGCGTGACGCTTGGGCGTTTTGGCTGGAAAGCAAATCAACCCTCGCTTCGTCAGCAAAACGCCGGTGCATACAATGGCGACATGGGCGTAACAACATCACTCTTCCCAACAGAAAGCTCCGCAGGACAGATGCAGGCAATCGCCGCACATCCTCCCGAAGTGAACGACCGCATACTAAACGATGTTGTCCATTACACGCGCACTCTGGGCGTTCCGGCACGGCGCAATGTGAATGATGCAAGCGTACAGCGCGGAAAACTTCTCTTCGACCAAGCAAAATGCTCCGCTTGCCACACGCCTTCTATGCAAACTGGCAATTTGCAAGGCGTTCCCGAAGTCTCGAATCAAACGATTTTCGCTTATACCGATATGCTCTTGCACGACATGGGCGAAGGTTTGGCAGACAACCGCCCTGATTTCCTCGCCAATGGGCGCGAATGGCGCACAACACCGCTTTGGGGCTTGGGTTTGACGGCAGCAGTGAATGGTCACACGTTCCTGCTCCACGACGGACGCGCACGAAACATCATGGAAGCAATTCTCTGGCACGGCGGCGAGGCACTTGCTTCGCGTGATTACGTGCGCCGCCTGCCTAAAGGTGACCGCGATGCACTAATGGCGTTTCTCAATTCCCTGTGATTTGGTTTTGGTTTGTAGCTATTGGTTTGTAGTATTGAGTATTCCCGTTCAGCACTAGGCGAGTGCTGAACGGGCTTGCTTTTTTGGTCAGTGGGCAGCAATGGTGCAAAATTTTGGAGGTATTGCGTATTCGCCTTGCAAGCCTCGTAAAATGTGTTATTTTGCGCCGAAATCTTATCTTTCATCAATTTGGTAGAATATTCCGATGAATTCTGCACCACCGAAGCAGGTTTTATCACGCTTTACGGCATTACGCTCGTCTATTGGCGGACAAATCACGCAGTTAGTTTTGATGATTATCATCCTTGTAACAGGGTTGAATGTCCTTACTTCGTCGCTCCAACAGCGCCGAAGCGGGGAGGAGTTTACGTTGAGCCAAGCACGTGCAATCGGTGAGCTTGCCGCAGCAGGCAGTGGTGGGGGGTTAGCATTTGATGACCGCGAATTTTTGCAAAAATCCATGCAGGGAATTGAGCGCTTACAGTCCTTTGAACTCATTATTATTAAAAATCGCAATGGCGACACTGCTTACACACGAAATTACTCCAAAGCCTCTCCCGATCTTCGTTCTCGCGGTTTATTCACTCGCTCCGACAGCATAAATGTTGCTTTTGACGAGAAAGGTCGTGCCATAGCGATTGTTCCGGTAATTGCGCCTGTCCGCACCGACGACAACCCGGAACTTTTGGGCGAAGTGATTGTGGTACTGAATACTAATGAAATGAACGAAACGATTTTGCGAAGCCGCATCGGTATTTTGCTGGGCAGTCTTGTTGCAGCTATTGTCTGTGCGATTGCAGCATTTTTTCTTGTTCAGCGCATTGCCCGCCCAATCCAGAATTTATCCCGCATTGCAAAACGGGTAAGCGCAGGAGACCTTATGCAACGCGCCCCTGCACAGCACAGAAGCGCCTTGCGGAGTGAAGTTGGCGTTTTAACAACGACGTTCAATGAAATGCTCGACACACTGGAAGCAAGCAATGAAGAAATGCAGGCAGCAAATCTCGAACTTGCAAGTTTGAACCACAGTTTGACTATTGCCAAAGAAGAAACCGAACAACGCGCATTAGAGCTGGCTCAGGCAAACGAAGAAATACAGAGTAAAAATGCGGTGTTGGAGGAATTGAGCCAAGAAAAAGATGAGTTTTTAGGCATTGCAGCGCACGATTTGAAAAACCCTTTGAGCGCAATACAAGGGATGTCCGATATGCTGGTAAATGAAAAACTTGACGAAAGCGACATCAAAGAAATGGCAAAGATGATGCGCAATTCTTCAGTGAAAATGTTTGAACTTATTCGCAATCTTCTGGATGTCAATGCACTGGAACGAGGCGGGCGGCAATTTACCGCACAAGCAGTCAATCTCGCGCCTATTT
Source organism: Candidatus Kapaibacterium sp. (assembly GCA_025455065.1). GTDB lineage: Bacteria > Bacteroidota > Ignavibacteria > Kapaibacteriales > UBA4661 > PH2015. The sequence continues at coordinate 25,741 of JALONG010000002.1, read as the reverse complement.
TAGAACGTATTATTGATTTTTATCAGCCGCAAGCCGTCGCAAAATCTATTACTCTCCATTTCAACCGTACAGCCTCAGAAGCCTATATCATGGGTGATAGCATGGCAGTCGGGCAGGTTTTGGATAACCTTGTTTCTAATGCCGTTAAATACTCGCCTCAAGGGAAGAATGTGTTTGTGAGGATTGGCGGTCATTCGCCATTGGTCATTGGTCAGTCGTTAGGTGATAATGTAAGCGGTACGAATACTGAAGCGTCACACAAGACTAATGACCAATCGCTAATGACCAATGACCAAAAAATTCGCGTTGAAGTTCAAGACGAAGGTCCCGGTATTTCGCCGGAGGATATGAAAAAACTGTTTGGGAAATTTGCACGGTTGTCGGCACGACCGACAGGCGGCGAACACAGTACCGGTCTGGGTTTGAGTATTGTCAAAAAAATGGTCGAAGCAATGAACGGGCGCGTTTGGTGTGAATCGGAATTAGGCAAAGGAGCGACATTTATTGCGGAGTTTGTTGCAACGGAAAAAACGGTAAACGCTGAAAGTGCGATGCTTTTGGAGGAGGAAAACCTGAAAGGATAAAACTTCAACGTATAAAGTATGAACATCTTGCATACTCAAGAGTCCTTACATTTTTGGTTATACTTCATTGTTCATGCTTTATACTTCCCCCCTACTGTATCACCTGTGCCATTTGCAGGAGTTCCGCCGACATTTCCTGTGCTTCGTTTTTGAGTTGTTGGCGGTGAACAATGATGCTTGCTTTGCCGTTTTTGGTGCCAAGCGCAATCGAAGCCTTGCCGTTTCTGGTGAGTGTAGGGATGCCGGTGATAGACAGGACGCGGTTTTGCGCACAAATTTTTTCGGCGTTCATCACACCGGACGCAATATACACCGCTTGAACATCGGAAAGATTCTTCTCCAATGCAGATTCCGTGATTGCCACAGCCGTCATACCTTGCGCTTGAAAAGCCGCCACAGCCGCATCTTTGACATCTTGGGATAAAGCACTATACACAACCGCAATTTTTAGTTTTTTCTTCCCCTCAAACGACTTATTGAAGAGAAAAATTCTGCGGAAAATTTCTGCTTGCGTTTCAACACGAATCGGCATCTCTTGAGCAATAACGCCAACAGAACGTGCAGCGTTGATGCTGAATACAAGGCAGAACGGAATGAGATATGTTCGTAGCAGAGGTTTCACCTTACTGCCCTCCAATCGTCAGTTGAACACCCGCCGTCGCCCTGAACGGGAGTTGCGGAACGCCTCGCAAAAACTCAATCTCCGAGGCATTTGGTCTGCCAACGGCTTCAGGATTGGTGAGGTCTGTTACACCTCTGTACCGCGAATCCAGCGCGTTATCAATACGCACAAATGCTTCCAACCACGACGCAAAACCGTACCGTGCCGTGAGATTGACCAGCGTAAAACCGTCAATCGTTTGCCGCCGTTCCGGTCGTGCAGCCTGAAATGCTGCGGTGCGCTGGCGGTCTTGCCAAATCACCCGTGCGCTCAAATTAAATTTTTCAAACGTCACTTGCACACCACCTTTGAAGGCAAAGGGCGAAACGTAGGGCGTTTCGCGGAAATCAGCGTTATTGTCCGTGATGCTCACCGCGCCGTCAATCCACGAAAGAGCGCCGAAGAATTCCAGTTTTGCGGTTTGATTCCGAAGCGCAATATAGCTTGCGTTCAGCGTTGCGCCGTAGGTGTATTGCCGTCCTTGATTGATGAAAATGATAATCGTCGAAACAGGATAACCCTTGTACCGTCCGTTGTAGATATTCAGCGATGTAGCATCAGACACTTCGCGGAAAAGCCCCGTAAGCGTTGTAAAAAAGCCGCTTGCCGTTAAACTCAAATCATCACTGAGAAATGTAGAAACGTTCAACTCTGCGGTTTGCGAAGAAATCGGCTTCAAATTTGGATTCGCTAATTTCCAAAAACCGCTTGAATACGTGTTGTTCACGCTGTCGTAGCTAAATGCACCAAACTGTTCGTAGGCATAACGCGGCGCAGCACCTAAATACGCCGTTCCGTACATTGCTTTTGCGGTAAATTGCCGTGAGGGCGACCACACTACACCGACACGCGGATTAAACGACGTGCCAAAAAGCGAGTTTGCATCATATCTCCCGCCGACGGTGACGGTCACTTGCGGCACAGGCAACCATTGTGCTTGCGCAAAACCTCCGATATTGATATACGGAATTTTGAAAATGTCTGCGCTGATTCCAAGCGGGTTTTGGGCGTTTATAGTGCCGAAAATTCGCCCTTCCAGATAATTCAACCCAACACTGGTAACTTGCGGATTCACCATATCCGTTGTTTTTGGTACGGACATAAAACTTTCCGCCGTGATGCTGCCACTGAGCGTGAGATTGTCCAAAAGCGTGTGCTGAACTAGCTGCTCGGCTTTGAACATTGAGCCAAATGCGTATTTGTACCCGGGTCCGAGGTCGTTAAACAAATTGCGATAATTAGAAAGCGGATCTAAATCGTATTGGCTATAAACCAGCGAGGAAATAAGCGTTGTGCGGTCAATCGTGGTTTGGTATGTGCCGGAAAGCATTGTGATGGTGGGTGCAAAAAACACGTCGTCGTTGTACACAGCGTTGGATTGCGGATAGCCCCAGTTCGTTGTTGCCCGCGCATGGCTTCGGAGCAGGTTTATCGTCAATCCTCCCGCTTCGACTTTAAGCCATTGGGCGTTAGCCGTCATCGGAGAAGCCCACTGTTGTTTGATGGGCTTTTGTGGGCGCATTGTGCCAAATGCCGTTGGGAACACGCCCGTTTGCAGCGTATTTTCACGCCCGTAATCGTCGGGATAAAACTGCCGCAAATCGGGAAATTGGTCGGTCATGTACTGCGCACCGAACATGATATTTACTTGCTCATTCAGCTTAAACCCCGCAAGGATATTGCCGTTGAAGCGATTGTACATGGAGCCGCTTGCCTGCACTTCCACCGCACCGTCCATATCAAAAGAACGCTTGGAAACGATGTTGATAACGCCCATTACTGCATCTGCACCGTAAAGCGACGAAGCGGGTCCGTAAATCACCTCAATTTGCAATGCCAAATGCACAGGATAATTTTCCAAAAGCGGCATAAACTCATTCGTTGGCGAGGAAATACGCACTCCGTCCAAAAGAACGATAAATTTATCCTGCCCAAAAACTCCACGCACATTCACGCGATTCACGGATTCTTGACCTGCCAAACCTTCGATTTTGTAATCCGGCAAATCCATGAGAACATCCGTCAGCGAGGTATAGCCGCGTAAGCGAATTTGTTCGGCAGTAATGGTTATCACAGTTGCGGGAGCATTTTTTGCCGATGTTTGTTGTGTACGCGATACACCGCCCACATCCACACTGCTGACGGCGGAGAGGTCGAGGTAGTTATCCAGCAGATTCTTTAATGCCTCTTTGCTTGCTGTGTCAGAAACTTGGGTACTATCTTGGCGGGCTTCGATTGATGCGGGTGCCAGCACAAACGCAAGCCCACAACCGATGTAGATTGCAATGCTCCGAAGAATCATACTTGCGCAATAACAGGTATTCATGGTAAAAAAATCAGAGTAACAGAAACATTTCGGCAACGCCTCAATATGGCATGATTCCTTGTATTGTGCAAGTTTTTTCCTATATTCGCATTGCTCTGTTTTCTTCTATACTCAAATTCCCAAGAATGACTTCTCGCTTTTCCGTAATTGCCTCGTGGTCAATCAGCGCACAAATTTCAGCGTTGATTTTGCTGTTTATTGTAGCATTAACGGCACTGAACGTGATTGCTTCAGCTCTTCAGCAAAAAGAAAGTGGGGATGAGTTTGTATTGCAGGAAACCCAAGCCATCGGGAAACTCGCTGCTGCGGGAAGCGCCGGAGGCGTGGCGTTCAATGACCGTGAATTTTTAGCAAAATCCATGCAGGGAATTGAGCAATTATCCAACTTCGAGGGCATCATCATTCGCAATGCAACAGGAGACAGCATCTACACCAAAACCCCATCTATGCTTCTTCCTTTTGTCCGCACCTACACCAACACGCAGCCCGACACGCTTCTTCACGTTTTTCTGAATGGTGATATTGCCATTGCCACTGTGCCGATAATTGCAGTGGTGAATCAAGAACGTTTGGGCGAGGTGATGTTGGCGCTAAATACTCGCGCAACGCAAGAAAGTATCAATCGCAGCCGTTCAGTGCTGCTGTTTATCGGGGTTTTGGGAGCGTTTATTTCTTCGCTTGGTGCATTTTATTTTGCGCGGCGTTTGGCAAAACCCATCATTGCCTTGTATTCCGTTGCGCAGCGCGTCGGCGCGGGAGATTTGACGCAGCGGCTTCATATTCGAGCGTTTGATAACGAAGTCGGCGGCTTAATCAATGCGTTTAACGGCATGATGGATAATTTGCAATCGGCAAACGAAGAACTGCTCTATTCCAATCAAGCACTTGATGCCGAGCGCCACCGCTCCGAGCAGCTTTTGCTTAATATGCTTCCCGCGCCGATAGCAGAGCGCATGAAACACGGCGAAAAACTTATTGCCGACACCTACCAATCCGTAACCGTGATATTTATTGACATTGTAGGCTTCACGACGCTTGCGGCGCGAATGTCGGCGGAAGAGCTTGTACAAATGCTCAATGAAATTTTTACTGTTTTCGATAATGTCTTGCGTAAACACAATGTCGAAAAAATCAAGACCATTGGCGACGGCTACATGGCAGTTTCCGGCGCTCCGCAGCGCAGCGATGAACACGCCGAATGTGCAGCATATACGGCATTGGAACTGCTTCAAACAATGAAAACATTTAACGAAGAAAAAGCACTTTCACTGCAAATCCGCATCGGACTTCATGCGGGAACAGTTGTGGCAGGAGTTATTGGACAGCACAAATTCGCCTATGATTTGTGGGGCGACACCGTAAACGTGGCTTCGCGTATGGAATCACACGGAGAACCGGGGAAGATTCACTGCTCCGAAGTGGTGCAAGGTTTGTTGGAAAAAACCTTTACCTTTGAAGAGCGCGGCTCTATTGACATCAAAGGACGCGGCATGATGAAAACGTACTTTTTGCTTGGTAAAAAAACTGCATAATACCTGCCTCAAAACATTGTCAAGTAGCCATCATATCAAAACGAGACTGTTATTTCACTCTTTGACGCAGATTGTCATGATTAAACTGATTGCGCTGATTTTGAGAGGCTTTCGAGATAGTTTTCGTTTTGTTGTTTGTTTTTGAGCAATCATGATAATCTGTTGAATCATGAAAATCTGCGTCAAAAATTTATGATAGGACTTTCGCAAAAACAAGTCGCAAGGGGCTAAAGCCCCTTGTTAAACAATGACTTACGCAACAAGGGGTTTCAACCCCTTGCCTCAAAAGTATGGTTTTGCGAAAGTCCTATATGACACAAACAGTTAGCTCAAAACAGCATTACCTCAATCGGCGCACCTTCGCTCAGGTTTGCATCAACATCCACAAACACAAATCCGTCTGCATCCGTGAGCGATGTCAGCATAAACGATTCTTGTTTGTCAAGCGGAACAGCGCTTTGCATTGGGTGTTCAGCCTCATGTACCAAACGAACACGGAGAAATTCTGCCCGTCCCCCAACATTAACGAGGCTTTTACTCATTCGCGCCGTTATTGTTTGCCACGTTGCACTGCGCACCAGAAGCGTTGCAATCGTCGGGCGGACATAGTGCAAAAAGCACATCAAGGTCGAAACGGGATTGCCGGGCAAGCCGAAAAGCAAGGTATTATCACGCTTTGCAAAGAAAAGTGGTTTTCCGGGCTTTTGGCGGACGCGCCAAAAAATAGTCTCAAAGCCCAGTATTTGTGCAGCTTGTTTGATAAAATCATGTTCGCCAACCGACACACCACCCGTCGTGCAGATAATATCAGCTTTCGCAGAAGCCTCCGAAAGCGCTTCCAGTGTGGCTTCCAACGTGTCATCTATGCTGCGGAGCATTTTCACTTCTGCCCCGGCATCCCGCACGGCGGCTTGGAGCATGGGCGTATTAGCATCATAAATCTGCCCTTCGTCAAGTAGTCTGGGGGCAGCGTGTTGAGCGGAACTTGTTGAAAAAATTTCGCGCCCAGTGGCAAGCAAAGCCACCCGTGGAGCGGCATACACGGGAAGCGTGTGTAAGCCAAGCTGCGCTGCTAAGGCACAATGCGCCGGACGCAAGACCGTCCCTGAACGCAGAACCAATGCGCCTTCGTCATATTCTGCACCCTTTTGGCGCACCCACTGACCTTTGCGAAAGGGCTTGACAATGCGCACCACTTCGCCACTCACCTCACAATCTTCCTGCGGAATAACCGTATCGGCAGCATCCGGCACGACTGCACCGGTGCTGATGGATATGACTTCCCCTTCGCGCAACGTGCCTTGAAATGGCTTCCCTGCTGCACTTTCACCAACAATCGTGCATCGGACTTCACCATGATGTTCTGCGAAGGATGCCGAAAACCGCAGCGCAAAGCCGTCCATTGCACTATTGGTAAATCTTGGTGAGGGAAAGGGGGCGGTAATGTCCTCTGCAAGCGTGAATCCGCAGGCTTCTGCAAGGTTTTGGGCAATAATCGTTGGTTGGGGAATGTGCTGCTGCACAAGACGTTTTGCTTCGGCGACAGTAATCATGCGGTTTTCAGTTGGTTGGTAGTTTTTTTATTTTGCCCTGGGGAATATCCACAATAAACGTTGTACCTTCGCCCACAACTGATTCACAGCGAATCACGCCGTGCATCGCATCCACAAGCCGTTTGACGATTGACAGTCCCAAACCTAATCCCCCGTAACGCCGATTTTTACTTGCGTCTTGCTGACGAAACGTCTGAAAAAGGTTCTCCAAATATTGCTGCTCCATACCGACTCCCGTATCTCGTACGCTCAGACGAAGGCTCTGAATGTCACTTGTATCGGGCATGAGAGCAAGTTCGCAGTGCAAAGTGATTGTACCATGCTCGGTGAACTTTACTGCATTGGCAAGCAAATACCGCAATATCTCTCGGATATTGTGGGCATCAATAAGCAAGGGTTTTTCACATTCTTTTGTCCAGGTTATACTCTGTGCAAGCCCTTTTTGTGCGATATTCTGAGCAAGAGAACGTTCAATATCATGCAATAACGTCGGCAGATGCCCCAGTTCGTATGTCACTTCCACACCAGAGGCTTCAATCGTCGAAAGGGCTAAGATATTATTGAACATATCCAGCAAATTCTGCCCCGCAAGGTGAATCTGCTCAATAAATTCTTTACTCGTCATGTCGTCAGGATGGGCGCGGTCTTGCAGAATTTCCGCAAAACCCAACACCGCAGAAAGTGGCGTGCGTACCTCGTGGCTGACATTGCGGAGAAAATCAGTTTGCAATTTTTTTGCTGTTTCCGCTTCCTGAATCGCGTTTTGCAGTTGAACGTTCTGCTCGGCGAGAGAAGTATTTATGCGGCTTATATTCTCTTGCTGCTCTTGTAAAACTGCTGTGGCTTCTTGAACTTTTTCTTGAATAGAATCCCGCTCGTGCAGCAATACCGCGAGCGTTTGACGACGAACAGTGTCCGAAAAGAAAAATGCACCGATAACACCTATCAACAATGGAATGGAGATTACACCTTGCCAATAACCGTGTAACTCCGCAGGATACAGAAGAGGAAACGTGATTCTTTGCCAATGTAATCCAATGACCACAAGAATAAACACCACACACACGGCAAAAATTTGCACCATGACCTTTCTGTCAAAAAATAGCAAGCCGAAAATGGGCGGCGCATAGAGAGAAAAAATGAGCGGTGACAGCACTCCGCCGGTGAACAGAATTGTACCAAACAATATCACCAATAAACCTACTATCATCACAATAACCGAGGCTTGTAGGCTGGCTTTATATCGCAATAACAACAATGCAGCAATGCTCAAAAGAACAGCTGCAAATGCTAAAACACTGAGGAGATATGCGCCATACACAGCATACCCAACAACACTGGAGGATGCCAGAACAATGATGATGCCGGCTGCCAAAATAATCAACCTTGCACGTTGATTCTCCGCTGATACGGTATCGTGTGCCAGCGCTTCCGGCATAAAGTATGCGATAACTTGGTCAAGCATCTGCGCAGTGGAAATAAAATAAAAAATTGTGATTTCATGTATGACAGCATCTCCATTTGTACCTCATCTAAGCGCCTCCAATCGGATATATTTTTTGTTCTTCTACGAGACATTCGTCGGCAATTCCACGATAAATGTTGCGCCGTACCCAAGTTTCGATTCACACCACACGCGCCCGTTCATCAATTCGACCAGCATTTTTACGATATTCAACCCTAAACCCGTACTATGCTCACCACCTGTGGGACGGGCAGAGAGGCGTGCAAATTTACCAAAGAGTTTTTTCATATCCTCTTCCGAAATACCGGGTCCCTCATCCACAACTTCTATGCGGACGACATTACCATTTGTTTTTTGGTCGTTGGTCATTTGGTTATTGAACGAATCACCATTGAGCATTGGCGAATACTCTTCATTCTTGCTCCAAATTCTCACCCACACTTTTTTTCCCTGCGGAGAATATTTCACGGCATTGGAAATGATATTGTCAGCAACCTGTATGAGCGCTTGTTCATTAGCCAATGCGAGAGCCGATTCACCATGAGATTCAACATGAAGCGAAATGCCTTTTGCTTCGGCTGCTGCTTGGTATTGAGAACACGTCAGTTCAATAACGGGAATGATGTCAAATTCCACAGCCTCAAGTTGGGTCATCCCTGCCTCAAACTTTGAACTATCAAGAACATTCGTCACCAGCCGCAACATTCGTTCTGCTGTCATCGCGATATGCTCTGCCGTTTCCTGTACTTGTTTTTCCTGTACCATACCGCTTGTAATCAAGTCTGCAAGCCCATGGATTGCTCCAATCGGGTTTTTCAAATCATGTGCCACAATGTTCATCAATTCTGTTTTTTCGGTGTTCAGCGCAGCAAGTTCCTCATTTTGTTCTTGCAGCGTCGTGTTGGTCGTTTCAATTTCCAACGCTTGATGCTCCAAAACCTCCTGCTGGCGCATTATTTCTTGGTTTGCACGTTGTTCGGCTCGAACATTTCGATACAGCAGTAACGCAACAGCCAGCAGCAACATCACACCAATCACTAAGCCGGTGCTGATAATACGCTCCTGTTTTTGAGCTGCACTCAAAGCAGCAATATCATTTTGCTGCTTTTCAAGCTCGTACCGTGCGCTAATTTTTTCGATTTCTCGCCGCCCTAATTCAGAAAACAGGGAGTCTTTCATTGTCATTTGTAAGGTACGATACCGCAATGCTTCTTCGTAACTGCGCTGTCGGGTAAAAATTTCCGCTAGGTTTTTTGAGGATTCTAAGACACGTTGCTTGATACCGATTGCTTCTGCTATGGCTAATCCCTGTTTCAAGTATAGAGTTGCTGAATCCGTACTTCCTACGGCAATATGTGTTTTCCCAATTTCTATCAAAATATGTGATTGTTCATCTTCATCGTGTTCTAATGTCCGTGCAATCGCTAAGGCTCGCAAAAAAACTTCCAGTGCTGATTGGTACTGCTTCTGCAAACGTAGCACCTGTCCAAGACGATTCAGCACACCTGCTTCCCAAACCTTGTTATGCGTTAAAAGGGAATACCGCTCTGCCTCTTGAAAGTATGCCAATCCTTGTGGGTAACTCTGAAGACTCAGGGCTATTTCCCCCAGACGAATCGCTGAATAGTACAAACCGCTTGTATCGCGGAGTTGGAGAAAAATTTTTTGCGCTCTGAAAACATAATCCCGTGCTTCGGCATATTTCTCTTGAAAACGGTAAATCTCGCCGATATTATTCAGCGCATAGCCCAATTCCCGTCTGTAACCATACTGCTCGGCAATACGTCGTGCTTCATCAAAAGATTGCATTGCTTTGGGATAGTTCCCTAAATTCCGATGAATAATGCCGATGTAATTGTTATTTTCTGCTCGTACGCGAGGAAAACCCAAGCGTGCAACTTCCTGCGCAGCTTGTTGGGCGTAATACATTGCACGACCAAAATCCGTTCCGCGATACACCCAAGCAATCGAATCCAAAATCTCTACACGCACGGTGTCTCGCGCACGTTCTAATCGTGTCAGCAATGCTTTTTCCGCTTCTTGTTGTGCAAGCGTTAATTTGCCTTGAAAGCGGTACTGTTGTGCCACATTTGATTGCGCTGTTACTGGAAATTGTCGAAACACCTGCAATAACAACAACACCAAACCTGCCTTCCAAACAAGACGACAACAAACACCTCGCCAATAGGCTGAAGCGCATTGGTGCTTGGTTTGTCGGTTGCGGAGATATTGTTTAAAAAGGTAAACCATGAATTGTTTGGTGGTAAAAGATTCCGAGTAACTATTCAGGTATGCAATACAAAGAACGCAGACTTGAGAGAACAAGAGGACTTCAAAGGACAAAATGACTTCAAAGGACAAAATGACTTCAAAGAATGTGAGACGACAGGGAACAGACGCATGAATGGGAGCGCCCCCGTAAGGTTTTTTCTCAAGCCTTCTTCGTCCTCTCAAGTCCTCTGAAGTCCGCGTCCCTCCCACTCTCACTGTTTTTACCGATACCTGAATAGTTATGATTCCGAATAGTTGATTTCATCAGAATAATGGAGTTTTCATAGTGAGAACCTCTATCCAAATTCAGTGTATTGCATCAAAGAAGTGTATCATCGTCAAGGAAAGGTAACTGGTCAGGTGCGAGAACCTTACCTCTCACGCGGATAGCTCTCATTCCGAAGCAAGAGCCTGCCCAAGAAGGCATACTCTCGCTTGATACCTTGGCTGAAGAACCTTGGTTGCCGAGAACCATAGGATTACTCTGCTAACGGCAATTCCACTAGGAACGTCGCTCCTTGTTGTGGCTGAGACTCGCACCAAACATCACCATTCATGGCGGTCACCAATGATTTCACAATGCTCAATCCCAAACCTGTACTATCTTCTCCGGCGGTCGGACGTGCAGAAAGACGCGCATATTTACCAAATATTTTTTTCATATCCTCAGCAGTAATGCCTTCTCCTTCATCCTGAATTTCAATGCGTAGGCGGTGGTTAGTTGCCTGGTGCTTAGTTGCGTGGTCATTAGTCATTAGCCCCTGGTCATTGGTTTTGTGTGTGGCTTCAGTATTATTGCTGTCTTGAGAGTGCCTGCTCAGGCGAATGAACACATTTTTTCCCTGCGGGGAATATTTTACGGCATTGGAAATGAGATTATCGAACACCTGCAAGAGCGCTTGTTCATCGCCCAAAACGACTGTACTTGTTGATGTTGGCAGTACATTGATTGCAATATTTTTCCCTTCGGCATGGTGACGATGTGCCGAGAGAATGGATTCGAGAAGAGGCATCATATCACATTCAGTCATCTGAAGCCGCATTCCTCCTGTCTCGAACTGCTGCACATTCAGCAAATTTTTCACCAACTGTAACATTCGCGCTGTTGTCGAGGAAATTTGCTCAATAATCTGTGCTGCCAAACCTTCTTTGGGAATTTCTTCTAATAAGACCTCCGTCAAACCAAGAACACCGCTTATCGGATTTTTCAAATCGTGCGCCACAATGCCGATGAGTTCTGCCTTTTCAGTATTGAGTTGGTCGAGAACCTTGTTTCGCTCTTGTAATTCGGCACTTGCCAACTCAATATTTCTGGACTGCTCTTCTAAAATGGTTAATTGACGATGAACTTCTTCATTTGCAGCTTGGAGTTCTGCCGTGCGCTCTTCAACTTGCTTTTCAAGAAGTTCATTTTGGTCTGTCAGCTCTTGTGTTTGAGCGGCGATACGCTGCCCCATAGACAGCATGAGCGCTATGGGCAATGACAAAAAGATACTCATACGAATCATCAAGCCCACAAGCGGCGGACGTGCCGCAAAAACTACTCCGCGCAATTCCAATGTGGTTTCCACCGCCACGGCAATCAAGGTAATGATGATTCCAACCCCCAGTGTATATGCACCTTTGGGCTTTTTCATCATTATGCGAACAGCAAGATACAAACTATACAATAACGGCAACACCAGAACACCTTGCGCATTGGCAAACCGAGAGTTCGGCTCGACAAAAAGCGGACGGAAGGCGAAGATTTGCCCCACGACCGTGAGCGCAATTATCGCATACCTTGTACGGGGAAACGGCGGCTCAAAAAAGAGATAATACAGCGAATAGGCAAACGCTAAAAATGCAAAACTTATCGCAGAGCGCACAAGGATATTCGCAAAAAATATCGTCTTAATTGTCTGCCCAACATCATGCAATAACAACAAACCCAAAAATGCCGCGATTGCCAACATCAGATTACATACCGCCAAGGCAAGATTGCTCCGCTCCGAGCGGTAGAGCAAGAAAAACAGCAAATGCACCACAAACGCCAACAAAGGCGCAATGCAGTATGCGCCAAACTCCACCAACACCGATTGGACGCGGCTTCGATAGAGTTGCCATGATGATTCTTCCATTACGACCATATTCATCCCCAGCATTGGCGCGGGTTGCCAGCCTAGAAAAGCGCGTCGGTAGCTGTTATGGTTAAAACATGAGTAACGCACAGCAATCGTGTATTCTCGTGCGGAATCGGGTAACAGTGGAAAAATGCGGATACTACTTCGTGCATAATTTGGTAGGATTTCGTTTTCGGCGCTTGTGCCGACGCGCCCCAGCGTCCCGAGCAGCACACCATCACAATACACATCCATTGCGCCAACTGAAGGCGTAGCCAACACAAGCGGACGGCGGTGGAGATCTTTTGAAACCTTTATCCGCAAACGAAACCATGCCGCACCTTTCCACACCTTCCAAGACATCGTGTCAGCACAAAACATTGAATACGGCAGACGTTTCCAAGCGCTGTCGTTCAATGTCGGAGAAGAAAAATCCGGTGAATCCGCCGGAGAATACCGCCAAGGCGCTGTGTAGAGCGTTGCTCCGCGAACACCCGTTATACCCAAAAGATTGGCATCGCGCTCCAAATCTTGTTCGGTGAGCATCAACGCTTCGGTGAGCAATAGCGCTTCTGGGGGCATCCGCGTTTGTGCCAAAATTTCTGACAAGGGCAAAATGATACACACCATTGCGAAGCACCATTGCAGGCAGTATCGCACCACGACTAACCGTTGAAACAGTCGGTAATGGCGTTTTGGACTTAACGTCAAGATAGTATGAAATATATTGCACTGCATTGGTTATTCTTCGCTCTCTTTTGGTGTTTCTTGGGGCAATTCTACTACAACGAGCGTTCTTTTGCCAAGTTCGCTGGTAAGGGTAACAGTACCGCCTTTCAGCCGCACAATGCGCTGTACCAACGCCAATCCGACACCAACACCACCATATTTGCGCGTTTGAGAGCCATCTTGTTGAATAAACGGCTCAAACACGCGGTCAAGGTCTTCATTGGGAATTCCAATGCCGGTATCTTCGACTTCAAACCGCATCATTCCTGTCGCAGCATTAAACGATATGCGGAAATCAACCCGACCTTTTTCTGTAAACTTGACAGCATTACTGAGCAGATTAAAGCAAATTTGGCGCACACGAGCAGCGTCAAATATCAGCAATTTCGGTACTTCCGGCGCAATTTCCACATTCATCTGAAGCCCTTTTACCCTCGCGTCAGCACCTATCAAAGCAGACAATTCCTCAATGACAGGACGAATCGGTTGCAATTCACCATGAATTTCAAAACGCCCCGCTTCAATTTGCGCAAAATCAATTAAATCATTCATCAGCAAAAGCAGCATATTTGCGCTTTGCAACACCCGATTACCAAACACTTTCCCCTCTTCGGTGATAAAATCCGCAAGAATAATTTCCGTAAAACCAATCACCGCAGCCAAGGGCGTACGCACTTCGTGGGAAAGATTCGCCAGAAATTCCGATTGAGCGCGGCGAGCCAAACGTACTTCGTTGTACATCCTTTCCGTCTCAAACATCTGCTCTTGCAAAGCGCTTCGGTGCTGCTCCAATTCACGATTTTGCTGCTCCAACGTAGTTTTATAGCGCTCCAACTCAAGATACTGTTCCTGCGATTTCACGTTGATTGCCTCAAGTTCGACGGCTTGGTCTTCCAAGACGGCTTGCTGGCGAACGAGAATGTCGTTGCTATGGCGTAATTCCTTATTCGTTGCTTCAATCGCCTCCACCGAAGCGCGTAAATGCTTCACAGCGGGACGAAAGACAAGCGCTGCCTCCAAAAACAATACCAGCAGTGTTATACCAAAAAGCAAACCTTCGAGAATCTCCAAACGCCTCACAGATGCCCGAAATTCTTCGTCATACCGAAACACAATCGCGTTCATCTGTGGCAAAAATTCGTTGGAATAGCGAAAGAGAAGCGTGGCTTCATGCTGCATGAGCGGACGTTGTGCCGTATCGGAAGCAAGGGAGAGTATTTTTTGACAATGCGCATCCATACTGAGAAAGGTCGGTGCAAGGCGGACAAACATCGCTTTCACACTATCGCTGATTTTTCCCTCGGAAATTTTCAGCGCAACATCACCATACTGCAAAGCGGCGTGAGATTGCCGCCACAGCAACAACGAAGCGAGAAAATCCTCTTTCGCAGCCGAGGTAGGCGTTTGCTCCATAAAACTCATCTGCGCGGCAAGTTTACACAATTTTTGGCTCAACATCCGTTGTCTGCCTGCGATATTGACAATTCTGGCATTGGTCTCGTCGTTGCGCAAGACAATTTGTACGGCAATTTGTCCCATAATTGCCAACAGTGCAATAACGCCCAAAGCAAGCATATAGAGTCTGCGTAGGCGCTCTATCTCAGTGTATGGAAGATGAACTGCGTGTGACGGTAAAAGATATTTCATTTCGCGGATAAATAATATGTAGGGTATGCGGAAAAAGTATGTGTGGAAGTCCTTCACAAAAAGCGAAGTGTATGCCTTGTGCTAAATGGAAGCAGGAAAGCAGGAAAGTTCGACAATAAACATTGCGCCTTTTCCCAATTCCGATTCGCACCACACACGCCCGTTCATCGCTTCTACAATTTTTTTTACTATGCTGAGACCCAGACCTGTGCTATGCTCACCGCCTGTCGGACGCGCCGAAAGACGTGCAAATTTACCAAATAACTTCCGCATATCTTCCGCAGAAATACCCGGACCTTCGTCGTGAATCTCTACACGAACCACTTCTGTACTTGATTTCAAGCGGACAACAATATTTTTTCCGTGTGGTGAGTATTTCACAGCGTTAGAAATGAGATTATCCAAAACTTGCTGCGTGGCTTGTTCATCGGCAAAAACAAGATTTGATGATCTTCCTGCATGAAGGTGTAGCGTGATATTTTTTTCTTTTGCAGAAGCAGTATAACTCTGAATAACATTTTGCACAATCGGCAGAATGTCGAAATTGCGCGATGTGAAGGTCATTCCACCGCGTTCTATCGCGTTCACATCCAGCAAATTTGTCACAATTTCCGTTATGCGATGCGCCACAACGCCCATATTATGGACTTGCTGCTGAATGTCGTTATCGCTCATACGGTCATAATACCGCGCAATAGTCCCCGAAGCCATGATAATTTGCTGAAGCGGATTTTTCAAATCATGTGCGGCAATTCCGAGAAACTCGTTCTTTTCTTGGTTCAGAGCCTCAAGCGTAAGATTTTTTTCCTGAAGCTCGGAGTTCGCAATTTCGATTTCTCGTGCTTGTTCTTCCAAAATGTTTTGCTGCCGCTCCAGTGCGATATTTTTCTCATGCAGTGCCGTATTTGCTGTTTCAATGTCGGCGGCTTGCTCTTCTAAAAGATGTTGCTGGCGCAAAATTTCTGCGTTCTGCGCTTGTAATTGCCGCTCCGACGAAACTTTCAAACGAAACCGTGCATACAGCGCTGCAATGCCGAGTGCCAAGGCAATCCCCAGCGCAATGAGCATATTTCGCGTTGTTGCTTGCAATTCTTGATCTTTAGTTAAAAGCAAAATTTGTTTGTCTTTTTTCTCCGATTCAAACTCTGCTTGTAATTGCAGCGTTTTTTGCAAGGACTCACTGCTTATCAAGGAATCGCGCACATCGGCTAAGATTCGGTGCGTTTGGTATGCTTCTTTGTACATTCGGAGGGAATCATAGACCGTTACCAAATTTCGCAGTGCATCCCGCAAATACGACTTTGCGCCCAATGCTTGCGCACTATCCACAGCACGAAGCGCATATGGCAGACCTTCGCGGGCGCGTCCTGCGGCGGCAAGCGTAACAGCGATGGATTGGAGCGAATTGATGATGTAGGTTGATTCACCGATTTCTTCTTTGATGCGCAGCGCTGCAAAAAGATTCTTGAGTGCTTCGTCGTATTTTCCCGTTGCTTGCTGCACTTCCCCGATGTCTGTCATCCGTGCGGCAATCGTATGTTTATCGTTGATGTCCAATGCCAGCGCCTTCGATTCTTCCATGTATGCCAGCGTCGAATCGTACTGTTTTTCCAGATAAAACAGTTGTCCGATATTTCCTGCCGCCACCGCGATAGATTTTTTGTCTCTGCCTTTGTGCGCAATGTCGTAGGAAAGCCGATAAAACCTCATTGCTTCTTTGAAATTATTTTGCTGTTGGTGGATAATAGCGATGTTGTTCACCGCACGGGCAGTGTTCACGGTGTCTTTGAGTTCTTCATACAATCGCAGTGATTTCAAATAGCTCTGCAATGCTGATTGATACTCGCCTTTGTCCCAATAGACAATTCCTAAACCGTTACATCCTCTGGCAGTCAAACTTTTATCGCCGATAGATTCTGCAATCTGAATACCCTGCAAATGAGCCTTCAGCGCACTATTGTACTGCCCTCTGGTTTCATTGATGTTCCCGATATTGATGTAAGAACGCGCCAAACCCCGCTTGTCGCCAAGTTTTTCGGCAAACGAGCGGGCTTTTTCGGCGAGGAACATAGCACTGTCGGTTTTGAAACCGTCGTAGCGGTAGGCGAGTTGGTTCAAAAGGCGAATATATGCGGTGTCTGCCGTGGCAGAGGCTTTTTCGGCAGATTGAAGTTTGAGCAGCAAAGAATCAATTTCGGAGATTTGCGCAACAGCCGGAATGATATGTGCGCAAGCGACCATAAGCATGATTACCGCTAAGGGAAGCGTCCCCTGAAGCGATAGTCTGCTTGGTTGTATGAATGGAAAGATAAGCGGGGGCTTTTGCCGAATCATAGCGTGATACACAGAACAATGGATTGACAGCGCAATACTACCACCGCAAAACCACTTGCTTGTGTTCTTGAATATTGGCAGATGCGGTAGGTACAAAATAGAAAGTTCTGTGGAGAAATACCAACAGAAAATCACGGTTTTGTATCGGCAATCCTCCCCAAAACATTCACAAAATATCACTCCCGTGCGGCAATTCCACAATAAATGTCGCGCCTTTCCCTAATTCCGATTCGCACCAAACGCGCCCGTTCATTGCTTCCACCATCTTTTTGACAATGCTGAGTCCCAGACCGGTACTGTGTTCGCCGCCTGTCGGACGTGTGGCGAGTTTGGTGAATTTTTTGAACAACAGCGGCATATCTTCGGCAGAAATTCCCGCACCTTCGTCCTGAATTTCGATACGAAGCACGGATGAAGGATAAGGAACAGGAGATGAAGATTCTACAACGTTCTCCGCCCTTTTCCCATTACCGCTATCCCATATCCTGACAACGACACGTTTCCCGTGCGGCGAAAATTTGACGGCGTTGGACAGCAGATTTTCCAAAACTTCTTCGATAAGTTGTTTATCCCCCAACACAAGTAGTGGAGCGGCTTCCGGGAAATCGGCAATAACTGTGATATGTTTGATTGCTGCTTTGGTACGATATTCCTCAATGATTTCCTGCACAAGCGGACGCAGAGCTACTTCCTGACGACCGACCTGCATTGCACCGGATTCTAGAGCGTTCAAATCCAAGAAATTAGAAACGATACCCGTCATACGCTCTGCCAGAATCTCAATTTTGTGTAACTGCTCAGTAACAATTCCTTCTCCAGACGGCACAGAACGGGCTTTACGAATGAGTTCAGCCGCAATTTTGATGCTCGCCAAAGGATTCCGCAAATCATGTGCGGCAATACCCAAAAACTCGTCTTTTTCTTGGTGCAACGCCTCAAGTTGAAGGTTTTTCTCGCGGAGAACGGTGTTTGCACTCTCAATTTCCTGCGATTGTTTGTCCAGCACTTCCAGATGATGTTGAATTTCTTCGTTGCTTTGGCGTAGCTCCGTCGTACGCTCATAAACAAGAGATTCCAAGCGCTTCGCACGACGCTGAAACTGCCCAATCCGCATACGCACGGCAAGAATAATCAATCCCCCCAGCGAAATCCCACAGAGCGCATAAAACCACCATGTTTCCCAAAATGCTGCTTCCAAGGTCAGTTCCACTGATGCCATACCGCTTCCCCAGCGCCCTTGACCATTACTCGCCTGTACACAAAAGCGGTACATACGCCCTTTCGGCAAGTGCGTGTAATAGGCAACACGCCGTTTCCCTGCATCAACCCATTCTTTGTCGAAGCCTTCGAGCATATAGCGAAAGCGCGTGCGCTCAGGCGCAGTCAGACTTGTGGCGGTATAATGAAATTCGATGTTCTCAGCATTCGCAGACACCGTGAGCGGCGCAGAAACGTCTCTCCGAAGGCTGTCTGCTTGCACCGCTTCAATGATGACCGTCGGCTGTACCATTCCCCCGCCAAGCCCGTTACTGCGAGGGTTCACCGTAACAACACCCGTCATCGTTGCAAACCAAAGATTCCCGCGTGCGTCGCGTATTCCTGCGGGACTGCCGCTATTACATTCGGCATTAAACATTCCGTCTAATGTGCCGAACACATCGCTTGTAACACTTTTTTTTGTGCCGTCGGCAAAGGCGTTCAAATCTTGCTTCAGGACACGAAATATCCCTTTGTTGCAGGACATCCAGAAATATCCGCAACCGTCATCCACAATGGAGTGAATAACGTCATTAAACAGCCCATGTTTGGTGGTGATTGCCCGAAACACGCCGTCTTTGAAGCGGCACAGCCCTCCGCCAACCGTACCAACCCACAACACACCCGTTTCATCTTCGTGGAATGAGCGGATGGTGTTGTTGGAAAGCCCTTCGTTAGTGGAGTAAACCGTGATTTTCCCCTCGAAATACTGTGCAATACCACCCCCAACAGTTCCTATCCAAACAGCACCATTCCTATCTTCCAGCAATGCTCGCACATTGTCGCTCGGAAGCCCTTCTTGTGTGGTCAGATGCGTAAATACACCGTTTTCGTAACGGTTTACCCCACCGCCGACCGTTCCTATCCACAAAACGCCCTTTTTGTCTTGTAACAGCGTAAAAACCACATCGTTGGTCAAACCGTTTTTTGTTGTAAACGTCGTTGTTTTGCCGCCTTGTACACGGCATAATCCGCCGCCGTTTGTACCTATCCAGAGGGCACCCGCTTTTCCACTAACGTTTCGCTCTTCCAACAGTGCATAAATGATGTCCGTCGGAAGTCCTCCGGCGCGAGTAGTAATGATACTTTTGACACTTGGCACGTTACCATTTGTCAAGACATTAACACCACCGCCAAATGTCCCAACCCATATACCGCTTCCTGAGCGCTCTCCAAGCACAGCCCGCACCACATCATGCGTCAAGCCGTCTTTGGTGGTGTAGGTTGTAAATTTCCCGTCAGCAAAATTGTTCAAACCGCCCACTGTTCCTACCCAGAGCGCACCTTCGCGGTCTTGGCAAATGGATCGCACAAGGTTACTTGAAAGTCCGTTGTTTTCGGTATATGCGCTCATTACGCCATTGTAGAGACGATTAAGCCCTCCGCCAAATGTTCCTATCCAAAGCGCACCACTACGGTCTTCGCATAGCGACCAGACAATATCGTGCCGCAGACCGTTTTTTGTGGTAAAGACAGTCATTTTGCCGTCGGCATAGCAATTTAAGCCCCCGCCGAATGTTCCTATCCAAAGCGCTCCGTTCCTATCTTCGCACAGAGAACGGACTTGATTGCGGGACAGCCCGTTGGCTGTGGTTAAGGCAGAAAATACGCCCTGTTCATACCGATTCACCCCTCCACCGTTTGTACCTATCCACAGCGCTCCGGTGTGGGATTGAATAAGGCTGAAAATGATATTGTGCGTTAGCCCGTTTGCAGTTGTGTAGGCTGTAAAAACAGGCACGTTGCCGCTTATCTCCATACGATTCAGCCCACCTCCCAACGTACCAATCCACAACACCGTTTTGCCGCTTGCGGTGCGGTCTTCAACAATGGAACTGACGAAATCGTTGGACAAGCCATCACGGCTCGTAAATGAGGTAAACACGCCGTTTTTGTAAGCACAGACCCCGCCGCCGTTTGTGCCTATCCAAAGCGTTCCACTGCGGTCTTCGCAGAGTGCCTGAATCGTATTTGCCCCCAAAGCGGGGGTATTATTCACATCAAAAACGGTAAACTGCACTCCGTCGAAGCGCACCAAGCCTTCTTCGGTGCCAATCCATAAATAACCGTCGCGTGTCTGACAAAGCGCTTGGGCGGAATTTTGCGGAAGCCCCTGCTCCATTTGCCACGTGCGGCGGATGTAATGCGCAATGCTTTTTTGGGGATGGAGGTCAAATGCAGTGCGGGTTGCAGGTTGTTCTTGCGGGGGCATAAACATTGGCAAATGCTGTGCCGCAACAGAATGTACAGCGACAGCAACAAAAAGGAGAAGCAAGATGAGGAGAGAATGTCTCATGGCGCAATAACTGAAGCCCATATCTATGAGGTATAACCTCTTCATCACTTGTTGCGTCTTGTTGCATCTACCCTAATAATAGCAAGCAATCTGATGAGAAGGCAAACTTTCTAATAAAATACGCAATTACGGCTATTTGGCAAATAGCTATTCTGCAAGCGGCAATTCCACAATAAACGTCGTACCTTTTCCCACAACAGACTCGCACCAAACCTTGCCATTCATCGCATTCACTATTGCCAAGACCACCGCAAGCCCAAGCCCTAAGCCGCCAAAGCGCCTTGTGGTGCTTGCATCCTGCTGTTGAAAAGGCATAAAAATTTTGTCCATAAATTCCGCTGCAATACCCACACCCGTATCAATCACACGAAACTCCAGCACACTGCCCTTACCGCTTTTTGACCTCAGAACAGCACATTGAAGCTGCACCGAACCTTGTTTGGTAAATTTCACCGCGTTTGAAAGCACTTGTCGCAGAATGATTTGCACGTACTCTTCATCCAGCAACACAGGCTCTTCACACTCCGGCGACCACGAACACGATATCGCAAGACCTTTTTGCACTGCTTCGTTATGAAACAGCCCCGTTAGTTGCTGCAGCAAGGATGGTAGAATCGTGGTTTTGGGACTAAGCGCAAAATCGCTTGATTCGACAGTGGTGAGTATTTTTGCATTGTTAAAAATACCCAACAGGTTTTCTCCGGCATGAGAAATCTGCTCGACGAATGTTACCAATTCCGGGTTTTGACTGGTAACTTCTTCGTGTAAAATTTCTGCAAACCCCAGAATTACCGAAAGTGGTGTACGCATTTCGTGGTCTATGTTGCGTAACACATCGGCTTGCAGTTTTTGTGCGGCTTCTGCGGTCTGGATGGCTTGTTGCAACTCGGTATTCCGTTCTTCAAGATGTTCGTTGATGAGGGAAATTTGGTGTTGTTGATTTTGCAGTTTTTGCGTTGCTTCCAAAATACGCTCTTCGACGCTATTCCGTTCCTGTTCCAATTGCTCATATGCTTTTTCCCTAATAGCATCCAAAAAGAAAAAAGTGCCAACCGTACCAATTATGAGTAGAATCATTATGCTCCCAAACCACAACCAACTTTCTTGAATTTTATAGACTGGCTTTGGTGTGAAACCGTTAGCTTCAAGAATCATCAATACAAGCACAATAGCCACTGACACAAATACAATCTGCGCCATTTTCCGCCGATGAGAAAAAACAAGTCCCAGTATTGCAACAGGGGCAAAACTGAAGATAATTATGGAGAAAATTCCACCGGTCTGCAATACGGCTGCCGTATTGGCAATCAACAGCCCCAAAACAAGGATATTAGCTGCTTGGTGGATATTGCGAGAAAAATAGAGTACACCCAAGGAAAGCAGACAGGTCAAGAAAATAATAGCCGAAAACACTGCAAGCACCGCCGCATCAATACTTGCATAAAAGAAAATACTACCAAATGAGGAAACGGTAATAACCATCAACGCCAAGACCAGAAAAATCGCTTTTTGATACAGCAACGTGGGCGGGTTACTCACGACCTCCGGTGCAATAAACGGTGCAGTTATTTGGATTATATATTGGATGTGTTTCATGCTTTGTTGAGAGTAGTATTCGGAGTACACGGCAACTCGACAATAAACGTCGCACCCTTGCCCAACTCACTTTCGCACCATACACGCCCATTCATCGCTTCCACCATTTTTTTGGCAATACTCAAGCCCAGACCGGTACTGTGTTCCCCGCCTGTCGGACGAGCAGAAAGGCGGGCAAATTTGCCAAAAAGTTTTTTCATGTCCTCCGAAGAAATGCCCGGACCTTCGTCCTGAATTTCCACACGAATAGCGTTGATACCTGGTATTAAACGAATATAGATGTTTTTTCCTTGCGGCGAATACTTCACGGCATTGGAGACGAGATTGTCCAAAACCTGCATCAATGCTTGCTCGTCGGCAAGGACAGATGTATCGGAATTTACATCAATTTTACAGTGCAGTAAAAGAGATTTTTTTTCTGCACTCGCGCAGTACAAATCCACCAACGAAAGTACAAAGGGAGCAATCGGAATATGGACTGTATTAACGGTAAACCCTCCGCGTTCAATAGCGTTCACATCCAACAAATTACCAATAAGAGCAATCATGCGCTCCGACGATGCTTTCATTGTTTCCAAATACATTCGGCGCTCTTCATTCGTGATGGATTCATCATCGTTGAGGAGCATTTCTGCAAACATATTAATAGCTCCAAGCGGATTTTTCAAATCATGCGCGGCAATACCCAAAAACTCGTTTTTCTCCTCATTCAAATTCCGCAGTTCAGCATTTGCTTCTTCCAATTCCGCATTTTTTTGACGAATAATTTCCGCTTCACGCTCACGCTGTTTTGTCAAAAGTATTTTCCGTTGTTGGCGGTCTCGATAACGCAACAGCACGTAAGCGATACTCACTCCAACTGAAATATATACACTCCACGCCCACCACGAAGACCACCATGGCGGTAAAATTTTCAACTCAAGTTGTGCGCCTTTGTCATTCCATATCTCGGCGTTATTACGCGCAATCACACGAAATCTATAAGCACCGGAAGGAAGATTAGCGTAATACGCTACACGACGCTCTTCGGCTTGAATCCACTGTTTGTCGTACCCTTCCAACATATATTTGCAGCGAACTTTTTCCGGAACAAGAAGGCTTGTTGCCGTGAAGCGGATTTCCAGATGATTTTGTGTGTGAGTGATTGTCAAAGGCTCATTGAACCTACGTTCTTGACTTGGCAACAGTTGAGTTGTATCACTCATAACCGATTCAATCAGCACTGGTGGTGGCAACGTATTTTTTATCAAAGCCGTCGGCTGAATAAATGCCACTCCACCAAGCGTTGGGAAAGCAAGGCGACCATTCCTAAGCCGCCAAACAGACGGCGTAGAGCCGCTATTACATTCGTTGTCATTCATCCCGTCGTATTTATTGAAAACGTTACACGTGATACGCGGAAGCCCTCCTGTGGAAAATTCTTCCAGCACCTTCTTTGCAACGCAGTAAATACCACGATTCGACGACATCCAGAATCGTCCTTGCTCATCTTCAGCAATCGCATAGACAACATCGTCAAAGAGTCCTTGTGCTTGCGTAAAATGCGTAAATACGCCATTTTTGAAGCGAATTAACCCCGAATTAAACGTTCCTATCCAAATCGTCGAATCCGGCGCAACGTACAAGGCAAAAATACGGTTTGTTCCGGGTAATCCATTGGCATCGGTGTACGCGGTTATCTTGCCCGTTGTGTCTATCCGATTCAATCCGTGAGCCGTCCCGACCAAAATTGCTCCTGTACTGTCGAGTGCTAAACACCGTACGCGATTGTGGGAAAGACCCTCTTTCGTTGTTATCTGTTTGATATGCAGCTTCATTCCTTGATTACCTGATTTATGCATCGGAGCAGCAGTACGATAATATAGCCCGTCCTCTGTTCCAAACCAAAGCGTACCACGTTTGTCTTGAATGATGCTGAATACTGTATTATTTGTCAGCCCATGACGATTTTGTAAGGATTCTTGAATCTTCCATGCACGAACATTAATCAAGTGCGCGCCACCGCCGCTGGTTCCAACCCAGATATTTCCCTGCTTATCTTCATACAAACTCCGTGCAATGCTTGTTCCTAAGCCCTGCTTTTCACTCAAATTCTGCACCTTCCCTTGAAAAAAGCGATAAACGCCACCATCGCTAGTTCCCACCCAAAGCGCACCATCACGTGCTTCCATCACAGGGAATACCTTCTCATGCGGCAAACCGCTCCACTTATCCAACATTTGAAGTGAGCCTCGTCGGAGCCGGTTCAGTCCACCGTTGTTGGTACCCACCCAGATTTCGCCTTCACGCCCAACCAAAAGAGAACGTACAGAGTTATTTGATAATTGACCGTTTTCTAAGGTATAAACCTGTAAGTCACTATTTTTCAGGTATTGCAAGCCTTTGTTGAAATAAGCAATCCACATCCCACCGACATTATCCTCAGCAAGCATTTGAACATTTTCTTCTAAAAGCCCTTTGCTGCGTGTTAAGGACTGCCACTGACCGGGCAGCCCAAACCACAGACCGTTACGCGCTTTAAGCCATACACGCCCTTGCTTATCTAAACAGAATATTTTGTCGGCAAGGTCGGTGATTTCTTGTACGATTTGCCATGAATGATGATTCCACCGAAGAAGATTGCCCTTGGCGACAAGCCATAACGTACCGTCCGCACTACATTGCAAGGAATGGACAAAGGATGCACGGTAAGCATCAGGAAGATAAATAGTTTGCCGAAATGTGCCGTTGTATGCAGCAAGTACACCCTTTCCGGCGAACCACAACATACCGCTTGAATCCTGCGCGATAGCTGTTATGGTATCACAGGGGAATCCCACAGGGCGACCAATTTTTTTTCTCTGAATTCCTGTAAAGAGGTATAACCCATTCGATTTTGCGACCCAGAATCGTGAGAACGTGTCAATAAATGTGCAATGTAGGCTTGCTTTTGCTCCGGCACTGTCAAAGGGTAGGCGCGTGAATAACTCATTATCATACAGCAGAATATTTTGCTCAATATCTTCCCCCCAAACGCGATTTTTCCTATCAACAGTCAGTTTGTTGAAAAAATTTTGGATAATCTGTGGTGTGTTGAGTTTGTTATAGGTAACAAAACGTCTGCCGTCAAACCGTGTTAAACCTTCGTGTGTACTTATCCAAAGATAGCCGTCTTGCGTTTGCTGCAACGCTATGACGGAATGATGTGGTAATTCGCCGTCATTAGTTTGCCATGATGTTCGATGAAACCGCAGAGGTGGCTCAAAGCCTTGTGTTTGTCCTGATGTTGATTTTGGGCAACATCCGATAAGGCTAGTCTTTGCACACAAGTCTGCAAAGCTAGCTGGGATGGGGCTTAGAGGATTGTTCTTTGAAAATTGTCCATGCCTCAACCATCGTGGCAAAGCGT
>JALONG010000025.1 GCA_025455065.1 Candidatus Kapaibacterium sp. | reverse complement strand
CACTGTATCGTTTCACTGTTCGACGTTTTTCCGGCATAAGCTGCTCCGTGAAAAAAAAAGTTGAGAAATAATTTGTCAACTTTTTTCAGGACGGGACAAAACCATGCCACTCCACACTCTACCCTCATTACCCCTAAAACTATGCAATTTCCCTCACACTGTCAAGCCCTGACTGTGAAAAAAATCTGACACTTCGGGCATCATTAAAGCCCACAACCACGCCCTTTCTGACACTTTTCGGCGTGGGCGCGGCTTGGCATATTTCTTGGGTGCGTCTTTCCCAAATCGTGATTGTTTCACTTGCCCGAAAACGCCTGCTATGCTCACTCTTGCTGCCCTCCATCCCGAACTGCTCCGCGTATTTCCGCTTGCTTGCACCCTTGCGTTTGTTGCCGTTTCTTGTCTGCCTTTCCGTGTGATTGCCCAGATGTCCCAGCGTGGACACCATGCGCCGAAGATTGATTACGCCAAAGCCGATAAACACGCCCTCGCCACGCCGTCTGAAAAAACTACCGACCTCCAAACGCTCGCCACGCACCTCACCCAACCCTTCAAAACCGAACAAGAAAAAACGCGGGCTGTTTTTCGCTGGGTAACGCACAATATCTCCTACGATTACCCCTATTACCAAGCAATCTGCCGCGAGGCGCAGTGCAACTGGGACATTAGCAAAGCAGAGCATTTTTACGATAAACGGCAAAGCACCTTTGCGGCGGAAATTGGCACGCTGAAAAAACAGAAAAAGACTATGAAACCTGCCGGACGGGAGACCGCAGGGAAGTCAGCACAAAAAGACCGTGCGCTGAAAGAACTGCTCGCTGCAAAAGCAAACCACACCAAAGAGCATAAAGCCGCATTGAAACAGCTCTACGCCAATCTGAAAGAGGCTGAAAAAGCGCTCCAAGTTTTCACCAAAAAAGGGCATCATATTCAAGATGCAGCCACAGTTCTGAAGCGCGGTTTTGGCGTGTGTGCGGGGTATAGTGCGCTTTTCCACGCTCTGGCAGAAAAAGCAGGCTTTCAATCCGCAACCATCGGCGGAAGCGTCAAAATGAGCAATCGTCACATCATGCGCCGCGAAGGCGCTTTCGGACACGCTTGGAATGCGGTGCGTATCAAAAACAAATGGTGGATGCTGGATTGTACGTGGGCAGACGAAGGTCCAAATGTGGATGAACACTGGTTTTTGCTTGCTCCCGAACAGGCGATTCATTCCCACTTCGCCCGCGACACCGCCAAACAATTCCTCGCCAAAGCTATCACCGAACGGGAATTTCTGAATCTCCCGCCCGAAAGCGAATACAGCCGCTACGACGCGAAAATCCTCGATGCACAGCACACCAATATCACGACCGATAGTGCTGCCGTATTTACGGTATCCGTGCCGCCAAGCGTGAGTATTGCTGCTTACCAAGGCAAAGTGGAGGATTATTACGTGGAATATAGCTTGACAGCGCAAAATATCAGTATCAGCAGTTTTTTGGACACGGCGCTGAACCGCAAGATTGTGCGTGTGCGGGCAGTGTTTCCGAAATCGGGTGATTACCACGTGGCGCTGCGGTACAACGGCTCGCAAATGATGAGTTATTACGTTCATGCCGACAGCGGCGGAGCAAAAGCCGTCCTAAGCGACGACACCACGACTATCAAACCTGCCATTCTGAAACAGCCTGTGCCGGAGCGTGTGATTCGTATTTATGACCCGACCGCCTTGGTGTTGAGCGAACCCACAAGCATTTCCACCAAAACGCAGCCCCAAAGCCGCTTGCAGAGCCGTTCGCGGGGGATGCTGACCTTTGTGGTGAACGACGCGCGTTTGGGCGGGAAGTTTGTGGAGCGCTTCGAGCAAGCGCTGGAAAAGCGGGATATTCAGCGAGCGGTGGCGCTGTGCGACACACTCGTGGAACTCTTTCCCGGGCAAGCCGGAAGTTACTTTCTGCGCGGTATGACGCGGGCTTCGGCGGGAGAGCATCGGGCAGCGATTGAGGATTTTTCTCGTGCCGATTCATTGGAAAGCAATAACCCGATAGTCTGGCTGCAACGCGGCATTTCTCGGTACAGGGTAAATGATTTTACCGAAGCGGTGCGTGATGTGTCGCGGGCGATGGAATGGGACGACAATCTCAGCGACGAGGGCTTGTATTGGCGCGGTCTGGCGCGTGTCAAGATGAATTTGCAGGGCAGAGCCTTCCGCGATCTTTGGGAAGCCCATGAACGCGGCAATCAGGATGCGCTGCCGGCTGTGGAAAAATACTGCGCCAAAGAGTACGCCTTGCATAAAGAGCGAAGTGGAGAATAAGCGGACAAAAGCGGACAGCCCACGAAGAAGTGGACAGCCCGCAAGACGGTGAGAAAATTTCCGTCGTTCTCAGATATTCTTGTCGGGCTGGTTGTACTGGAAACAGCCAGCCCGATTTTTTCTTTTGCAATGCAACAAGGCAAATGTATCTTTGCTCCCCGTTTATCTACCTTGTACAACCTTTTTTCGCCATACCGTTATGATGCGTTTTTTCTGCCTGAGTGTCGTTATTGCATTTTCTTTTTCGCTTTTTTCCTTGTATGCCCAGAGTGTATCAACTTCTACAACGGCAAGCATTATTTCCTTGAGCGTTTCTACGCCTATTGCCGAGCGGAGAGCATTTTCGGCAAGTTCACCTCAGCCGGTGTTTATTATTGCAACCCGCTCCAATACAAGCGGTGCGGCGTTGGTGGTGTTGGATGTTCAATACCGCAGCCTTGAGGGGCAGCCGTTTTCCAACACGGAATTGCAGGAAGATTGGGGAACGAATATGCTTTCGCTGAATAATATGGGAGCATTTACCAATTTTATTTTCCTCGACCAAGGGCAGACACAAGGCTCAATCGCTCTGATTCCGGCACGGGTGAATTTCCGCCGCAATCCCGACCGTATTTTGTCCATTCGCCTCTTGCCGCCACGCCCAAACACAGGACAGGCATATTTGGTGAATCCGAGTACCACACAAAACACTGTAACTGTTACGCTGCGCGACAATTACACCGCGCCGACGCAGCCTTTTATTCTCAATGCTATCCAAAATGCCGTGATGACAAGCGGTTCGATAAGTTTAATTGAAATTGAAACGCCAACGCTGCGCTCTGACGGGCTTCCCAGCCGTGTGTTTGCAAATGAACGCGGTTCGCCGTTGTTTTATTCAACGACATCCTTTCAACCAAACTTAATTCGTGCGGAAATCATTACCGGAGAGGTGCGCCCAAGCGGACTTTCTGCCTTGCGTTTGACGGCAGTTGCACCGGGAAGGGCAAATGTGATTTTGGTAGCGGTGGATTCTAATAATCGTGCTGCTACCTCAGCATTTGAGGTGTTGGTGCGGCAAGATCCGGCAGCAGTTTCCGTGCGCTCTGCGGCGGATGAGAACTTGGATGTTTTTCCCAATCCCGCATCTGAGGCGGTTTGGGTGAAAGGCGCTAGTCTTGGTGCGGTCTGTACGTTGTATTCCACTCAAGGGCAAATGATTCGTAGCCAAATAGCCTCGCAAACCGAAGAAGTATTTTCGTTGGAAGATGTCCCCAATGGCGCATATTTGCTGGTAGTTGAGCAAGCAGGGCGGCGGAGTATTCGGACGATTGTCAAAAACTAATTGCTCACCTTCAATCTGCGTTATCGTATGAGTACCACAAAAAACGTCATTATCGTTGGAGCCAGTACAGGCATCGGAAGGGCATTGGCACTGGATTTTGCTCGTGCGGGGTTTGCCGTTGGCATCACCGCACGGCGCGAAGACTTGCTGAAAGAGTTAGCACTGGAAATCAATACCCAAGGCGGTACAGCATTTGTGCAGCCAATGGATATTGCTCAAACGCAAGATTCTGTCAGGCTTTTCGAGGAATTACTGGAACGTATGAACGGTGCGGATATTGTCGTGCTGAACGCTGCGATTGGAGAGAATAGTAATTCGCTGGAATGGGAGCGGGAAGAGCGCACGATTGCTGTGAATGTGACAGGGTTTACGGCGCTGGCTACGGCTGCCATGCACCACTTTTTGAATCGCCGCAAAGGGCATTTGGTCGGAGTTTCTTCGATTGCCGGAGAGCGTGGAAACCGCATTGCACCTGCGTATGCTGCCTCGAAAGCCTATATGTCGAATTATCTGCAAGGGCTGAGAAATTATGCCGTAAAAAATGACGCGCATATCACCATCACCGACATCAAACCCGGTTTTGTCAAAACGCCCATGACCGCAAAGAATGACCGTATGTTTTGGGCGGCAAGCGCTGAAAAAGCGGCACGGCAGATTTTTATGGCAATTCACCAAAAGCGTGATCACGTCTATATTACGAAGCGCTGGCGAATAATGGCGTTGCTTCTTCGCCACGTCCCCGATTGGCTGTATAACCGCGTTGTGTAGATTTGAAGCGGCTTTTGGAGTGTTTCGCTGCGGTTATTTCCCTAAGCGTACTTCTTCGGCAATGCCAAGCGGAAATCCTAAAAAACGTTCTGCAACGCTCATAAACGCTGTGGATTTGTCGGTAACGTAACATTCGACAATGCGGTTCATGCCTCGCTGTGCCGCATGAATACTCATTTCGTGGAGAATTGCATCGGCAACCGAAACAGCCTCTTCACCGGAATTGATAAGCTGCACATTTGGCAGCACGTCTTGGATTACGTCCGTTAGCATCGGATAATGCGTACAGCCCAAAATCAGGGTGTCAATCTGCGCTTTTTTGAGTGGAGCAAGATATTCCTCTGCAACAAGGCGTGTCGCGGGGTGGTAATGCCAGCCCTCTTCGGCAAATGGCACAAATAGCGGGCAGGCTTCGGCAAAGACGCGCACTTCGCGTTCAATGCCTTCGGAGGCGCATAAATGCTTGATTTTGGTTTGATACGCCGCACTCTGGACGGTTGCACGTGTGCCGATAATGCCGATATTTCCTGAGCGCGTTTGTTTGAGCGCTGTTTCTGCCGCAGGAGCTATCACGCCCACCACAGGTACGGAAGAAATCTGCTGCACACTCTCCAAGGCAAGTGCCGAAGCGGTGTTGCAAGCCACAATCACAAGTTTTACCTTGCGCTGAAGAAGGAACTGCACACATTCTTGCGAATAGGTGCTGACCGTAGCGGCGGTTTTGTTTCCGTATGGTACTCGCGCTGTATCGCCAAGATAGATAACGCGCTCATTTGGGAGCATATTGACAAGTTTGCGCACGGCAGTTAATCCGCCGACACCGGAATCAAATACGCCGATTGCTTGGGATTCTTCCACAAACGTAGAAAGGGGCGAGGGAGAAAAAACGGACATTATTTGGAAAAAGAGTGAAAAAAGCAGCGTTGAACGGGTGTTTGAAGTATGACTTTTGGTCATGCTTTGTTCTGACTAATGGCAACTTACGCAAAAAAGAGAAAATGTGTATATTGCCCTACCCAACGACAAGTAAAATAGGCGGAGTGTGGCTTGCTGTGCTTGCTTGCTGTTGTTTTTAGGGGTTGTTTTGGTATGGCGGGATTCATACTCCTCTTCATGTCAAAACGTTGGTGAGCCTGCTCCGCTTATTTTTTTGCATAGTGTTTGTTTCGGTGAGTGCCTTCTCTTCCGAAAAAAGTGCGGAAATTGACAAGAAATCTTGCTGCAAAGCCTGTTTTGACTTGTGCGAAAGAAAAAACTTCAATACATTTGTGGCTGAACTTGCACCCAAAATTGCAATTCCCTTTCAATGCAGCATACAATCACGTATTTTCCACATTATTTTCTAAACATTATGGCTTCAGTAGAATCAACCCCGAGCAAACTTGTGCCGCGCGTAGTATTCCCGCTTTTTATCGTCTTGGCTGTGTCGGCAGTAACGTATTTCAGCCTTCGTCAATGCGATTGCGATGACCAACAAAAGCCGACAGCTTCAACGGAAGTCACTGCTCCTCATAAATAAAATCTAATGCAATCAAAAATAACGATAAAGCTGCATAGGTAATGTCTTTATGCGGCTTTTGTTGTTTTGGGATATTATGAAATATTCTGTATTTTGCGAAAGTATTTCCTATAGCATACCTTCTTTGTTTCACAATTGTTTACCTACGGACTATGACCATACGCACAGGATTTGTAGCTGCGATAATTGTTTGTACAGTATTTTTTAGTGCTTGTACACAGCAGCAACCGACACAGCCTACAACTACCACAACTACGCAGCAAACAACGGCTACGCAGTGGTTTAGTGGTGGAAGGATTACTGATATTTACAGTAATACTAACGCAGCAAATTTGAATTTATCGGATTTTCTCTATCTTGGAATGCGTGATATTTATTATTGGAATTCGAGAGTCCCGGAAAACCTTGCGTTATCATCTTTTCCAACACCTGATTCTCTCTTGAACTTCACTATTGCACGCCCCGAAGACCGTTTTAGTGGTATTATTCAAGACGGAGTCGGGTATTACAATCGGCTGACGATGGGGACATCTTCGCCAATTTTTGGCTTTGGCACTATCTATTCCGCATCGGGCGAGGTTCGCTTTACGCGCGTACTCGGTGGTTCAAGTGCAGACCAAGCAGGGATTAAGCGTGGTATGCGCTTAATTTCGGTGGACGGTGCTGCCATTCCCGGCACGGTCAGTGCTTGGAATAGTATGATTGCTAATCTGGGAATGACGGCGACGCTTGTAGTAGAAGATGCTTCCGGGACGAGAAAGACTGTAACATTGATGCGTAGTGTATTTAATGAGATTGTTGTTCCCGTTGTGCGTACTTACACTGTTGCCGGAAAAAAAGTTGGGTATATTGTGCTGACATCGTTTACACAAAGTGCCGTGAATGAATTACAGACGGCATTTGCTACACTCAAAAATGACGGTGTGACGGAATTAGTCTTGGATTTGCGCTATAATGGGGGCGGCTCCGTTGCAACAGCAGGAGTTCTCTGCAGCCATATAGCCTCGCAATTAAGCGGTACACCGTATGTGCGACTGACATACAATAGTCGGTATGCCCCGAACAATCAGCAATTTGCAATGACTTCTCAATCAAACGGACTTTCATTAACACGCTTGTTCGTTGTTATGACGCAGCAAACAGCATCTGCCAGCGAATTGACGATAAATGCTCTTCGCCCGTATATTGACGTAAAAACAGTTGGTTCGCGTTCTTTCGGAAAGCCGGTCGGCTCAAATATCGTCATTCATCAAAAATCGGGTTATATGCTTTTACCGATTAGTTTTGCTTATACCAATGCTCTAGGGCAAGCAGATTTTATCAATGGCTTTGCGCCCGATATTCCCGCCGTAGATGATGTAACGCGGGATTTCGGTGACCCGCAAGAAGCCTCGCTTCGCGCTGCATTGTTTTTCATTGAAAACGGGCGAGCGCCTGTGGCGGCAAAATCCACAAGCCAACTAAACGCCTCTGAAACAGCCTATACTTGGGAAAAGGGGCAGGAAAGAATTCCGGCGCTGCTTTTGCCGAAGAAATAACAATTAGGGCGGGATTGATAAAAGGCTCTCAAATGCCGTCATGGTGCGGTTTTGAGGGCTTTTTTTTGCGCGGAATCAATAAAAAAAAAGCGAGACCCTCAAGAAGAATTGAGAGTCTCGCGTAACCTTTCAACGTAATGTTTTGGGGGCTTTTGTTTACACAAAAACCACCGTTCTATTATGGTGAATCAGCACCTTGCGCTGCATATGGAGGCGCACGGCACGTGCCAAAATCACTTTCTCAATATCCCGCCCTTTGCGAATCATGTCCTGAATCGAATCTTTGTGCGTAATGCGCACCACATCTTGTTCGATGATAGGTCCCGCGTCAAGTTCCGCCGTAACGTAGTGGCTTGTCGCACCGATAATTTTTACGCCTCTGTCATATGCCTGATGATAGGGCTTTGCACCAACAAATGCGGGCAGAAGCGAGTGGTGGATGTTGATGATGCGATTGGAAAACTCTGCAACAAAATCATTGCTGAGTGTTTGCATATACCGCGTCAAAACGACAAGTTCGACGTTATGCTCCTTCAAAATTTCAATTTGTTTCTGTTCCTGTTCGCGCTTGTTTTCTTTTGTAATGTGTAGCAAATGAAACTCCGCTCCGAAGCGCTCTGCCACAGGTCTGGCGACTTCGTGATTGCCGAAAATTACGGGAACTTTCACATCCCATTCTTTGGATTCGCACCGCGCTAAAATATCGTAAAGGCAGTGAAGATGCTGCGAGACAAACAGCGCTATTGTGGGCTTTACATCCGAAAAATACAGTGACCAATTCATTTGGTAAGGCGAGGCGAGATAGCGCTGAAAATGCGCACGAATCTCATCATCGTCTAAGGTAAAGTTTTTTAAGTCCCATTCCACGCGCATAAAAAACGTTCCCGTTTCAAAATCTACGTGTTCGTCAAGGTCAATGATGTTCCCCTGATGACGATAAACGAACTCCGTAACAGCAGTAATGATGCCTGTTTGGTCGGGGCAGCTAATCAAAATAATTGCTGCTCGCATATGAGGTGAAGCGATTGAGGGCATAGTGTCTCCTAAATTGTGAAAATCAAATTATTCATCGAATTTGTCGGAAAATCAAGAAATGAAGCGGGGTTTAGCTTGCTCATTGTTTTTGTTTTGCCATAAAAATATCCAATCCTTTTCGTGCTTCTGCTTGCACTTTATTCCGCAAAAATCCCGTCCAACCCAGCGCTATTCCTAGCGGTCCGAGTGCCAAGCGCGACCAACGGTAAAAATCAAAGGAATCGCGTTGCCGCCAAATTTTCCCGTCTTTGAACTCAAATTCCGAATCAATGATGTTATGCACCAAACGCCCTGTGCTTGTAAAGGTGTATATCGGCTCCCAATGCGCTTTCCCGCTTGTGTCGTTGGCTTCTACGCCTGAAAATGTCAAAGAGAAATTTTTTGCGCGAGAACAAAGCATCGCCCACATTGCAACGGTTTGGTCGTGGTTGAGGTTGATAAATGCTTCATCGGTGAAGGTTGCTTCGGGGTGGTAACAGGTCGCCATTCTAGGCGCGTCCAGCCGTGCGAAGGCTTCGTAAAATGTAGTGATACATTGTGCGTTTGGGTGCATAATTCCTCCTAAAAAAAAATGCAGACGTAGTTGTTACGGATGTAGTTGTTACGGATGTAGTTATTGTAGGTGTAGCTATTTGGCATACATCATCAATGGGCGAGAATATAAGCACAAGTTAGGATAAAATCCAATTTTTATTCATCGCACAAAAGGAGATGTTTGGCACATTTCTTGCAGATTCTCCAAAAAAACTATTGTTCACTTTTTCCCCAAAATACTATGCCCGCACCGGTCATCATTAAACCCGCAGCCGGACAGGAATCTGTCTGGGATTATCCTCGTCCGCCCCGCACAGAAGTTGTCAATGGCGTTATTCGCTTGCGTTTTGGCGGTATTTTGATTGCTGAAACTCGCCATGCAGTGCGCGTCTTGGAAACAAGTCATCCGCCGACATACTATATTCCGATGCAGGATATTGCGGCGAAATACCTGAAAAAAGCAGACGGAGAGTCATTTTGTGAATGGAAAGGCACGGCGAAATATTTCTCGTTGGAAGTAGATGGGAAAAAAGCGGAAAAAGTCGCGTGGTATTATCCTAATCCCAATGCTGCTTTTGCGGCAATCAAAAATCATGTCGCGTTTTATGCCTCTGCCCTTGACGAGTGTACCGTGAACGGAGAGCAGGTGAAGCCTCAGCCCGGAGGTTTTTACGGCGGTTGGATTACGTCAAACATTGTTGGTCCCTTTAAGGGCGAACCCGGCTCAGAAGGCTGGTAAAATCACGATTCTTTAGAATATTTTCCCTTTATTTCATGCGCAACATTGTTCTCTACATTGCCTCCTCGCTCGACGGTTACATCGCCCGCGACGACCACAGCTTGGATTGGCTACCCACGCCGGATGCCGCTCAAAATCTTGATTACGGCTATTCTGACATTTACGCTTCCATTGACACAACCATTATGGGCAAGCGCACCTACGACATTGTGCGGGCGCATGGCGTGGAAAATCCCTATCCCGAAAAGAAAAACTACGTGTTTACGCGCTCTGCGAGGAATTTGTCAAACGAAAACGTTGAATATGTTTCGGGTGATGTGATTGCCTTCACGCAAGAACTGAAAGCGCAAGCAGGAAAAGATATTTGGCTTGTCGGCGGTGGTGACCTTAATACGCTCTTTCTCAATTACGACCTCATAGACCGCATCATTTTAGCCGTGATTCCGGTGGTGTTGGGCGGTGGTATCCCGCTTTTTGCGCGGGGCGGCAGAGAGACAAAATTCCGTCTTACAAACGCTGAACATTGGATGGAAACAGGTGTTGTGCAGATGACTTACGAGCGGCTATGATAAATTTCTCTTGACAATTCTATTTCGTAATTATCAAACCCGCTTTGTAATCACTCTGTGGAGTGATTTCACCTGCTTTCGGTAGTGGTGTTAATTCCTGTAAAAGAATGGTGTAGCCCTGATACACTGCGCTTTGTGGGGCAGTTAAGGTATTCAACACAATGTGCTGTTTCTGCACAGAATTTTTTGTTAGTGTACAATGTACACGAGCATTGCCAGCCCAGATGCAATCTGCATTTTCGGGGCAGCGCGAATCTTCACTCACACTGTCGAAGCGAATTTCCAGTTGCTCTTCGTTGATAATAAGGGTGTAGGAATAGCTCAAACGGCTCATTGCACCGAGTTTGCCCGTTTGAGTAAGGCGTGATTCCGTTGGAGAAACAACGGGAGTGCAGGAAATCCATATCGTGCTAAGGATGAGCAACAATGGTGCTACAAAGGAAGATGTTCGCATAATTGTATCGTTCCAACTGTGAATAATGACGGCTTTGTGTGCCATTCTCAAAGTAAGAGACATTTGGTCATAAAAAGTCACAGTGCTGCCAAAATCTTACCGCAAAATTTGCTTGAGAGCCAGATTCTGCCGTGCTTTCACATCCCGCTTAAAAAAAACATAACCCCGCTTTTCGTATAATTCCACCAACCGTAGGTGATTCCTCCATTGTTTTGCTTCGTGTGTTTTACACACGAAGTATGCAGGTTTGTCAATATCGGCTTCCAAAAGCCATGATTCAAAATCTTCCGGCGGGATATTTTGTGCTGAAGCCGAAGCAGAGGCTTGTTTATTGGAATAATACAGTGACAAAGCGCTTTGGAAGCCAAGAGTATGGATGTAACATTCTTCGTTGCTGTGGCTTTGATAAAACTCAACAAGCATACCTTGGGAAGCCTCTTCATACTTGGGTACAAAACGAGTATTGACGGTGAAAAATACTATTGTTGTCCCGAAAAGCAGCGTGAACACTGCTTCAAAAGGCTTTTTCCGAACAGTAAAAAAAAGTATGAGCAGCATAACCAAACCCAAAGCCGCGCCAATGCTTATTTCCCAAACACTCCACGAAACATTTTCCCACCAGCGCACGGGGAACGGTAGTATTGATTGCTGTATTGCCGACAAGATTGTTTCAAATCCCTGTATCCAAGCCATCTGAAGACCTAAGAGCGGTAAACTCATCAGTGCAAGTATCCACAAACCACCGATACAAACGGTCAATACCTTGATTCCAAGCGATATTGGGACTTGTTGGCGAAGAATAGCCAACAACGAATATGCAGCGAAAAACGAGACAGGAAGAACAATAATAGAGAATCCATGAGACTTGTAAGGGAGTATGATTGCAAGTAGTATTAAGCCCCCCCCCAACAACAGCATCCACGTTTTGAAGGTTTGCAAAGGAGCAGTGTCGGCACGTTGTTTGCGGAAAGCAGGAAACATAAGCGCCGATGCGGGAAAACACCCGAAAACGAGCATCTTCCAATGGCTGTGAACGTTGATAAAATCGTTACTTATCGGGTTTTGCGTTAATTGACGAATCTGTAGCATGGTAAATTCTCTGAAAAACGGCACACCTTGTTGCAATAATTCCCCGCCAAACCACAGAAACGAAATAAGAAGCACACAAGCGAGGAATACTGCTGTTTCTGTCACCGGCGCATCAAAAGTCTTTCGGTGCAACAACCAATAACCAAGCCACATTGTAGCAATAAGCGGAATAATCACGATACCGATAGAAATAGCCGCCAAGCCCACACACAATCCCGCACCGACAACACGTCTCAGCGCAAGGTTTTTCCCGCGTTGTGGGGCATAATGCGTCGAAAGCAGCCACAGTGCAAGAATGATGAACATCTGCGCAAATGGGAACACTACGGTTGTGCGGTGATTCGCTGATGCTAGGAATGTAGCCGCGTAACAGGTTGCCCACAAAATACCAAATTGCGGCGAAGAGAGATATTTCCCCAAAGCATACAAAAGCGGTAAAGTAAGAATACCCGCAAAGGCAGACGGAAAGCGAACTGCAAACGCATTCACGCCGAAAAGACGCATCGAAAGCGCTTGCAACCAATGAATAACAGGAGGATAGTTCCACGAAGGTTGGAAATCGAATTGTGTTTGGCTAAACACGCCCGTGAGCAGCATTTCCCGTGATATTTCTGCTGTTTGCGCTTCAACACCCTCGAAAAGATGCGGCGTTCCGAGCATCGGGATAAAAAGAAAGCCTGCAAAGCAGGCTAGAATGAGGCTAATGATTGTGTCGCGTTTTGTCCACGTCATGTTGGTTTGTAGCGGAAATTCTCGAAAATTGGGCAAAATGTATTGCAGAGGTTATCGATTTTTTGCGGCGTTCCAAAGTCTGTCGGCGAGAGCAACAATCAGGTCTTTTTGCACAATCACATCGCGCCAGCGCTTGGGAATAGCATTTACGCCGTAGTACGCTCCGGCAAGTTGTCCATAGACAGCGCCCGTCGTGTCGGCATCGCCGCCTAAATTCACGGCTAAAATCGCACCGGTTTCAAAATCATTCGAGCGATAAAATGCCCACAAAGCGGCTTCCAGCGTTTCTCCCACAAAACCGTCACCTGTGATGGCGTGTGGAGTATCGGCGCGGAAAGAGCCGGTTGCTAATTGCGCAATTTCATCGCAAAAACTATGGTCGGTCCAATCATCACCAAAAGGGTTGTAGAGGTCTGATAAAACTTTGTCTTTCGGGTCTCCGCGTAAAATGCCCGTCAAAATTGCACCCATGTACGTCGCCGCGTCGAGGGCTTGCAGAGCGCCGTGTGTGGTTTTTGCCGAAGCACGGGAATAATCAATCGCCTTATTCGGTTCTTTTGCAAACAGCATTGGAATCGGCGCAAGACGGCTAATTACGTCGTTGTCAGCCCATTCACGGGTTTTTTCGCCACATTCGAGCGCTTGCGTTTCCTCGAATTTGAGGAGAGCTGCTCGCATCGTTGAACTAAGGTCAATCGCCATGCCGATACTTGACAAATAGCCGTCGCGCCGCCATTTGTTGTAGCGCGTAAGTTGGTCGAAAGCATCAAACCCGTTTTTCTCCAAAAGGCTTGCAGCAAGGCATAGAGCCATTGAGGTGTCGTCTGTCCATGTACCAACGCCAAGATGGAGAGGTCCGCCGGTAGTCATTTCCTTGACGGCAGGAGCAGAGCCTCGCTGACGAAATTTGAGCGGAGCGCCCAAAGCATCTCCGACTGCCAAGCCCAATAATGCGCCTTGATACTGCGATTGTTTGAGTTCAACCGAAAGAATTTCTCGATTTCTTGCCATGAACGAAGTCCTTGATAAATGGTACGAATGCCGTATTCACTGTGTTGTAGTGATATTCTACCCTGATGCACAAAGGTTAAGGGTTATGCAAAGATACAAAAGACCGCGATATAAGCAAGGCTTTAAGCCATTTTCAAGACATTTTTTGTGATGATTTCATCAAGCTGTAATGCACTTTCGTTAAAATAGATATTGCTGTGAAAATGGTCTAATTCTTCCAACATTGTCGCTAAATCGTGTTTTTGTGGTTCGGACAGATTGCCCACAACAATTTCGCTCAGTTCCCAAAGCCGCTGAACAGCGCTTTCCATAACATCATTGCCCGATTGGGTGATTTTTACCCGTTTTGAACGCTTATCATTTTCATCGTCAAATTCTTCGATAAATCCCAGTTTCAAGAGCCGTTTCAGAATTTCCGTTCCCGTCGTTTTTTCCAAAAGATTATAGTGCGCGACTTCCGTTTTTGTGGGCGTTCCCAAGCCTTGAATACACGCTAAAATACCAAATTCTTGAGCGCTGGTGATTTCCAAACCCGCAAAGGCTTTTTTTGTGTAAAACGAGGCAAAACGGTTCATGCGTGTCAAAAGCGCGGAAATACGCGAGTTTAAGGGTAAATGCCGATAATAGTGCATCACTTCCTCACGCTCTTCCTTGCTGGCTAAAACAGGCATAGCTTCACGGTATTGATTTTCAACTTTTGTTCTCAGAGCGTCTGCAAGATTGTTCAATACTTGTTTTTGCTCGACTTCAAGAACGCTTTTCATCCGTTCTTGTAGCTGAACTGCGCTACTTGTTCGGCGACTTAACCATACCGAAAAGCGCTTCATATCTTGGCTTTGCTCATGCTCTTCAAATTCTTGCCACAGCGACATGAGGTTGATAATATGTTCGTATTTCATAATGAAGTAGTTCAGTGTTGAACGAAGGAAAAAATAAAAAAGTTCAAGATTGAATTATTTTTCTTGTTATTTAGTTCAAAATTGAATAATTTTGCTATTGTGATTCAGAATTGAACAAAAATACAAAAAAAATTGTACAATATCGTACAAGTATTAACGTGTTTAAGAAAGAAGTATTGTACGTCGTTTTTGATAATGACCAAATCACCTCACTTTTTACCACAACTTTTTTTACCATGCTTCGAGGCAAGAAAGCAATGTTATTACTCACCACCGCTACGCTGGCTCTGTTTCTGGGCTGGCAAGCATACATGACCTATATGGCAAACTCCACCGAAGAACAAGAATACCGCGTCGTTGGGCGGCGCGGTGAGTGCGAAATCCGTTTTTATCCGCCTGTAAACCGCGCTGCTGTTAGCGTTCAGAGCCGCGAGGGTGATTTTAACTTTATACGCAATCGGGGCTTTCGTGAACTTGCCGGATATATTTTCGGCGGAAACGAGCGTGGCGAACAGATTGCGATGACGACACCAGTGGTGATGGACGTTCAAGCGAGCAATAACGGGCTTTCCGGGACAATGGCATTCACGATGCCGCGCAATTTTGATATGAACCGAAAGCCGCGTCCAAACTCACAGTTTATTGCTTTTTCCACTACCGAGCCGATGTATGGTGCTGCTCTGAGCATTGGAGGCTTTCCAAGTTTGGAAGAGATGAATAGCCTCCGCGACCGCTTATTTGCTTCATTGAAGGCGCAAGGAATTGCGCACACCGGACACGCTGAGTATTTGTACTACAATCCGCCGACGCAGATGATTGGGCGTAGAAATGAAGTTGTTGTGCGGCTTGTAGGCTTTTCTGAGTGATAGTGTTTATACTACACGAACTTAATGAACGTTAGTGAAATAAGTGAACTATCTTCATCGTAGCACAGACATTCTTGTCTGTGTCCAAAATGAGCGCAGCGAATAATCTTCAAAGCTAGTCTTTACGCTGCTTTCGGTAATTACGTCTAACGGTGTTCATGGCACAGGAAAGAATATCTGTTCTACGCCAAGATGATTGACTTATTTCGGTTGTATTCCTAAGCATACTTTTTGATGTACCTCAATGAATAAGAAAATACGAGCAACTCTACTTAGTTTCTCTGCAACACTATCATTTGCTGCTGTGCTGCTTCTTTTGACAACGATTCTGGTGACAACGCATGAAAGCAAGGCTTTATCGGCTTTGCGAAGCGATAAATTGCTTGGCAAGCGCGTCAGTGATTTTGCATTGGAAGACCAATTTGAACGACAACAAACCGCGAAGTTTCTTGGCAAACAAACAATTCTGATGATAGGCGACCGCCAAGGCGTAGTAACGATGCGCCTTTGGGAAGAGCAACTCAGAAAAGAGTTTGGTGATAATCTTCAGTTTTTGCGCGTTGCCTATTTCAAAGGAATGCCATTTTTTGTACCACGCGGATTAGCCCGCAATGAGGTAAAAGAAAAGCATCCCAAATCAAGTGTGATGCTGGATTGGGACGGCAATGCCGGGGAACAATTTGGGTATGAAGAAGGATGCAAAATTTCCTACATTGACCAAAACGGCACTGTCCGCGCAAGTATTGTCGGGGATTGTACGTCGGAACGACTGA
Organism: Candidatus Kapaibacterium sp.; assembly: GCA_025455065.1. GTDB lineage: Bacteria > Bacteroidota > Ignavibacteria > Kapaibacteriales > UBA4661 > PH2015. The sequence continues at coordinate 116,075 of JALONG010000025.1, read as the reverse complement.
AAATATTTACGGGGAGCATTGCTCCTTACACGCGATGAACACTGGAAACTAAAGGATTATTCCAAAAAACTGCAATGAAAAACCGAATAAAGAAAGTTCGTGTAATTTTTACACTTTTAAGGATGAAATTATGAATTCCGCGTTGGTTTCGGGAAAAAAAGAAATATTGTTGCTTGCAACCTTAGCATTGGTGCAGTTTGTAGCGGTTGTGGATTTTATGATAATGCCGCCGCTTGCACCAAAACTCATCAAACTTTGGAGTATCTCCACACGGGAATTTGGCATTGCCGTTGGCGCATACATCTTCACCGCAGGCATTTGTGGCTTTCTTGGGGCATTTTTCATTGACAAATTCGACCGAAAAAAACTTCTCACGCTCCTTTTTGCGGGAGTAACCATTGCAACGCTGGTGTGCGGGCTTGCACCGAATTATCAAGTGTTACTTTTGGGGCGCATTATTGCAGGAATGTTTGGCGGGCTTTTAGGAACGATGGTATTTTCTATCATCGGTGATGCGATTCCCTTAGAACGTCGCGCCCGCTCATTTGGTTTGGTAACGGCATCCTTCTCGTTGGCATCCATTTTGGGCGTTCCGGGCGGATTATATTTTGCGAATCTGTGGGATTGGCACGCACCGTTCCTTGTGTTGGTGGGCTTGGGTGTAATTGTTCAAGGCTTTATTATGCTCTTTGTTCCAAGTTTAACGGGACATTTGAACGCGCCGAAACGCGCACCAATGGAGGTTATTCAAAGCATTCTTGCTGACAAAAACCAGATGTTTGCTATTGCGCTCGTTATCACGCTTGCACTCGGACAATTTTCGATTTTACCACTTTTGACGGCATTTTTGGTCAGTAATGTGGGCGTTTCGGAGGCTCAAGTGCCACTTATGTACTTGATTGGCGGCTCGGCAACCGTCGTCGCATCACCGCTTATCGGCATTTTGGCGGATAAAATTGACAAAGGGAAAATTTACATTGTTGCGGCAATTCTTTCGCTCATTCCGATTCTTGCGCTGACGAACTTTCCACCCGCAACACCGCTTGTATTGGTCTTTGCAACCACAACATTTCTATTTATCTGCATCAATGGGCGTATGATTCCCGGAATGGCACTCGTGCAAGGAACGGTGCTGCCGCAGCAGCGCGGAAGTTTTACGAGTATCTCCAGTTCGGTGCAGCAACTTAGCGGTGCAATGGGTACGTTCCTGTCGGGATTTGTCGTTGTCAAAGGCGCAGACGGACTTTTGCAGCATTACAACTGGGTTGGCGCTGTTGCTGCTTTTGTAACGCTTATCTCACTCTACGTTGTTCGCCAAATCAAACAGATACAAGTGCCGCAGGGATTCACCACGCACAACGCCACATAAACCGAATATCGGACAGCCCGATAAGAATCGGACAGCCCGAAACCACTACAAATCACCAAGCAACCAAGTAAACAAGCTACTCAGCAACCAAGTAACCAAGCAACTAAGTAACCAAGTAACCAAGCCACTAAGTAACCAACTTACCATGACCACCACTCAAAACCCCGTCGTTGCTCATGTTTCCGAGGCATCGAAAGTCTATAAAACCGGAGACACGGAGATTACGGCTCTTCAGCCAACCACGATGCACGTTAATCGTGGCGAACTTTTGCTCATCATCGGACCTTCCGGCTCCGGCAAAACCACGCTTCTTTCCTTGCTTGGGTGCGTGATTTATCCTTCCACCGGACTTGTGAATATCAACGGTACGGACACCAATAACCTGAATCCGAAGCAAATGGCAGCGCTTCGGCTGAATAATATCGGCTTTGTCTTTCAAAGTTTCAATCTCGTTGCGCCGCTCAGTGCTGAACAAAACGTCATGTTGCCTTTGCGCTTGCAAGGCATTGGCGAAAAAGAAGCGCGTGAACGGGCGCATGAAGTGATAAAGCGCGTCGGTATGTCGCACCGTGTGAAGTCACTCCCCAAGATGCTTTCCGGCGGAGAACAGCAGCGTATAGCCATTGCCAGAGCGCTTGTAACCGAGCCGAAACTGATGCTCTGTGATGAACCAACGGCTGCGCTGGATGTGAAATCGGTCGGAATCGTTATGGAAGAACTCCGCGAAATAGCTGATTCCGGTAGGGCTTTGGCGGTTGTTACGCACGATATGCGCCTTCGCCCTTATGCACACCGCGTTATTGAAGTTGAAAATGGCATTGCCCGCGAAGTTAGTGCCGGCGAGGTTTTAGCGCACCATTGATTTCTTATTGTAAAAAATACACTATCACTTTTTTTGTTATTACAAGACTATGAACACCACCACAAAAATATTCCTTCCGCTCGGCATTTCTGCTTGCATCGTGCTGAATGTCTTTACGCTCTCAAGTTGCGGTAATAAAGACGCGAAAGCTGCCGACGGACCGGCTCCCGTGAAAATCGAAGACCAGCGCGTCAAATCAAGCGACATTAACCGCATTACCGCTTTGGGGCGCGTTGAACCGGAAGACCAGATTACATCACTCAGCATGGAAGTTCCGGGCGTTGTGAGTAAAATTTCTGCCAATGACGGTCAAGAACTTAGCGCAGGAACAACAATTTTGGAACTCGACCATAGTGTAGAAAGCGCACGGTTGCAGCTCGCTGAGGCACGTGTGCGGACGCAAGGCGAAGAGGTAAAAGGGATTTTGGCGCAAGTACGCTCTGCGGAAATCAAAGCGCAGAACTTCAAAGACCGCTATGACCGACTGAAAAATATCTTTGACAGTGGCGCGGAAACTCGTCAAAATGTAGATAATGCAAAAACCGATTCCGAAACCGCGCAGCGAGAAGTGGAGCGCCTTCAAGCCTCACGACAATCAGCAGAAAGCCGATTGAATGAACTGCAAGCAGATGCGCGGGTAACTCGTGCAGAAATTGGGCGTAAAGTCTTGAAAGCCCCGACAAATGGTACGTTGCTCAAACTCACGCCGAATGTCGGCAGTGCTGTTGCCGTTGGCGGCTCGGTCGGTGATTTTGCTCCGAAAGGCGCGATAACAGTGCTTTGTGAAGTGGACGAGTTATTTGTGGACGCTGTTGCCGTTGGGCAAAAAGCAACTATCCGTCGTCAAGGAAGCACCGACGTTATTACGACAGGGCAGGTCGTGAGTGTTGGTGCGTATTTGAAGAAAAAATCTCTCTTTTCCGATGAAGCCGGAGCGCTCGAAGACCGCCGTGTCCGTGAAGTGCGCGTACGCTTGGATATAAGTCATTATTAAAAAGCAAGTATTTAAGCCACTTTGTTTTTATTATACCGCATAAATACTTGATTAAAAATAACTACTTAAATAAAGAATAATGTACTAAGTTGGTATTCCGAATTTTGACACAGATTGTCATGATTCAACAGATTGTCATGATTGTAGAAAGACATACTATGGATAAGCCTTTGTTGCCAATTAAGCCTAAACAGGATAAAGTCTATAAGCATTCGCATCTTACAGGTGAAATAATTGCCTGCTTTTACAAGGTTTACAACGACCTTGGCTATGGCTTTCTTGAAAAATGTTATGAAGAGGCGATGATGATTGAATTATGTGCAAAAGGCTTGAAACCAGAGCAACAGAAGTCTATCAATGTGTTTTATCATGGGCAAAGTATTGGAACATTTTCTGCGGACATTGTTGTCAATGGTTTGGTTATTTTGGAGTTAAAGTCTGTCAAACAACTGCTTGAGGTTCACAGCACTCAACTTGTAAATTATTTGCGAGCGACTGACATCGAAATTGGATTGCTCATGAACTTTGGACCTCATGAAGCCAAGGTATATCGAAGAGTCTTCGACAACCAGTTTAAGAAATCTATTCATACACAACTAATTGCGGACAAGACATGATAATCTGTTCAATCATGAAAATCTGCGTCAAAAATTACTACAAACATTACGTTCAAACCTATCATGCTCAACAACGCTTTTCGATTTCTCATTTACGATAAACCCAAGTCCATTGGCGCACTTTTCGGGATTATCATCTCTATTTTTCTCATCGGTCAGCAGGTCGGTATTTACCTCTTTCTCACGGGCTTAATGGCTGGTCTGCCGAACAGCACACAAGGCAAGGTGGGGCTGTGGGTCATCAACAGTGCCACGCAAGACGCAAATTCACTGGGTTTGCTGGATAGCCGCCTTCAACGCCAAGTTGAATCTATTCCCGGCGTAGCAAAAGCATATCCGCTTGTGGTTGCGGCTGGGCAGGCAAAGTTTGAAAGTGGCGAAACCGCCGCAGTAACGATTATCGGTTCGCAATATCCTGCGTTCAAAGGCGGGGCGTGGAACTTGAGCAAAGGCTCTATGCAAGACATATTGCAAGAAGGCGCGTTCACGTGCGATGAATTTGATGAAAAAACGCTCGGCGGCGCAACACTCGGAACACAGTTTGAACTCGGCGGTAAAAAAGCCTTCATTGCCGCACAAACACGCGGTGCGCGAGGCTTCGGAGGTGCATATGCGTTCACCACGTTGGAGCGAGCGAGAGCCTACGGGCAGGTTTCTCCGGATAAAGTCAGTGCGCTTTTGATTGATTTAGAGCCAAATGCTGATACACTAACTGTCCGAGACCGCATCAATGCAACTGTTTTTGGAGTGAAGGCATGGAAAACGGAGGATTTATCAGCCTCAACGGTTTCCTTTATCCTCAGTACAAGTGGTATTGCCATTTCGACGGGAACGCTCATTGTCTTTGCAATCATTTCCGGTTTGATAATCATCGGTCTGACGCTCTATTCCGCAACGATTGACCGTATTAGAGATTACGCCACTCTCAAGGCTATCGGCTCGACAAATGGCTTTATTACAAGGCTCATTTTGCTTCAATGCGTCATTTTAGCTTTTATCGGCTATATATTTAGTACGGTGTTATTGCAAGGCTTCAAATTCGGCATTGGTCAAGGCGGTGTTCTCTTTGAATATACGCCGACGATTCGCATTGGTTTTTTTGTCGTAACCTTCGTGATTTCCGTTTTTGGAGCGATTTTCGCTATTCGCCGAATCACCAAAATCGAACCGGCTGCCGTCTTCAGAGGCTAGAATTGATAATGCTCTCACGCCGTCCTACGCTTTCGCCACGTCTTCGTGGCAGCGTAGAACGGCTTACCAAAAAAGATTTTCTTGACCTTATCACCTTTGACCATGAAAACTACCACATTTCTTTTTCTTAGTGTTTTTTGTACACTAAGCATCGCAAACGCCCAAGAAAAGCCACTTTCACTCAAAGATGCCCTGCGGTACGGCATTGAACGCAATCCCGCATTTCGCAATTCCCTTGTGGAAGAGCAAATTAGCGCTGAAAAGACAAACGAAGCTGCAAGCCGCTACCTACCTCGCCTCACAGGCACACTCGACGGGCGCTATAACACACAAATTGCCACGCAAGTTCTGCCTGCTCGCACATTCAGACCGAGTGCCGGAGAGAATGAACTTTCGGAAGTGCGCTTCGGGACTAATTGGAACGCGACTGCCTCGCTCGACCTCACGCAAACGATTGTGGATATGAGCATTGGCGCGGAAGCAGCGTCCGCCAAAGCCGCACAAACACTTGCTGCTGCCAACACCGAACAAGCGAAAAATAACCTCAAAATGACGATTGCACGGGCATACTATACCGTTTTGCTCAATCAGGAAAAGTTCCGTCAAGCGGAAGGAAATTTCACGCGCAACGAGAATTTTTACAAGGATGTGCAAGCAAAATTCAAGAATGCAAACGCGCTGAAAACCGACCAAAGCAGGGCGTATCTGAATTTTTCTAATGCGAGTTTGGCGAAGAAAAAAGCGCAAGATGCCGTGCGTCTGAGCCTGATGAATCTTGCTTTGCAGCTTTCGTGGGAAGGAAAGCCTGAAGATATAAGGCTTTCGGACAATTTAACTACACTCTTTGCGGGCGATAGTGAATTCACAAATCGTAGTCTCGATGCAGCATTGGAAGCACGTGCGGATGCAAAAGCAGAAATTGCCCAACGCGAAGTCAATATCCGTTCACTCGACCGCCTTCGCAACCAGAATTTACCGACACTTTCGGGTTATGGTTTTTTGGGAACACAAGGGTTTGGGAATGATGTTGGCGCAATCAACTTTTTCCCGCTCAGTTATGTCGGTGTCAGGGCTTCCATTCCGATTGCGGATTGGTTCACGCGCACGGCAACCATTCAACAACAGGCTTTACAGCTTGATAAAAGCGAGAATAATTTGCGCAACATCCGTCAAACCGCCGTGTACGAACTGCAAAACACCCAAACAGCACTTCAAAACGCGGTTCAGACCGTAAAGATTCAGAAAGAAAATATCGCCATCGCTGAAGAAGTTATTGCAAGCACCACCACCCGCTTCAAACAAGGACAAGCCACTCAGCAGGAAGTATTGGATGCCGAATCCACGCTCCGCGACACGCAATTAAGCTACCTCCAAGCGCTTTACGACGCGCTCGTGGCGAAGTTGGATTGGGAAAAAGCGAATGGGATGTTGTAGGTATATTCTCTGAACTGGGATTAGAGAATTGTAGGGATGAAAGGGATTTTTTTATCTCAATGGGATGATTGTTGAATAGTTGTATGATAGAGCGTATGATGAAAATAGAGCATATGATGAAGGGGTTTGCAAAGTGAGGAGGAGGCTAATAATTGCTCAAAATATGTCAATCACCCTGACCACGTTCATTCGTAAAAATCAAACCCTTGAAATCCGTTAAGTCCCTACAATCCCGCAAATCCCAGTCCAGACAAGCAAAATCACATTCATCCAATATGTCAATCACTCTGACCACGTTCATTCGTAAAAATCAAACCCTTGAAATCCACTAAATCCCTACAATCCTGCAAATCCCAGTCCAGACAAGCAAAATCACATTCATCCAAGAAGAAACTTGCTCAAAAGCCGCTCATTTTGCAGATTTGTCGTAATTCTGCTCTTTTGAGCGGCTTTTTTATCTTATTCTCAAACACCGCATGATTACTGCCCACCTCAATCAATCCTTCAATAGCGCTGTTGTGATGCTCTTTGTAGCGCTTGCTTTTTGTCAGACAAGTTTTGCTCAAGAGCGTACAAACCTCAGTCCGGAGGAATTGCAACGAATTAATTCTATCCTTCAGCAGCAAAGCAAGACGCAGCCTAATCTTTCGAGGAGGAATCTGGATTCGGCGATGAAAGAGTATTATCTGCAAAAAATGCTTGCGGATAAAAGGAGATTTGTGCCTGAAGATAAATGGTTGATTGATACTAAGCCCTCAATGCCGCGTATTTACTCGCTCCAAGAGCAAGCGCGTATTCAAGATTCCCTCACAAAAATTCGCTTGGAGCGCCTCCTGCCTGAACTCATGCGGCGCGAAGGTGTTGATATGTGGCTTGTTATCGGGCGCGAATACAACGAAGACCCCGTTATCAAAACGATGCTTCCTGCAACGTGGCTTTCGGCGCGGCGTAGAACGATTTTGCTTATCTTCGACAAAGGCGAGGGCAAAGGATTGGAGCGGCTTGCCGTGGCGCGGTATGATGTCAATTCGCCCACAAGCGGACAGCTTTTCAAAAGCGCATGGAATCCCGCAAAGCAGCCGAATCAATACGCACGGTTGGCGGAACTGATTGCAGAGCGTAAACCGCGCAAAATCGCGCTCAATCGCTCGGAAGCATTTGCTCATGCGGACGGCTTGACGGCGCAGGAATTGCAAGAATTTCTCGCTGTGCTGCCGAAAGAGTTTCAGCAAAATATTGTGTCGGGTGAACGCCTGAGCGTGGGATGGTTGGAAACGCGCACACCCGAAGAAATGGGCATTTTTCCGCAGCTTTGCCAAATTACTCACGCGATAATTGCTGAGGGGTTTTCGCCAAACGTGATAAAACCCGGCACTACGACCACTGGCGAAATGGAGTGGTGGTTTCGTGAGCGTATTCGCTCGCTTGGCTTGCAGACGTGGTTTCACACCAGCGTAACGATTCAACGCGCCGACCCGATTGCGAACACAACCGCACCATCGTCCTCGAAAGCCTTGTCGGAACTCATTTTGCCCGGTGACCTCTTGCACGTGGATATTGGAATTTCGTATCTTGGCTTAAACTCTGACGTACAGCAACACGCCTACGTTTGCAAACCGGGTGAAAGCGCCGTCCCTGCTGGTTTGGTGAAGGCATTTCAAAACGGGAATCGTTCACAGGATATTTTGCTTCAGCAGTTCAAAACGGGGCGCACGGGGAATCAAATGCTGAAAGCCGCATTGGAACAGGCGCAGAAGGAAGGCGTGAAAGCCACGATTTATACGCACCCGATAGGTACACACGGACACGCCGCCGGACCGGCAATCGGGATGTGGGATATGCAGCAGGGCGTTCCCGGAAGCGGTGATTACCCGCTTTTCCCAAACACAGCCTATTCGATTGAACTCAACGCCGAAACGCCCATACCCGAATGGGGCGACAAACCAGTCCGTATCATGCTTGAAGAAGATGCCTTTTTTGTGAACGACAAAGAGGGTGTGCGCTGGTTGGATGGGCGGCAGACCGCGATAATACTGATTAAACCGTAAATTTTTTGATTTTCACTTATTAGAGTGGGAGCAACCATTATGAAACCGCGTATTTCCTTGCTTGCCGGAGTATTTGCGCTATGCGCAATCTCCACTGTTCTTGCACAAACCGCACCAGAAATAACCGCATGGAAACTGAACCGCACGAATGCAACGGGCTACAACGGCTTGCCTGCTGATGTTCAGCGCGTTCAGTATTCCGCAACAGCAGTGTATATCAATGCGAGCGGGATTCCGAGCTATTCTATCGGACCTTGGCAGATGAACCCGAATGTTCCGGCGAATCGTAATTATCTTTTCAAAATTGCCCGTAACCCGCAGCCCAAAAGCGGCACAAAAGATAGCGTGGGGCTTGGTGCAATCGGTGTTTGGGCAAATGGTGTGCCGATGTACAATGCCGACGATGGTATGAGCTACAACAACAACGGCACGTGGAAACGCAATGCATATGTGTACGAAGGAGTAAGTTTTGATGCTTGTGGCGGTCATGCAGACCAGCGTCAGAGCTATCACAATCACGTGTATCCCGTGTGCTTGCAAGCGCTGGATGCGACGAAGCACTCACCAATTATGGGCTATGCCTTTGATGGCTATCCCGTGTACGGTCCATATGCTTACACCAATACCAACGGCACAGGTGCAATCAAACGCATGACTTCAAGTTATCAACTGCGTAATATCACACAACGCACAACATTACCGGGAAGTACGGTTGTTCTTGAAACATCCAAGCAAGGTCCGGCGGTCTCTGCGCAGTATCCGCTTGGTAATTTTCTTCAAGATTTTGAATACGTCGCAGGGTCGGGGGATTTAGACCAATACAATGGACGGTTTGCCGTCACACCGGAATATCCGAATGGCACGTATGCCTACTACACAACGATGGATGCCTCTGCAAAGCCTGTCTATCCCTTTATTCTCGGTGTTTTTTACAACGGTACACTTGACCGCAACAATTCTGCGCAGCGCGTTACGATTACTGAGGCGGTGACAGAGTTTACGGGCGCTGTGGCTACTCCTGCGGCAACGCTTTCCGTCAGTTCCATTGCTTTTGGTTCGCTGACTGTTGGCATGAACACAACGCGCTCCTACACGATAACAGCGACGAATTTGGCTGCAAACTTGACTATTACTGCTCCCGCAGGGTTTGGTGTGTCAAGCACACAAAACGGCACGTTTGCTCAAACACTCGCGCTTACGCCCGCAAGCGGTTCACTCTCGCAAACAGTATTTGTGCGCTTTGCACCGACACAAGCCGGAACGTTTACAGGAAACATCACGCATCAAAGCGGTACAACGGCGTTTGGGAATATCGCTGTAACGGCAGCAGCTACGCCTGTCAGTGTGGCAATGGCGAAGGAAATGGGCATAACCGTTTCTCCAAATCCCGCACAAAATCTTGTGTCGGTGAACGTCCCGATTGTACAGGCAACGCGGGTACGGCTTACGCTCAGGAATGTTTTGGGTCAAGCGGTGTTTGCGAGTGAAGAATCGGCTGCAAACGGCGTATTTACGAAGGTGTTGAACGTCGGCACATTCGCCAAAGGTGTGTATTTTCTGGAAATTGGTCTTGGCGAAAAAACGCTTGTGGAGAAATTGGTGATTGAGTAGCGTGGAGACAAGTATTGATGAGGCTTTGAGGGTAAACGAATAAGAGACGCTGAGAATGTTCAGCGTCTCTTTTTTGTGATACCTTGATGACAAATTGACTAATGGAAATCACTCCGAAGCCTTGTCCTCACTTGTATTTCACTGCCGTACCGACCGCCCAAAGATAGGAAAAATATCCGACATTTGTTGAGCCGAATTGCACACGAAGAACCGCCTGAGCGCCGATTTTACGAGCCTCTTCGCGGAATGATTCGTACAAATCGCTCAGGTATGTGGTGCTGCCAGCCCTTGAAATAATTCTGATGATAGAAATCTCCTCATAGTCGCGCCGAATCTCGACTGTGGTTACAAGAATCGGCTGCGTATCAATATACTCTTCTCGAAAGTGCAGTAAATCTTGTCCGCAAATATATTCCTATCTTTCAAATGTCGTGTTTTGATGCCGAATGTGATCAAATAATCCTTGGCGCATAGTAGCCGCTGTAACTAAGAGGCTTGCGAATGAAGAAATTCTGAAAACTTGGCATTGATTCTCCGTTGTCATGGCAAAATCGGTAATGGTTTTCCATCTTTTGTTAATTTCATGCCGTAATCCAGCAAATATTGCAAATCCTCAACATAATCCATTGGTTTGAATGGGAAACGTGGAGAGCGTTGAATAACTGATGCCATTTCACAAGTCATTATAGTAACTTTGGTCTCGTTAGGGCTGATTTGATCGCACCATATAATGGTATAATCAAACGACGTGGTATTGCGATTTATAGATCTAAAACTATTAACATCGGAGGTTATTTTAAGTAAATATCCCTGCTCTTGATAGTCTTCAATAGTATAAACATCTGCTCTCCTTAGCAAAGCTGTCCTTTCTGCTGCCCAGCGCAAAGCCGTCCGTGCTGTTGTATAGGTCTGTTCAAAAGAAAGGGGATACACACGACTAACTCCATATTCCTTCATCGTTAATGCGGTGCTAAGCGGTATGGCGCAGGAACTGAAAATAACACCACATGAACAAGATAACAAGAGCAAAACGACAATCTGTTTCATCGAACTTTTCGCGGGAATGTGATTGTGCATAGGTAAAAAATTCTGTTGATAAGATTGATAAATACGCATTTTATGAAAGCTTTATCTCTTTTTCACCTGAACTTGAGGGGATTATCACCGATATTTCACCGCCGTACCGACCGCCCAAGGATAGGAAGAATACCCTACGCTTGATGAACCAAATTGAACACGAATAACTGCCTCAGCACCGATTTTACGAGCCTCTTCGCGGAATGATTCGTACAAATCGCTCAGATATGTTGTGCTGCCAACCTTTGAAATAATTCTGATGATAGAAATCTCCTCATAGTCGCGCCGAATCTCGACTGTGGTTACAAGAATCGGCTGCGTATTTGAGGTATCTCGAATAGGGAATACCTCTGAAACGACGTAGGAAGGGCTTGTTCGCGCCATGCGGTTAATAAATTCTGTTTGATTATTTGCGTTGGTGGTGGCATTTGAACTTGCGCAATTAGACAAGAAAACACTTCCCAAGGAAAAAGCCATGAACACAAGAAAACAAGAGGCTTTTCGCGGTTTTGAGGGAATTGAAAAATGGCTCATAGTGCCTCCAAAATATGAAGAAAATCAGAACTTAAAAAATATGAGCAACGTCAGTAGCATTTGTGCTACGCACAAGTCCATAAATACAAAAAAAAAATTGTTTTGGCAATCGTTTGTTAGTTTTGTATTCTAAGTGATAATTGTAGTAAAACTTGATTCCTCCTCCACCATTTCTTAAATCTCCATGTCGCGTTTTATCACAGCCTCCGTTATCATTGTACTCTTCGTAACGGCATTTATGCTTCACGCGCAAACTCCAGGAAGTATTTACACTACACCGCGTGGAGACGTACGTTTGCAGCCGCAGACGGTGGATGTTCCTGCGCAATTTCGCACATTTGTCCCTGCAAGAACGGTAAACCTGCCGCAAGGCTGGCGAGCGCGTATATTTTATGCAGGAAATCTGCTCAATAAACCCCGCTTTATGGCGTGGAGTCCCGATAGCGTCTTGTATATTGCCGATGTGAACGCAGGGCGCATTATTGCTTTGCCCGACCGCAACCGCGACGGCATTGCCGATACTGCCGTTATTGCTGCATCGAATGTGTTCGCCCACGACCTGAAGTTTTACAACGGTGCAATGTTTGCCGCAGAAGAGCGCCAAATCGTGCGTTTCACCAATCCTGACCGCAACGGTGTGTATCAAAACCGCAGTACATTTATCGGCAATATCGCCGAAGGTGCAACGCAGCCGGGCGGCGGACACCGCACCAGAACGATTGTCTTTGATGCCGCACGGCGGAAAATGTACCTTTCTATTGGTTCGCTTTGTAATGTTTGCCGTGAAGATTTCCGCGCCGTGATTGAAGAATGGAATGACGACGGCACCGGAAGGCGCATTATGGCGAGTGGGGTGAGAAATGCTGTTGGAATGACCCTCCACCCACGCACAGGGAGGCTTTGGGCAACGAACAACGGTAGCGATTGGCAGGGAAACGAAATTCCGCCCGAATGGATAGATGTGGTGCGGGATGGCGGTTTTTACGGGTATCCCTTTGCGCATTCATTTCAGGCATATTTTAACTTTAACGCCGGAAGTGCCGACTACCGTGCGCTTCTACCCATAACTGCCCAAGACAGTGCTCGTGTGCGGCGCATGGTGCAGCCTGCGGCGCTCATCACCGCTCATTCCGCACCAATGGCGATTGAATTTGCCAATAACAGCTTTCCGTCGGAATTTCGTCGTGGAGCCTTTGTGGCACTGCGCGGTTCGTGGAATCGTCAGCCGCTGACGGGCTACAAAGTGGTCTATCTGGATTTTGACAACGACGCGGACACGATTGCCAATACTGCAACGGACTTTTTGACAGGATTTTTGACGGATTCTTTGCGCGGTGACCGTTGGGCGCGTCCGGTGGGTTTGGAAGCCGATGCGCGGGGGAATTTATACGTCGGAAGCGACGAAATTACGCGCTTTGTGATGATTTTGACACCACCCCAGCAACCAACGCGCATTAACGATAAAGCACCACAACGCGGTGAACTGCATATCCACCCAAACCCGCATAACGACAAGGCTACGGCACTATTTTCGCTGGATGCGGCAAGTAGTGTTTCGCTCAAAATTTACGACACGTTGGGAAAATATATCGCAACACTCGCCGAAGGCAGCTTTGGTGCGGGAGAGCATCAAATTCCCCTTGAAATTCCGATGACCGAAAACGCGAGCGGCTTGCTTATTTGCCGCTTGGAAACAAGTGCGGGTGTAGTAAGCAAGCCGTTTGTGAGGATGCGGTAAGCATTACAATTTTATGACTTCTATGACTTGAAGCCAGCGCACGTGTCGCGGTCCGGTTTTGATGTCTTTGGCGGAAAGCAGCATAAAATCTGCTTCTTTGGAGGCAAGGGGCTTTCCGTCTTTTTCGGTGATGATGTAAATGTGATTGCCCGTCTCGGAATTAAAAATCTCGTGCCACGAAAAGAGTGTCGTGAAACCGTCTGTAGCGGTTGCTTTGATGATGATACTGTTGAAATCGCGCTTTCCCTCAAAAACAATACCTGCTTTCTCCAGCACATCCCGTATCAATACTCCTTTTGCAGTGCCAATTGTTTCTTTTTTCTCCCCGCTATACGACACTATCGGTACTTTCGTTACGGTATATTGTTTGAACGACCGTAAGTCTGCAAGCGAGATTTGAAGCGGCGTTGAGACTTTGCCTCGCACGAAGAGCGTTTTCGCAATGAAACGCGCTAACGAATCTTGCCGAGCAAAACCCTCGTGTGGGCGAATGACGCTCCAAAAAAGTAGAACCGTTATTGCAGATGTAAGCGTCATAAACACGCGCTTTGTCGTGAAGGTGCGAAAGGAGAAATGTTGTGTGGTCATTATTTTTTTGCCTGTTGTTTTTTCTTAGCTGTGGGCTGCTCTAATGATACAAACGCCCGTGAATCAACGTCTTCGTGGCTCTTGAGTTTGCCTTTTTGTTTGAAATAGAGCATCGCCGTCGGTCGCCATGCAATACGCATACGAGTCATCAATTCTTCCACACTTGCGCCGGATTCCACTAAAAGAATTCCTGCTGTATGACGCAAGGAGAACGGCGTTAAGCGCCCTACACGCCCTTTTTGTACGCCACTTTCTTTCATACGCATAACGATTGCCTCGCGGACACCGCGAATGGTAATGCGTCCGCCCATAGAGCGATTGCTGTAACTCACGAACATTGGAGCATCGGCTTTGACGGGTTGCTCTTTGCCCTTTTCGTCAGTAGTCGTGCGGGTTTGGAGATAAGCATTGATAGCTTCGGCGGTTTCGGGCGGTACGGGAATCTGTTCATCTTTGACAGACTTTCCTTTGCCTTGAACCCTCAAAAACCATGATTTCCCTTGTTTTTCAAGGTCTCCTGCATCCATAGACGTAATTTCCACTTCCGAACAAGCGCACCCCAGCATAAGGCGAATAATCGCTGCATCCCTGAGTCCGACACGTTCTGCAAGGTTAATAGAACCCAGCAGCGTGGAAACTTCCGCAAGCGTCAAAAACGTGCGGTTGTGCTGTTTTGGTCGTGCGCTGCCATAAACACGCTTTGCGGCGTTTTTCTCCAAAACTCCTGCTTCCACCATGTACTGCGATAAACGGCGTAGCGAGGTCATGTACGTTGCAATCGAAGCATCCTGCATTTTTTTTGTTGTGGCTAAATGCTTGCGATACCGCTCCACGTCTTGCACACGGAACAAAAACTTACCGTCTTTGACGAAAAAATTCACAAATTCCCGGAGCGCTCTTTCATAGGTGCCGACCGTTTCGGGGCGTTTATTGGTGAGCGAAGCGAGATAATTATCGCGGTATTTGATGAGCTCGGAGAGCTTCAGTTTCACTGGCTCGAACACGTCTTCAATCATGGCTTTGTAGGAAAGAATGAGAGAAAAAATATAAAGGCGTTATTGCTAAAATAGCCTTTTTTTGCTGTAATTGCAACTGCAAAATTCGCTACGCAAACCCGTCCTACGGTTTCTTAACCGTAGAACGGGTTACCCGGAAATCAATCACCTAAATCGCCTGATGATTAAACGGCTGCAAGACCATTTCCGATACCACGCCCGAACTCGGCTGTTGGCACAGAAACCAGATAGCCCTTGCGGCTTCTTGCGCCGTGACGAATTTGTCACGCTGCACCCGCAAATCAATCGTGTCCCAAAATGGCGTGTCGGTGCCGCCCAGAAAGATATTGGTGATGCGAATGTCGGTGCGCTTGAGTTCTTCGCGGACGGACTTCAGCATACCGTTTAAGCCGTATTTCGAGGCGCTATACGCCGCCGCTCCTGCCATTGGGGTTTTACCCAAAACGCCCGGAAGGTTAATAATCAAGCCCTTTTTCTGCTCTTTCATCGGTGGCAAAAATGCTTTGAGCAAGTTAAATGCGCCAACAAGGTTCACATTCAAACTCTGCATAAAATCGTCGTTTGTGAGCGACTCCAAGGGTTTGATGATGCCAATTCCTACGGCATTGACCAGCACGTCCAAATGCCCAATCTCCGCATGAATACGTGCTGCGGCGCTTTCAACGTCGTGTGCTTGTGTGATGTCGTTAACAAAAAGGTGATTTGCGCTAACGCGAAGTTCCGTACCAAGTGCTTCGAGTGCCGCTTGATTGCGTCCTAAAAGAAACAAGTGTGCGCCGGAAGAAGCGAGTAAATGTGCTGTCTCGCGCCCTATGCCGCCGGTCGCACCTGCGATAAGAACAGTTTTTCCTGTAAGTTTTTCCATAGTGATTCGGTGAAAATAGTGTGTGGTGAATGAAACACTATTAACGTCGAATTATCAATCTTTTTCTTGTAATAATTCTTCTTTCGCCAGCAAAAGCGCCTTTTTATGTTCTTCGCTGACTTCGGGATACCGCAAATCCAGTTTTTCCAGCGTGTCGTTGATGACATCGCTCAGTACAATGCGTGTAAACCACTTATTGTCCGCCGGAATAATATACCAAGGCGCAAATTTGGTGCTGGTGTGCTTGAACACGTCTTCGTAAGCGCTTTGGTACTTATTCCAATGTTTGCGTTCTTCGACATCGGACAGGGCGAACTTCCAGTTTTTATCAGGGTTTTCGATGCGTTCTAAAAAGCGTTTTTTCTGTTCTGCTTTGGAAACATTGAGGAAAAACTTCACTACCACAATTCCATTTTGCACCAAATGTTTTTCAAAAGCATTGATTTGCTCGAAACGGTCGCGCCAAATATGCTTGCTTTTTGCTTCGTCAGGAAGTTGTTGTTTGTCCAAAATATGCGGATGAACGCGGGCAATCAAGACTTCTTCGTAGTAGGAACGGTTGAAAATGCCGATGCCGCCTCGTTCCGGCATATCGGAGTGCGCTCGCCAAAGGTAATCGCGGTCAAGTTCCAATGCGGAAGGTGCTTTGAAATTTTGTACCGAACAGCCTTGTGGATTCACGCCCGAAAAGACGTGCTTGACGGCACTGTCCTTACCAGCAGCGTCCATTGCTTGGATGATAATGAGCAGTCCGTAAGTGTTCTGCGCATAGAGAATATCTTGCAATTTCGCCATTTTCTGGACGCTTTTTTGGAGTTTGTCAGCGGTATCTTCGGCTTTTTTGTATTTGCCTGTGAAGGCGGGGTTGTAATCGCTGAGTTTCACGGCTTTGCCGGGTTTAACGAGGAATGGTGCGTGGTTCATGGTTAGTACAACTCTGAATGTGAAACGGTAGAAAGTTATGCTGAAAATGAGGAGATTTTGAGTGAAAATCAAGGGAAATTTTCAAAGAAAAGTCGCCTTGGAGTAAGACAGTATTACCATTTCGTAATATGAAATTTTTTTGCCGTCATTCATCATTCAATGCGTGTATATTTGGCTCACGGCGTAAATACTGTGGTTTACGTCGCAATTTCTTCTTTTAGACTGCAATTTTTATATTGCAATAGTTAGAGCAACAAAGGGAAAGCATGATGCAATTACGGTTATCACTGTATCAAAAAATTTTAGGGATGGCGTGTATTATTCTTGCTTGTGGCGGAATAATTATTCTCTTGAACGGTTTACAACGTGAAGCATTAAATGAGCGAGGAACAATGCGCCTTGCAAAGATTTTTTTCTTGGAAGCACGTTCTGCCGAGCAAGAATTTACAACACGCCGCGACACAATGTCCATTCGGCGTTTGGAAAACAATCTGCAAGCCCTTTTGCAGACGCTTCAGGCGCATGAGGACGATTCTCTCGGCGCAATCATCCTGCGTACCGAAGAATACCGAAACGAGGTGCGCCACTTGATTTCCTCCATTAAAGAACGAGGTTTGACGCAGGATTTGGGTATTGAAGGGCAGTTCCGAAAACAAGTTCATGCTGTGGAAGAAGCAACAAAGCTGTCCGGTCAAATGGAACTTTTGGCAGCAATGTACCTCGCCAGACGGCACGAAAAGGACTTTATCAATCGCGGCTCCAAGAAATATATTCAAAGTGTGCAAGAAACCGTCCAATCTTTTTTGACAAAACTTGATAAAACCTCACGTTCTGCGGATGAAAAAGCGTTATTGCGCGAGTTGATGCTGGGATACCAACACGGGTTTAACGAATATGTGCTTGTAACAAACCGCATCAATTCAAGCCGTGAGCGCTTAGACAGCATTAGTGCAAGCCTCACTCCTGTTATGGATGCCGTTGTCCGTAACCGTGATATCAAAGCGGAGCAGTACCAAATGTTTACCCAAATTGCTGCTGTCGTGCTGTTTGTCGTTGCTATCGGCATTGCGGTCTTTCTGGCAAAACGTATTTCTGAACCGGTAGAAGTGCTGAAACGAGCTTCCAATCAAGTAGCGGCGGGAAATCATGATGTGCAGGTTACACTTTCAACGGGAGACGAGTTTGAAACTCTTGCAATCTCTTTTAATTCCATGCTCCACGCCTTGAAAACCTCCTTAGACGAGGTGCGGGAAAAAAGCGCACAAGCAGAGCGTTCCGCCCAAGAAGCGCAGGAATCACGGGCTTTGATTGAGCAAAGCACCGAACATTTGGCGCAAAGTATTCAGCGAATGTTGTTGGCGATGCAAAACTTCGCAATGGGCGATTTAACCGTCAAATTACCTACGGACAATGACCCCGCCATCAACAATCTTTTTCGTGGCTTTAACGGCGTGGTGCATGATATTGGCTTGCTTGTGTGGGAAGTTGTCAGTGCAACACAAGCAATTACGCTTGCCGGAACGCTCATTGCGCGGAGTACCGAGGATATTGCGCAGCGTATGGAGTCGCAAAAAGAGCGTACAAGCGAGATTGCGGCTGCTGTTGAGGAAATTAGTGTTACAACGGGAGAAAGCACACGGCAGGCTGCAACAATTTCGCACGAAGCATTTGCCGCCAGCACTGCTGCTTGTACAGGCGGCGAAACGATGCGACAAATGATTGAAAACGTTGAGCATATTAGTTCTGTCGTTCTTGAGTCTTCCGCAACCATTCAGCTACTGGGCAAATCGGGTGAGGAAATTGGCGAAATTGTGTCGGTTATTGAAGAAATTGCTGACCAGACAAATTTGCTTGCGCTGAATGCGGCGATTGAAGCAGCACGCGCAGGCGAGCAAGGACGAGGCTTTGCGGTTGTTGCCGATGAAGTCCGCAAACTTGCTGAACGCACGCAAAAAGCCACAAAAGAAATTTCTCAGATGATTGTTCATATTCAGCACCATACGCAGCGTTCTGTGCGTACAATGGAGCAAGCCACAGGGCTTGTGCAAGAAGGTTCACACTTCGCACATCAAACAACGGATGCTTTGGGAAATATCATTGACAAAACCCGCACAGTTGCTGATTTTATGAAACAACTTGCTCAAACAACCAGCGAAGAAGCCGCTTCGAGTATGCTTATTGCGGAGCGTGTCGGGAATATCAATGCACTCACCGAACAATCCAACGACAAAGCACAGCGTATCGCCGATTCGGCAGAAGAACTTGCCGGGCTGACACAAAAACTGCAAAGCGTTGTCAGCCGCTTTATTTTGGCTGATGAGCAGCAAAAAACCGTGTTTTTGGATATGTGAACACGATAGCACGTACTCACCTTCGGTACGTCACCACGAAACGGCTTCTACACTTGCGTAGCAGCCGTTTTTTGTAAAAAAAATGCTTGTTCTGCATGGAAAGAAAGTGTAAGTTTTGGGTGTAATCCCTACATTTCTGCTCCAAACCGCATATTACCTCATGCTCTACAACCTCATTTCATGGAATATCAACGGCATCCGTGCCATTCAGCAAAAAGGCTTGTTTGATTATCTTCACCGCGAAAACCCCGATATAATCTGCTTTCAAGAAACCAAGGCACTTCCCGAACAACTCGACCAAACGCTTACCAATCCCGACGGCTACACGGCGGAATTTCACTCGTGTAGTATTCGCAAGGGGTATAGCGGTGTGGCGACATTTTCTCGCACAAAACCGCTTCAGACCATGCGCGAAATGGGCAAAGCGGAGTTCGACGGTGAAGGGCGCATGATTGCTCAAGATTTCGACGATTTTGTGCTTATCAACGTCTATTTTCCGAATGGTTCGATGGAAGAAAAAGGGCGTTTGGACTACAAATTAAATTTTTACGATGCGCTGTTTGCCTTTGCGGAAGAATTACGCAAAAAAGGTCGTAAAATCGTGGTTTGCGGGGATTACAACACCGCACACACGGAATTAGACCTTGCCCGACCGAAAGAAAACCAGACAACATCGGGCTTTCTGCCGATTGAGCGCGAGAAAGTAGATGCAATCGTGAGTATGGGGTATGTGGATACTTTTCGAGAATTTGAGCGGGGTGCAGGGCATTATTCGTGGTGGAGTTACAGGCAAGGCGCAAGAGAGCGGAATATCGGCTGGCGCTTGGATTACTTTTTCATTACCAAAGACTTGCTCCCGCATCTGGAAGCAGCCTCAATTCAGCATGAAATCTTGGGTTCTGACCATTGTCCGGTGAAACTTGTCTTGAAATTTTGAGTGTTATTTTTCCGTGCTACGCCTTCTTCGGCGTAGTACGGGTTAAGGTTTTGGCTCGGTAATAATTCCCCTTGCCAAAAAGCAGGAAATATGCGATTTTAGACAGTGCGTTTGACCAAAGGTTAGATTTTTGAGGCTGCTTCATCGGATTATCACAAACAGCACACCGAAACGATGATTATACTCCCCCACCAAATCCAGATTCTATGCGTACTTTCGGTTGGTTTACCTTGGTTATCAGCGTTATTGCTTTCATAGTTCTTTCAACGCACGATAGTTCTGCGCAAAATGCTTCGGCACATCAAAACCGCAGCAGTCGCGGACGAGAATTTTATATTGCTTTTTTACCAAACGTTCATGACGGCGGCAGAAACACGACGTTTTTGAATGATTCGCTGTACATCTACATCACCTGCGATGTTCCCACGAGTGGTAACATCCGCTACCGCACCCGCACCGGCGCTGAAACGAATGTCCCCTTTGCAATCACCAATCCCAACGAAATTTTTACGTTCCGTGTACATTTCGCCGGAGTGGAACTGCAAGGCTACTACACCGGAAGCGCCTTTGATATGCTGGGAGCGCAATCGGAGCGCGTTGCGCGGCAGGTTTTTCGTGTTACGGCAAATGACGATGTTACCGTGTACGGTTTGAACCAAGCGCAATACACCAGCGACGCATTTTTAGCACTTCCCGCTTCGTCTTTGGGTAAAGAGTACATGGTCTTGGCATACAAAAGCGACGCACGAGGACTCCTTTTTATGCCCAATGCCCGTGATGAAGTCAGTACGCCCTCACAGTTTGCTGTTATTGCAACAAAAAACAACACTGATATTCGTATCATTCCTTCCGCACCAACGCTGGTGAGCGGTTCGACGGCTGCGCAAATTATTCGCTTGAACGAAGGCGAAGTGTATTTAGTGCAAGCAGACCCGCGTGTGGCGGGTGGTTTGGCGGATTTGTCAGGAACGCGCATCATTGCGAATGAGCCTATTGCCGTTTTTGCAGGACACCAGCGCACAACGCTTCCCGTCGAACTTCGTCCGAATCTTTGGACACGCGACCACCTTGTGGAGCAGCTTCCGGGCTTGGAAACATGGGGGCGCACCGCATTTCTTACGCCGCTTCTTCGCGCACGGGATGAAATCGGTATCGGTTCGGATTTATTTCGGATTATTGCCGCTTTCGACAGTACCCGTGTTCTTGTGAACGGTCAGCCGCTTGTGACGCTGAACGCGGGACAGGTCTTTGAAGGGCAACTGCTCAGTTCGGCGTGGATAACAGCCAGCGACCAAATTTTGGTTGCGCAATACAAAAAAACCTCCAGCACCCTCGAAGCAAAGTTCATCGGCGACCCTTTTATGCTGCTTGTGCCGCAGGTTGAACAGTACGACCGCTCGTACAGGTTTATCAACGTTGAAGCATTTGATGTGCAGAATTTGGGGCAGGCAAGCCCGACAAGCAGAGGGCGCGTGTTTGAAGACCATTTTATTACCCTCATTGCTCCAAGCGGCGGCACAGGCTTGAGTTCGCTCCGTGTTGATAATACGCCGCTTGATGTTTCGCGTTTCACGCCGATTGTCAATTCGGGGTATTCGTTTGCGAATATTGCCGTCAGTCCGGGCGTTCACACGGCGCGTGGCGACAGTGCTTTCGGGGTGTATGTCTATGGCTACGGTGTGCTGAATTCCTACGGCTACATCGGCGGTGGACGTTTGCGGATTATCGCTCCCGACCGTGATGCGCCGCAGCTTGTGGCGCGAGAGGAGTGTTTCGGTGTTTCGGGAATGTTCTACGACACACTTTTGACGGATTCCCGCATTGCGAGTGTGCGTGTGCTGCCCGCACAAACACCGATTCAGCAAAATGTGGATGTCCGCATTGCCGCATTTACGCCGTTTGCCGACAGTGTTGCTTTTCAAGCGACATTGCGCAATAACCGTTTGGACGGAGAATTTACGATAGAAGCCCGTGATTCGATTGGTTTTATCACGCGCCGCCGCTTTTTTATCACCGGAGCAACGGTGGTGCTGGAAGGGCAAAACGCGCAATCGCCCAATGTCGTGGAAAGCCGATTAACGCTGCCCACCGGAGCAAGCCGTATCGTGCGTATTCCGCTTGTGAATTACGGTACGGCAACGCAAGCAATTACCAGTGTTCGCTTGGAAATGCTGCAGCCGAATGATACGGCATTACTGCGGTTTTTGGGACCAAATCCTGTCATTCGGATTCCTCCCGGGGGGCGTGATACCTTGCTTGTGGGGGTGAATGTCCCGCGTGACGGCAGATATTCTGCGTTGGTGACACTGGTGGTGAATGATTGTCGCCCGTACAGCCCTGTGCGCTTGGTGATTGATGTCGGCGAAGACCGCACTGCACCTGAGATTGCGGCGAATCGTGATGAATGTGCCAGAACGGTGAATTTTCGCTTGCGTGATGCAGAGCCGTTTGCATCGGGCATAGCCACCATAGAGCCGGCCGGAGCCTTGGTAAATTGCGTTTTGCGTGTGTCTCCCGGAAATGCGCTTGGAGAATTACAAGCCGTGCTGACCATTCCAAACCCCAATCGTGATGCTATTTACGCGATAGCTGTAACGGATTCCGCCGGAAACCGCTCAGAAATACGCGACACGGTGCAAGGTTTTACGCTGGAAATTGTCCGAGAGCGCAATGAAGCAGGCGAAACGGGGCGTTGGGGCGATGTGGAAATATCAGAGTTGGATTGCCGCACAATCACGCTCAGAAATCAAGGACTCAAGCCGTATTCCGTGCCACGCCTTGTTCCTCGCGGGAACGTTTGGTTTAGTGTGAGTGAAAGTCAGCTTCCGCTTGTTGTTCCGCCGCAGTCAGAACGCCGCATTACGATGTGTTTTGCGCCGTTGGAAGAGCGCTCGTACTTAGATTCGCTGGTTTTGGAGGGATATTGTCAGCAACAATCGCTTGCGCTCACGGGGCGTGGTATTGCGCTCTTTCGCATAGGAACAGGTCGCTGCAATGCCGTAGTGCGGCTCAGAACAAACCGCGCATCGCTTCAATACTTTATGGAGCAGAACTATCCTAATCCTGCTGTGGGCATTTCGACAAGTATTCAACTTGGTTTAATGAAGCAGGAATCCGTGCAACTCCGCATAATGACGATGCTCGGCGCAGAAGTGTCGAATGTGAATTTGGGAATACTACCCGCCGGAGTGCATGAAATCGAATTGGAAACCCAAGCCCTCCACGCAGGAACATACCTCTACGTGCTGGAAACCCCGTCAATTCGGCTTGCAAAGCAAATGGTGATTGTACGGTAAAGCAATACTTTGCAAAGCATCACTCCGAATTTCGGGCTGTCCGCTTCCGCGTTCTTACGTGGGCGGGCTGACCGATTTGCCGAATCCGACAGTCGGCAACGTACCTTTACTCCTCAGCCGACAGCCGGATTTTGTAGCAGTTTTTCTCCGCAATTTGTACAAGAAATCAAGTCTCAAGAAACCAAAAACCAAAAACCATGAAAACAGCAATCATTTCCGGTGCAAGCGGCGCTTTAGGCAAAGCCGTTTGTGAACGATTTTTAGAAGGAGAATGGCGCGTTTATGCGCTTGCCAAACGAGCCGAATCGGCAAAAGCGCTTTCGGCAGACCTTGCGAAGTATGCGCGGCGCTTGAACGTGGTGGTGTGTGATTTAGCAAGCACCGTTTCAACGCAGCATTTTTTGACGGCAAGCGGCTTAGAACAGTGCGATGCTGTGATTCACTGTGCAGGCGGAATACAAGCAGGGAAGCCGATTGAAGAGACTTCACCGGAAATAGTTCACGCAATGCTCGAAATCAATTATTTGACGGCGTTTAACCTTCTTCGAGCAACGCTGCCACTTTTGAAAACAAGCGGTGGAGCGGTTTTGACGATTGCCGCGAAATCTGCGCTCAGTCCCGAAAAAAACAAATCCGCGTATGCAGCCTCGAAAGCCGCGCTCATCGCGCTTACCCAAGCCACAGCGCATGAAAACAAGGCGTTTAACGTCCGCGCAAACTGCATCGTGCCAAGCATCATAGACACGCCCACAAACCGCGAATGGGGCGCACCCAAAGACCTCTCCAAATGGACTTCCCCGCAAAGTATCGCCGAAGCAGCATGGATGCTATGTTCGGAGGCTGGAGCGGGAATTTCGGGTGCGGTGATACCGATGACGGGAAAGATGTAGGGGAGAGATTTCACAGAACACTAGGTTTTACGCGCTAGTTGTTGTATTTTACAACGCATCTTTTCAACAGTCATTCCCTTTCGGGTGATAGAACCGCATAATTGTTTGGCGATTTTGAACGTAGAGACAAGGCATGCCTTGTCTCTACAACGATAGATTCTATCATCTGAAAAGGAGTAATACCAATTCTCAATATCTATGAATACTTCATCATTAGTAGAAGAAAACATTGGTGCGGAACATTCTTTGCCGTTGCTGCAAGAAACAAGCAAAGAAACAAGCAACGAAACAAGCAACGAAACAAGCAACGAAACAAGCAAAGAAAAGAGTCTCAGCAACAACACCGGCAATGAAGAGATGTTTGATGATATGTTTTTGCCCAATCTTGACAATCTTATCACGGAGGATGATGAGCCTGTGGATAACGTTTTTTCTGCCAAACAGCAACGTTTTCTGGTCGAAACGTTGTACAATAATGTTTCGCTCTGGAATCCTGATTCTGTGCCATTTTTAGCGGATGCCAATGTCGGGATTTTTATTTCCCCGACCGAACCGCCGCTTGTGCCGGATGCGTTTTTGAGTTTGCATATCAAAATGCCGGAGGATTTCGATTACAAGAAAATTCGCTCCTACATCGTCTGGATATTCGCCAAAACGCCGGATATTGTCGTGGAAATTGTCTCCAATCGCAAGGGCGGCGAGATGAAGCGGAAAATGGAAGAGTATGCGAAGCTGCATATTCCGTATTATGCCGTGTATGACCCGTTTGACGTTTTTCACGGTGAGCGGCTTCAAATCTATACTTTGAACGGTATTGGTTACAAACCTTTGCGCGATTTTTGGATGGAAGATATTGGTTTAGGATTGCGGTTGTGGGAAGGAGAATATGAAGGAATGCCGTCGGAATGGCTTCGTTGGTGTGACATTCAAGGAAACGTACTGCTTTCCGGCAAGGAACTCACCGAAAAAGCCGAATCCCGCGCCGAGAGCGCCGAATCCCGCGCTAACCTTCTTGCAGAGCGTCTTCGCGCACTTGGTGTTAATCCCGATACTGTTTAAGAGCGGAGGAATAATTTCATAGGACTTTCACAAAACCATACTTTTGAGACAAGGGGTTGAAACCCCTTGTTGCGTAAGTCATTGTTTCACAAGGGGCTTTAGCCCCTTGTGAATTGTTTTTGCGAAAGTCCTATTTCGTTTGCATTTCGCCCCAAATTCTGACATTTCGCCCCATTCTCGTTGGTTCTTTCTGCTTTTTCCCGTAAATTCTCCTTCCATACTCCACTTGAAGTACCCGTGCAAATGTGCAAGTGTACGCAATCACCACAGGTTTTGATTATTGTTCCTTTCCCTGAGTATTATGAAAACGCTGTTCCGCTATGGTGTTCTTGTTTTCGCCTTCTTTCTTGCAGAGGTATTTGTCTCCCATGCGCAAGTCCCCGTTTGGGCTGACCCGCACGTTATCGGGACTGCTGGGTTTGAATCCGCAGACAATGTCGTGGATGACGGTACGAACATTTACGTCATTGGGCGATTCCAAGGCACAAACGTTGATTTCGACCCCTCAGTTGGTGTAACAACCCTGACAAGCGCTGCTGCCGGTACGCAGCAATCCGTGTTTATTGCCCGATATGACAAAGCCAGTGGGGCATTGGTGTGGGTGAGAGGGCTTATTGGCAATGCACCCTTTCCAGTTGCTACGAATAGATTTTCCATTGCTCTGCATCCAAGTGGAGATATTGTCATTGGTGGTGTGTTTGCCGTGAACACCGAGTTTAATCCCGCAGGAGTTTCGGCGATTAGTAGTATCGGGGTTCCAAGAATTTGTTACGCGCGGTATAATCCGGCAGGTATTCTCCAATGGGTGCAGGCGTTACAATCAGGGTTTATTGGAGTTAATGTCAATGATATTGTTGCTTCTGCCACTTCGGTGTACATTGTGGGGACATTTGGAGCCGGGGGACCTATGGACTTCGACCCGAGCGTGGCGACTGTCCCTGCGACCTCTCTTGGTAGCACTGACGGCTTTGTTGGTCGGTATGATGCAGCCACCGGGAATTACCAATCTCATGCCGTTATTGCTTCAACAGATTCCGATAATATCAATTCAGTAGCGCTTGATGGTATCGGTAATGTCTGGATTGGCGGCTTTATCGCGGAAACAGGCGCTCCCGTCAATTTTAATCCCAACGGCGTGGTGTATGATCTTACACCTCCTCCAGGTTTTGGAACACAGGCGTTTATTGCAAAATACGATAATGCACTGGTGCTGAGTGGTGGAAATTTGGCATATATTTTTGGCAATGCTAACGCATCTGACGCTGTAAACGTCATCGCTACTGATGCCGCAAATAATGTGTATTTAGGCGGCCAAGGGGGAGGAGCGAGTGCCAATTTTGGTTGGAATTCCCCGCCCAATATGCGAAATACCGGCTCCTTCACTGTAAGCTACACTTCAACAGGTCTTCTCCGCTGGGTGAATAATCTGTCGCCTAACGCGGTACACTCTGCATTGACGGTTGCTAATAATACCGTCTATATTGGTGGTAGAGTTTTTTCTGCCGGTGTGCTTGACTTTGATGGCAGAGAAGATTTCACTAGCGCAGCCTCAGGGACGGCAAATAATGTCTTCTTTGCGTGGTCTGATGCTGCTACGGGTGCGCTTCGCAGGGGTAAGAGGATTGCGGGTGGAGGCGCAGCCGACGAGTCAGTGTATGGCATTGCAGCAGACGCGGCGGGTGGATTCACAATAGTGGGAACCTTCACAACAAACAATTTGGATTTTGATACTCGCAATGCAAACACGCAAACTTTCCCCAATGCCGGAGGGCAGGACGGCTTTATTGTGCGCTATACTATCGGCGACCCGCCCGAAACCTACACCTGCGCCGCCAGCACCCCATGGCAAACCCCAACAACGTGGACTCCAAACCGCATGAATCCTTGCCCCGACGATGTTCTCATCTTTCCTGCCGGATCCTTTACCGTGAGCGCAATACCGATGCAGCAAGTGGGGCGCATGACGTTTAATCCGACGAGTAATATCACCTTAAACATGACTACGCCGGGGGCGTTCTTGCTTGTTCAAGGCGATGCGGCTCCGCTTGATGTGGACATACAGGCGGGAGCGGCGCTGAACTTGGGGGGGGGCGCAAATCAAGGTGCTATTCGCGGCACTACCGGAACGGTCATTCAAGTAAACGGAACGGTGAATATAGCTGCCTTGCCGAATAATACTCTTTCCTATCTGGGCGGCTGGGGAGCGCTGAATGTCGGCAGTACGGGACGGATTTCTACACAAGGACCGCTGGGGATTAACGGTATTTCTCAGGGTTCGGGTGCAGTGCAGGTTGATATTGCCAACGGTGGAACGATTTTTTACGACCCGCAAGCAAGTTTTGCGTTTCTTAACGGCGGCTATACCGGTTTTCTCGGCGTTGCGGGCAAACCCGCAATTACGGCTGCCAGAGACATTGACATCGTTCTTTCCGGCGCGAACAGTTCGCTGGCGATTGATAATTCGGTCGCACTCAGCGGCAGAATGGATTTTGGCGGAACGGCAAATGCTCAGGTGTTGGTGGGAACAAACGGCACGGTGAATCTTGCGCTGAACGGCGCTATGGCAAGTGTATTGAACGCTGGAACAGGAACCAAAAGGCTTGATATGATAAATGGTCAGCTTTCCATCGCAAACCCTGGTGGATTGACCTTCACCGGACCAGCAATTTCGACGATTCGCCTTCGGGATAACGGCACGATTGCTACCAATCCGCCCAGTTACGGAGGGACTTCTACGCTGGAATATCTCATTTCCGCCAACAAAACCACAACTGATATAGATATACCACCTGCCTTTAATGGTAATCAATTAACAGTCAGTACAACGTTCCCCACATTCCCAAACGCTCCCCGCCTCATCCTCAATAATGCAAAAACGCTCAATAGCACCCTATTTGTTACCAGTGGAACACTTCAACTTGGCGGAACAACTGTTGTCAGCAATGACTTGACAATGGGAAGAAATACCGCACCGGTAGCAAGCGGACGCATTGACCTGAGTGGGCAAGCCTTTACCGCCAACGGGAATACCACTATTTTACAGAGCAGTTCTTTTATCGGTTCGGCAACCTCAAGTCTTACCTTGGGCAACGGCAACGATAGTGTCTTCCCTTTTCCCCCTGCTGTCGGTGTGTTGTTCGACCCCGGAACGCGGTTGTTAAATAATTTCACGGTCAATCTTACCGCAGGGCAGGCTGTAGCTTTAGCGTCGGATGTGTCCGTCGGTGGTACGCTCACTCTTTCGCAAGGGCGCATCACAGGAACAAATCTTGTAAATTATCTTCGTGTAACAAACACCGCTCCCGGTGCGGTTGTGCGTACAAATGGTTGGGTGGATGGTCCTTTGGAACGCCATCTGCTGCCTAGCGTAATGGCAGACGGGACAAACTATCTCTTCGCTATTGGCAACGCCGGAGATTATCGTCCCGCAACCCTCACCAACATTCGCACCGTAGCAGGAACGCCTATTGTGCGAATGAGCTACGCTGCATTCGGAGCTTCGACGTTTAATGCTCCTGTTACAGCGCTTGTTTCTGCACAAAATTGGCGCTTGGAAGATGTTTCTGCGGGATTTACCAATTCCGCAATGGCGCTGGACCATGGCGCTCCGCCTCCGGCAAATTCGCGTGTTCTCGTC
The DNA here is from genome assembly GCA_025455065.1 of Candidatus Kapaibacterium sp. GTDB lineage: Bacteria > Bacteroidota > Ignavibacteria > Kapaibacteriales > UBA4661 > PH2015. The sequence continues at coordinate 87,037 of JALONG010000025.1, read as the reverse complement.
GCTGGTGCGCAGGTGGGGACGTATTCCACCATTCACGGGTCGGCTGCGGGAAATGTCGTAACATCCGCACCGTTGCTTGCTTTGCCGAATAACTTTTTTACCATCGGCTCTGCACCGCTCCCGCAGCCGTATTTAGCCGCTCCCGCGCCTATTCCTGTGACAAATTCAACGATTACTGCGCCAAACATTCCCACACAAATCACCTTCAATTACAGTGAAGCGATGAACGTCCCCCTGCCAAGTAATTTCTTTGTGCATGGGAATTTACGCGGACTTCGCAATACGGCAACCGTTTCGCAGCCCTCAGCAACACAGCTTCGCGTAACAAGTCCAGCTACAAAAACCTTCGCCCCCGGTGAAATAGTTATGGTTACAGTAACAAATGCAACCAGCGCTGCTTTTGGGACGAATCCTCGTCCTCACGTGTACAGCTTTCATGCGGGAGTCAATGGAGGTACGGGGCGCTTTGTGGATTCGCGGCGGTATCGCAATAGTGGTACCGCCCAAGGAATTGCACTCGCTGATTTCAATCTTGATGGTCGGATTGATATGATGCAGGGAAGCAGTGCCGGATTGGAGCTACGCCTACAAACAGGTATTCTGGCAACTCCGTTTGCCGAACCCGCCACTCTGCTAGATGGAGGCGATGTGCGGCATCTTGCCAGTGCCGATGTTGATAACGATGGAAATCCGGACATCGTCTATATTGTCGGAACGGACATCATCGTTCGCCGCAATAATCCTCTTGGCACTTTTGGAACTGTGTTGGCAACTATTACCACTGGCGCTGCCGGGCTGAATAGAATTGCACTTGCTGATTTTGACGGCGATGGTGATATTGATATTGCTCTTGGGGCGAATGATACCCGAGTGTTCCTGAATAATGGCACGGGAACGGCATTTCCTCTTGTCGCTACCATGGGGTTTGCCGCCATGGGTATTGCTGCTGCGGATGCAGACAGGGATGGAGATATGGATTTAGTCGTAACTGATGGTGCTAATCTCAATGTGTATCGTGGGCAAGGTGCTAACACCGGCGTGAATACACTTTTCCCTCTTGTCCCATCAACCAGCATTGCAGTCGTTAATCCTGAGGAGCTGGCTGTTGGTGATTTTAACGGCGATACCTATCCTGATGTAGCAGTAGGCACAACAGGGAACAATATGCTGGTGTTTATGAATCAAGCCACTGGTGCTGCCACATTTGCAGCACCGATAACATATAACACCGGAACCCCTGTAACAGTGCCTATCGTCGGGCTTTTTGATAATGACAATTTTCTTGATATAGTTGTCCTGAAGCCAAACACAAGCGATAGCAAAGTGTTCTTTTATCGAGGCAATGGTGCAGGTTTGTTTACACTTACTTCCTCGTCAGCATTTATGGAAGCAACCAATAGCGTTGGCTTGAGGGTGTTTCCACAAGCGGCAGATATGGATGGAGACGGCGATATGGACATTGCCGTTCCGTTACTTGCAAATAACCGCACTGCTATCCTCTTCAACCACCAGCCCGAATTGCAAGTAACAACAACCGTTCCGCCGCCCAATGCGCCAAGTATTGCCGAACCCGTTGTTATCACTACAAATTACAACCAATCTATCACCACAGGCACATTCCAGTTTCCCAATACTTCACCGCCACAAGGACCTCTGCGTGTTTACGGCAGTATGAGTGCCGGGCGTTCCACAACATCCATGCTGGGAACATGGACAGGCGGCACAAACACGGCTATTTACACACCAAACACGCTCCCCCTCATTGGTCGGCGCTTTTTTCCGGGCGAAAAAGTAGAATTTATCAGCTCGACAAGCGTGAGGATTTCTGCGCCCGCCGGAGTCGCCAATACCATTCCGATGACAACGGGAACGGTGCGGCATTTTAGAACGCGCGCTGGTGTTGCTCCGGCAACTTTTTTTGAGGTGCAGCGATTGACAGCCGGAACACAGCCTCGAAGCGTGGCAACGGCGGATTTCAACAAAGACGGGTATTTGGATTTGTGCGTCGCAAACGAAGGTTCTAATAATTTATCGCTGTTGCTTGGAGCGGCAGGAGGCGTTTTTGGAGCGCCGACAACAATCATGCTGCCCGGATTCACCAGTCCAAGCCAGATTATTGCTGCTGATTTCGATAACAACGGCAACATAGACATTGCTGTTTCGTGCAACCCCGATGTGGGGGTTCTCATGGGAAATGGTCTGGGTGGTTTTTCGGGATTGACCGCATACTCTCTCAGTCCCATAGCGCCGCGTTACAGCTTGGCTGCAAGCGATATGAACGGTGATGGTGCGCTCGACCTCATCGTTACCAGCGTTGGTGCCGGGGGGAATGTTTCTGTTTTGCCTAATCTTGGTAACGGCACATTTGCTCCGCAATTAAGCTCTCCGGTTGTTACGAATGCCTTTTCCGTAGCTGTGGGCGATATTGATAATGACGGTGATATTGATGCTGTTGCGGCGCAAAGTTTCGCAACGAATAGTCTCACCATATTGAAAAATGGCGGAAATGGAATTCTGAGCATATTCGGCACACAAGCTCTTGCTAATGTCTATCACGTTGATTTAGGGGATTTCAATAACGATGGTTTGTTAGATATTGCCGCCGCACAGAACGCCCCTACAAATCAAGTAACCATCTACCTTAACATGGGGGGAGGCGTATATGCACCAAGTTCAAACTACGCAGTAGGTAACGGCACTGCTTCAGTGATTGTTGGCGATTTTAATGGCGATGCCGCTCTTGATATTATTACCAGCAACGAACTTTCCAACACCATCACCTTCTTACGCGGAAATAACACCGGAACATTTGCCCCAATCTCTTTTGAAACAGGCGTTGGACCCCGTTCTATCAGTGCTGCGGGGGATTTCGACAACGACGGCGACCTTGATTTTGCGACGGCAAATTTCGGCTCCGGCAGCGTATCAATTCTCCTTAATGCCACACAGCCGCGTTTTGTCTGCACCGCTGGTTGCGGACCCGTTACCTATACCCCAAACATCGCTCCGCCTCGCAATATCATCAACGCGCCAAACTTGACCACATTGACGTGGCAGTTCACCGAACCGATGACCACCGCGACGGCTTCGTATCCTTCGACGATGCCTGTGCCACACGGACAAAACGGCGCGATTCGCATCTTTGGTAATCAACGGGCAGGCAGAACGCCGCTTAATGCCGCGGGAGCAGATTGGGTATTTAACGCAGCCACAACGACCGCTTCCTTTGTGCTGCCGCGCCGTTTTGCGCCCGGCGAAGAGGTATTCGTCAGCGTTTCTAATGCCACAGGTGTTTCCCGCGTAAGGGCGCGTCCATATGTGTATGGCTTCACCGCAAGAGCCGGTGCGGGTCCGGGTGCGTTCTACGAATCGCGCTTTTCACCGCATGGAGCGGGTATGAATCCCTTTGATGTGGCGCTTGGCGATATTGATAACGACGGCGATTTGGATATGGCTGTGGCGAATCAGGCGGGCAATTCTGTTACCATTCGTCTGAATGACGGACGCGGCGATTACCCCACCGAAGCCGCAGGTTCGCCTTTGGCGGGTATTGGCGGCGTTACGGCGGTGAAATTTGCCGATGTAAATAACGACGGGTTATTGGATTTGATAGCCGTAGCAAATACCGCAAACCAAGTCTTTGTGCGGCTTAACACGGGAGGCGGCAATTTCACAATGAATGCTCCCGGTTCACCGCTTACAGGTCTGTTCAACCTTCCCTTTAATGCGGCATTGGCAGATTTTGATGCTGACGGCGACCTTGATTTAGCGGTTTCAAACGATGTCGGAGGAAATGTAATTGTGCGCCTCAATAACGGTAACGGTGATTTTACCACAGCTGCCGCAGGTTCGCCGTTTGCCGTTGCTGCCAACACCTTCGGCATTGCTGCCGGAGACGTGGATAACGACGGTGATATTGATATTGTCGCTGCGGGGCTTGCTGCGGGCGCGTTTGTGCTGTACAATGACGGCACGGGACGCTTTCCAACGAGTTCTCTTGCATTTGCCGGAGGAACGCAGGTGCGCTCTGTAACGCTGGGACGTGTCAATAACGACGATTTTTTAGATTTGGTCATGGCAAATCAAGGCAGTAACGATGTCACTGTAAGGATAAACGATGGTTTCGGCGGCTTTGGCACTGCATCATCACTGGTAATGGGGACTGCACCACGCTCGGCGATTTTGGCGGATATTGACGGCGATGCTGATTTAGACTTGATTTCGGCGAATAACGATGTGCAGGGCGTGGTTATTCGCCGCAATGACGGAACAGGTAATTTCGCGGCATTTGGGCTTAATTCTCCCATAAATTTCGGCAGTACCACAAGAAACGTAGCCGCCGGAGACGTGGACGGCGACGGAGATTTAGACCTCGTTGTTCCAAGAACGACAACGCAGCAAGCAACGGTGCTATTCAATAAAAATCCTGATGTTACCTCGTGTTTCGGCAATGCACTTCAGTTTAATGGTGTGAATTCCTACGCCCGTGTTGCTCCAGCGACGGGCGTAAACGTTGGCGCGGGGAGTTTTACGCTTGAAGCAATGATTCGTACTCCCGTTGCGGGGGGCGTGTTTCTGAGCGCCGGAGACAACAATGTAAACGGCAACGGTTTTACGCTGCAAGCAAACGGCACGATGGGGCGTTTGGAATTTCGCTGGTCGAATCAAGCCGCAGGAATGAGCGTGAATGCGGGTGTGAACGTGCAGGACAACCAATGGCGGCATATCGCAGTTGTGTATAAGGCGCTTCCTGCTGATTCGCTCTTTATCTACGTGGACGGTATTTGGGCTGCAAGCGGCGTAAATCCTAATCCGGGTATCAATAACATCGCTGCCGCCGCGCTCAACTTCGGTTCTGCTTTCGGTGGTGGTGTTCCGGGCAGTTTTTATGCGGGTGCGCTGGATGAAGTGCGTTTTTGGAACACAGCTCTCACACAGCAAACTATCAACATTCATCGCGGCTCGCAAATTGAGATTAATCACCCGAATATTGCGAATTTACAGGCGTATTATCGCTTCAATGAGGGCGTAGGAGCAACAGTATCTGACTACAAAAACTCTACCTTGACGGGTACGTTTTTCAGTTCGGTAAACGCTTTTCCGCAATGGCAACTTTCCAATGCGCAATGCGGCATGATTGCTGATATGTACGCACCTTCGGCATCGCAATATCGCTTGCCCGCTTCGACGCAGCGCACAGGCGGAACAGCTGCACTCACATATTCCCTCACGGCCGCACCAACACTGGGCGGAACTGCACTTACAACCGCTTCCACAGCGACCTACACGGCGTGGGCGAATATTCCACAGAACGGCACTGATAACTTCGGATATAGCGTTACTGACGGCGTAAGTACAAGCACGGGGACAGTTCGTGTACAATTTACACCAAAGCTGCAAGGCTTTACCGTTTTTGCACAAGTTGGCGTAGGAACAGCGCTCACGGGAACACACACGATTTTTGGTGGTGTTAGTCCACCGATAAAATATACGTGGATTGGCTTATCGGGTGCTTCGTTTAACCTTGCCAACCCTGCCGTTCCTGTCATTACGACAAACGCAAGTGTCAATTTAACACTAACAATCGAAGACGCTCTTGGCTTTACTGCCACAACGACAGTGAATGTTGTTGCCATAGGTGGTGACGCTCTGGCTTTCAGCAGCACACAGCTTGGTTTTACCAATGGTTTTAACGGTGGAAATACCACCGTTGTAAGCCGCACACCAACACCTTTTACCGCAAGCGTGTTCCGTTCGACAACTCTTTTGCAGGCAACGACGGCAAGTGTGCGCTGGACAATAAGCCCCACCCTCGGCGGAACGGCACAATTCCAAATACAAGGCTCTTCCCAAGCTACGTTCAGCAATTCCCCCACTTTTAGCACCAATGCCACGTTTATCTGGCGTAATGCGCCACCGCAAGGCGGCTCTACGCAAGCGATCATCACACTTTCTACCACAAACGGCTTACTCATTTTTGCAACCCAAATCACGGTGACCGTTATTGCAAACTCCGCACAGGCTCTTGCTTTGGCGGTAAGTCCGATAAGCAGCACAGGAACGCAAGGCGTAAATTTCGGTGCGTTTAATCAAGGGCAGCTTGTGGTGGTGAACGGCAGACCCTTTAATGTCGCTTTCGGTGCATGGAACGGCTGGAACGAACTCACGCCGACGCAAGCAACCGTGAGAGCTTCGCTGACTGCTTCGGCAGGGGAAACGGACGGTTTCATCATTACCAATGCGTCGGTCATATTGAACGGCGCGTCATCGGGTGTGTTTACGAATTTGGCGATTGATTGGCAAAACCCGCTTCAACTCTCCACCACAATCACGCTCAGAATCCAGACAATAAGCGGCTCGTTTTTACAAAGCACAAGTGTAAATTTGACACTAATAACCACACCTTTAGAACCCGTCATCACTTCATTCACTCCGACAACGGGAGCAACAAGTTCGGTGGTGATTTTGCAAGGGCTGAATCTTGGAAATGTAACATTGGTGCGGGTTGGCGGTGTTCCCGTGCAAAGTTTTACGATAAATTCTCCGACGCAGCTTGCTTTTGTGGTTTCCACTGGCGCAACGGGGCTGATTTCTGCTGCAAATCTAGCAGGAACAGGCTTCTCACAGCAACCCTTTACCTTCGTTTCGCCGCCGTCGGCGCTGACGCTTTCCTCCACTCAGGCAGGTGTGGGGCAGACGGTGATAGTAAGCGGAGTAAACCTTGCAAACGTGCAAAGCGTGTTTGTAGGCGGTGTTCCGGCGATGTTTAGTTCCACCAACGGGCAGGTAATTTTGACAATCCCGATGAACGCACAAAGCGGCGTAATAACCGTCCAAACATCGGGCGGAAGCGCTGTTTCGCCGCCTTTTACCGTACTTCCAAGCCCTGTTATTAGCGGCATTTCTCCCGCGACACTCGGTACAAACGGTACTGTGACAATCACCGGAGCAAATCTCACCAATGTCACGAGCGTTACACTGTCCGGCGTTCCCGTAACGAGTTTTATGGTGATTTCTTCCACGCAAATTGTCGCTGTGATTAGTTCCAACGCCACTTCCGGCTTCTTGACGGTGCAAAGTCCCGGAGGCACGGCAATTGCGCCCAATGCGCTGACGGTGAATTTGCCACCGACACTAACTAACATCGCAAACACAATGCCCGTCGCAGGAATGGAAGTGTTTATCATGGGAACGAATTTCACACCCGGAATGATGGTCACCATCGGCGGTGTGCCTGTGCAAGTGCAGGTAAATTCCCCGATGCAAGCGGTTTTGACGATGCCCCAAACGCCCACAAACGGCACAATTACTATCACCACACCGTTTGGTACTGTCGGTTCGATGACAATTTTGACTATAACCCCCGCACCGCTTTTGCCGGCAAATATAGATTTTACGCCGGATGTCGGTCAGGATAGCACGCGCGTTACTATCACCGGACAAGGATTCGTGAATGTTCGTGAAGTACGCTTCGGTGGCGTTACGGTGCGGAGTTTCACCGTTGAAAATGCCGGAAGGATTATTGCCGTGATTTCAACGGGCGCAACAGGAACGGTTAGTGTCCGCACAACAACAGGAACGGCGACATCACAGCGTATTTTCCGTTACATCACCCCCTTGCAAGCAGATTCTATCGCGCTTGTGGCGTTTTTCCGTGTAACGGACGGTACGCAGTGGACAACGCGCAATAATTGGCTCAGTTCCCTGCCCGTGCAGTTTTGGAGCGGTGTTGGTGTGCAAAATGCCCGTGTAACGGCGCTCAATTTGCCGTCCAATGCTTTGAACGGTTCTTTAACCGCAGCAACGGCACAATTAGCGACTTTGACGGGATTACAAACCTTGAATTTGAGCGGCAATCAACTTCCGGGTGAACTTCCTGCAACGATAGGTGCAATGCGCTCTTTGAGAAATCTGAATTTGAGTGGCATTGGTGTAACGGGTGCTTTACCGCGTGAATTGGCACTTTTGGATTCGTTGGAAGTGCTGAGGCTTGATTCCAACAGCATTTCCGGTTCGTTGGAAGATGCGCTTTGTGTGCTGGGTAGCGTTTCTTCACGGGAAAATAGCCGTTTACGTGAACTTCGTCTCAACAACAACCGCCTTACGGGCGCGATTCCGCCGTGCATTGTTGAATTTCGCCAACTAACGCATATTCACTTGCAAAACAATTTTTTCACCGGAGGCATACCGGAGCGTATCGTAGAACTCACGCGGCTTCGTGAACTTGTGCTTGCCAATAACAGGCTTTCCGGCTCGCTTCCTCGCAGTTTTGACCGTGCCGTGAATCAAGCATTTGCAGGAAAAGCGGCTGTTTTGACGGCGTACCAAACCTTAGAACGGCTGGACATCGCACACAATGGCTTCTCTGGAGCATTGTCGCAAGGAATCGGGCAGTTTAGCGCCCTCAGAGAGTTTTTAGTAAATGATAATCGCTTCACGGGTGCTTTACCGCAGACTCTTCCGTCACTCAGGCGTTTGGAAATTTTCGATGCTTCACGTAACACGCTTACCGGTGAACTGCCCGAAAACATCGGTCTCATGCGGCAGCTGAGGCAGTTTTCCGTTTCGCGGAATGCGCTTGGCGGTGCAATTCCCGCTTCCCTTGCCGATTGTGAACTCATTCAACGTTTGGAACTTGATTCCAATCGCTTGGAAGGCGCACTGCCACAGGGATTGAGCGCGTGGCAAAATCTTCGTGTCGTGGATGTGTCGGCGAATCGTCTTACGTCAATTCCTCTCTTGACGGCTTCCCGTCAGGGTTTGGAGGCACTGCGCATTGCGTCCAATCGCTTGACCTTTGAAAGTATCGAAGGAAATATCGCTGTTCGTGAACTGCGGTATTCTCCGCAAGACAGCGTAGGAACAGCACAAAATCTCGCGTTTCAGCCTTTGCGTCGCATTGAATTAACGATGACGGTGGGCGGCACGGCAAACCGTTACCAGTGGTTCAAAAACGGCGTAGCAGTGAGCGCTCCAAGCCCTTCGGCGACCTTTGTTGCGAGCGAACGTGCCGCAGCGAGTGATGCAGGACAGTACGAGTGCCGCATCACCAACACCATAGCGCGAGATTTGACCCTCTTCAGCCGCCCTTGGGTGGTGCGTATTGATGCCAATGCGCCCGCGCAAATGACCGCAAACCCTGTTGCACAGCCGTTTGTGGTCTTTCCGCCCAATGCGACGCGCTTTGCGCCCTTTGCGCTCAATTTGCGCTGGACTGCTGCCGAAGGCGCTGTGCGCTACGACGTACAAGTCGCATCCACAGCCACCTTCAGCGAACCTCTTTTGAGCGCAAGCGTGATGACGACAACGCAGTCCGTGAGCGCTCTCCGCCCGTCGGTGCGGTATTTTTGGCGAGTGAGGGCTGTGGGCGCAGACGGCGCACAAAGCGCATGGTCGCAAGCGTTTTTCACCACAAGCAACTCCGAGCGCCCTTTGCAGATGACTTCGATTGATTTCGAGCGCGTTCCTTTGCGCGAAACCGTCATTCGTGAGGCGCTTGTAACGAACTTCAGCAGTATTCCGCAGATTTTGAACGATGTCGGCATTGTCAGCGATGCGCCGCGAGACACAAACCGCGTCTTCCGGCTTTTGGACGATGTTGCGGGAATTGTCATTCCGGCAGGAGAAACGCTGACGATTCGCGTTAGTTTCACGCCGCGCTTTTTGGGCAGCACTTCTGCAAGCACGATTCTTTCTTTTCAACAGCGCCCGCAAGACGGGGCGAGGCGGGATTCGGTGCGGAACATTTTGCAAGGCGTGGGAGGCGCATTAAAGCTGGATGATATTGATTTCGATACCGTGCGAACAGGCGGTACGACGCTTCGCACTGCCGATTTGGTAAATCTGAGCAACCGCCCTATTCGCCTCAAAGCGCCGACCATTCCTCAGCAAACGCAAAACGGTGTGTTTACGATTGAGCAGTATTTTGGCACAGGTGATATTCTCCTCAATGCTTTGGACACGGTGCAAGTGCTGGTGCGGTGTACCGTGCCGGAAGGCGGCGGCGGGCGGCAACTTGCGGGGTTATTGGTTTTTGGTGAGGGAGATTCCGTACAAGCGAGAGTTCGTGCGGTTGCCAGACCGCTCAGGCTCAATGATGTGGTTGTGAACGTTGGCGTGAAGCCTGTGCAAGATTCTCTGCCGCCCGGTAGCCTCGTGGATTTGCGTTTGTTCTTGCGCAGCAACGATATTACGCCCGTTACGGCAGGTGCAGTCTTTCGTGCTGTGGAACCCAGATTTGATGCGCAGTTTCGTATGAACGGTCAAGTGTTGGTGAAAGACCGCTCGGAGAACTTCGTCATGCAACAAAGCGCCTTTGGCGATAATCGTATCGTCATTCCTCCTACGCGCTGGAATTTGGAACGAAGCGAAGCCGAAACGCGAGAAGCAACACTGGCACTAATCAAAACCCGTGCCGTTGCGGGAACATCAAATACGACGCAACTTAGTTTGGAAACTGCCAGATTCGCAAAACCGCTTATTCGCGGCAGTAGTGATGTATTTGTCGAGCCATTTGCGAAAAATTTCACCTTCACCGCACGTGTTTCTATGGCAGGCGGGAAGCGGCTTATCGGCACAAAAACAACAGGTTTGCGGGCTGTTACCCTAAAAGGCGGCATCGAAATTTCCTATACGCTGACCGAAGCCACAAGCGTAGAATTGGCGCTGTATGACGTTCTCGGCAAAAAAATACAAACACTCACAGAAGCACACCACGAAGTAGGTGAGTATTCGGGCGTTTTTTCAACGGATAAACTTATAACAGGCGCATATTTCCTTGTTTTGAAGACCGCTCACGGAGTTGTGCAAGAGCGGGTACAGGTTCTTCGGTAAAAGAGCTGTCAAAGATTTGAAGGCATTGTAACTCCCCGTCCTACCGCTACGCACCGACTTCGGAGCGGCGGTAGAATGGGCTACACGGAAACACACAAATTTCATCGTTGGTCATCTCAAAAAAAAGTGCAACATTGCGGCGGGTAAAGGGTTATTCAAGTTGATGCAGGGTCTTTTTCCAGACATCCGTTTTCCACGTTTTTTCTCGTTGTTATGGTCAATATCTACCGTTATTTTCTCTCCGCTTTGTGCTGCATAGCGCTTATTGGCGCATTTGTGAGTGCATTTCCCCTCAAACTTTCCGCACAAATGATGCCGAGCATGACGCAAGGCACGTCTTTACAGCTTTTGCAGCCGAATGGGGCGGAGCGTATGCTTGTCGGGTCAGAGTATCGTATTCGTTGGCAGGGCATAGATTCCACGCGGCTTGTGAGTTTGCAATACAGCACCGACAACGGGCGCACGTGGAAGCGCATCGCCGACAGTGTGCGCGGCACGGAATACCTCTGGAAGCCGATTCCCAATGAGCCGAGCGATTCGTGTTTGGTGAAAGTAACAGGTATGGCGGGGGATTCGACCGTGCCTGTGGGGATGCGGCTTACGCAGTTTCAGGTGCCGCCAAGCCCGACGACGACGAGTTTTCAAATGTCCTATTGGGGTGCAAGTGCTGTGCAGTTCAGTCCCGATGGGACGAAAATTCTCGAAATAACCTACTCAAGACCACTTGGGACTACAAACGCTTTCTTGGGATGGGCGCAAACAAACTACACTGTGCGCGACGGAAGAACGGGCGCAGTTCTGTACACACTGCCTTCAGTAGGATTCGATAGCATTTCATTTGTACGCAATTATAATTGGGGTTGGTGGGGAAATGGCAGTTTCGGCTACGGACGTTCCTCTCACGGATGGAGCCCGGACGGTCGGAGTATTCTTTCTCAACTAAGCGATACCACGTTTGGTATTTTCGATGCGCAAAATGGCGCACTCATTCGCACAATTCTTGTGCCGCGCCGAGGTAACTTCACTCGTTGTATGGCAATGCAATGGACGGCACAGGGGCAAGAAATCCTTGCGACTGTCTATCATCGGTTTATTAATCCTCTTTCGACTATTGGGCAGGGCGACACACTTCGCACAGTGATGATGCGCTTCAATGCTAGTTCGGGAATGCTGACGAATACCCCGTTTCAAGTAGGGTTTTCCGTTTTTAGTGGTTTCGGCTGTAATTATTTTGGTGTTTGGGGCGGGAGCAATGTTTCAAACGACGGAGAGCGACGTTTGGCATTTGCTATGGGAGATACCTCGCTTTGTTGGGGTACTGGTAGTTTAGTTATTCGTAGTACGAAAGATAATGCTCTATTAACAACTATTCCGATTTCCAATATGCCTTTTTACTCATATTGGGGCTGGGGTGGCGGAAGTAACGGTTCGCAATGGTCACCAAACGATTCCTTGATTTCTATTCCTACGTCTTCTCCAAGTCCAAACTCCCAATTCGCTGTCCTTGTTTTTAACACGCACACAGGAGCACCTGTTCAGCGCTTTAATACAACTCAGTTAAATGCTACTAGTTTTGGTCAGTGGAGTCCAGATAGCAAAAAACTTATGTTCACTCGCAATTACAGCCCCACAGGAAATTGGACAAATCGCGTTATCGGGGATATTGCCACAGGTGTGATTTCTCCTCAAATTGAGCCTATTCATTCGAGCTGGTGGTGGGGCGGCTGGGGCTGGGGCTGGGGCGGAAATTCTTGGGGGCAGTCGGGTGGAACAGATAAATCCTCGTATTCATGGAGCCCTGACGGGAGATTTGTCGCAGGATTTTTGTATGAAGAAAACCGAAGTAAAAACGGAGAAGATAATGCACTAAATACTGTTGGCATTTGGGATGCCCGCACGGGATGTTTGACACAAACCTTTCGTTTACCATTTCCTGACGGTATTACCGACAATAAACGAACATTTGCTTACAATACACCGCAGTGGAGCGCTGATGGAAAGAGGCTTTTGCTGTATAGCCCCTTTATTCATAGTGGACGAAATCCCGTGCGTGGTATCCAAAATGGGCGAATAGTGGACTACGAAATTTTTACGATGCGTGATTTTGACGGCACAGCAATAATCGCTCCCGTCAATGTCGGCACCATTCCCTGTCAAGAAGACCAATCCGATTCCGTCTTTTCTATCCTTCCCAGAGGGCAGGTGCGCACCGCCGATGTCAATTTCCCAACGCTGCTATGCGAGCAGACTGTCGTTACACAAAGCACAGTTATAGCAAACACTGGGCTGAAGGATTTATTTGTCCAAGTGCCGACGGTGAGTGGCGAACACGCTGCCGATTTCCGTATCGTCTCGCTGAATGGTCAGCCTGTGCCGACAACACAAGCAATCATCACGCTTCCAAAGCAGTGGGGAACGCTGACGCTGGGCGTGGAGTTTATGCCGCGTGCGTTGGGATTTCGTTTTGGGCAAATCAGCCTAAACGATAGCTCCGGTGCGGAACTGGCAACCATAGCCCTTGCAGGACAGAAAGATACCTTAGCGATTGCGCCTATACCGTCTTCAACGTCATCCACGTTTTCCCTTGATTTCGGCAGATTACGGCAATTCCAAATAACTTCCGGCAGTGTAAGCATCCGCAACACAGGCACAGTGCCGCTTTCGCTGGGCGTAGGTGGGCTTGTGCAAGCGCAGCAAATTCCGAGACAAGGTGCATTTGTCAGCACAGGGCAGGCGCAAACCCGCATACAATCGAACTCCGGCGCGTTTGTGATTGACAGCCTTTCGCCGTCGGTGTTGCAACCGGACGCTGTGGGGAGCATTCATCTCACGTTTTTGAAAAATGACGTTGAAGGTGTCGCCCGCGATACCGCACTACTGCTGCGTTGTGGTCAGGGTGAGTACAGTTTAACCGCTTCGGCAACAGTTGTTCCCAATGCACCGCGCTTGGAGGTAGATTCGGTGCTGAGTTTTGGGACTTTGGTCTGCGAAGCAAGTTCTGAGGCGACATTGCAGGTGCGGAATGTTGGTGGAGTAAGGCTCCGATTGATTAGTGCGCCCATAACCAATCCTGATTTTTCTCATCTTCAAACCGTCCGTGAGATAGACATAGAGCCGTTTACGAGCTATGCCATTCCCATTCGTTTCACGCCAAGTGCAGGCGGCACGGCAACAGCCGGAATTATTCTCAACACCAACGACAGTCGGCAGTTCCGCGTAACGGTGCGGCTTCAAGGGCAAAAAACGTTATTGCAATATGCGTGGCAGCCGCAGACAGTGGATTTTGGCAATGTTGGCTTTGGCATAACAAAAACGCAAACGGTAACGCTTGAAAATCAAGGTACAGCGCCGCTCACATGGGGTTTGCTTCCGCAGCGCTTGACGGATGATTTTGTGATTGAGCGCGTTCAGCCAAATCCTGTCCCTGCGGGTGCTTCAGCGCAAGTAACGGTGCGGTTTTTGGGCAGTCGGAAAGCAATGCCGATAACTGCTCAACTCAATTTGACAATGAACGACGCTTGCCGCACACAAAGCCGATTAAACCTTGCGGCACGGGTACTTGATCCGCAGCCCCGCATCGTTATTGCTGATACTGTACGCTTCGGCAGACTGCTTTGCGAGACCGAAAGCCGTGCTACAATCACCGTGCGCAATGAGGGCGATGCTGATTTGCTCATCAACAGTGTTGCGGTGGAAAATATCCCTGCCTCAAGCGCACCAAACCTTGATTTTCCGAAAGATTCTGCTATCCTTAGCGCAACAACCATTCGCCCGAATGAATCCGCAACCATGCGTTTGTATTTCCGTCCAAGCCGCATATCAACTCATGCCGCAAGAATACTTTTGAAAACCAACGACACAGCAACAGCGCCGATGGGCGAAATCCGTGTTTATTTGGCGGGTATCAAAGATTCGGTGAGTTTTTCGGCATCGAAAACCAGTGTCAATCTCAGCACCGTAGCAGAAAACACGCCGCTTTTCGACACAATCACCGTGCGGAACACCGGCACAACGCCGCTTCGATGGGAAGGCGCATTGCCACAAGGCACATCCCCACAAGGCACGTTCCCGCGCATGATTGACACGACGTTTGTGCTGGAGCGTATCGAACCTGCGGTAACGGAGTCAGGCGCTTCTTCGCAAGTAATAGTGCGGTTTGTGGGCGGAATGGCGGGATTACGTGCAGAGCGGACAATAACGCTCCAAGCCGCATCAAGTCTCAATCCTTCGTGTGTCCGTTCTTTTGCCGTAAATCTGCGTGGTGAAGTTCTGCGAGAGCCGCGTTTGGCAGCCCCACAAGGCGCATCGGCACGTATTCTCTGCGAAAATTCGACAACCTTCACCATTCGCCTCGCTAACGTCGGCACGGATGACCTGCTTTTGCAAACGACGGAACTAACGCAAAATCCAAACAATATCTTTCGTATTGTCTCCGCTCCAAGCCGCATTGCTCCTCGCACGGGTAGAGACAGTGTGCGAATAACCGCACAAACCGCACAAACAGGCGTGTTCACGGCACAGGTACGCATTCGCTCTAACGCGGCAAATCTGCCTGATACGACGCTAACGCTCACGTTGCGCAAGGATTCATCAGGCTTGCAGGTTGGTAGCAGTATGCTGAATCCCGTAGCGTTGGATTTTGGTGCTTTTGCAGCGAATACCCCTGCGAGCCGCACCGTTACGTTGTTGAATACAGGAACAATTCCACAAGGCTTTATGCTGCCGCAACGAGCGGGGGCATCCCGGCAAAGCGCTTTTACGCTGGAATCGTTGGAGCAAAATCCTATTGCTCCAAGCAGTCAAACACAAGCACGGGTGGGCTTTTCGGGTGGTTCGGGCGGTGTTGTGCGCGATACGCTCCGTTTGGCGGATTCTTGTGGGAGAATTACGCTTCTTCCCCTGCAAGCAAGAGTGGTAGAGGGCTTTGCAACGCTACCCGACACGATTGCTTTGCAAGTCGGTGACATTGCAGAAGTGCCGGTGATGCTTCGCAATCGCAACGGCGTGGAACGCGGCATGGAAGCGGTTTTCCGCCTCAGCATCGAAAACATTTCGCTCGTGGACATTCTTTCGCCGATGCCGCAAACAAGCGTTATGACGCGGCAAACCCGCACAATGGGACAAACGCTCACTTTCAGAAGCATGATTGCTTCGGAAGCAGAAATAGAGCCGCTTGTACGCCTTCGAGTGCGGGGACTGCTCGGCAACGCGACAACAACAACGATTGTGCTGGACAGCTTGCAAATTAGCGGTGTTCAGCAATCAAGCCGCGACACCGCCTATTTCCGCACTAAAGGCATCAACTACGCCGGAGGCGCACCACGCCTCATTTCATCGCCTAATCTGACTGCACTCACGATTGCTCCGAATCCTGCAAATGACCGTATAACACTCACGGTAAGCGTTCTCCAAGCCGCACCAATGCTGGTTGAACTGACCGACATTATCGGGCAGAAGCGAGTGCTTTTTGACGGCAGCGTAGAAAGCGGTTCGCAGACTCTTACGCTTTCAGCTTCACAGTTTGCTTCGGGAGCGTATTTGCTCACGGTCAGGCTTGGTGCGGAGTTCCGCTCGCAGATGATGACGATAGTGCGATAATCACAAATTTGGTAACTTTCTCCCCGTCCTATCGCTTCGCTGCGTCTTCGCGGCGGCGATAGAACGGTTTTCCCGGAAAAAAACACACCATGACGTTTTCAAATTTCTCCCGCTTCCTATCTACGCTCATGCTGCTTTTTGCGGCATTGCCACTTCTTTCGCAAAACGACCTACTGCCCCGAAAGCCTCTCCGCATCGGCATTACAGGCGGATATGCACTCAACCGTCACGCCGCAGATTTCCTCAACAACGACCTTTTGCAACTTTTCCGTTTTCAGGGCAGCGAGGGAAAATTTCCCGACAATTTTCGTGAAGGGCTTGGAAATGGCTTGTTTGCAGGTGTTTTGGCACAAATTCCGCTTGATGATGCCTTCTCGCTTTCGTTTCGCGCCAGTGCTTCGCAGCATGATGCCTCGCTCACGACGAAAGAGGTTTATCCGACGCGCGTTGGCACGGGAGGCGGCGTAGATACGGCAAGTTACAGCCTGCATACGCTCAAAACCGTTCTGCCAAGTGTTGGCGTGGAAGCACTTCTGGCATACAACGTTGCAGGCACAGGATTCAGCATTCAAGCGGGTTTCAGAGGTGCTTTCTTGATTTCACCGCAGTTCCGCTACGAAGAGCAGTTTGTTTCGACGCTTTCGGGTGGCAATGGTGTGTTTCTTGGTACGAACAGCGCTCTGCGCCTGCCGTTGGGCGATGCTGCTCTGACAATTCCGCAGATTTCCCCTTTTCAGATGCACCTTTTGGGCGGGATTGGGTATGACATTATGCTCGGTGAAAAAATCCAGATTCGCCCTGAACTGCATTATGCTTTTGCGCTGACCAATGCCTTTCAAAGCCGCACCAATACTCAGCCCGGAGTAAATTCGCCAAACGAATCGAATAGTTGGAATCTACATCAAGTTCGCGGTGGCGTTGCCATTACGTTGCCAATGCCCGAAGCGCCCATAGCACCGCCCGTACAGATGCCCGATACTGCCAAAGTACCGCCGACGCTCATTATTGCGGCGTTTGGGCTGGATACCGAAAATGCTCCACAGGGCAGAGAACAAGAGTTGGAGCGGGTTACGCTGAATGTGCAGCAAACAATTTCGCGGAGCGTGTTTCCGCTTTTGCCTTACGTTTTTTTCGACGGTGTTGGGTCTGTGGTCTTGCCGGAGCGCTATGCTGTTCTCAAAAGCGAGGAAACAAGCGCTTTTCGGGAATCAAAGCTGAGTGCCGCTTACAATTTGGAGCCGAAAGAACATTCGTATTATCACGTTTTGAATATCATCGGAGAACGTCTTCGGCGCTTGCCGGAAGCGAATTTGACCATTCACGGCTGCACCGACGGTATCACTGCCGAGCGGGAAAAATCGAATGTTGCAAAAGCCCGTGCGCAAGCTTTGGTGCGGTATTTGAAAGATGTGTGGGAAATTGAACCCAAGCGCCTGAAACTCCAAGAAACCCCACTTCAGCCCAACACGCCGTCTGTGCCGCTCACGGAAGCCGAAAAACAGGCGGAAAACCGTCGTGTGGAGTTGCGTTCCGATACTCCGGCGCTTTTGGAACACATCACCATTTTGGACACGACGCGCCGCGTTACGCCACCGAGTTTGCGCTTTCGTTTGAAGGCAGAATATGCCGCAAAGCTCCCGTCAAATCACGATTCCGTGCGCTCTTGGCGATTGATAGTGCGTCAAGCGGGACGCTTCGTGAAGGAATTTTCCGGTGAGGGCGCAATGCCGGAGAGCGTAGATTGGCGCTTGGATGAGCGAGAATTGGCGTTATTGCGCTTGGAAGAAACTAATGCCGGAAGCAGCGTGAGCGGTGTTGCAAGTTTGGAATTTGTACTTTCGGCGGCGAGCGTAGCAGGAAAAATGTTGTCGGGCAATGAGGGAACAATTCCCCTCGAAACCCGCATAGATTCTCGTCCAACGTCCACCAAAGGCAACACCGCTCAAACTACATTTGCCGGAAAACGCATAGAGCGCTTCAATTTGATTCTGTTTGATTTTGCGAAAAGTGCCATGACCGCCGCACAAGAGCCGATGATGAATTTGATGAAAAGCCGCATTACACCTCGTTCTGTCGTGCGTGTGGACGGCTTCACCGACCGCACGGGGGACGCAGAATTTAACCGTAAACTTTCACTCCAAAGGGCGCAAGGAGTGGCTCAGGTGCTGGGTTTGGGGGAAGAACTTTTGAAAACCAACGTCACAGGCTACGGTTCAAGCGTGGAACTCTACGACAACAATTTGCCTGAAGGGCGCTTCTACTCTCGCACGGTGCGGGTTGTGGTGGAAACGCCGCAGGGGGAATAATGACGATGAATTTCTGAAATAAGGAAAAAATTCTTGCACAGCACAACAGAAATTACTAGATTAGCAATCTAGCGTGTAGCTAGTGTACTTGTGGCAAAAGTTTCGCACAACCAATCGGAGAGATGGGTGAGTGGCTGAAACCAACGGTTTGCTAAACCGTCGTAGCTCGCAAGATCTACCGAGGGTTCGAATCCCTCTCTCTCCGCAATAATATCGCCTAAAACCCGCATCAAACCTTGATTGCGGGTTTTTTGTTGCTTTTTTTTGCACGACTATTTACACAACTTCTATGACACAATCCCCTCCAAAAACCACGTCCGCATCATACCTTTGCCCTTGATTTCTATTTGCCCACGCTCCTCAAAAACGCACTGCTCCTTGAGTGCTTGATACACCTCTTCTGTACAGTGAATTTTCCCCGCTTTGCCGTGAGATTCCATGCGGCTTGCTGTGTTTACCGTGTCGCCCCAAAGGTCGTAGGAGAACTTTTTCTTCCCGATAACACCCGCAACCACTTCCCCGCAGTGCATACCGATGCGCATGGCGATATTCGTCTGATTTTTTTCGTTCAAATACTCTACCGCTTGCTGCATCGTTTTTGCTGCCTGTGCTACGCGCAAGGTGTGGTCTTGTGAAGGTTCAGGTAGTCCCCCGACGAGCATATAACAATCACCGATGGTCTTGATTTTTTCTAAATGGTTATTTTCGGCAATTGTGTCAAATTCGGAAAAAATGGTGTCTAAGAGCGCAACAAGCTCTTCCGGCGAATTTTCCCGTGAAAACTGCGTAAAACCTGCGATGTCGGCAAAAAGGACGGTTACATTGGAAAAGCGGTCGGCAATCAATTTTTCTCCCGCCATCAGTCGTGCGGCAATACTTGAAGGGAGTACATTCAGCAACAATCGTTCCGATAATTCACGCTCTGCTTCGATAAGGAAATTTTTTTCCTGTAATGCAGAATTTGCTAACTCAATTTCTCGTGCCTGTTCGGTTAAAATCGTTTGCTGACGTAAAATTTCCGCGTTTGCCCGTTGTTTCAGGCGATACCGATTGATAAGAACTCCAAGCATCACCAACGCCATAACCAAGCCACCCGCGAGGCTCCATTTTATTATTCGGCTGTCTTTTTCGGCGCGTTCCAATTCATCCTGTTTGCGCTCAATTTCATACCGAATTTGCAGCGCGGCAGTCTTTTTTACGCCTTCTTCGTTGGAGATGGAATCCCGCGTGGATTGATACAGCGTTTGATACTCGAATGCCGATTTGTAATCACCCAAAGCGGCGTAACTCCGCCAAAGTACAAAGGTCAATTCTTGAATGTCAATTTTGGTGCGCGTCTTTTGAGCAAGCATCAAACCTCGCTTTGCTGTGCTTGCCGCTTCGGTAAATTTCCCCATGTCATATTCGGCAGAAGCTATGCGGGCAAGTGTGGAAGCGACATCGGAGGTTGCGCCCGATTGCTCCATAAAATTCAAAGCACGGGCGTAACAATCCAACGCCTGCGGAAAACGCCGTTCTGCTTGGTGAATAGCGCCTATTCTCACGAGCGAAACAAACATTTGCGTTGTGTCGCGGATTGCGCGGCGAACATCAAAGGCACGCGTGTGGTATTGGAAGGCTTCTTCGATACGCTGACGTGCTTCGGCAATTTCGCCTAAGCGCATGAAGCAATAGCCAATTCCTTCTTGATAATTCATCTGTTCAAACACAACACGAGCCTTCCCGATATTTTCCAACGCCCATTCGTAATTCCCCTGCAATCGGTACACGTCGCCGATGTTATTGTAGGCGTAGCCTTGCTCACGAAGGTTATTATCGGCTTGCGCGAATTTCAGTGCTTCAAAGAAGGTTTCAAGCGCCTTCGGGAAATTGGTGATATTGCGGTAGGCAATGCCCAAAATGTTCAAGGAAGCCGCCAATTCTTTGCTGTTGAGCGTTCTGGCAAGTTCAACCGACTGAAGTGCATAATCAAAAGAAGGGAGCAAATCAAATTTTCGATATTCCCACCCAAGCGCTCGTAAAACCCGTATTCTGCTATCTCCTTCGGTAGAAACAAGCAGCGTTCTCAGGCTGTCAATCACCAGTGAGCCTTGACGACGTGCGCGTATGGGAGCTTGCTTGGGCATCATGGAATTTTGACCCGGAGGCTGCGCTGACAAGCGCTCAAAACCGCCTAGCAAGGGCAGTTCGAGGAACAAGGCACAACAAAACAGCCAACGAAGACGACAACGTGTCATAATGCCATGAAATACGGTTTGGTGAAAATAGGTTTTGCTTTGTAGTAACAAGCAGCTTCGGATATGATTGCAACTTAGTAAAAAGTTGTTCTCCTCCGACAAATTACCGCATAATCACCACAGAACGCGCATAAACACTCGCCCCGTCTTGCAAACGCCACCAATACACCCCTTGCGCTAATGCCCTCGCATCGGCTTCAACGGCATACCTTCCAGGGGCGAGTATCTGCCCCGAAAGCAAGGTTTGAACGGCATTTCCGGCAAAGTCATAGAGCGCTAACACAATAGGACGTGCTTCCGCAACCTCAAATTCAAGCGTTATGCGCTCTGTGGCGGGATTGGGATACGGCGAAAAAATTTGTGTGGTGGTTTTTGTAACGAGATTCCCTCCCGAACCCGCTCCGGGAGCGCGTAAAAACGTGATGTTACAGATGCCATCGGTTGTCCACGTTGCCATTGTCGAAATGGGGCGAATTCGCAAAAACATCAAACTATCGGTGCGGAACGTGGCGGAATCAGCACTTACGAGCATTGGTGTAATGAGCGTATCAGGTACGGCAACGACAAACCTCAGCAGTGCTATTGTTCCTGCCGCTAGAGAATCTACATTCGTAAAATTCAGCGTTAATGCGCCTCTGAGCGGTGCATTGCGCGGAAACGTATTTTGTGCCGCGAGGCTTGCCCCGCGAAGCGTCGTACTTGCGCCGATGTATTGCAGCGAATAAGGGCTGTAAGCGAGATTCACCGTAAAACGAAAGTTTCTCAGCCAAAAGCGAGTATTATTCAGCGTTACAGCCATATCACGGTTGATGAGCAAAGGAAGCGTCAGCGTGTCGCCAATAGTTCCGCGCAAACTTGCGCTTGTGAAGGAAAAGACAATCGGGAAATCAGTTCTGAAGCCGCGTCCGGCGATTGTTGCTTGTGTAACGCTTGCGCAAGGGTTTTCGGCACGTATGCCCAGCGTAGTATCTATGCGGCTTTCGGAGCGAGGGCAGTATTCCAGCGTCAAAGTGAGAGATTGCCCCGCACGGACGGAATCCGTCAAAGGCGGCATGGCAGCAAGGATGCGCACGGAAGGAGGAAGATTCACCAGCGACAATGCGCGTACTGCGACATCGCCCGTATTCCGCACCACAAGCGTCCGCGTGGCACAGCCCAGCACTTGTACGCTGTCGAATTGAATTTGCGGCTGTGGCGTGGAAGGCGCTTCAATTCTGGTCTCTTGGATGATAAATTGTGCAAACGTTCCCGCCGGAACAAGCGCAAATGCGCCGCCCTGCGAGGTGCGAATATCAATGCTGTCAATCGTTATCGGAAATGCTACTCGGCGCTGCGAAAGCGAGACGAAATCTACGCGGAAAAGCGCCCGAAGCGAATCCAAACGCACACCGTCCAACCGCAATTCCACGCCGCCGCTTGTGGAGCGCATGACAACGCGGTTTTGTGCTGCCACATCCGAACTTGCGCTGACCGCACGAATCCGTGTTGTGTCGTAAGCAAGGCGCAATCGAATGTTCAGTGAATCGCTGAGATTTCGTGCCGAAAAAATCGGCACGATCAAATTTCCGCACGTTGTGATGCGGAACGTATCCAAGCGGATTGCGGCATTGTTAAACCGGAAAGGCAGTCCCAGAGCGCCGACAAAACCAATGCCGTTTATGGCAACCGTTGTGTCGGTGTCGCGGCAAGGCTGCGATTGATACAGCACCAAACGCACTGCGTAAGGACGCGCTTCTGTGGGGCGAAAACCAATGCGAATCGGCACAGATGCTTGGTTTGGCTGCACCGTTATTGCGCCTTGGGGAGAAATCACGCGAAATGCCTGAGCAGAAGTCGGCAAGCCGTCTGCGCCGAGAAAGCCGATAGAATCTATCACCACAGGCTGCGGTGAGGGATTTTGCGATGTGCCTGTGGGAATGGAAAGATTGACCGTAAGCGGCGCTGCATCAGTGCCAACAAGCGTTGGCGTGAAATTCAGCACGGACGGATTCGGCGTAAAGACGAGCGTTCTGCGTCCGGTCAAATCTATGGTGAAGGTTTGTTGTTTGACGGGGCTTTGAGCCGTAATTCGCATGGTTGCTGCGTTCAGGACGTTTTGCGCCGTTGCAATCGTGCGCGGACAAAAGCGAATAGTGATAGTGTCTATGCCCTGTGGAGGGATTTGATACGGCACAGTGCCGTTTGGAGAAAAGCGCGAAGTCCATGTAAAGAGTTGCGGTCGGCTAAAAAGCGGGTCGTTGTCGGAAGCAGTAATGACGGCACTTTGCACGGTGTAGGTATTGGCAAAGGAAGAATTGAAGAGTGTTGTGATTGCCGTGCGACATTCACAAGGGCGTGTAAACCCTATATTGACAGGGTTTGCGCCGAGCTCCAAATCTGCTCTTGCGCCACGACCTTGAAAACGTCCTGTTACCATTGTAGGGCACGGCGAAAGCGAATTTGCCGTAACTGTGCCGTCGTAACGGCGGTCTTCCGTCGGGGCAAAGGTTACGCCAAATCGCACGACTTCTCGCGGCTGAAGCGTGTAAGGCAGCAAACGCTCGCTCCAATGCAGCGTGTAGCCGTCGGGCAGTGTGAGAGTGCTGAGTTGAACAGGAACTTGCGAGATATTTTCCACCTGAATCGTGTCTAAGCGCCTATCCCCGATTTCCACCACACCAAACGCGGTGAGTGGCGTAATAAAGAGCCTCGGCGCGACAGAAGTGGCGCGAATACTGAGCGTCCAATCCTGTCCCGCAGCGCGGAAGGTGATAAATGCAGCATCGGTGCGGTCTTGCGTGAGATCGTTGGGCGAGTAGCGAATTTGCACAAGCAAACTGCCACCGGCAGGAATAACCGTCGAAATGACATTGGTGTTGTTCAAGCCTGATATAATCTCAATTCTGCCGCCGCTTTGGTCAGAAAAACTAATGTTGGTGAGCGTTTGCGCCGCGCCCGAAGTGTTGAAAATTGTTAGCGTGTCCAAACGTGTCGCACAGCCCAAAACGCCGTCAATGCGCGTCAGCACGGAATCGAAGCGGAACGTGGTCTGCACACCGCGCCCTGTCAGCGTTGCGCAGGTGGTGAAAAAACAGCGCTGTTCCGAAATGCAAAGGTCGTCGGTGTAGGTAGAATCAGCACTTGGGCGAAAGGTGAGCGGCACATTGACTGAAGCGCCCGGAGCAAGTGTGAACGTGCGCCCGCCCGTGAGGAAAAAATTGTCACCGCGCCGCAAAAAGACCAAAATCCGCAACGTGTCTTCCGTGCTGGGGTTGGACAAACGCGCCGTGCTTGTGCCTTGCTGCCCGACAATCACATTTCCAAAATTCACCGCACTAGGTGTGATGCGCACTTCAACGGCATTTCCGCGCCCTGAAACGATGATTTTTTTCTCAAACGTACACGACGTTCCGCCCGGAAGACCGCTCGGTACGCTTGCTCGAATAATCACCGAATCCCGCACCAAACCGGGCTGAAGCGGTGCAAAACGGAGAAAATTCGGCTCGGCAAACGCACCGGAGCGTAGCAAAACGGGATACCGCAAAGAGCGAACACGCATGAAGGGCGGCGCAATCACCGTATCAATCCGCACATCAGCACCGCGCACGGCGCTTTCCCACGTAAATTCAAACGGGTCGGTGATACCGCTTTGCGGACATTCGCGCCCAAAGGTAACGCTGTCCAGCCGCGCCAAACCGAAGCCACGACGGATAATAACGGCTTCTTCAATCGTTCCTGCAAGCGGCAGAGCGAGTTCCGGCTGACACACATCGCCTGTGCGGATGCGGAGCGTGTCGAAGTAGGTGTTTGCCGTGTCAGCAGGGAAAAAGCGCATGGTTACTTGCACCGAAGCACCTGCGGCGAGTGTTTGTTGAAGATTACCCGTGAGAACACGAAACATTTGTGCGCGAGACTGCCGAAAACCCAAGAGTTGAAGCGGCTGTGTGCCTGCATTGCGCAGTGTGAGCGTCCGCTCGGCAAAAGGAACTTCGCGGCAGCCTGCATAGAGCGTTCCAAAGGTCACGCTCGGCTGCGAGGGTTGCAGCGTGGTTGTGCGCGTGAGATTTAATGCGGTGCGAAGCGTATCGCCGCACAGGTTTTCTCGGGCAAGGTTCAGCGTGGCTTCGAGAGCGCCTGTAAGCTGGGTATTCAGTGTGAGCGTAGCAACGGTCTCCGCACCGACAGCGAGAGTAAAGCGCTCCGGCGTGATACGAAATTCTCCTGCTTGAGCGCCGGAAAGCGAGAGCGCAACACGCTCTGAACACCCTGCGGCGATACTACGAATACGGATTTGATAGGTGCGCGTTTGGTCGCACTGAAAAGCATCGTTGATAATTTGCGGTTGAATCGTGAAAAAGGGCGGAATGGTACGGTTTTGCGAGGGTGCTTGACAACGAGCGCCAGAGCGCATATCGGCTATGGTGTTGTTCGGTGAGGCATCACAAAGGCGTGTGGAGGCTGTTACGTCATTGCACCGAAAGTACATCGTCAAATTTGATTCGTTTCCGCGCAAAGCACTGTACAAGCCGCATAAAATCTCACTTTGTGTAAGCGCCCGCGACCAAAGGCGAATTTCGTCCATCTGTCCGCGAAAAGTTGCATTTTGTTCGCCAAGATTGCCAAGCGCATTGGTGCTGCCGATTTGCATGAGCAGCGACGGCGTTTGCAAGGTGCGAAGCCTGTTTGCGGGGGAGGCGGCATTGCGGTTTTGTGCTACTTGCATCCCGTTCACAAAGAGCGTAGCAGTTTGCGAAGCACCGTCAAACACTGCCGCAACGTGTGTCCATGAGCCGTAGCGGGCTGCAAAGGGTGTTCGGGCAATGGTATTGTCGGCGCTTCCAAGCGATGTCGTTGCACCGTTTATCTCGAAAACAAGCTCGTCTTGTTGCGAGATATACAGCACCCACACGTCGTTTGCGTCGGTATTAGGTCCCCAGAGTCCTGCGATAAATTGGCGCGTATTGGGTATGCGTTGAGGATTTATCCATGCTTCAAAGCTGAGTGCCGTTGAAAGTGAGCGTTGGGCAGGCGTTTGTTGAATATCCACATACTGAGCTTGCCCGCTTTGTGTGATGGTCAAAACGTTGCCAAGACAGGTTTGAAGCGTATCGCAGCGAGTTTGAGCGTGAAGATGAGAAGGAGCAATTTCCGCAAGGAGAAGACCGAATGTGAGTGCGCAAAAAAGCCTGAAAGAAAGAGCCAAAGCGAAATGTACCACACTATTTCCGATAGGTTGTGGGGAGGAATCTGCATCGCTTCTAATTTCAGGAAAAAAACGGGGCTTTGCAAGAAAAATCGCTTGGATAATCTACCACGAAAACCGCAGCCCGACTGTCGGAATAATCGGAAAAATCGAATCAATAAACAGCACATTGCCATTCGAGGTGTAGCCCAACCGCGCAAAATCAGGGTTTTGGCGGCTGTAAACATTGTACACGCTGAGGGAAAGGTGAAAAGGCAATGAAAACCACTGAAATTTATAGATGAAGTTCACATCAAGTTTATGAAAAGGCGGCAAACGAAAGCTGTTGCGCTCTGTGACGATATTGCGTAGCGTCGTTACTTGTGTTCGCGGGTCTTGTTGCACAGGTAACAAAATCGGCAGTTCAACCGTGCTGGAAGGCATCGTAAATGCTTGCCCCGTGCCGAAAACCCACGTTGCGGAAAAATCCCACTGCTCACCCAAAGGAAACATAACCATTGCCGAGATGTCGTGCCTTCTGTCATAACGCGGGAAAAAGGGTCTGCCTTGGTTTATGTCGGGAAACGTGCGCGTTGTCCATGAAAGCGTGTATCCAAGCCATCCGGTAATGCTGCCCAGCGTTTTTTGGATAAAAATCTCCAATCCGTACGCCTCGCCGTTACCTAGCGTTATAGCGGATTCGACGGGAATGACGAAATTGGAAAACAGCAAACTGTCTTTGTAATCGTAAATGTTTTGGAGGAATTTGTAATAGACCTCCGCCGCGATTTCCAAGCGTTCTTCTGTATCGGAATACTTCGCACCCAAGACGTATTGCGTGGAGTAGGAAGGGCGAATACGCTCGTTGGAAGGAAACCACGCATCGGTGGGAACAAGGATATTGGGCGCGGGCTGGGCAAGCAAATGGAGGAATTGCGATGAGCCTGCAAATGCCGCGTTGAGCGAAAAATGTTCCGAAAGGTTGAAAACAACGGACGCTCGCGGCTCAACAAAAAAGTGATTGCCTGACTGAAAATGCGACACACGCACACCGAAATTCGTACTCAGCATCGGCGAGGGCGACCATTCGTCTTGGATAAAAGCCGACGTTTCCCACGACGATAGATTTTGGTTCAAGTTCCGCAGAAAATCGGGGCGCGGCAGCGAATCCCGTGCAATCGTGGTGAAATTATGCAACACCCCGTCCACGCCCATTTTGAGCGCATGACCTCCGGCAAAAAATGTTTCCGCCTCCGCACGAAAACCAAAATCCTGCAAGCGAGAATTGATGCCAAACCGGAAACTGCGCTCTTCCGTGCGGATATTGCGCCTGTACGTGTCCAAACCAAAATTGTGCGACGTAGTAAAGGCGGTAAATTTCGTAAAAAGCGTCGGCGAAAAAATGTGCGTCCAGCGCAACTGTCCTGTGTAATTGCCCCATTGCGAAAAGAACAATCCGTCTTCGTTGCCCGGATTACGCGGCGGCGCTAAAAAATCCTGTCCCAAATATCCACTGACAAAAATGCGGTCGTTGTCGGAAAGTGTCCAGTTAAATTTCGCGTTTACATCGTGGAAATTGTAATCCGGCGACTGACCTCCTGAAATCAAGCCTGCCAGCAAATCCAAGTAGGTGCGCCGCCCCGAAATCATAAACGTTGCTTTGTCGCCGATTGGTCCTTCCAAGAGCAGGCGTGAAGCCAAAAGC
Source organism: Candidatus Kapaibacterium sp. (assembly GCA_025455065.1). Taxonomy (GTDB): domain Bacteria; phylum Bacteroidota; class Ignavibacteria; order Kapaibacteriales; family UBA4661; genus PH2015. Next base: position 59,197 of record JALONG010000025.1, on the reverse strand, counting down.
GACACGCCGCCCGAGCCGGAGAATTTCTCTTTTGTGCCTTCTTTCATCGTAATATCAATTACGCTGGACAAACGCCCGCCATACTCCGCAGGGAAAGCACCCTTGATGAGCCGTGTATTGCTAATGGCATCACTATTGAACGTGCTGAGAAAGCCGCCCAAATGCAGGGGATTATAGACGGGAATACCGTCCAACATCGTTAAATTCTGGTCGGGAGAACCGCCGCGAATATACAAGCCGCCTGAAACCTCGTTCGCTACCTTTACACCGGGCATGAGTTGAATAGTGCGATAAACATCCGGTTCGCCACCCAAAGCAGGCATTGTTTTGACGGTTTCCATCGAAATATCCACAATGCTGATACTCGGCGCAAAGGATTGACCGGAGCGTTTACCACTCACAGTAACGCTGTCCAGGTGCACATTTTTTCGTTCAGCTTTCAACCGAATGCCGCTCGGCGTTATTTCTTCCGAAACAGTGAGCGCTTTCGGTGCAACAGTGTAGCCTACAGCCCTCACCAGTACGATGTATGAGCCGTAAGGAAGTTGCGGTAGCGAGAAAAAACCGAATGTGTTTGTCCGTGCGCCTGCGATGATGCTCCCCGCAGCAACGCCGCTACTATCGCGGAATACCAGCACATTTGCGCCGATAATTGCTTCGCCGGATTGGGATTCCGTGACAGTACCGGAGCAGGCGCGGGTTTGTGCAATGCTAGAAACACAAGCATTGAAGAACGCCAGAAGAAAAATGCTGAGAGTGAAATATTGGTGGAGGTTCATAGATTCAAGGCAAAGTCAAGATTAAGGAAAAGCAACCGCACGGCGCTCACTGAGGGCTGCGCCGACAAAAATACCCACGCCGTCGCCTTGCACATTCCAGCGTGCAAAAGGGTTCACGCCTTGTATGCTTTGCAGGTATAGCGAATACGCGGGGTCGTAGCTAACAACTCTGCCGAAATAGCGCACGGTATCTTGCTGAAAGCCGAAATTGAGATTTGTTCGTATCTGCAATGTATCGGAATTGGTAACTTGATTGCGCACAACGGGCAAACTTTCCGTAAGGGAATTGCTCAAGGACGAATTTGGGCGATTGCTTGTGATGATAGTTTCGCCGATAATGCTGTACGCCGTATTGCTTGCAGGGCGCACGACGGCTTGCAGTGTTCGTCTTGGTGGAACAAACGACAAATCATCAAGGATGCGGTAGGAAACAACATCGGGAGCGCTTGGAATCACCGTGCTAGCGCTAATGCGCTTGCCCGACCACTCGACAGTGATGGAATAACGCTGACCTGATTGAATCACCACGCCGGGCGCTTCAAAAAATGTTCGCTGTTCGGGACTTAATCCTTGCGTGTTCACTTGCGGCAATGTACGCTGACGGCGCACCACAACGGGGCTGCCGTTCAGCAACAGTGTTACCCTTGCGTCCGGTAAACCCTGAGCGGCATACTCTATTTTCCCCGATGCAGGTGCAGAGCGCATGACGTGGATATTCCGTACGGTATCGCCTGCCGTTAAAATGGCGCTCACAACAAGCTGCTCCACGTAGGGCAGTTCCACCACTTGCGGAGCGCTTGTGCAGGAAGTCAGAACGATACATATCGCGGCAAAAAAAGGATGCAAACACCGAAGAACCTTGGCTTGCGCAAGATGATACTGAAAAATTTGCATAGAGATTGTGAAAGGAACGTGAGAGCAAACCCGTTACAGTGTAAACTGAAGACCAAGCGTCGAGGTATAGTGTTGGAAACCATGCGCTTGAAAACGTCCTTGCACTCTGAGTTTATCCGTAAGATTGTACCCGACAATACCAAGTCCCGTAGGGGCTATTTCTGCAAAGGGACGCGAGATATGGGGGAAAGAAATCCGATTTTCGTTAGGGTCTATGAGGATACCCACATCAATTCGCTCCAAAACACAAACGCCAATGCCGAGGCTTACTGTCCAAGGAGTATTTTCCGGCTTCAACACATCGTAGAGTAAGGATGCGCTCATGCTTTGATTGCCCAAAAAATTGATGCTGTTGGGCATACGAAGGTTATTGCGCCAATCCATTCTCGGTGTTAAATTTCGGTTTTCGGTTGCTAGAACCTCATCTAGTATTTGTAACCCTTCACTGCGTTGAAACCAGCGATGATAGCTGGCAAGCAGCGTGAATTTTTGCCAGTGCAATCCTACAGAAATACCTGCCGTACCATCAAGTCCGCGCGAGGATTCTTGAGTATAAGGTTTGACCACTGCACCACTTTCAAGGGTAATGCTGGTGCGGAGTTCTTGGGCATACATCGTAGCGGCGCTTATAGCGATAATCGCAATGAGGCAGGACGCGAGGAATGGGTGTTTTTTCATGGTTGTTGAAGTTTGAAATAAAATTTACAATTCGATGTTAGAGGGGTGATACACCGTTTGTCATACCGAAGAATCATCCGCCAACATACGCCGTGCGTACCCGGCACCCAACATCAAAACTGCACTCGAAAAAAGAAGCCGCCGCCTACCAATCCTTGCCGCGAATTGTGTAGTCTTACGTCCTGAATAGTAACAGCTTGACCCAAGCGCGAATACTCTCCACTTATCGGCGCAAAGAAATACTGCCCCATAACTTGCAAACCAAAATCAATGCTTGCTGTTTGATAGACAACATAATCAATCTTTACGTGTGCGCCTATGCTTAGGTCTCTGGCAGAGCGGTCTTCAAGAGTGTTAAAATTGGGGGGTGACACACTAGTCCAATAAAACTGCCGAAACCTACCCGAAACCCCTGCTCCAATCCGTAAACCGGAAGACGGAAAAGGCTGAAAAAGATAGGAAATGTCCAAATTTGTTACAGTGAGAAGTCGCAGAAATAGTGAACCCTCGCCGTCTGTTCCTGTATAATTCAGGGATAGTTCTATATCGCTTTGAGGTGCCAGATGCAATCCATACATCATTGAATACAGTAATCCGAGCCTATCGAACGTCGCATCACTGAGTGCAGTACCACCACCAACGGCGAAGTATTGCCGATATTCAAGCGGTGCAGACGGCATAGTATCAGCCTTCACTGAATCATGGCGTTCATACTGCGGATAAGCAATAGCAGAGACACAAGACAAAAACGAGCAGCATAGCACAAGTGTAAAAAGCAACTGAACGAGGCGAGACGATACAGCACGGCGTTTGTTCATAAAATATTGAACCATAATGACAAAGAAAAAAGGTTAAGCCTACGAGAATGTAAGATTGCTGGGGAAATCATGGACTTAAAAATACGCTTGAATCAAAATTTGGATACTTGCTCCTCCACCTGCTGCACCTCTCGGCGTAGCAGGATTATCACCAACAAATGGAGCGCCATAGATGTATGCTTGCCCACGCAATGTTATTTCGGAGCGTGCGAAAGTCCACAGAGCCAGATCTGCTTTGAGCGTTGCTCCTATTGACAGTGCTTGTTGGTGGCTATACGCTCTATCATTCTCAATCTGACCTGTAGCCGGATTTGGGTAGGAGAGGATGTAAGTATTCGCGGAAATTTGATTACGCAACGAGAGACCGCCTACAATACGGAGCTGTCGCCACCCGGGAAGAGGAGAAGTGTAAGCACAAAAATCACCACTCCATGTGGTTGCAATGAAGCTAAAGCCTCTGAGCGCAGCCTGCCCTGTCATGGATAGCATTGTTGATTGATGATGAAGCGAAAACTCCAATCCTGTGTGCCGCGATAAAGGCTGGGCGAACATGGTAGAAAGGATGAAGGCAGTCCTTCCCCCCGATGCGTCCCCTTCAATAGCCCCAAAACCGAATCCGAAACGGCTGTTGGCTTTGTCAGTGCGTGAAGGGTATTACCACAGGCGAATCAGGAAGTTTGCTGGAGGAATTTGCGGCGGCTGTTCCATTACTGCCTACAATGCAGAATGCCAAGACGCAGCCTACTCGCAAAATTTGTTGAAGCATAGAATTTTGAAGGAAAAAATCAGAATAAAAATCTTTGCAAGTTGTTGATATTCCGATATTTGTAATGAAATTTTATTCGTATAACTTTCGCCCATAGTTCTCTATGCGAAAATTTATTGCCATGTGTAGTTGGCCTGCATAGTCCCAAAAAGAATTCGGTCAGGTACAGTATGAGTCGTGCCGGGTGCAGGTAACGTAATAATCGGCGAACCGGGACCATTTGATGACGTAGCAGTCCAATGATTGTAACCTATCCAATCATCAAAAAAATCATATTCCCCAACAATATTATCATCTTCATAAAATTTAAATTCTACTTGGTACATGAAATCCTCATGTCCTACTCCAAAATCACCCGAAGGAATTAAACTATGTGTACGACTGGGGGTGAAAGCAGTGCTGGTAGTATAACTACCCACACCTAAGGTATGATTAGTCCATGGCCACCAGAACGAATTATTAGCATCACGAGAGCCACCTAGTTGAACCGTATATATGCATTCTGGTGTACCCTCCCACCAATTTTCAAATCCCGTTTGAATGCCATTGGGGAATGTAACTGAGTTCAGTCTTATGTTTCGTGAAGCGCCGGAAATGCCGCCGCTTTGGAGGCTATGCTCCCATTCTTTCCGTTGTACTAGCGACCTCGCTGCAAAACTACCATTATTTTTGACTCGCCCGTCGCTACTTGTGCGCTCGTTAAAGGAAATAACAATGACCGCCCGTTTTTTAGCGAGTGTTCCCTTTTTGTCAAGTTCAATACGATTACCTTTAGCATCAAAACTCGGTAGAGATTCTCTATTATCAGGATCCATATCCATCGGCACAAAAGCTACCAATGGCGCAGTATTTCTATCCCAATTCTCCGGAAATGCCCAGAAAATGTGCAACGGCGCGTTCATCACTTTCTCAAACTTCTTGATAGCTGCATCCACATTGCCAATGCCTTTAATCGTCGTGTTTTTGCGACCTTTACCAACCAAATCATCCACTTTGCTGCTCCAGCCGCCTTTGCTGCGCAAATTCGCATCTGCGTCCAATTGCTGCCAAAGCACATTTGTTTCACCATCGAATTTTTCCATACACTTCGCATAAATGCGGTCACGGAGGTCTTTGTCTTCAACAGCAATCGCTACTGCTTGGGCGATTTCTTCCAAGCCTGCGGACATTTCTTTTACTTCCGCTTTGGCAAAAAATTCACGTTTTTTTGCTTCGCGCTCGTCTGCCGTGAGCATTGCTGCGCCGTTGCGAGCATTTTGTACTCCTGCGACGGGTGCAGCCTCTTCCGCAGGAAGCGGTGCTTTCACCGAAGCCACATCATTACAACTTACCACCAAACCACCGACAATACCAGCCAATACCAAGGCTTTCAAAGCCTTCAAACGAAATGTAAACATAAAAAACTCCAAAAAAAAGGAGTGAAGAAATTCGCCACAGACCCTTCGTGCGGATGCGCACTTTTGCGTATATTGCAAGCAGATATGCCTGACAAAAGCTATCTACTTGCCCGCTTGGAAGCAACTTGTGAGGTCAGAACTCACGAGGCGCACGAAAAAGCGGGCGTTTTTTTGTGTGAGTGAATTACAGGCGCAAATCTATTGGCTTTTTTTCACGATTGCAACCCAAACCGATAAGTGGTAGGAAATAACCGATAATTAACCGTTTTTTTGCTCAAAAAGAGTTTTTAGGGGAATTTTTCGGTGGTCATTCATCGGGATTTTTTTCGGGAACGATGAAGAAAATCACCAATCGCATCACGTACATCGTCTTTGTTCCGCCGAGAAATCGGCACACGTTTTCCGTTTGTCAGCACTATTTCTGCTGCACTGAACGAGGCAATACACGCCATATTGACGATAAAGGAGGCATGGCAGCGTACAAACCATGTCTTCGGCAATTCTTCTTCCAGCATTGTGAGTGTCGTTGAGCCTGATTCCTGTTCCGAACCGTCTTTGAGCGAAAACACCAATTTTTTCTCCGCCGCCTCCACCGAAACGATTGTTTCTGAAGCGAGCAGCAGTGTGGTGTTCCGACCGTTGTTACGAATGTTCAAGGAAAACACAGGAAAGGTATCAGTCCCGTCGTCGTATTCGGATTTGTTCCATAAATCTTCATAAAAATACATTCGTTGGAGCTGGTTGCCGACTTTTTCAATAGCCCGCCGAAGTGCAAAGCCCATATTCGATAAAAAATCTTCGTCTTTGAGCAGAAAATCTATCGCCCCGACTTGGAACGCCGCTCTGTACATAGCGTAATCGGCGTGTTTGCCTGTCATGCACAGCAGTACACGTTCTTCGCCCAATAACCACTCCGCCGCATGGACAAATGCTATGCCGTCCGGCAGATGCACATCAAAAAGAATTATCTCCGGTTCTTCCGTCTGTAGCAGCTTCCGTGCTTCTCCCAGCGTAGAAGCATGAAGAATGGTCTCGAAAATATCGTCCGTCATAGCAGAAATATGGAGGAGCATCACCGCGAAAAACTCAATGTCGTCTTCAATTACTAACAGTCGCATAGTTTGGTTGAATATCGTTGAAATGGAGAATGTCATGCTTTTGTGCCTACTTCAGCCGTTTTTACTCCTGCGAGAGCGAGAGCGAGAGCGAGAGCGAGAGCGAGAGCGAGAGCGAGAGCGAGAGCGAGAGCGAGAGCGAGAGCGAGACACTGCACGTAATTCTGCAAATATACAAAACGAAAAATTACTCGTCAAGCATTATTCTACGCAATTCTTCCGCGTTTCTGCAAAAACCACAACGCCGCTTCAGGTGGTGAAACCGAAGCGGCGTTGATGTGTTTTCGAGCGAAATGTGCTTTGTGGCGATAAACGTTCGCGTTGTGGTGGTGTGGTGATACTGAAAGGTGAGTAGGTGCAGTTCTCTTTTGTTAAATAAGCGGTGAACTTAATCCATATCGTACAGGTCTTGGAGACGCTGACGAAGATGGAGAACTGCATAGCGCTTCCGCGCAAGGAGTGTATTGATGTTGATGCCCGTTTCGTCGGCTAATTCACGAAATGATACACCTTCAAATTCATTTTTCACGAAAACTTCTCGTTGTTCGGGGGGGAGTTCGTCTAATCCACGCATGACAGCGTCCCAAATTGTTTCACGCATCAGTGCTGCTTCAGGGCTGGCAGTAAGATCACTCAGCAGCGCTTCAAAATTCTCATTCGATGATTCTTCAACCTGTGGCAGGTGCATATCGCTGAAGGTCTCCGCACGTTTTTTGCGGTAGGAGTCTATAATGCGATTGCGCACAGCCGTAAATACCCACGATGCAATGTTTTCAATCGGCTTCGACACATTGTTCGAAGCTGCCAATACGTTAGCAAACACATCCTGTAAAATGTCCTCTGCTTCTTCTGCTGACCGAACGCGCTGGCGAATAAAACCCAGAAATTTTTTGCGGTCTGTCCGAAAAAGATGCTCAATTTGCATGGCTAAATCCATGATTCGTCTCCCGAATGGTATGGTTGTGTAAAAATTTCCTATCTATCGTTGTAATGACCAATGGTCGCCTTCATATACGCCTAAACAAGTCTTATATGTCCTAAGTTCCCCAAAAGTTTCAGGAGTTGAAAAAAAATGCAATAATTTTTACCGACAAGGGGACGAATTATTACCTTGATTTTCCAATAACAGCTAAACCACGATAAGTTACGAAAAGTTCCCGCACTTCAACGAAAATTTCTTTTTTTCTGCAAAAAACAACGCCTCGCCACGCAAAGCGCATGACGAGACGTTTGTATCACGGATTCAGTATTTTTATTTTGTGCCGCCGCTTGGAAGCAAAGCCGGAGAGGAAGGCGCTGCCGTGGGTGGAGCGGGTTTGTTTTCCGCATATACACGAATTTCCAAGAGTTTATACTGCGGGTCGTTGCTGTCGGTTTTTACGAGAACTTGAGCGTAATACGGACCCGGTTGTGGTGGACCAATAGCTTTGAGCGGAAGGTCAATTTCGGTATTTGCCGGAATAGTAATTGGTGCTTTTTTCGTAACGGTTAAACCGTTATTACCTGTGAATTCCAGCAATTTAATCGGTGTTGCGCCGTTATTTTTGATTTTTGCCATAGCCGTAACTTCTTTACCGATGTGCATGGGGAACATCGAAACAAATTGGTCGGTTTGAAGCAATCGCAAAATATTTGCTTTCAAAAAGAGAATTTTAATGGAATCCGGTTGTGCGTTGGTGGTCAGTGTGATAGATTTCATCAACTGTCCGCTTGCGCTGCCGACATTCACCGTAAAGCGCAGTGAAGTAGATTCACCCGGCTTTAAGTTCGCTTTTTCTAAAGCATCACTAGTGCAACCACAGGCAGGTTTTGATTGATAAATAATCAATTCTTTGTCACCAACGTTTTTGATTTCTACTTGCCCCGCAAGCGGCTTCGATACGTCGCTAACAGTTCCCCAATCGTAAGTGTCGCCACCTTTGATTTCGATTTTCGGCTGGGCATAAAGCGTACCTGCCAAAAGCAAGGCTGCGCCTGCGATTCGGAAGATTTTCGAGAAGGTTTTCATAAAGTGGTATCTGGAAAAATTGAAAATGTGAAATGAGTTATAGCAATAGTTCTTAGACGTATGACGTTGAGAAAAGGATGACAAAATGTTGGAAAAATTTATTTCTCACGCGGTGTTTGAACGGTAATGCTCACCGTGCGGCAGTAATAGCGCCCTTCGGGGAGGTCATTGTCAAAAGCGAGTGTTGATGCGCCTGTGCCGCGAACATCATCAAATTGTATGCCCGAATTGGTGCGCCGCATAAAATCTTGAACGCCTTTTGCGCGAGATTGTGACAATTCCAGATTGTAGCGCAGTTCCCCCAATCTGTCCGTTGAGCCGAGAATAGAAACGCGGGAATTAGGCTTGATTGCTTCTTTCATAAACCGTTGCATCATCACGCGATTTGCTTCTGCCATGTCGTCGCGGTCGAAATCAAACACAATGAGGTTCAGTCGGCTGATTTCGTAGGGATTTTTCGTGGTTTCAACTCTGATACCTGTCTTAGCCGAAATGATTTTCCCGCTTTTGTCCAAAACATCAAGTTGGCACAAGGCAGAATCAAGCGTTCCGACGTTTTGTGCGAGTTTGGCAGTGAATTTTCTTCGCAAACCAAAGGGCAATCGCTCCGGTGGTGCATTCACACCGGAAGTAAGAGCAAAGGTCTCGCCAAGCGCTTCCATACTGCCTTTGTAGCTTTGTGCCGTTTCGGGATTGCGTAAATCCACCTCGACATAATGCTCGGTGCGAACAGGCGTGTATTCCAAAAAACGATACTGCACCACAGGGCGCAGCAAATCAGGGTCGGAGGAACTCAGTTCCACGCGGCGATTTTCCTCGTTCCCTTCTGCATATCGGGCGCTTGAGGCTAGTTCCGGCGTGTCTCGCGTAGTAAGTTTGATGCGGTTTGCAGCGATTCCCCAGTATCCCGTGAGAAAACTCGCCACCGAGCGGGCGCGTTGCATGGCAAGAATTTGACGGCTGTCGGCATTTGACCACTCTTTGCCGTCGGTTGTACCTGTGATGGTGATAGTGCTGGCGGGCTTTTGACGCATTCGTTTACCGATGATATGCAGCAAATGGTAATAAATGGACAATGTTTCTTTCGGCAGCGCATTTTCGTCAAATTGTGCCGTCGTCCCGATGCGAGGATTATAGCGGCTTCTGACAACGGTGCTGGAGGAATCAAAGAAAATATACGGCAGCAAGGGAAACGTTTGCGTAACGATAGTTTCCTGAATTTCGAGAGGTTTACCGCCGAAAGATGAGATTTCAAGCGGTTTTTGAGCGATTGGTGTGGAAGGAGTCTCGCTTGTTTGAGGAGTGTCAGATGTGGGTGGAGGTGTATCACGTAAAAACCTCCAACGTAGTGTTAATGCGCCTTGCAGACTGTTTGTTCGCCAATCAATATCGCTTCGCACTGTCGTCAGTCCATACCGATACGAGGCTTCTGCACCCAAAAGCAGCCGCTCAACAAGCGGAAATTCTACACCCAAAGCGCCTGTTACACCAAAACTCCACTGCGAAAGTTGCGCTGATTCGCGTGAATTGGTGCGGGTTTGAGTGTTCTCATTTGGAGCGTTACCATTTGGAGCGTTCTCATTCGGGAACAGTGCATTGCGGGTGAGAAGAGTTTCCGTCTCGCGGACAGGAAGCACCGTTGTCGGTGAAAACGTCGCATCACCGCTTAGGCGCACGTACAGGGGAAAGCCCAAAATTGGCTGAAATCGTGCGCCAATGTCCGCAGAAAGTACGTCCGGCGTTGCACTGTAAGAAAACAAGCGCTGCAAAGTTTCATAGCCATCTACACCGTTAAAACGCGGGAATTTACTGACTGTTTGCGTTAAGGCGAATGGTTTTCGGGCAATGAGGAGTCGTGTACCAATTTCTAGACGCTCCGGAACAAACGCATAATCCACCGAAGCGCCCAACCAAAAGCCTGTCGCTGTGCCGCTTTCGTAGGCGCAACAATTCGGTGAACCCGGAACAATCGGCAGCGACGAGCGATGCTGCAACCAGGCTATTCCGCCCAAAAGACCAATACGCCATTCTTGTGGAAGATATGCGGAGTTGAGATTTAATGCGGTTGTTGGGCTTTGTGCGAAAATTTTCGCTGAATGTGAGCAAAGAACAATTATTGCACAAACAACCCCAACCAAAGAATATGAAACACAAAACCGTTGGAAGGCTGATAGAATCACGTGTTTGAGGTGAAAATGAAAATATCGAAGCATCGAAAAAGAAGAATCTGTTTCAAGAAATGCAGTAGCAACAAACCCATGCACAACTTACAATATTTTTCCGTGAAAGCCGTAATTATTTCATTGCTGGCTTGAAAAGCCCAACAATACGCCATTTTATACACAAGCAAAAAAATTCTGCTCGTATTTTTCATTTGCCCGAAACCCTACAAGAGCGTATATTCCTGCATTATGCGTCAAATTGTTGTATGTGTTCTCACGCTTTATGGAAACATTTCTTGCACGATATTGTTTACCAACTAACCTTGCTGAAGCCAAAGGAACAGAAGAGTATTGGCGCGGGATGCTGTGTGTGGTGTGTCTTATCTTGGGAGTTGTGTTCAGTATTCCCCCGCTGTTCATGTATCTTTTTTGGTTGAAAAGTTTTGAAGTAACCTTCGGCACAAGCATTATTACTGTGCTGGGTGTCGCACAAATGTTGCTGTTGCGCATTGTTGGGAATGTCCGTTTTTCGTCAGTAGTGATGATTATTTGGCTTTTTGGCACGGTCGTGTTTGGGATTGTCATTTCCGGCGGTATTGCAAGTGCCGTTAGTGCGGGATTGTATGCGCCTGTGTTAGTTGCATTGGTGCAGTTTGGTACACGGGGGATGCTGTATTCGCTTGGTGGCGCGGGTGCTTGTATCGCTGTTATTGTTTGGCTAGAGTACACGTTTCAGCTGCCACAACTTTTTGCCCCTTCCTTATTGCCACCAATTCATGGTACAATCACGTTTTCCGTCATTTCCTGTACGATATTTTCTTTCTATTATTTCGACCGTGTGCGGCGCACCGCTTACGATTTGCTCAAAGAAGAGCGAGATTCGGTACAGCTACGAGTGCAGGAATCCACGCAAAATCTGGAAGTTCAAAATACCGCGCTGCAACGGGCAATTCAAGAAATTGAACTTGCCAATAAGCTGAAAGATGAGTTTTTACGCAATGTCTCGCACGAAGTTCGTACACCGATGACATCCATTTTGGGATTTTCTGAAATTCTCCTGTCCCAGTTACCACCCAACGACGACAAGCGAGTGTTTGCTGAACAGATGCAGATTGCTGCGACAAATTTGATGAGTATTTTCTCGAATATTCTCACACTTTCGAGGATTGAGGCGGGCGAAACAAGTGTTGGTCAAAGCCGCATAGAAACCAACTATCTTCTGCATCATATTCAGGATGCCGTTTTGCCCTTGGCTCATACAAAGGGGTTGGAGTTTGGCATCATAACCGCTCCAACAGTGCCGGAGTATATTACGATTGATGCCGCAAACACGCGGTCAGTGCTAACGTATTTGGCAGAAAATGCAGTAAAATTTACCGAACGAGGTTTTGTGCGGATTGAAGTGAATGTGGAGCAGAGTAATAACGAAAAAGGCTCATCAAACCTTGTTTGCCGTGTCATTGACTCCGGTATTGGTATTGCGCCCGAAGCCCAAGAACACATTTTTACGCCCTTTTACCAACAAGACGGAAGCAAAAACCGCTCCATAGGTGGCTTAGGGCTTGGTTTGGCAATTACCAAACGGATGATTACTGCGATGAATGGCAGTGTTACTGTCATTTCCGAAGTGGGAAAAGGTTCGACGTTTACGGTGAAAATTCCCTGTGTGACCGCCTAATTGTTTCGATAGCGTACAAAATCTCACGCAAACATTGTCCCACGCCCCAACAATCCCGCAGGGTCTAAAACCCGCTTCAATACTGCAAACTGCTCGATTGCAGCTGCGCCGTACATATCCCGCAAATAATCCCGTTTGATTTTCCCTACGCCATGTTCGGCAGAAATTGTTCCGCCCAGTTCCAGCGCCTTTAAGACGCATCGGTGGTATGCGGCTTTGGCGCGGTCTAATTCTTCGGCGTTGGAAGTGAAAATATTCGCGTGAACGTGGCTATTGCCGATATGCCCGAAAATGATGTACTGAAGCCCTTCTTTGGTAAATTCTGTTGTGTAAAAATCGTACAAGGTGCGGAAATGTGCGTCCGGCACAGCCATATCCGTTCCGATTTTTCGTTGGTTCAGTTCACGTATGCGCTCGTAGGTTTTCGCGGGAACGGCGTGGCGGAACTCGCGCAGTTCCTCTTGGTCTTTTTCAGTAATGGCAAACCACGCTTCATCCATAAAGGGCGTGTATTTGCCGATAAGTTCATACCACAATTCCAAGAGCGTTCCTTCGGTTTCGTCATTGACTTCCTGTTCAAACCATACTGCTGCTGCGGCTTCTTGAGGGATATTCGGATATTCGTCACGGACAAAATCCAACGCAAAACGGTCGAAATACTCCAAAGCGCGGGAATCAATGCCGATTTCACTCGTGCCGCCGTCAGCACTAGCGTTGGCGCGGGTTTTGAGTGATGCCTCCCGTGCTTCCTGTACAAAATTCATCACTCCATCAACACTGTCAAAAAAGATAACCCCTGCAACGATGCGCTCCGGCTGGCGCAAAAGACGTACTTCTATTTCTGCAATCGCTCCCAATGTACCTTCAGAACCGATAAACAGGTCAATCGCATCCATACCGCTTTTGACGAAATAGCCCGCAGCGTGCTTCATTGCAGGCATTGTAATTTGCGGCAGCGCCAAAGTGTAGGTTTTGCCGCTCACAGCGCGGAGCGTAAGCGTACTGCCCGATGCAAACGTTTCGCCACGCCGCACTTGCAATTCTTCGCCATCTGGTAGAAAAATCCTCAAACGCTCGATAAATGCTCGTGTTGCACCGTATTTGAACGTTCTCGCGCCGGAGGAATTACACGCCACCGTGCCGCCCATAGCCGCAGCGCGTTCCGTCGGGTCAGGCGGATAGAGCAAACCACGCTCTTCCACCGCCGTTTGAAAGTCCCGAAGGCTCACACCTGGCTCTACGACTGCTCTCAGCGTAGCTTCGTCAATAGAAATAATCTTGTTCAAACGCTCGGTCGAAATCACCGTGCCGCCCAAAGGCACACGCGCACCTGTTAATCCCGTTCCACCGCCGGCAATCGTTATTGCCTTGCCTTCACTGGCGCATTGCAACAAGGCTTCGCGGAGTTCTTCCTGCGTTTCGGGAATAAGAATACGGTCGGCGCTGCCGCCGGGCATATTGGATGCGTCGGAAAGGTAGGATTGAAGCGTGTCTTGGTCGGTTTTGACGAGCATGGTTTCGTGATTTTTCGCTGAATGGAAAAGTATTCGGTCAAGTTCTAGAGAATTCTGTCCACGAATCACACGGATTAACACGAATCTTGATGCAGTGTGCTGGTCAGTTTCCACAGAAATTTATCCACGAATCGCACGAATGGTAATTTGAGAATTTTGGATAAAGAGCCGTTGTGATTGCCTTGATTCGTGAGGATTCGTGCGATTCGTGGACAATTACTCTCGAAAGAATAACATTAGATTGCGGCGCAAATTACACGTTTTTCCCAAAACCCGCAAATGCTACTGCGCTTTGGCATTATCGCAAAACAGCCTTCAACATAAGCCGTAATGAGCGTCCGGGCATAGGGAAATTACGAATAACGGCATAGCGTTCATCAAAAAGATTATCCGCTTGAAGCCTCATGGATGCTTGTGTTTCGGCAAGATTGAGCGTCAATTCCGAGAATACTCCAATCACGACAAAAGCAGGTAAAACCGATTCCGGCGAGTTGGAGGGTAGATAAAATCGTTCTCCGGCGTATTGTGCCGTGAAGCCTGACTGTAAGAGGCTTTGTGGCAAACCGAGCAAGGGCGAAAGGTCGTTATTGATGCTGAATATCGCCGAGGCGAGGTGCTGCGGTGTGTAGATAAGCTGCTTTCCAAGAGCGAAACTGGTCGGGGTTTCGTTGGTGCTGCGCTGAAAGGTGTAATTTACCGTCAGCGATATTTTCTCTTCCAATGCCGCAGAAAAGCGTGATTCCACACCGAAACTTTGCGCTTCGGCAATGTTTTGCGCGGAAATAGTGAAGGGCGTAGTCTGCACGGCAAGAATTTGGTTTTGGGTACGGTGAAAAAAGCCGTCAATGCTTGCGCTGAGAGCCAATCGCCCGAAAAAAACTTCACCAAAGACAGCACGAGAGCCATTCCATGTCAAACCCAGATTCCAACACTGTGCGCGTTCAGGCTGTAAGCGGCTGTTCCCGAAATTGAGGTAATAAAGTTCGTTAAATGCCGGAGGGCGAAAATTCCAACTCCATTCAGCACGAATTGTCCACGAAGAATCCAGCAATAACGCGCTTCCGAGAAGCGGAGACACTGCCGCGCCGACATCGGAAAAATAATCAAATCGTAGCGCTGCGTTGCTTGCGAGCGTGGGTGAACTTGCATCATGAGAAAATTTCCAGCGCACAGCACCTTTACCTGCAAGCCCTGTATTGATGCGCTCTACAAACGTTCCTACGTCACGTTGCAGCATATTCCCCCGAAGCGTCGAAATGGTGTGTTCCAAAAGCCATTCATGATTGACGGCAACAAGGGGTGAATTGGTCGTTTCGTCGAAATGCAAACGTCCGCCAAAGGAAAAATCTTGTGCAACAAAGCGTTCATTGATGCCGCTCGCGCCAAATTGTCGTGCATCGGGGTCGCGGTAATGGAGCGTATTGAATTTGCCGGATGCCAAAAAGCTGAACAAGACTTGCTCCGCAGGGATATACGCGGCTTTGAGCGAAAGCAGCACATCATCTTCCCCCAAACGCGCCTGCGCCATTTCGACGTTTCCCTGCACGACAGCGCCCGGCGTTCCACGCTCCGAAGAGCGCACCAATGCTCGTGTTTGCAGTGTAAAGCGATGTGATTGAGCCGTTACAAGGGCTTGGGCGGAAAGGTTGCGAAAATCAGCATTCATGCGCTCCAGCGTGATATTTTGCCCAAAATCATTGAAGGGAAAGGGATAATTTCCCCTTGCTGTTTGGTATTCTGCGCCGGCGTGGAAGCCACCTTTGCCCGTACCAAAAAGGTCGAAAGGCAGCGCTGCGGCGATATTCCCGCGAAATTCTTGAAACGATGCGGCTTCTGCTTCGGCGTGAAATTCTGAGCGCTGAACGTGAGATTTGGTGCGGATATTGACCGCTCCGCCCATTGCATTGCCGCCTAGAAATGCCGCTCCACCACCACGCACAACCTCAATTTCTTCGACCATTGAAGCCGGAAGTGTGGAAAAATCAAATTGTCCGCTTTGGGTTGATTGCATTCGCACCCCGTCCAGCAACACAGCCGTTTGCGAAGCACTCGCCCCGCGCAGTGATAGCGTTTTTAAGCCACCCAAACCGCCGTAATTCCGCACAAATACGCCCGGCACAAACGGCAAGGCATCGGCAATCTGCCGAGCGCCCACAGTGCGCATAGTTGCTGCATTCACAACGGTTGCAGGTGCGGCAAGGCGTTCCGATGCAGAAAGCAAGCGTGATGCAGAAATATCCACCGCCCCAAAGCGCACGGTTGCTTGGGTTGAAGAAGATTGAGCGGAGGCTATTGAGCGAGATGCAGTGTTGGTGCGGGTTTGGCTAAAGACCGCTTGGAATGTGGCTTGGAGCAGCACCCAACAACAAATATGGCAAGTCAAAGTGTTTTTCATACCGTAAAACTACCATTTTTCGCCGTTTTTTGCTAAGTTTTGGAAAAATCTTTCCTCAATACATTACCATCTCCCATGAGCCTCCTTCTCAATCTCCACGATTACGAGCGCGAAGCCGCTTCCAAACTTGATTCCAACGCCTTAGAGTATTTTCGTGGCGGTGCTGCCGATGAAATCACGCTTCGGCGCAACCAAACGGCATTTCAGGAAATTGTTTTGCGTCCGCGTGTGTTGCAGGATGTATCTGAAAGGTCGCTTCAAACCTTGCTTTTGGGGCAGCCCTTTTCGATGCCGATTGGCATTGCACCAACGGCAATGCAACGTCTCGCGCACGATGACGGTGAACACGCCACAGCCCGCGCAGCCTCATCCTTAAACGTTCCAATGATTCTCAGCACTACTTCAACGGTGAGCGTGGATGATATTGGCAAGGTCGAAGGGCTTCGGTGGTGGTTTCAGGTGTATGTGTATAAAGACCGCGAAGCCACACGGGAACTTGCGCTCAGGGCAAAAGCTGCCGGCGCGACGGCGCTTGTTCTCACGGTGGATACGCCATATTTGGGTAAGCGTGAGGGTGCTGTTCGTGCGGGGTTTCATCTTCCGGCGCATCTTTCCTTGCCGAATTATGCGGCTGTCGGGGCAACGGGCGTTCCCCACACGGCGGGAGAATCAAGTTTGGGGCATCATTTTTCGCTGAACATTGAAGATTCGCTGACGTGGAATGATGTGCTGTGGCTGAAGGAAATAAGCGGTCTTCCGATGATTGTGAAGGGTGTTCTGCGTGCTGATGATGCAATCCTGGCGGTGCAGCACGGAGTGGCGGGCATTATCATTTCCAATCATGGCGGCAGACAACTTGATACAGCCCAAGCGACTATTGATGCCCTTTCTGCGGTTGTTGATTCTGCTGGCATTATGGCAGATGTAATGCTGGACGGCGGTGTTAGGCGCGGGACAGACGTTTTGAAGGCGTTGGCGCTTGGTGCAAAGGCGGTGTTTTTGGGGCGACCGATTCTTTGGGGTTTGGCTGTTGAAGGCGAACAAGGCGTGAAGAGGGTTTTGGAGATATTGCGTGATGAACTTGATTTGGCAATGGCACTGTGCGGTTGCCGAGACATTGAGAAAATAAGAGGGGATTTGCTGGCAACCTGAGTTCCTTGTTGCAATGTTACTATTTCGTAACATTGGCTTGGTGGAAAACTTCTCTGCTCCCAAGCCGCAAGAATTTTAGTAGTTTGAGGACATTCGTACCTTTTAGTACCTTCAATCAGTTCTATTCATTTATTCACAACTTTAAGGAAGTGTTATGAGGAAAAATCTACTCTTTTTGTCATTGTTGCTGTGTTTTGCACTTTGCTCCTCTGGGAACATTTGGGCGCAAGGCGTTACCACATCAGCATTGACAGGCGTTATTACCGATGCAACGGATTATGCACAGCAGTTGGAAGATGCGTTATCGGGAAAAATTACGATGGATGCTGTGAAATTACGCGGTCTTTCGGGCGCACGTGTTACTGCGACCCACGTTCCAAGCGGAACGCAGTACAGCACGATTTCCCGCGCCGACGGGAACTATAACCTTAAAGGCTTGCGCGTAGGTGGTCCTTACACGATTACCGTAACACTTGTCGGGTACAGGAAAGAGGAGTTAAAAGATATTACGCTGGGTTTGGGAGAAAATCGCCGTGCGGATATTGCTGTGGCTGCCCAAGATGTAACAATCAAAGGAATCCAAGTAACGGCTAACCGCGAAAAAGCTGCTTCCAGAATTGGTGCAGGCAGTGAAATTTCGACTGCCCAACTTGAACGCACTCCGAATATCTCGCGCTCCTTCCAAGAGATGACTCGTACCAACCCACTTGTCGTCGGCTCTAACGTTGGTGCTGGTGATAACGTCGGTGGTATCAACATTGCGGGGCAAAATAACCGCTACAACAACGTGCAGGTGGACGGCGCTGTTATCAATGACCTGTTTGGTCTTTCCAGCACCGGAACGCCTGGCGGGCAAGCAGCAGCACAGCCTATCAGCCTTGATGCTATTGAGCAGATGCAGGTTTCGGTTGCGCCCTTTGATGTGCGTCAAAGCGGCTTTACAGGTGGTTTGGTGAACTCTGTAACCCGCTCCGGTACAAACACGATGACGGGTTCAGCATACTTTCTTTTCCGAAATCAAGCACTTTCCGGTCTCAGCCCCAGTGATGATGAGGCGCAACGCAAGCCTTTATCAGCTTTCAGCGACTTTACCGTCGGTGCGCGGCTGGGTGGGGCGATTGTGCAAGATAAACTCTTTTTCTTCGCCAACGTAGAAACGCGCCGCGTGTCGCAGCCATTGGAACTTGCTATCAACCAACCCGGCGCAGCGCTCAATTTCAACGTTCCCCGCGAAACGATTGACCGCATTATCAATATCGCACGAACACGCTACAACTATAACCCCGGCAACTACGACACTTTCAACCAACAAATCGCCGATGTGAAAGGTTTTCTGAGGCTTGATTGGAATATTTCCGACGAACACCGCTTGACCGTGCGGCACAATATCGTCAGCGCAACGCAAGACAGAGGTGTTGATAGAACGCCGCTTGCACTCTCGCTTTCGGGCTTGAAGTACGTTTTTTCGAGTGTGCAGAATAACACCGTTGTCCAGCTTAACAGCACCTTCGGCAGCGAAGCCGCAAACGAGCTGCGTGTTTCCTACATGAGCATCAATGACCGTCGGGGTGATTTTGCCGGTGGTGTGTTTCCCTTTGTGAGTATCGGTGTCGGAAGTGGCGGGCAGGTTGTTACAATGGGCGTAGAACCTTTCTCGCAAGCGAATTTGCTTAACCAAAGTATTCTCGAAATTACGGACGATTTTACGCTCTTTGCGGGAAATCACTCTATCACTATCGGCACACACAACGAAATTTACAGTTCTGCAAACGTCTTTTTCCCTTGGTACTTCGGGAATTACCTCTTCGGCAGCGTGGATGATTTCGAGCGTGGTACGCCCTTTGGCTATATCAACCGCTTCAGCACTGACGTTGCGCGGTATGGCAGCACACCGACTGCGAACTTTACTTCGGCGCAACTTGGCTTGTATATTCAAGATGAGTGGGATGTGAGCAGAGTTTTGCGCCTTACAGGCGGTGTTCGTGCCGATGTATTCTTGCTTCCGACGCAGCCGTATTTTAATCCTGCCGCGCAGCAAGCCTTCGGGCGTTCAACGAGCGTTGTTCCCAATGCCGCGATTTTACTTGCTCCGCGTGTCGGGTTTGACCTCGACCTTTCCGACGGCAATCGTCAAACAAAATTACGCGGCGGTACGGGGATTTTTACGGGACGCTCACCGATTGTTTGGCTCTCGAATCAGTACAGCAACACAGGCGTTGATATTTCAACGAATTTCATCTTTAACGGCTCGGTTACTCGTGAGCGCTACCCGATGCAATTTATGAATCCGAATAATCCTCCCGCGCAGCAAACAGGCTTAACGCCGGGGAATTATTTTGCAACCGTGAATTTTATTGACCCGAATTTCCGCTTGCCGCAAACTTGGCGTTCCAGCTTGGCGTTTGAGCAACAGCTCCCGTTGGGCTTCACAGCGTCGTTGGAGGGCGTGTATTCAAAACTTCTGAATCAACCGTTGTATCAAAATCTCCGCTTGGGTTCGTCACGCGCCAATGCGATTGATGGGCGACCAATCTTCAACCGTGACGGTGGAATGGGCATGGTTGCCGGTAGTTTCGGCGATGCGTTTTTGCTCACCAACACGCAAGAAGGCTATCAGTTCAACATTATTGCCCAAGTGCAAAAGCCGATTGGTTACGCAGGCACGAAGGACGATGCAGGCTTGGAAGTGTGGAAAAATCTGGGTTTGAATCTTGCTTATACCTACGGTGAATCATGGGATGTGAACTCGAATCCGGGCTTTATTGCCGATGAAAACTTCTTCGTTCCGGCACGCGACCCGAATAATTTGCCACTCACGCGCTCGCTGTTTGATATTCCGCACCGCATCGTGGCATATTTGTCGTACAAATTTGCTTACGGTGGTGATAACGGCTTTGCAACGACGGTCAGTTTGCGCTATGAAGGGCGCTCCGGGCGGACATTCAGCTATGTCTATAACGGCGACCCCGCAAATCTTGGAGGACTTTTTGGTGAGCCTGTGAACCATGCGCTGTTCTTTGTTCCACGCGACAGAAACCAAGTATCCATGAGCGATGCGGCTTGGAATGCGATGAATACGTTCATCACGAATGACCCTGTGCTTTCGCAGTATCGCGGTCAGTTCGTACCGCGTAATGCAGGACGTGAGCCTTGGGTGAATGAGTTGGATTTATCGGTGCTGCAAGATATTCCCACAGGAATCGGGCGTATTCAACTGACGGCAAATATCTTCAATGTGCTGAATTTGCTGAATCCGTCGTGGGGATACATTCAATTTGTTACCCGTCCGTCGCAAGGCGATTTTAGCGGTCAAACGCGCTACGGCATTGCACGATTTACCGGCTACGAACCTGACGGGCGCATGAGGCTTGATTTCCAAACACCGCAGGGAAACACGGTTTTTGTGCGTGATAACTTGCTTTCACGCTGGCAGATGCAAATTGGTGTGCGGTATATTTTCTAAAGTGCTGTGAAATAGCACGATTGACAAAAGCCCTCTGTTCTTATTAAACAGAGGGCTTTGTTGTGTATTGATGCAGCGTTGAGATAGATGTATTGATTGCGGGTATGCCAATTAGAAAAGTGTTTCCAACAGTTTCAAGCCTTCTTCCCAAGCACCCAACCCCGAAGCCGAGTTGATATGCCCTTTCGCGCCAATGTTCACAAAACGACTTCCCCACGCATCGGCATAAATTCGTGCTTGCTCAAGACTGATGTATTCGTCATTTTCTGAAGCAACAACGATACTCGGAAACGGCAGGCGTTCAAGCGGCACAGGAGCAAAGCCCGTCGGACCTTGCGGATACGCCGCTCCAAGCGGGTCGGAAGGCGCAACTAGCAATGCGCCTTTGATGCGGTGTTTGGTTGTTTGTGCCAAATGCGCTACTGCCGCACATGAGGAACTGTGGGCTACAAGCACTGACGTACCCTCGGGAACAGTCGAAAGTACGCTGTCAATTCGTTGCACCCAATCGGTACAACGCGGCGTGTCCCAATCATCCTGCATAATACGCTTCCACGAGGAATGACGCGCTTCCCAAAGGGTTTGCCAATGCTGCTCGCCGGAATTTCCAAGTCCGGGGAGGATAAAAACGTTCGTCATTTCTTAGCTCCGAATCCGTGAAAAAAACTGTTCTTTGTAGGTCTCCGAAATAGGAATTATCACTTTTCCCGCACCGCGCAATAAAATGCGGTCGCGCTCAATACTTTCAATCTTGTTCAACGCCACCATGTAGGATTTATGCACTCTGCAAGCCACATTCGGCGGAATCATCTGCTCTAATTCGCTGAAAGTTTGCAGCGTCATTATGCTCTTGCCTGCGAGGTGCAGCTTGCGGTAATCGCTCATTCCTTCGATGTACAGAAGGTCGCTAAACTGTACATTTTCCAAACGATGCTCGGTTTTGATGAAAACAGATGCTTGCGGTGCATCCGCCGTTGTTGGCTGTAAGCCGCCTTGTGACTTGGTTTGAAGCCCGTTATGTGCTTTATCTACTGCTTGCAAAAAGCGTTCAAAGGGAAACGGTTTCAAAAGGTAATCCGTTACGTTCAGGTCAAATCCTTTGATTGCATATTCGGAATACGCGGTGGTGAGGATAATTTGGCTCGAAAGGCGCATGGATTCTAGCAGTTGAAGCCCCGACATTGCGCCAAGGTTAATATCCAAAAAGAGAATATCCACCGTGTTCGCTTTCAAAAAAGCAAACGCATCCAAGGCATTGTCGAAGGTTGCGAGAAGATGCAGCGTTGGTGTTTTCGCCACATAACCCTTCGTCCGTTCCAATGCGAGAGGTTCGTCTTCGATGATGATACAGGTAGATTTCATGCGACAAATATACGACGTTGGCGAACATTACGAACAAGAAAAAAGGTCTGAAGCGGCTTCGGAGCGAAGCATTCAGACCTTTATATTTGCAATCTGACTAAAAAGTATTCAGTCTCGAATGTACAAATCAATGCGTTACTTTGCCGTCCACTTAAACTCAAGTCCACCAGTGGTGCCTGTGTTGTAACGGAATGTGGTAGCGTTTAATTCTGCAATCGCATAGTTGCCGTTCAGCCCTAAATCCGGTACATTGAGTGATATTACCTCAAGCGAGGCTAATGACCATGTACCGGTAGCACTTGCTTTTCCGACAACAGCCGCACCGGCAGCAGTTGGTGTAAAGGTTACAGACCCGGAGGAGGTAAAGACTACGGTCATACCCGTATAGGCAGTTTGTTGATTTGCATTGGGTGTGCCTGCTGAAAAGCTATCAAAGACCCAGCCGCCGGAGCGTGTAATCGCCTCAGTTTGCGACCCGGTCGTGATAACCGTGCAAGAATTGAGACTGTTTACAAGACCGATTGCGATAACGCAGAGCGCAAAAAAGCGAATAAAGAAAGATTTCATGGTTTGTCCAAAAATGGTGGTAAATAAAGCATTGCTTTTTCAGGAAAGGAAGTCAGTGTGTACCACAAAAATCGGTTTATTCAACAAAACAGATGATGTACAAATGCGACAAAATGGTAAAGAGTGTGAGGATTTTTTATCATTCCTGAGCAGAAGCGCGATTATTCCTGCAACAGAAAATTGATAAATTCGAGATTGACATTCACAAGTTCGTGGGGCTTAATACCGAGAAAGTCCGTAAAATAGCGAGTCAAATGCGAATGGTCGAAAAAGCCTTGCCGCTCGCACAATTCCGTCCATGTCATTTGGGGGTTTTCCTGCAAAAAATTCATAAAACATTTGAAACGATAAATTTTTGCGTAGGCTTTGGGACTGAGACCAACGCATACTTGAAAATGCCGCTCAAGGCTTCTTCGCGTGATAAAACACGCCGTTTCGATGTCGCTGATGCTCACATTTCCTTGCCTCTCGTGAATATAGTCCAGCGCTTTGATAATGGGTTCGGCAACGGTAAAAACAGGCTTTTGCGCGAGAAAAAATGCGTTCAAGACGGCAATCTGCTCCTCATTGCTCTTGGCTGTGAGTAACTGTTCCATAAGCGTTTCATACTCCTCCTGCCCCAAAAATTCGCTCAAGGGAAGCGAGGTATTGGTGAGTGCCGCCATGGTGCAGCCAAAAAGTTGGTACATTCCCAACGGCGGCATAAAAACCATAATTGTTTTGTTCCGCCCGATAATTTCCCCGACAACAGGCGCAGTTGCTTGCCCTGTGGCTACGTGCGGATGTTTCATCATCGGAACGCCGTTTATCGTGGGGCGATTTGTTCCGTGGAGCATGATGATAAAACCTGAAAGCCCCAGAGGTGGCGAGATATAAGGCTCGGAGAGGTTTTTCTCGGATTCCATAATGCCGTAAAAACTCACATAATCGGCGAGTTCTTGAGGCGGTGCATAGTGAACGGGTTGAATCATACAGTGCAGAAATGCAAGGTTTGATGCGGGTTTTTAGGATGTGGTTGTGATAGTGTTTTGTATCGTCAATCGTACCTTGTACGTCGTATCATCAACAACGATGCTGATTTCGTGTGCGTTTGGGTAGAGTAGTTCTAAACGCCGTTTCAGGAGTGTTGTCCCCAAGCCGCTTTGTTGCTTGCTTGCAACGCTATTCGGTACATAGCTGTTTTCACATTCAAACATACACTCTTTCGCATTGCAACGAAAGGAAATTGTGATAGCCGCGCCGCTTTTTTTATGCTCGGCAAACTTAAACGCATTTTCGATAAACGGCATAAACAGCATTGGTGCAATGCGCCATTCTGCTATTGCGCCCTCAATGGAAAGGCGCACAAAATCTGGGTTTGCAGAGCGAATTTTTTGCAAATCAAGGTACTGCCCGATATACGCAAGTTCCTCCGAAAGCGGCATGGTTTCTGCTTTTGTGTCGTACAGCATAAACCGCAAAATACCGGAAAGTTTTTGTAAATATGCTGAAGCCCGCTTGGAATCTTGCTCGATAAGAACGTCAATATTGTTGAGCGTGTTAAAGAGAAAATGCGGGTCTAAATGTGCTTTGATGAGGTCGAGTTCCATTTGGGCATTGCGTTCTTGCAATTCCATTTTTGCACGATTCTCCTCAAACCACGCAACAAAGCCACGCAGAACCAGCCCCAGCACACCATGAATCACCGAAAGAAAGAATGGCACGGTTGCTTGCTCCAGTACGCCTTTTAATGTTCGCATAAAAACAAAATGCTCTCCAAACAAGAGAGCAATACACGTGGTGGTGAGAAGGCTGGAAATCACTGCTGTTCCCATGCCGCTTACTGTGAGAGCGAGAGATTTTTTTTCTGCTAAAAATCGCGGCATCAAAAAGCTGTAAGCGGCATAAAACGAAATAATTGCGGGAAGAATGGTCAGGGTGCAAAAGAGTTGGATGAAGAGAAAATGCCGTGGTTGCAAGCCTTTTTGCTGAAATGCCCACTGCATATAAATCAGCATGAGCAATACCGCCAAAAGCAGCAAATAACACAGCCAGTATGCGGTGTGCAGGGCGATGACGAGTTTTTTATTCATCTGTTTGTGCTACTGTTGATTAGCCTTTTTCATTTTTTCCAATGTACATTCCATAGCCGACTGCCACAAACACGACAAAATATATCGCTGCGAATACGTGAATATCAGCATTAACAGGGATTTTTCGCCCCGTATTCACCAAAAAGTCCTGCATTGAATAGCTGTAGGGTAAAATGTAGTTATATTCCCACGTCATACCCGTTAGAGACGCTATCCACAGCAGAAATCCTAAGCCAAACGGTACAAGGAAATTTTTGAAGTGCATTCCAAGAAGGAATTGCAAGCCCACAATCGGCAGACAATCAATAAAATACGAGAAATTTCCGCGCAAAAAAAGCAGCCAGTCCAAATGTGCTGTGGGATAGCGTACATCGCGCACCAATGCTACGGGCAAGACCGAGAAGAGGTACATAAAAACGTTGAAAGCGATGAACACTTGCGTGAGCATCACAAGCACGATGAATAATTTCATCCCGTAAATGGTCGTCAGGCGTTGCGGTGTGGTGTGAAGCTGCTTCCACGCATTATTTTTGAATTCTAATTGCGTTATCAAGCCCGTCGCCATGATAATTCCCATAGGAAACATAAACATCGCCATAGATTCCCACGATTGATTCCACACGGTTTGCCAAAAATTCGGTGATTGATATATGGGTGGAAGCTCGTGAGGGCGGCGGATCCGAATAAGAAAAATGATAACAGGCGTGAATAAACCACCAATAATGACAAGCCACGAAGCAAGACTACGCCTTGTTTTGAGCCATTCACTTTGAAATATACGAAGTGTGTGCATGAGAAATTCCTTGAAAAGGTTTCTTGAAAAATTCTTTGAAAAATTATTTGATAACATTCATAAAAATTGTTTCCAAATCATCGTTTCTGCGTTCAATGCCGTAGAGCGCGATATTGCTCTGCACCAGATTCCGTGCGATGTTTGCAATAGTATCGCGGTGGACAAAGGGCAGCACAACGCTTTGATGTTCTGCCGTGGCTCGAATGTGCATCTGCTCCAAAACCCTCATGGTTGCTTCTTTGTCAGACGTTTCGAGTACGATGTTTGCGCCTTGTTCGCGTTTGTTCATCAGCTCTTCCAGCGTTCCTTGAAAGGCAATGCTTCCACTATTGATGATGCCGATGTGCGTAACCAATTTTTCAATTTCCGACAGAAGATGGCTTGAAATCAAGATAGTTATGCCTTGTTCGCGTTGGAGTTGTTTCAAAAGTTCACGCATTTCGATAATGCCGTTTGGGTCAAGTCCGTTGGTGGGTTCGTCTAAAATTAGCAATCGTGGCTGGTTGATAAGCGCAACGGCAAGCCCCAAGCGCTGTTTCATTCCCAGCGAAAATTCTGACGCTTTTTTTGTGCCTGTGTTGGAAAGTCCGACCAAATCTAGTACTTCGCGGATGCGCTTTTGGGGTGCATCAAAAATTTTTTGGTAAATAATGAGGTTTTCCTGAGCGGTTAAATGACCATACAGCGAAGGTGATTCAATGAGCGAACCAATCTCGCGGAGAACACTGATGCGCTCTTCAGGGAAATGTTTCCCCAAAATGCTTATGCTGCCGTGCTGTTTTTTCAGCAAGCCCAAAATAAGGCGGAGTGTGGTTGTTTTCCCTGCGCCGTTGGGTCCCAAAAAGCCGTAGATACTACCTTCAGGGACACGCAAGGAAACATTGTTCAAAACAGGTGGTGCGGAAGAATCAAAACGCGGAACAAGACTACTCCCTAAACCACGCGGAAAGCGGTAGGTTAAATCGTGTGTTTCGATGGCGTACATAGTGGATTGCGGTTTGTGAAATGAACAAAATGTAACTTCACAAACAACGCTAAAAATGAGCGGAAAGGAAAAACGAATCGGTGAAAAGGGAGGTTTTGTCGGCGAAGCGAAGGAATTTGTCGGTGAAGTTTGGAGGGTGTTTCTGTTAAATCTGTGCTGAAGCGAGGGCTTTGCGTTAGGAGGTACTGGACTACATAATGTTCGCAATGATAATCGTTATACAATTACTTGCGTTTGCTTTGTCGCCAAATTGGTATAATACAATGCACGTTTTCAATGTGCCATTTTCAACGGGTAAGCCCGTTTGTCTCATCATCCACGAATCGCACGAATGTTCACGAATAAAGGCAAATAAACAACCATTGGTGATGATGACAAACCATTCGTGACAATTCGTGTGATCCGTGGAAAAGACTCTTGAGCAAAAATTACTTCCCAACCCGTACCATTACGCCCTCCGAATGACTAGAAAACTCCGGCGCATACATAGACTGAATCGTTGTGATACCGTTTTGGAACTCGCCCTCGTGACTCACCCGCAAGCCGTACTCAAAGACATGAACGCCCTTGGGAAGCCAACCGATGAAGAAATTCGCCGACGCATCTTTCATGGTTTCGTAATATCCCAAGCCGCCTTTCCACGTGTAGCCCGAAAGCGACTTCACAGGCTCCAAGCCCGCTCCACGCATATCGCGCAGATGGACGTACTCCATCGTGCGGTCAGTGCGGATTTCCACGCGCACGATCAGCAAATCTCCTACTTTGAGCGGGGTTTTCGCTGAAATTGGCTCTAATTCAAGTCCTTTCGGGGTTGGAATTTGACGATAGAGTTTTTTGTCAATTTGTAGTGGTGTCTTGGCAGGCGTGATTTTATCCAGCTTCTCGAAGTATTGCCAATACAAGCCGCCCCATGCAATGCCCGCGTCCTCTTTTTTCAGCACGACCGAACCCATCTCCGGCGTGATTTCACCGCGTCCCCACGAGACTTTGTAGTAGCCCGTTCCGGCTTCAATTTTCACATCGTCCATTTTCTTAGGATTCACAGGCTTGCCGCCTAGCGAAACTTCCACAAGTTTCGTGGATGCTAAGAAATCCTGCCCTTGCAAAAGCAGCGCGTAACAGGCTTCGGCAGTGGCTTTTGTGGTTTTCCAATCTGTTGTTTGTTTTTGCTTCAAAAGCCACACTTTCATATCCTCCACATCGCTTAGAGCCTGCTTATCTTGAGGCACTTCGCCAAATGCCTCAATCAGGAGCGCCTGCGTTTCAATCGGTGCTTGCCACCAATACCAGCCTGCATCTTGCTTCCAATACATTCCCATTTCCTCCGAATGCAGCGCCCGCTCACGGAGGGACTTGATAATCAGCGCCGGAACGTCTTTGGATTTGAAGCGGTTCAGCGCAAGTGCCGCCATTGCTTGCGTCATCATGCTCTGATTCATCCAAAATTTCTCTGCCTGCTTTTTCCAAAATGCAAATGCCTCCTCTGTGCCGCTTGGAATGGGCTTGTCAGCAAAAAAACTGCGTGTATAGAGGTAATGCACCGCATCATTGCTCAAATACTGATTCTCAGGCTTGAAACCGGGCGTTCTTTTCAAATACTCATATTCAACGGCTATTTCACGGTCAATAAAGGGAATTGCCCGCTCGGTGATAGATTTTAAGCGGCTTGCAAATGTACTTTGCGCAGGATAGGTAATGCCAAGTTTGTTTAAGTGCGCCATGCCGCAAACGATGTACTGCGTCATATAGCGGCTGGAGGGCATACCCGGAAACCACGAAAATCCGCCATCGGAGCCGATTTTTTGCTCCACTTTTTTGAGCGCACTTTCGAGTTCATCCGCCATGCGGTTGAGGTCGAACAGCAAGGCTACACGCCGTTTGCGCTCGGATTCGTCCTTACCGTCCATCACCCACGGCGTTTCGGTAAGAAGCAGGGATTTGAGTTCTTGATTTTTCTCTAAATTGGAGAGCAAGCCTTCGGGAGAGTTTTTCCACTGCTCAAAGACAGATTTGATGCGGGGTTTGGAGTTTGCTACGTGCGAAGCAATCGCATTGGCATAGAACCGATTCCACGCCTGCTCTGCGCATTCGTAAGGGTATTCCATCATCATCGGCAGCGCTTGAATGGCGTACCAAGCGGGATTGGAGGTCATTTCCAGTGTCAATTTATGATGCCTGAGCGTCGAAGATTTGCCGGATTCCGTCAGTTTTTTTAGCTCAAACGTCTTGGTTGCCGCTTTGCCATCCAAACCGCCACGAATATAGACGGGAAGCGTCTCGGTAACCATCATGCGGTTCGGCAACACGGGCAAAATGGATTCTTCGCCGTCGGAAAAACTTGACGTGGAATCGCCCGCTTTTGCCACAACGCGGTAGAGCATCGTCTGTAAGCCATCGGGAACGGTAATTGCCCATGAAACAACGGTAGAGCGCCCTTTTTCAACAGAAAATGGCTGCTGCGTGAGGTTTAATCGGAGTTCTTCCATCGTGCTGGCATCGAAAAGTTTCAGTTCGGCAGCGCCCGCGAGGTTCTTCGAGGCGAGGTTCGATATTTTCACCGGAAGCGTGATTTTATCGCCTTCGCGGACAAAGCGCGGCATATTGGGCAGCAGCATGAGTTCTTTTTGCGTAATGGCTTCTTTCGTCAGCGAACCCGTTTTGAGGTCGGGCGTGTGCGCAAACGCCAGCATTTTCCAGCGTGTGAGCGCTTCCGGCATCGTGAATTTCAGCACGAATGCGCCGTCGGCATCGGTTTCCACGCGAGGGAAGAAAAATGCTGTTTCGCTGAGGTTTGTGCGGGCTTGTACGCCTGATAAATCCATGCTATTTGGCTTCACACTGCTTTGCTCGGAAGTGAGTGCTTTTTTTGCACTCGGCTTTCCACCTTTGCGGAAGGAGTCATCTTCGCGCTCCGAATCGCTCAAAGGCGCTCCTGCTGCCATTCCGGCAGGTGCAGGTGGGGGTGGCGGGGCGGCTGAAAGGTCAGCGTTTTCGGCTCGCATTTGCATCATTGGCTCTGCATTCAACATTGCGCCATCATGGATTGCGCCGCGTTTGCCCGCAGCTCTGCTACGCACACTGTAGCCACCAAAGGAATAGAGCGCTCTTTCAACGATGCTGAAATACAGTTTGTCGTATTCTTTGGGATTATCGAACCGTTGCGGAATCCAGTTTTGATAGATTTCATTGTGTGGCGCAGTGCCAAAAATCTGGCTTGACAAACTGCGTTGTACATAAAAAGTTTGCCACGAGAAGGTTTGCCATGAGTGGGGCAAAATCGCATCCAGCGACGCATCGTACATCGCGGCAAGCATTTCTGCGACTTGTTGTTCACCATTGAGTTTTTCACCTTTTGCATTTTTTATCGTCAAGCGCCATTCTTCCTTGCTTCCAGGTAGCATTTTATCGCGGAAGACGGATGTTTCTATGGTGAGGTGTTTATTTGACCAAGGAACGCTGATACTCTGCATTTCTGCGTACAATCGGGAATGGCGGACGGCAGTGAAATGCACGGCCACATTGCCGCGAAAATCCTCTCTAAGCGGCAGCGAAACAAGGCGCTGCTCATTCGAGATCGTAAGCCATTCCTCACGGATAATTTTCCCGCGATGCTCCACACGGTACAGAACACGGAGCGACGGGTAAGGCGTAGAAATGAGTATTTGTGCGGTATCTGAAGGTTCTGCAATGGTATTGAGCGGAATGACCTTAAATGGCGCTTTGGTGGCAACGGTGCGAGAAGTGCGGTCAAAGACCGTGAAATGGCATATTCGCTTGAGTTTTTGACCCGAAACGTCCTGAACTTCAGCCGTCATGCGGTATGCGCCGGGTTTGAGTTGTGCCAGTGCATCGGCAAAATTTTCTTTTCCTTTACCCTCATCCAGATTTACGTTGCCATCTGCGCCACTGCGGAATGGGGCGGCGTAGATTTCCTGTTCGCGCTTCCATGTCTCCATGCGGTGTTCATTGTGGCGAATATCACCCGAAAAGGCGCTTGTAAACTCGCTTTCGGTCATGGTGAAACGGTCTGCTTCCGGCAGAAAACGGCTTCGCATGACGCGCTCCGGCTGAGTAAGCCTCTCTAGCGTGATTGTGCCTTGTGTAGAAAGCCCTTGTCCGTTGAGATTCTTGGTTGTAAGCGTGATTCCGGCTTTTTGTATTGGGGAGAGATTTTCGGTGAATAGTCGGTCTTGCACACTCAACCAAAGCGAAACGGCTACATAGCACACCGTTACACGTGTTTCAGCACTTCGTGTTTCGCCGGAAATGTCGGTAACATCAGCGTAAACTGCGTAGGAAAATTCGGGTAGCGTGGAAGGAAGCACCGATTTATCGGGCTGCGCAAGGAAATTGATGGTAAATTCGCCTTTCGCATCAGTTTTTACACGCCCTCTGGCAATTTCTTTGGTGTCCGACTGTGGCGGAACACCCCACCAGTCTCGCCAATACGGGAAGCGTGCTTTGCGCACAACGCGGTAGCGAACTTCTGCACCATCGACCACCGAACCTGCGTAAGCACTTGCATTACCATTCACTGCAACATTTTCACCAAGCCGAAAAACGCCTTTGGTCGGTGGTATTTTAACTTCAAATTTCGGGCGTTTGTATTCTTCCACTTGTACTGCGATTGAGCCGTACTGCTCGCTTATCGTCATACGCCCGTTTAATGCGCCTTTCGGGGCGGTAAATGCACCATGAAAGGAGCCGTACTCGTTGGTTTTGAATGGTTGTTCGCTTATTGTTTGCCCGTTCACATCCAAAAAACGTACTTTCGCCGAATAGCCTGTAACGGTGCGGTTTTCAGCCTTTTCGTTATTGACTTGTACAACTACGCCTTTGAAGTAAATTGTCTGTCCGGGGCGGTAGATACTGCGGTCGGTGTAGAATATGGTGAGCGTTTCAGTGTTTTGCGTATATGATCGCGCAGGGTTTATTGAGTTTTCATCGCGCAAAACATCACGCTCTGTGCCGACTTCGCGCACAGCTTCGGGGTACAACGACGAATAAGACTGCGCGAAAAGGTTGCTTTCGATAGCGCAGAAGCCGTTTTTATCGGTCACGCGCGTCGCTTTCAAGACATCTTCGTAATTACGTTTGCTTTGGTTGTAGTGCTTTTCATACAGATTCACCGTTATTCCCTGAAGAGGCTCACCCGTGACGGCATCATTGACAAGAAGGCGCTGTGCGCCTAGTTCCGGCTTGTTATTATGCTCATGCAATATCACCATGCTAGAGACCGTAAAGTACGACATCGAAAAACCATTCTCTTGCAACGCAAAGTCTTCCCGTGAAGAAGCAATGAGAGCATATTGCCCAAAGGTCAGCAGGGGTGAGCCTTTTGCGTCTTGCGGAATTTGTGCGCGAATATCCACCGTGTGCGCTTTGAAGTCTTGAACACCGCTTGAATCCTTGAGTGGCAACTCTTCTTTCCATGCTGCGAGGGGTTTTATTGCGCGAAGTTTTGTTAATTCTTCGTTGGAATCAAAATAGCTACCCACATACTGCGATTTATCCAAGCGTATAAGCCGAAAATAGAGCGTGTGCAGATTGCGAAAGTGTACACTGGCAAGAATGTTAGTATTCGGTGGAATGGTTTTTTCCGTTTGAATGGTCAGCTCTTTTTGCAAAATTTGTTGCTCAAGAGTTTTCGCTAAACCCGCACCGTAGCTCTCTTTGAGGGCATCTGTTTGAAAGATTTTCCGTGACAATTCTAATGCCTTCGGGTAATCGCCACGTTCATACCACACGTGCGCAATGGCGTAGAGATATTCCGCCGAAGCCGCGTGTTTACTATGTTTTTGTGCAATGCTCTCCAACGCCTGTATATATGCGTCTTCCACACCTTCGCCGAAAATATGCTCTTTGGCGTATTTGAGCCGAATGACGGTAATATCCAAAAGCGCTTCAGGGCTTGCGTCCGCGAGGTGCATGGCGGTTAGTTCTTGAAAAAGGCGAATGGTCTTATATTTTGCGTCATTTGCATCCGGTGTCGTGAATGTGGCTTCAGCAAAGGCTTTGGGGTCTTGCAATGCAGTAAAATCCGTGAGTTCAAACTCTACTTCAGGCTTGGGAAGGTCGTTTGCGGTATTTTGGAGATATTCGATGGCATTGTGGGCAAGCAAATCATAGAGCGAAGGGCGGAGAAATGAGGCTCCATAATTGACATTCTGCAATGTTTCCAATGCCAGAACAGATGTGGCTTTGAGGATAGAAGCCTTTGCCGGTTCACTCCAATACAGCGCGTCAAAGTGGTATTGCTGAATGGTTTGCACAAATCGGCGCACATCCCACGTGCGAAAATCGCCCGAGCGGGAATCCGTCTCACTATCTTGCGTTGCAGTGCGTTGGCTTATGCGCCACCGATTGCGTTGAAGGTATTTCGCATAATACTCGGCAAGCGCAGAACGCAGTAGTGACGCGGCTACGAGGTCGTTTGCTTTGTCGCTTGCTTCGATGGCAGCGAGCATTTCTTGGTGAAAGAGCGTTTCGCCCTCGTCGGTAGTTTCGGCTTTCAAGGCGGCTTTGTGGAGAAGCGCTTTGGTGATTTCGATGGAAGCCTTATTTTTTCGCGCCTCTGCGAGGATTGCTTCAACAAATTCAAGCGCAGATTTGGGGAGATTTTTGTTCAGGCAGCTATCCACTTTTTTCCATTGTTTGGCATAAAAGCGCTCTTGAAGCGAGTCTTTGAGCATGGGTGTTGGCGAAAGTTGAGGAATAATCACGGTTGGTGGCGGTGTTGGTGCTGCTTTGACTGAGGAAGTCTTAGTTTTAGGCTTTCGAGCAGCACGATTTTGGCTGAATACATCGGGTGCTGAAAAAAGCGCACATATCCCGCAAAGCACGATTACCGCACTGCCATAGCGGAAATATGCAGATTGAACAATGGCTTTTACCTGAGAAATTACACGAAAAAACTGCATGATAGTCGGAAGAAAAATGTGAACAAAGTGATTTCCCGCTTGGAATAAAGCGCTTTCAATATGATTCCCATTCTACGGATTCCGTTTAAGGTGCGCAAGAAAAAAGTTTGTGTCTAGGTAAAAACGAAAAACCCGCTTGCAATCAAAGATTGAAGCGGGTTTGAGCTGTTGAGTGTTGAGATGATGCCAACGCTATTCGTCAGGATTGATGCCCATAGCACGAAGTTTTGCTGCAAGGCGCTCGGCGCGTTCTTTTTCTTGGTCTGCGCGAGTTTTCTCGGAATCAGCACGAGTTTTCTCGGCTTCAGCGCGAGTTTTCTCGGCTTCAGCGCGAGTTTTTTCTTTGTCGCGTGATTCTGCCGTTGTCGGGATGAGATTTCCCCTGTCATCGCACCAACGCAGCCACATAGCGTACGTCCCCTCGTATTCGCCTTCCCAAAGCCGTAAGCCAAGGTGAATATCTTCCATCCAAAAGTCATTTAAGGGGCGATATGAGCCTTGCTGGAGCGAGAACAACTGAAAATGCTCCCCACGAAGTTCTAACGTTGGGTCAAACACCGCATAATATGGGATATGCTGACGTGCATATTCTTGGTATTTTCGTGCCATTTCGCCACCTTTGCGATTAGAAACAATTTCAATCACAATCTCCGGCATTTTGCCGTAAACCCAAGCAAAATAGGCTTTATTTGTGTGGATGTCTTTCAGTCCTTCGCTATCAACATCAAGACTGAGAAAGGCATCCGGCACAAGCGGGTTATTTTTTGGAACAGGGAAAACTCCGACATTGGCATCGGCTACAAACGTTCGCCCACCCGGATTCCAAAGTTCTACGTTACCTTGTAGCGTTTCCACTAAAAGGCGCTGCTGTTTGGCAGAAAACATATTATCCACAGGCGTATCATCCTCCGTGATGAGTGTGCTTAGATCAGGTATGTTTGCCGTAAGTTCTTCATGAGTGTAAAACGAGGCAAACTCAGAAAGTTCTGTATTGGTTGGTGAGGTTTCCATAGAAGCGAAAAGGTTTCTGGAAAGAAATACTGCCGCAATAAAATACAAAGAAAATCTGTAACCAACCTACGCCGATACGGTTTTTTATTGCATATTCCCACGCTTTTTCCAAGATTTGTTCTTGCAAAACGTCTCATACCGTATCTCCATCAAGCGTACCAAACAGGCGCATATACTCCATACAATAAAGCGTGATTTGGTGCGGTCATGTAACTTATTCCCTCTCAATGCAGCACCAATGCTTAGATTTGCTGCCTTTTTCATTATGCTTTATGAATGTTCATCGTTGTAAGTTTTTACTCCGAGTTTTTCTTCTGCTTGTCATGACGTTTGTTGTACAAGACCTTACCGCCCAAAGTACGCAGCAGCGTTCATCGCGTGGACGTGACTTTTACATGACCTTTTTGCCCAATGTTCACGACCAACGGCAAAGCGGAACTACCGATACACTCTACATTTTCATCACATCAGAAGTCCCGACAAGCGGTGTAATTCGCTATCGCAATCGTCTTAATCAAATCGTTACGGATGGTTTTCGGATTACCAACCCGAATCAGGTGTTTGTGTATCGGATTTACTACCTGAATGTAGAGCTACGAGGCTACTTCTCCGGTTCGGGCTTGCCGGATGCTATCAATTTTAACAATTCCCAATCCGAGCGCGTTGCGCCTCAGCACGTGCGCGTTACGGCGGATGATGACGTTACGGTCTATGGACTAAATCAATCCTTTTTCACCAGCGATGCGTTTTTGGCATTGCCTACAACTTCTCTGGGGCGTGAATACGTCGTTATGGCATACAAAAGCGACGCACGGGGGCAGAATTTCACGGGCAATGACCGCGATGAAACCAGCACACCGTCTCAGTTTGCGGTCGTTGCTACGCAGAATGAAACCGATGTTGTGATTCGACCAAGCGCACCGGTGCTGTTCGGGGGAGCCGTTGCAACGCTGCGTGTACGCTTAAACGCAGGGGAGTCGTACTTAGTACAGGCAGACCCTCGTACACAAGGCGGTTTGGCGGATTTGACGGGTTCGAGAGTGCTTGCAAGCAAGCCTGTGGCGGTCTTTGGCGGACATCAGCGCACGGCACTGCCCGTAGAGTTTAAGCCAAATTTGACATCCCGCGACCACCTCGTTGAACAGCTTCCGGGTTTGGAAACATGGGGCAGACGGGCATTTATCACACCCTTTCAAGCAAGCAGTAACGAAATTGAAACAGGCAATAACCTTTTCCGTGTGCTTGCCGCTTACGACACGACGCGCGTTTTTTTTAACGGTCAGCCGATGGTAACGCTAAACGCGGGACAGCATTTTGAAGCGCCCCTGACTTCTACCGCCACCATTACCGCAAGCGACGTGATTTCTGTGGCGCAATTCAAAAAAACTTCGGGTGCGGGAAACCTTATCGGAGACCCGTTTATGCTGCTTATTCCGACGGTGGAACAGTATGACCGCTCGTATCGGTTTATCAATGCCGAAGTGAGTGATAGAAATTTGCAAATTGCACCAAATGGTCAGGTTTTTAGCGAACATTTTGTTACGATGGTTGTTCCCACAGTAGCGCTGGGCAGCTTGCGTTTGGATGACCAGCCTGTTGCCGTAGGGAATTTTCAAGCCGTGCCGGGTTCGCAGGGATTTTCTTTTGCCAATATCGCCGTGCGAGGCGGTGTCCATACGGCGCGGTGCGACAGTGCATTTGCGATTTATGTCTATGGCTATGGTGTGATGAATTCTTATGGCTATGTCGGTGGCGGACGGTTGCGGATTATTGCTCCCGACCGCGATGTACCTGTCATCTTGGCGCAAGAACAATGTTTTTCCGTGCGTGGAGCCGTATTCGACACACTTTTGACGGATTCCCGCATTGCTAGTGTCCAAGCCTTGATGCAGCGTAATGTCAATGTCAGAATAGCAGCATTTACGCCATTTGCCGATAGTGTCGGCTTTTCGGCAGAATTGCAAAATACGTTTCTTGATGGCGAATTTACGCTGGAAGCACGAGATTCTGCGGGTTTTGTAGCGCGTCGGCGATTTTTTATGCCGGGCTTTACGGTCAATCTCGAAGGGCAAACAACTTCGCAAAGCGCACAACAACTGCGTTTTACCATGGCACAAGGCACAAGCCGTATTTTCCGCCTGCCGATACAAAATTATGGTTCGACGACGCAAGTTCTCACTTCTCTTACGCTGACAAACGGCAACGGGAATGCAGTAATGATGCGGCTTGCAGCACCACAAATACCGCTAACGCTTCCACCGCAGGGGCGAGATACGATTCTTATTATGCTGGATAATGCTCCCACAGGCACATACACAGCATCACTACGCGGCGCAAACGCTTGTTTGGAGCGCCCTCTGGTAGATTTGACGATTGTGGCAGGACGCGACACAACGCAGCCGGTCTTTACGCAAGACCGCGATGTCTGTGCGCGGCGCGTAACGATTCGGGCGCAAGACGGAGAGCCGTTTGCGTCGGGTTTAGCAAGCGTGGAAATTGTTGGCACTCCTGTGAACTGCACCATTACGATTCCTTCACAAACCGCTTCACAAGGAGCTTCACGGGTGCAGGATATTATCATCAACATCCAAAATCCTCGCCGTGATGCCGTTTTTACGATTGTTTTGACGGATTCTGTCGGGAATCGTAGCACGATTAACGAGACAATTCAAGGCTTTACGCTGGAATTTCCGCGAACAGGATTCACGGGCGCTTACGGTGATGTTCCAATCATAGACTTGGATTGCCGCACCTTGCCAATTCGGAATGTTGGGCTGCTGCCTTACCGCATTGACCGCACAACGCCGCGCCGTAACTTGTGGTTCAGCATAAGCGAAAGTCAATTCCCCTTGGTGATTCCGCCCGGCGAAACGGCAAATTTGCGGGTATGTTTTGCGCCTCTGGAACAGCTATCCTACACGGATTCTCTGGTATTTGAAGGATTTTGTGTGCAGGAAATTATCGCTCTTTCCGGTCGCGGAACGCCCGTTGTGCGCATCGGCACAAGCCGTTGTAATGTTGATGTCCGCCTTAGCACAGCTCGCGCACCGCTTCAATACTACATGGAGCAGAATTTTCCGAATCCCACAACGCCACTTGGCACAGCGATTCGGGTTGGTATTCCAACAAGCAGTAATGCGGTCTTGAAGGTGTATTCGCTGGTGGGAACAGAAGTCGCAGTGCTTGATTTAGGAACGCTGCCTGCGGGTGAGCATGAACTCCAAATGAACGTTGCGGGATTAGAAACGGGAACATATTTTTATGTGCTGCAAGCAGGAACGGTCAGGCTTTCGCGGCAGATGTCCGTGGTGCGATAATTCCGTTTGTTACAAAAAAAAAGCCGCTTCGGATAAGTTCTGAAGCGGCTTTTGTATTTTTTTTCTCTAGCAAATCTTATACCAATTTACGTTGAAGATTGTGCATTATTTTCTCTGGAAGCAGCATAAATACTCGCACAGACAAGAATGTCTGTGCCACTGAAGCCGGATTTTTTTGCACAGTTATCAACTCAAGTTGGTATTACATCGCAGGCGGAGTAAACGTACCCGTTGCACGGCGCTTCAGTAAGCCATTTTGGTTAATAATTTCACCAATAAGTTGCTGTGAAACGGTCGTACCCGCAGGGCGGGGAACAGGACGCACAGTATAGCTCATAAGCAACGTGTCGCCGCCTTTGAGAGTGGAATATGCCACCTGATACATAAATGCCGTGCTGACAACGGTATCACGAGTAACAACGCCGCTTGTAGTGCGGTTGGTTACTTGCAAAAGGTTTATCGTGCGAATGGGCGAATACGAATTAAAGATGAGTTCAAGCGTAATCACAGCGCCATTTGCAGGTGCCGCGGGAACAGTCCACGCATTTGCCGTTTGAATTATCGGGTAGTAATCTGTTGCCGAGATAACGCCCGGTGTTGTCGGGAACTGACGCTCACAGGCAACCAGCAAGGCAATCGCCGGAAGAGCGCATAGAATCAAGGATTTGAATAATGATTTCATACATGATAAAATTTCATAGTGAACAAGAACGTTTCGTTGGGTTTTCTCTGAAACATGAGACCCTCACAAAATTGTGAGAGCCTCACATTTGCATAGTCTCGCTGACCAATGACCTAACCAATGACTCTTTCTACGGCTTATCCCACCACATTGGCGTAACAATCCACGTAGCATCAGCAACACCTGCAGGATCTACTTCGGAATAAGCATTGTTACGATTATACAACAATTCCGCCGTACTAGGCAAGAAACGACGCGGGAAAGCGCCCATAAGCTGCATATTGGGAGTTGTCGGCGGGGCAAAATTGCGGTAAATATCAGGGCTGTAATCGTAGCGGCGCATATCCACCCATGTTTCATGGTGCAAGAACATGGCAATATATTTTTGCTGCATGATATTTGCCAACGTCAGTGCTGCTGCGCTTTGTGGAACGGCTACGCTTGCCAAATACGCATTGCGGTCAGCTACAGGAACACCGAGTTTATCCATATGGGCGGTTATCCCTGCGCGGAACGCCGTATAAGCACGGTCACGGTTGTTGGACCGGAAAGCGGCTTCTGCTTCGACAAAACGCATTTCTGCATTGGTCAAAATCAGTTGTACGCCGACTGTACGCGAGTACCAGCCTTCAACAGCAGGTGCGGTGCCGGCTGCAGGAGCGGCTACCGTAGAAGTGATTGGTGTTGTTAGGTTGTAGCGTCCGTAAAAATCGGAAGCACCGGCGGAGGTTAAGCCAACCGGTGAAGTTGGCTGCCCGGAACCATTGACAGCACCTTTCGAGCGGTTAGTATCAGGGCAAATGGCAATATAGCGTGGGTCACGGAAACCAAGCGTTGTGCCGTCCAGCATATTGATAAAATACCGTCCAAATGTCCGTGCAATTGCGTTTGCGCGTTGGTATGCCCAAACGTTGGTCAAAGTAACCTGTGCTGAACTAAAGGTTACTTGTGCGTCATCCGCATTGGCGTTGGTTGCGCGGTCAATCGCTTCCAAAACACGTTGCGGATTGTAGGTTGATTTTTTGG
The DNA here is from genome assembly GCA_025455065.1 of Candidatus Kapaibacterium sp. Taxonomy (GTDB): domain Bacteria; phylum Bacteroidota; class Ignavibacteria; order Kapaibacteriales; family UBA4661; genus PH2015. The sequence goes on along the minus strand of JALONG010000025.1, from coordinate 19,643 downwards.
TCAGGTGATTCCACTGACGCGCTTTTAAGCCGTAAGCGAAGCGAATCCAGCGCTGGACATTGCCGCCAAAAAGAATATCTGCCGAAGCATTAAACGCAGGAGCCGAAGCGGGTTGCGTCTTACCAAATTCCACGATAGCCTCATCCAACAGTTTATCCATAGCGTTGTAGATGGATTCTTGTGAGTCGTATTTTGGTGTAAAGTTTTCCGCACCGCGAAAAGCCTCGGAATATGGGATATTGCCATGTAAATCGGTCAAATGGAAAAGCAGTGCCGCCATGAGAACTTTGCCTGCACCAACGTAAAACCATGCCTGTTCACGGGTTGCCCGCTCAATCATCGGCGGGATATTGCTTGCTGCACGGAAATACGTGTCATTGAAGGGGTTCGCCGGAGGCGAAAGGAAAAATTGGTCGAGTGCATTGCCCACAGTTCGCCCTGCTATCTGCTGGGTAAAATGCGCTGAACTGAGTACGCTGAGTGCTGCTTGTTGCTGAAGCCCGTTGGAAATGATACTGGGAAGTTTCGCTGACGGCGAAGCATCTTCAGGGAAATTCGGATTGCGGTTTACGTCTAAAAACGCATCGCAGGCGCTTAACCACAAAGCCGCACACAAGCAAAGCGCAAGGGAAATTCGTGATTTCATAGTATAAAACAAATTGTGTTACAAAAAGGTATGTGAGTTGAGTAACCACAAAGGTTTGTTGGGGGTTAGAACGTCACTTTTAATCCTGCCGTAACGCCCATCGTTGCAGGAACTCCGCCGTAATCCAGACCATTCGAGCCGGCACCGCGCACACCTGCGCCTGCTGCCGATGTTTCGGGGTCCATGCCGGTATAACGAGTGAACAAGAGCAGATTGCGACCTGTTGCAAAAAACTCCAATCCTTTCAAGAAACCGCCTAAATCCTCTTTGCTGAGGCGATACGACAAATTCACCGTGCGAAGGCGAACCCATGACCCGTCTTCAATGAAATTCGAGCCGGCAGGAGCAAAGGTAAAGCGGTAATATGCTTCAGTAAGTTCCACTTCGCGCGAGTTGGCTACCCATGCGTTGGGGTCTGTTTCAGGAACGGCGCGGTTGCGCACAACGCCGTCCAAGACAACTTTCTTGTAACGGTCAAGCGTGCGCGTACTCATGCCTGCGCGTACCATGTCCCATTCTGTGCCATTAACAACTTTGCCGCCGATGCGGATGTCCCACAAAAATGAGAAGGTCAAACCGCCAAATTGGAAACTGTTATTAAAACCGATAATTGCGTCGGGCTGGCGGTTGCCGCCATAGTACCAGACACCGCTTGAAAACGCCGTCGGCAGTCCGGTTGCGCTGTCAATAATGATACGCCCTGCGGGATTGCGGTTGTAATCGTTCATAGCGATTGCTTGCAAAGGCTGACCGGGAAATGCCGAGCCTCGCACGTTGTCAATAATCCAAGCGTCGGATTGATTCAGTTCGCTCAGAACAGCAGGAAGTTCCGTTACGCGACTTTGGTTCGCGGTAAAGTTTGCGCTAATGTCCCAACGGAAATTATTTTCCCGTACAGGAGTACCGCTCACGGCAATTTCCAAACCACGATTTTCTACCGTTCCACCGTTCAAATACGCAAAAATAAAGCCGGAAGCCTGACTAATACGCGGCGCGATAAGCTGGTTGAACGTGTTCTGTTGATACACTGCCGCATCAATGTTAATCGCACCGTTAAAGAAGCGCAAATCAACACCGATTTCTGCTGCTTGGGTAATTTCCGGTTTCAAAATCGGATTACCTGCCCAGAAATCATTACGGAAGCCGCCGCCGAGATAAGTATTAGCTGTAAGTGCTGTATTGGTGCGGTACGGAGCAGCATCTTTCCCGACTTGCGCAACCGAAGCGCGGATTTTCCCATAACTCAGCACCTCGCCCCGCAAGAAATCTTCCGTGAAGACATAGCCAAAGTCAATAGCGGGATAAAAATAGGAGCGGTTGTTAATCGGCAGTGTTGAAGACCAGTCGTTGCGTCCGCGAATACTGAGGAACATTTTGTTTTGCCAACTCAAATTTGCCTGTGCAAAAAGACCAATCAAACGGCGCTCGGTAACACGTTCCACAAGGCGATTTTCTGTATTCGGGGTGTTGTTGATGCTCGTAAAATCGGGGTTGATGAATTGATTGCCAACGTAATCAAGTTGGTAATTGCGTGTCGCTTCAATCCAATTTCCCACAAGCAGTTCCGCATCCAAGCCTTCCATCAGCTCTTTTTTGAACGTAACAAGAAGTTGGGAATTCAAAATGCGGTTCAAATTCTGCGATTGCGAAACGCCGCCATTAACGTAGGGAATACCGTTTGCACGAAGCGACGTACCGGGATAGCGCACGGATTTACCAAGTTCATGCGTGATGTCTGTTCCTGCTATGTAGGTAACGTTCATCCAATCTACGGGGTCGTATATGATTTTAACATTACCCAAAATACGGTTCACATCGTCGTTGATGGTATTGTATCTGAGCGCCCAGTAAGGATTATCAATGTCATTTGCAAGGTCTGTTTGCAGCAAACGACGGCGAGTGCCGTCGGGGTTATCCCAATCTGCCATATTATCATTGCGGGGCCAGTAAATCATACTCACCAAATATCCGCCCGAACCTGCACCACCTGCAAGACCATTGCCCTGCAAAGCACGATTACCGCCGGAATTGATGTAATTAAGCGACGCTTGAATTTGCAGTTTGTCGGCTACTTTTGCGCCGCCGTTAAAACGCAATGAGGTACGGCTCCAATTCGTCATTGGTACAGTGCCGTTTTGGTCTGTGCGGTTGAGAGAAAAGAGGAAATTAGAAGTTTCATTCGCTCCCGAAGCTGTCAAATTATGCATCATGCTGACAGCAGGAACAAAGAAGTTGTTCAAATTGTCATACACTGTTTCGCCCGGTTGAAAGCGCGGACCCCATGAGCGGCGTGTAAGCGGGTCATAAAAGCCGTTTGCGCCTTGTTTGTATTGGTTTTGAAATTGCGGTAAACGATTGACAACATCGTAAGAAAACGCATTGTTGTAAGTAACATTCGTCGTTCCGTCTTTCCCGCGTTTGGTGGTGATGAGAATAACACCATTCGCGGCACGTGAGCCGTAGAGTGCAGCAGCAGAGGGACCTTTCAAAACGCTGATTGTTTCGATGTCTTCGGGGTTAATATCAATCGCGCGGTTTGGATTCGCAACGTTACGGGCAAGCTGACCATTCAAACCGCTTGTTCCTGCACCGGTTTCGGTTGTGGTGGAGTTATCCATCGGCACGCCGTCAATGATAAAGAGCGGCTGGTTGTCCGAATCCACCGAATTTCCACCGCGAATAATAATGCTGGATGAGCCGCCCGGAGCGCCGCCGGAATTTGTGATTTGCACACCTGCAATGCGTCCTTGCATTGCATTGACCATATTCACCTGCTGCGATTCAACGATTTCACCAGCTTTGATGTCCTGAATAGCATAGTTCACGGCACGTTTTTTCTGCTCAATGCCGAGCGCCGTAACAACGACATCCTCAAGGCGGATTTCGTCGAGTTCCATCGTCACGTCAATCGTGGTTTTATCGCCCACTTTGACTTCTTGCGTGAGGTGTCCGATAAGGCTGAACACAAGCGATGAGCCGTCGGGAACGGCAATGGTAAATTCGCCGTCTTTATTGGCGATAGCGCCAATTTTCTTGCCTTTGACGACGATTTTTGTTCCCGGAAGCGGTGTTTTGGTGTCTTTGAAGATCACCTTGCCCGTAATGGTGCGGGTTTGCGCGGAGAGTGTCCCCGAAAACGCAAGAACCATGCAGCACAGAGCAATGCACAAAAGAAACAATCGTTTCATACACACACTTTCTGTTGGTTGTAAAAAAAATGAAGATAGACTAAAATCTACTCTCTCTGAAGAGTTATAAGCGAATGAGGAGGAATGTGGAATAGGCTGAAATTCGATGGAAATGGTCCACTTGAATGAAAAACACACACAATTTCAGACACGTACAACTTAATAAACAGCACGATAAAAAGCAATCAAATAGCAGAAAAAACAGGTTTGGAGCGAAAAAAAACAAAAGAGGCTTTCACAACAATCGTAAAAGCCTCAAAACAAGTTCGTTACGTGCGGGAGAGTTCCACCACCGTAATTTCCGGTGAAATCCCCACACGCCCCGGATAGCCCAGAAAACCTAAGCCGCGATTAACGTACAAATACTGCTTGCCTTGCTGGTACAATCCTGCCCATTGCTTGTAAAAATACTGCACCGGACTCCAGCGAAAACCGGGAATTTCCACGCCAAATTGTGCACCGTGCGTGTGTCCCGAAAACATCACGTCCACATCGGGGAACTGCTTCCGCACTTGTGCTTCCCAATGGCTTGGGTCGTGGGAAAGCAGGAGTTTGACGTTGGCTTTTTCTGTTCCGGCGTGTGCTTTTGCAAGGTCACCGCGTTTGGGGAAATTCATCGCAGCACCCCAATTTTCAATGCCGATAACTGCCAAATGTGACTCTTCGCGCTCAATGATGTGATGCTCATTCATCAGCAAACGCCAGCCTGCTTCACGGTGCAAATGTTTCAGTCGCTCGAAGTTTTCTCGCTTCGCTTCTTTGCTTTCCCACTGCACATAATCACCGTAATCGTGGTTGCCGATTGTCGAAAATATACCGTGTTCAGCACGGAGTTTTTTTAGCGTTTCCAAATGCGGATCTACTTCGGAAGAGAGATTATTCACCAAATCGCCCGTAAAGAAGATGACATCGGGCTTTTGAGCATTCACCAACTCAAAAGCACGTTCCAAAGGTTCACTCGAAACAAAACTGCCGATGTGAATATCGGAAATCTGGACAATTTTGAAACCCTCGAATGCTTTCGGAAGGTTGGGAAGTTTGATATTGACACGATGCACTTTGTAATTAAACGCCCCGCGCACCATGCCATAGAGAAAACTGCTGAAAGGCAGCGCTGCTGCGACTAAGGCGAGATTGGTCAAAAATTGTTTGCGGGTAATCGGCGGAAGCCCCTGGGCAAGATGTGGTGCGCCTCTCCAAGCCGTGATTTTAAGCCATGCCCATTCACCAATGCGCAGAACATCATCCACAAGCAGAAAGAGTGAGCCAACAAGTTTAGAAATGCCGATAATCAACACAAAACTGACCAAATATACGCGAATAAACTGCGACCAATATTGATACGGATAAACAAGCGGCAACAGCAGCAACACGAGTGTTAGTGCGGTCAGCGACCAATACAACCATGTAATAAAACTGCGTTTTCCGGGAGAAAGACTGCGAATACTGTGGCTTACAGCATGAAAAAAATACCAATCAAGAGCCAGTATAATCCCCAAAAGCAAGAACGAGCGAAGAAGAAACGACATAAAACCGTGAAGAAAGGTTGAGCTGCGCGTGTTTTGCGATAATTTACGCAGCAATATATTGTTCGCTGACGAGCCAAAGTCGCGCCGCAAGGTCAGCGTCCTGTGCTAGTTTAGACGTAACAGCGATTTTTTTCTTGTTAAAATACTCCCCCGTAATGTCCTCCACACTTGGCGACGAAGCAAGAAAAATCGTGGTTTCTGCGCCTTTTTCCGGCGTGAGCATAAAGAGTTTTGCGAGATAGTTGAAGGGCGGCGGGATAATATCGAACAGGTCGGTAGCAACAACGCCAGGGTGCAGGCAATTCACCGAAACACTCGTTCCGCGTAGCATCGAAGCCAGATGGCGCGTAAAAAGGATGTTTGCAAGTTTGGATTGTCCATATGCTTTCCAAAGAGAATAGCTTTTTTTGCCTTCGAGGTCGTCGAAATTGATAGTGCCGCCTCTGTGAGCATCGGAAGCAACATTGATAATCCGTGCCGGAGCGCTTGATTTCATCGTGTCCAAAAGCAATTTCGTCAGCAAAAAGGGTGCGAGGTGATTCACTGCAAAGGTCAGTTCTATACCGTCTCGGGAGACTTTGCGTTCGCGCTCCATCAGTCCGGCATTGTTAATCAAAATATGCAAACGGTCATACTTTGCTTTGTATGCCTGAACAAATGTCATTATCGAAGCAAACGAAGCAAGGTCGCATTGCATAATGTCGATACTTGCACTTTTGTGCGAGGCGATGATGTCTTGTTTAACACGTTCAGCAAGTTCGAGGTTTCGTGCGGCGAGAATGACGTGAGCGCCCATAGAAGCGATAGCGCGGGCTGTTTCTTTCCCAATGCCCGAAGTACCGCCGGTTATTAAACAAACTTTCCCTGCAAGGCTCATTATATCAAGGGTTGATGATGAAGAAGGTAGCAAACACTACCAAAAAAGAGTTGTGCAAATATACACATTTTTGGTGAAAACCTGTATTGCGGCTCAGAAGTAGTTAGGACACGGGGTAAAAATCACCCTTCTCCAACAACATTTTTCCACCACCAATAGACCAACCCAAGCCCCAAAGCCGTTCCAACGACACAGCCGATGATGCTCACAGCGACATAAACAGCCGCACCATTGATTCTGCCTGATTGCAGCATAGTGAGTGTTTCAAGGGAAAAGGTCGAAAACGTCGTGAAACCGCCGCAAAAGCCAATTGCTAAAAAAAATCGCCCTGCCTCAGAAAGCGCTTGAACACGCTCTCCGGCAAGGGCGACTATAACACCGATACAAAACGAACCGACAACATTGACGCACAATGTACCAAACGGGAAGCCTATTCCCAAGCGGCTTATGGCGTACACAGACACTAAAAGCCGCAGCACACTTCCCAGACCTCCGCCGAGAAATACTAAACCGATATTTCCCCAAGACGGCATCATTACTTCTCTTTCAAAAATGCCAAAACTTCCGGCAGCGTCGGGCGTTTGCCATAAACCAAAATTGCCAGGCGGAAAATTTTTGCCGCGAAGTAGGTGATAATAACGGTTGAAACAAGTAATATCCCCAAACTGAGCGCAATTTCCCAAATCGGCGGCAGTTGAATACTAATTCGCATTGCCATAATTGTCGGTGCGGTGAAGGGGATAAAGCTCAACACCTTTGCAATGACTGAATTGGGATTTTGCAGAACGACTGTGAGCAAGGTCATCGGAACAACCAAAAGTAAACTCACATATGACGTGATTTGCTGCGCTTCTTGGTCGGTGGTGGTAATCGAACCCAAACCCAGCAGCAGTGAGGCATAGAGCAGATACCCGAAAAGCATAAACACCAGAACAAGCGGGATATTACCAAGCGCCGAAACCGACACGCCGAAATACAGCACCGCTCCAACGCCAAAGCCGCTCCATACCATTGCCTGCACAATACCCAAGCCCGAAAGACCAATAAGTTTGCCCATCATCAGTTCAAACGGGGAACACGACGAAACGAGAATTTCCATGATGCGATTGCTTTTTTCCTCGACAAGCCCGCGCACGAGGATTTGTCCCGTTCCCAGAATCAAAATGAATAAAATCAGCACCGATGCATATGCAACGCCAAACACTTCCAAAAAACCGCTTTCTTTGACATCGCCGCTTTTGCTGATTTTCAGCGACGTGGTTTCCAACGATTGCGACAGACTTTTGAAGACCACTAAGTCAATACCTTTCTTCACGGCTGCTTGTTCGGTTAAAACTTTTTCAATAGCACTTTCGATAGATTTGATGTCGCGGATGTTTCCGACGTTATCGCTGCGATACTCCAACAAATGCTTTTCTTCCACGTTTGCCGGAATGATAAACAGCCCCGTAAAATCGCCATTAAAAATGCGCGGCGAGTAATCTTTCAAGAAGGCTTCGCGGTTCATCAATTTGGCATCCACTGGAACAAGGTCAAAATTCGGTCTGCCGTCTTTGAGTTTGTATTTTTGGTTCAAAATAGCTTGAACAGGCTCGCGGAGCGCCATTGTTTCGTCGTAAAAAGCAAATTTTTTCGTGTTGTCGTCGCCTCTGAGCGCAAGCAACGACGGCAACGTACCAAACAGTATCATTATAGCGGGTGTGAGTAAGAGCGAGATGATAAATGCTTTGGTGCGGGCTTTTTCGATAAATTCCCACCGCGCAACGGCAAAAAGTTTTTGGAAGTTCATAGTTGAATGTGAAAGGTGAAAGAAAGTGGTCGAGGTGATTGCAATGATAAATGTGATAAGGGTTTACAATAATTCCACAAACGGCTTAGAATAATCTCCGGTTTCAATGCGCTCCAAAGCAGCCGTAGAGCGGTTGTAATAATAAATCCATGCTTCTACTCTGCGTCCGTCTTCCAGCGTTGCCGTTGTGCGATGACGCACGTAGAGTGCCGAGTCTGTGCCGTTGTTTCCTTCGTATTCGTCCAAAACTTTCCACAGCAAATCATTGCGCTGCGGGTTGGTGGTAATGGCATAGATTTCTCCAAAAACCTTGTCCTCATCAGCAGAGGAAGCCACTACGCCCGGATATTGCGCCACAAAATACATCTGCCCACGCACAAACGCCCTGCTGACGTAGGTCGCAAAGGTCGTCAAAATGGAGTGCATATGGTGAGGCGTGTTGTTGGAGTGCGTAGCCCTGCCCAGCGTTCCATAGACGAACAGATATTCTTGGTGAATGTCGCTCATAGCGGCGGTTGTGAGTGAAACAAAGTGTAGCTTTATTAGCGCGGCAATTCCAGCCCCATGACGCAACGGAAGGTGTCGCGGGCAATCATCAATTCTTCGTTTGTCGGTATAACCCACGAATCTAAACGGCTTCCGTCTTGCGAAATTTTTCCTTCTTTGCCGCGAATTGTGGCGGCATTGCGGTCAAAATCAACGTGCAAGCCCAGCCATTCCAAGCCGTTAGCAATTTTCCCGCGCACGTAATCGGAGTTTTCGCCGATGCCACCCGTGAAAATAATCGCCGAAGCACCATTCATTGCTGCAAGATACGAACCAATGTACTTTTTGATGCGATACGCAAAGACTTCAATCGCTAATTTTGCGCGGCGGTCATCGTTTTCAACGGCTTCGGCAATGAGTTCGCGCATATCATTAGTCAAACCCGAAATGCCGAGTAAGCCTGATTGTTTATTCAAAACCGACTGCACTTCTGCCTGCGAATAGCCTTCTTTGTGGGATAAATGCTCAATGATTGCGGGGTCAATATCGCCGGAGCGCGTCCCCATAACCAAGCCTTCAAGCGGTGTCATGCCCATAGACGTATCCATAGAGCGCCCACCTTTAATCGCACACACCGAACAGCCGTTACCCAAGTGAATCGAAATCACATTCACGCTTTCACGCTCCAAGCCTACAAGCGTCCTGTACCGATACTGCACGTAACGGTGCGAAACGCCGTGAAAACCGTAGCGGCGAATTTTGTGGCGGCGGTAAAATTGGTAAGGAATGGCGTACAAATACGCATAATCGGGCAAGGTGTGATGAAACGCCGTATCAAAGACGGCTACTTGTTTGGCAGTGCCTCCGAAGACTTTTTTGATAGCGTAAATTCCCTTGAGATTTTGCGGATTATGAAGCGGCGCAAGGTCAATACAATCCTCAATTTGCTTGATAACGCTGTCGGTAATCATCATCGAACTTGTCAATTCCTCGCCGCCATGCACGACGCGGTGTCCGACTGCCGCAATATCCGCATACGAACTGATGCCCGGAATGTTCGCCTCTTGCGAAATAATCCACTGCACAATTTTTTCAATCGCTGCCGAATGGTCGCGGAGCGGTATTGCTTCTCGGTGTGAGCGCGACGAACCGTCCGCGTTCACAACGGAAAAATTCACCAGCGCCGGTCCGCCAATACGCTCAATTACGCCGTAGGCAAGCCGTTTATCGGTGTTGAGTTCGATGAGGTGCTGGTCGGTGTTAATCAGTTGAAATTTTACCGATGACGAGCCGCAGTTGAGGACGAGGATGTTCATGGTGCAAAATTAAAAAGTGGGAAAATACGATTACAAGCGCATTTCCAGCCCTAAACACAAGCGACTTGTTTTCCAATCAACAAAGCTTGTAAAGGGACTTAGAGGATAGTAATAGCGAATATACGGCGACAATGTGAAAATACTATCTTCTGAGCGAGATGGGAAGTTGTACGACAATCCACCAAACGCCTGAAAATAAGGCTGTGTCTGGGGAATAGTGCCCTCGAATGTATCATTTATTGGAAATTGAAAATTGTCTATGAACTCTGTGTATTCAAGTGTACTATTCAAGAGAACTGCTGATTCTACGCCAATCTCAGCAAACAGTGAATTTATCATTCGCCGACGAAAGCTTGCTCCCAAAGTAACAGTATTTATTTGTGTCGTCAAGGACTGCTCTAAATCCACCATAGTGAATGTTCCGGTCATACCCGAAATTTGCAAGCCAACTCGCTCCAAAGTATTGTACCGAGAACGTTCCGTACCGTAACCAAGCCTCATCGTAAAGAGATTATCCGCCACAGGAACATCAACACAAATTGTAAAACTGGTTCCGTAGCCGCTGATTTTATCGGTTGAGCGAAGCCCTAAAAAATTGCTCCCGAAACGCAGAAAACGGGGCGTGGTAAAGTTTTGCATTATGTACGCCATGTCTGTTCCGGCGCCCCACGCTAAACGCGGTGTATTGACATATTCTACATCGGCAAACCACTGTTTTTCCCGCTCAAGAATGCTGAGGCTGTCTTGCTGCGAAAGCGTTATTTGGTCTTGAGCGGAGGCAATATTGCCACTAGTAAAAATGCACAAATAAAAAAGCAGTATGTGAACACGAAATAGACGTTGCATTGCACTTCCAAATTCTAAAAAATGTTGTAAAAAGCTATGAACATCAATTTTTCTAGGACAGACTACGGCAAAAAACCAAACCGTTTCATTACCGAAGCGCCTTCCGGCGAACAACAATACGCTAAGAACTCTTCCGCAAGTGTGCGGTCTTTTGAGCGTAAAAGGACGACTGCGCCCTGTTCAAGCGGCGTGTAGAGCGTTTTGTCAATAAGCGCATACTCACCTTTTTGCGCCAAAACGGACATCATTGCTTGCGAGAGCGAGATAATTGCTGCGTCGGCGTTTCCTGTTGCGGCGAACTGTGCCGCTTGTGCAACGTTGTCGGCTCGTACCAAGCGATGTTCGATGCTTGCCCAGATTCCAAGCGCTTGCAAGGCTTCTTGAGCGCGTTCTCCGTAGGGTGCATGAATGGGGTTTGCAATGGCAATACGTTGAACAAGAGGATTTTTCAGCAGGTGTAAATTCATCGTTTGTCGGCTGACATTGGCACTCCGAAGCGGCTTCGATGCTACCCACATAACCATCTGCCCGGTGGCGTATTTACGCGGTTGTGCGGTTGTTAGCCCTGCATCGGCGAGAAGCGCGGGATAGCGCATATCGGCGGAGAAAAACAGGTCAAATGGCGCTCCTTGCCGAATTTGCGTCGTGAAATTGCCCGAAGAGCCGTACACCGCTTCTAATCTAACTTGTGGGCGCTTTTGCACGTTTCGTTGTTGCGCAAAACCTTTACAAAGTTCGGGCATTGCCTGTTGCAAATCCGCCGCAGCAGCTATACGAAGCGTTTGTGGTTGTGCGAAGGCTTGAAATCCGCAAAGCAATATTCCAAGCCATGCCAAGATTATTATCCGCAGAAAGAACATCTTACTGCACATTGCGAAACACACCCGAAACAACGCCGTGAATCACAAAATGGTCAAATTCACCAACAACAATCGGCTTGAAATCAGGGTTTTCAGGCAAAAGCATGATACGTTTTCCGACGGCAAAAAGGCGCTTGACGGTCATATCGCCATTGACGCTTGCCACGACAATGTTGTTGTGGCGCGGCTCTGCGGCATGGTCCACGATTATCAAATCGCCGTCCAAAATATGCGCTTTTTCCATAGAATTGCCCACAACGCGCAGCAAATAGCAGTTGCGCGGGTGCGGCACAAGGTCAGCCGGAACGCGGAGGGTTTTTTCGACCGTATCGTCAGCATTGACAGGTCTTCCGGCGCGAACGCTCCACATAAACAGTGGAACTTCGATAAAATCTTTTTCAACACGGAGGTCAAGAACTTCAACCATGACTTTGAGGGGATAAGGGGTTAGAGAAGGTTTTTAAGGTCTTCGATAATGATTTTCGCTCATTCTTACCGCACAGACAAGAGTGTCTGTGCCACTGAAGCCTGATTTTATCACAAGTTTTAACTCAAATTTGAATTATTCATGAATTTTACCTTGCTTGCGTTTTGTCAAAAAGCCCGCAGAGCGTGTATTCATCACGGCTTGAATCTCTGAAACGATTGACAACGCAACTTCTTCCGCCGTTTCCGAACCGATGTCCAGACCAATCGGGCTGTGGAGGCGCTGTAATGCTGCTTTTGTCGGCGCAAAACCTTGTTCGCGGAGCAGCGTCAGAATTTTTGTCAAACGTGGCTTCGGTCCCAAAAGTCCGATGTAACCTGCCTCAGAGCCTAATGCGGCTTGGAGCGCAGCAGCATCAAGCGCCAGATTGTGCGTCATAATCACAACCGCCGTGTTCCGATGAATGTCCTTTGAAGCAAGGTTTTGTGCAGTTTCCTGAATAGTTTCGCGGCGTGTACGCATCAAACGGGCATTTTCGCCAAAACGCTCCTCCGAAAGATATGCCGGACGATGGTCGGCTATTGTTACTCGCCAACCCAGCATGGAAGCGTAGTGCGCAAGCGGAATCGCATCATATCCCGCTCCCCAAACGAGCAACTCTTGAAGCGGCTGCACAGGCTCAAGAACAAGGGAAATACGGGCTTGTTCGTCATCCACCGTGAGTTGCTGCGGTTTTCCGCCGGAAAGCAGTGGTAATGCGGCATTCCAGACATTTTCTCTCAAACGCTCCGCAAGCGGGGGTTCGCCAAAATTATCATTTGCTTCATCGCCGGAAAGCAGGAACAACCGATTCCCGTCCAATAGATGTCCGTCCAATAAGGGCGAGTTTGGTAGTGCATTCTGCGGCTCAATATCGTACACCGTAGCAATTACGCCGCTTTGACGGTTATTGAAGAAAGAACGGACTGTTTGACAAAAAATATCATCTTTTCCACTCAAACGTTCCAGAAAGACCGTCGTAATGCCGTTGCAGCCCATTCCCAAGCCAAAAATCGGGTCATCATCGTCAGAAAGCGCATCGTAGCGAAGAAGTTTCGGCACGCCATTGTCAAACACGCTGGTACTATTTTCGATAACATCACTTTCCAGACAACCGCCGCTAATAGCGCCTTCGGAACTGCTATCACGGAAAATCACCATTCGCGCCCCCGCTCGGCGATAGGTCGAACCTTCGGTATGAACAACCGTTGCCATGACGCAAGGTTCATTGCGCTTTTCCAGACTTGTTATCACCCGTTGTAAATCGTTCATAATGCAAGGACAAGTGAAATGATGCTGCACATTTCTTGCACAATATACGCACAAACGTCGTAATTTCGAGGCATGAAAAATATTTCTTTCCTTTCGCCGCCCCGCATCACCACAACCGATTATATCATCATCGGCGGCGGTTTAGCAGGGTGTATGCTCGCGTGGATGCTGCATACACGCGGAAAGCGCTTCCTGCTGCTTGACACACCGCATAAAAGCAACGCTTCCCGTATCAGTGCCGGAATTATCAACCCGATTACGGGAAAACGTTTCTCGCCATTTTGGGATAGTCAAAGCGTGATGGAATCTGCCCTCAAAGCCTATTCTACGCTTGAACGGCAGTTCGGGAAAACATTCTTGCGGGAAATTACCGCGCTGCGGCTTTTTACCGATACTGAAGAACGAGACTTATGGTTCTCAAAACGCGCTTCCACACTGACGTTTGCGGAATATCTGCCGCAAGAGAGTATTAGCGGGGACATTCGCCAACAACACGGTGGTATTCGCTACGGAGCATGGCATCTGGACGTGGAGCAGCTTGTTCGCACTTTGCGTACTTGGCTTGAGGCGGAAGGGTGCTTGCGAAATGAGACGTACAACAGCGAAAGCACGATATTTTCAAGCGAATCTGTTATCGTAGAAACCGAAACTGAATGTTTTTCCGCACAACACATTATTTTCGCAAACGGCTGGAAAACGCTTGAAACCTCGCTTTGGAAGGATTTACCGCTTTCACCTGCCAAAGGTGAATTACTGACCGTGCAGGCAGAGCGTGTGCCGGAAGAAATGCTCGTACATGGTGTGTTTGTGCTGCCTTTGGACAATTCTACGCTTCGCATCGGTGCAAGTTATTCGTGGGAAGAATTGGATGACACGCCCACCCCAAACACCGCATCGGCACTCATCGCACAAGCACAAGAAATTTTTCCCGTACCGATGACGCTTTTGCGCCACGATGCCGGTGTGCGCCCCGCCGCACAAGACAGCAAGCCTATTCTGGGCGTTCATCCCGTAGAGCCGCGTTGTGCGGTGTTCAACGGTTTTGGCTCGAAAGGTGCTGTTTACACGCCATACTGTGCGGAAGCACTTGTGGATTTTTTTGAGGAAGCGAAGCCACTCGCAGCGTGGTGTGCGCTGACGCGCTGGAAGGCTTGGAGGGGAAGTGCTGAGTTTTGAGTGCTGAGTTTTGAGTGCTGAGTTTTGAGTGCTGAGTGAGGGGCGCTCTACCTCGCTATACCGCTTCGTAGCGGTCGTGCGGCTGACAGTGGAGATTCCAATGCGGGTTACCCGAAAAAAACCAATCAATGACCAAAAGTTTTTCCTTGCCACATTGAATTTTCCGCGTAACTTTGCCCCCAACGTTCCGTTAAAGCATGATACGAAGGAATCGCGCTGTAACGAAGACTGTGCGCCTTTTTCACAACATTGTTCACCTCGTTTTTTGCATTATGGATACTCCTCAATCACCCTATTCACAAGACCCCTCGCAAAATCCACGCTACCCGCGCTACGAACCGCGCTACTATGAGCGTCGGCGCTCGCGTTGGTGGATTCCGTTGTTGGTTATTTTAGTCATCATTTTTGGCTTTTTTGCACTCATTGCCGGTATTGCCGTTTCGTTGGGCAGCGCCTTTGACACCAAGCGTTCAACAACAGTGAAAAACAATTCCGTGCTACACATCAAGCTCTCAGGCGGTGTGGAAGAACGTGTGAGCGATGACCCGTTTGCATTTTTTACCAATTCTGAGCAAAAAGCCTCATTTTTTGAGATTCTTTCGGGCATAAAACGTGCGAAAGATGATGAAAATATTGTCGGTATTTTTCTCGACGGCAGCACTCGTACAGGTGGCGCAAAACTCGCAGAAATACGCGCTGCTCTGCAAGATTTTAAGACTTCGGGCAAATTTATCTATGCACACATTGAATACGGTGCGGAGCGTGATTATTACCTCGCTTCAGTTGCCGATTCGGTATTTATGCCGTCGGAGGGCTTATTGGAAATGAACGGTTTCAGCGTTTTGGGTGTGTTTTTCAAAGGAACATTGGAAAAAATTGGTGTGGATTTTTATGTGGAACAGTTTGAAGAATACAAATCCGCCGTTGAGCCTTACAGCCGCACCAAATACAGCGACCCCGCTAAACAAGAACTCCGCGAACTTTTGGATGCACGTTCCGCCGATTTTGTAAACGTGGTATCTCAGGGGCGCTCCATGAAGCCCGAAGCCGTGCAAAGCGTTTTGAAACGTGGTGTTTACACATCGGATTCGCTCTTGGCGTTAGGATTTATTGACGGTATTCGCTCGAAAAATTCCCTTAAAGATGCTATCAAAGCAAGAATCAATGAGGGTTCAGCGAAAATTACGCCATCAAGTGAAAAAGACGCGAAAAGTGAGAATAGCGAAAAAAGTGAAAATAGCGAGAAAAGTGAAAAAAGCGAGAAAAGTGAAAAAAGCGAGGAGGGTGATGCTGTCGCCGCGAATAAGAGTGATGCTGAGAATAAATCCGACAAAAAGACAAAGAAAAATAGCGATAAAAAATCTTCTGAATCCTCGGAATCATCAGAAAAATTGCGCCTTGTGAGCATTGGGCGCTATGTGAACAGCGATTCGTACCGCGAAGCGGGAGAATCCGATAAAGAATCTGACAAAACGGATTCCGACAAGCAAATCGCCATTATCTTCGCTTCCGGTACTATCGTTGCAGGTGGTGATGACGAAGGGCAGATTGTCGCAAGTGCATTTATCCGCGACCTCCGCAAGGCGCGTGAAAACAAGAAAGTGAAGGCAATCATTGTGCGCATTGATTCGCCCGGCGGCTCGTCTTTTGCGTCGGATGAAATGTGGGAAGAACTTCGCAAAACGTCAAAAACAAAGCCCGTTTATGCTTCGATGAGCGACGTAGCGGCTTCCGGCGGGTATTATATGGCAATGGGGTGTGATACAATTATTGCGCATCCGAACACCATTACCGGCTCAATCGGGCTGCTGATGCTGCTACCAAATGCCACGAAATTGCTAGATAATATCGGCGTTTCGGTGGATACCGTTGCGACAACGCCGTCGGCAGTTGGTTACGACCCCGCATTGCGTCTTACCGATGCAGACCGCGCACGGATTCACCAACAAAGCGAGAAAATTTATCGTAATTTTGTGCAGCGTGTCGCGGATAGCCGCCACAAAACATTCGAGGAAACACGCGCATTGGCAAAAGGGCGCGTTTGGACAGGCGCTGCCGCACGTGAACGTGGGCTTGCCGACACGCTTGGAGGCTTGTACACCGCTATCGGCATCGCAAAGCGCCGCATCGGTATTCCCGAAGGTAATAAAGTGGCAATTAAGCGCTATCCGACGAGCGAATCAAACCGCTTTGAGCGTCTTTTTAAGCGCCTTTTAGATGATGACGATGAAGAGGAAGCACGGACAAATACACTTGCAAAATTGCGTTCCGGAATTGAAGCGGAAATGTTGGCAAAAAATCCGTTCTGGAAAGCAATGCCGGAGAATGTTCGCCGTCAATGTATGTATTTGCTGGAACTTGCGGCAATAAACCCCGAGGAGCGTGTACTTATGGCGCTTCCTGCTGTTCCCGATATTCGATAACTATCATTCTCCTTTTAATTTTTCTTTTGACCACAATGGTTGATTTGATGTATGCTCAGGTCATTCAAACATTGATAGACCTGACACGCGAACAAAAACTGACATGGGAAGTCCACGAGCTGAGTAAATATGCGGATTTAGAGCCGGAAAGTATTGTGGAAAAGCCCTATTTTACGCGCTTCAAAGACCGCAATCTTCTCTTTTTTGAAGAGCGTATGCCGCCCTACAAAGCGGACAGCGAGACGGTGCATCGTATTCGTTTTTTGGATGAAAAGGGTGCATTTATCGGTGATTTTCCGAACTCGCCAAATATGGACAAACTCTATCACATTGTCAAAATCTGGTCGCGGAGTGAGGTTGCGAAGCAATTGGACAAAGTTGTGGAAGCACTCGCACTTGCCACAAAAGCAAACCAAGTAACATGGACGGAAGAAAAGCCCGAACCTCTTGGTATTGAGCCAGACACGCTCACAAGCCCTGTCTATGTCACAGAATTCAAAGGCAAAAAATTCGCGCTTTTTTACGAACACGACGGCGATTCTACGCGGAAACACGTTCACACGCGCCCTGCGCTGTGGATTTTTACGCCGGACAACAAGAAATTACGCGATTGTTTGGATGTGCTGGGAGTGGATATTCTTTTCCGCATGGTCAATACGAAGCAGCCCGATTTTTCGGCATTGGATAAGGTGATTGATACGATTGTCGCTTCGACGATTAAGGATGTTGTTGGGCGGATGAATATTTCGGCGGGGTAATAGGCAAAATATGATACGCTTGAGGCTCTCGCCTGAAAGTGAGAGTCTCACTAACACTCAAATATCTTGTTTCCATGAGCCTTCCAGTCATTTTCCTGATACTTAGTGCCACATTTTTTTGCTGCACTATACCGAATCTTTTCGCACAACGAGATTCTGTGCGCCTGCCAATGAAGTCGCTTGTTGTGGGAAATAGGTGGGTCTATAGGCTATACGATTATGTGTTTTCCAGCAGCCAGCAAAGAACATTTCGAGTATATGAAATAGTAGTAGGAGACACGATTGTACAGGGTAACAGGTATACAAAAGTTTTGAGTACCTTCGATAACAACATCCGCTATGAACGTGCTACAGATTCAAGTATTTATGTTTGGAGTGCGACAAATGGTGAAGAATTATTTCAGGCTTGGACGAATGACAGTGTACCTGCTTTGCAGTCAAGACCTTGGACAATGTTTCAAGCATCTTCTTTGAAGGCAACTGGTCTAAATGGCGGGGATATAATGAACAGGTTTGAAAATACCTTTGTTAAAACAGATACGTCATTATTTATTGGTCATACATCAAGTTCACCATTCTTTGGTTCCAGTATTTACAGGGCATTAGGTTTTGAAAGGCAAAGGGGACTAACTCGTATTATTGAAGATAACAATTATCGCTCATTTAGGAATAATACAAGGAAAACGGGGGAATTGATAGGTAGTTTCGTTAATGGAATTGCTATTGGTGATACAGATCTAAATCCTACATTTCTTCTCTATTCTCAAGATACAACCATTATTTTTGACCCAGCGCAAATCAGGAAAAAGATAGCCTTCCCGCTCCTTTGGAATAACACTTTTCCCGAAAGACTTTTCTACAACACGTACACTGCCACTGCAAATATCATCTACGATACTACGTTTTTTGAAGATATTCAATTTCTTGACTATCAAATAGAAAATCCGCTCACCGATACCATTCGCCCTGAGCAAATCAAGCGCATTATTAGCCGTACCAATGTCGGTACAAGCACCTCTTTGCGGGTTGGTGTGCCTGTGCCATTTAGTAATGTTAGAGGGATATGGGTTTTATGCACTATCAAAGCCCCAATCTCGGACACGATTCCAGGATTTACATTCACAACGGACTCCGTTTTATATGCAAATTTGAACAATACGGAAAATATCCGATATGGATTACAGGTAAAAAACGGTATTCTACGATTTCAAGTGCCGCGAGTAAGTTTACGTTCGGTTTTACCAACCCTCCAAGCCAAAGTAGGCGACACCGTCCGCATACCCATCACAATCACGGGGCTTCGCGCACGTTCGGTTATTGACACAAGTGCATTGCCACTTTCGTTATCGGTAAATGCAACTATGCTTGAGCCTATCGGGCAAACACCGCGGGGCACGGTACAAAGCGGCATACGTGTAATTCCTCTGCGCTTACCTCTTCAAAACGGTAACGATACCGTGCGAACAACACTTCTCTTTCGTGCCACTGTTGGAAACGATACGGCAACAAACGTAACCTTACGCATAGAGCCACAGTCGGGTGTGCAATACATACCATCAATAGCACAAGGTTTTGTGCGGGTTCTGGGTAATCAAGCAGGCGGCGAGCAGGCGCGTTTTTATTCCAAATCCCCACGATTTATCATTGCGGAACTCCGCCCGAATCCCATTACAAACAATGTTTTGAAATGTGGAATTGATGTGGTAGAAAACAGTGTGATAACCGTCTCATTAGTGAATTCGCTTGGTCAGTCTGTTTTGCAAACAACGAGCATTTTGGAGCGTGGAAAGCGGGAAATTGCGTTGGATGTAGGAGGTGTGCCTGAGGGCTTGTATGTGCTTGTGATGACTTCTCAAGGAGCAGTTGATACGAGAAAAGTACAAATCAGGCACTAGTGCTGTGTTTATTTAGTTTTTACAGTAGTTTTGACAGTTCTTTGCAAGCAAAAAAAATTTGAAAAAACCCGAAAGAAGCGCGAACTTTCAGGATTCAACCACGAACCTTTGAAAGG
>JALONG010000066.1 GCA_025455065.1 Candidatus Kapaibacterium sp. | reverse complement strand
GGAACGGCGCATGATGTTGAGCAACAGGTTACAAACATTGTTCTATTCAATCTAATATACAAAGAATTTATGCATAATTGTCAACTCAAATTGGTATAAGAGGGTTGCCCAAAAACCTAGGGCTATCGCATGAAAAAGGTAGCAAAAACGGCGGAGAATACGGAATTTGCCATTCTAACCAAGCATTGCTGGGGTGGAGCGCTTATTGCTCGTTTACGACGTTCAGGCATGAACAAACCTATTCGTTTGGTTTCGGATATAATGCTTCAAGTCACACAGTGCGCAGGTGGATGAAGCCAGAAAGCGGTGGAAGAAGCGGGGGTAGAAATTGAATTTTTACCACCCTACTCACCGACACTCAACCGCATCGAAATCCTGTGGCAGCGCGTCAAGCACCTTTGGTTACCTCTGAAGGTACATCATAGCTTCAACGCCCTACGGCGGGAATTAAGCCTTGTCCTGAACGGTATTGGTAGCGAATACCTGATTGATTTTGACCACTAACTTAAAGCACTTTCATCATCAATACTTCATCAATGTAGCCTGTTTCTAACTTTAGTGCCCGATACTCAACCCCGTATTGAATAAAACCAAGTTTCTCATAGAACTTCTGGGCAAGCGAACCCGGCGGAGTTACTGTAATTAGGGCCTGCTCACATCCCGTATCCTGTTTGGCTGCTTGTAAAATTAAATCAGCGAGTTTGTTGCCGATGCCGTTGCCCCGTGCTTCTGGTTTTACATACATTCCCCACATAACTCCTTTGTGGCGGCGCTTTATCATTGAGTGCGGTGATGTAAAACATCCCATTCCTAACAGTTCATTGCTGTTGCTGAATGCACCTAAAGCAAAACTAAACGGGTATTTCAATATACGTTCAAAATAATGCTCTTTGTCTATAAGTGGCGAAGCATTATACGATGCAAAGTCCGGTCCAAATGCTTCGGGTTCATTCAAAAGTGCTTCTTTGCGTAATGCAACAAAGGCAGAGAAATCCTCTTCCTCAAGAGGGCGATAATGCACAGCAGTAATCATAGTCTATTGGTGTCTGTTTGGTTACACACAGTTCCATTCTATCGTTATTCTATCGTTTGTCAATTTTCATCAAAGTGTCCATTGATGATGACCTGTAACTTGTAATTGCCGTTTCATTGTTACCAGTCCACTTTCAATACCACTAAATTTCATGCCAAACATCGTTTCCGCTTTGTAGGGGATGACACCTCCTCTCATTGGACGCGGAGCGGCTTGGTGCAAATCGGTTGTTGTTATTGGCTGAATTAGCTCTTCCTTTTCACGAAATACTTGCGCAATTTTTCGAGCAAAATCAAAACGGGAAAGCCAATCTGCACCACCAGCATGAAAAATTCCTTGTGTTTTTTTTCGGAGTATTTTTTCTATCAAATAACCAATATCGTCAATCAATGTGGGGTTAGAGAATTGGTCGTTTACTACGGAAAAGGGCTTTCCTTCGGATAATTTTCCCAAAGTCCAAACGACAAAATCATGTTTTAATGCTTGCGTGGCACCGTACAGCACATTTGTCCTTATGATAGTGTGATTTATACTTCCTCCGATGCAGACATTTTCACCTGCCATTTTCGTTTTTGCGTAATAACCAAGCGGATTCGGTTTGTCTGTTTCTGTGTACGGTCCGTGCGTTCCATCAAACACGTAATCGGTCGAAAAATGAATCAGATGTGCATCGGTGAGGCGGCAAACCGCTACGAGGTTTTCTACGGCACTTACGTTTACTTGCCACGCTGTTTGGCGCTCCTCTTCTGCTTTATCAACACTTGTGTACGCAGCCGTATTGATAATGATTGTTGGTTGTGCATTGAGGCAAAAATCTTTTATTTCTTTTCGGTTTGTTACATCACATCGGAACACGGTTTTTCCGTCGGGGTGGCTGTTTTTTGACACACCGGACGTGATTTGCTGCAAAGAGTATTTTATTGGTGATATCGCAAGTGTTCGGACTATCGCTTCCGCCACTTTGCTTCCTGCGCCAATAATGAGAATACGTTCTTGTTCCGATTGTTGTTTCGATGAGGGCATTATTGATTGGGAGGTTATACCTCAAAATGTTGGTATTGTGATGCTTTGTGCGTCGGATAGAAGATACTATCTTGCAGGGTAATAATCAAGTTTTTCTCATGTTTTCTCTTCGTCGTGTTTTAATTTTCAACAATCTTATGTGAATTGTTTCACGTGGAACATTAAGGGACTTGTTGATAATTCGATGTTTTGGTAAAGTGGAAAGTATCTCGCTATAATCGTATAGTTTCCTTGTTTTTTTACTTTGCTTCGGTTAATTTGCAATCATAAGCCTTACTTCTCAAAACCTTTCTTTTCTGCGTTCCTTCCACCATGAAATATGCGAAATTTTATCTTCCTCTGTTAGCAGTAATTCTCATTAAACTTTCATTTTCACAGTTTTTTGCGGAAGATGCGGAATTTGGTTCTCCTCAAAAACCAATTAGGATTGCTCTTGTACCTTCACAAGAAGCGGGAAAGGTGATAAACAGCACAGGAAAACTGATTGATGTCTTAAAGCAAAAGACTGGTTTTTCATTTACTATTTACACACCCTCAAATTATATCGTTGCTGTTGAAGCCTTCGGAACAAACAAAGCAGATATTGGTTTTTTGAATACCTTTAGCTATATCTTGGCAAACAGTAAATACGGTGCAGAAGCAGTCTTAAAAATTGTCCGTCGTAATGGCGATACAACCTACGGGGGACAGTTTTTAACCCACGTTGATAGCGGTATTGATTCCATTAGCCAACTGCATGGTAAAAGAATTGCTTTTGTAGATCCTGCTTCGGCTTCTGGATATATTCTTCCGAAAGCATTGTTACAAGCGGGTAAGATTGTTCCCGCTCAAGAGGTTTTTGCCCAACGCCATGATAACGTTGTCATGATGATTTATCAAAAACAGGTTGATGCAGGGGCAGCCTATTATTCCGACCCTGATAGAAAAACTGGGGAAATCCAAGACGCAGTTGCGTTAGTGCTAAAGCAATACCCTGATGCAAAAACGAAATTGAAAAATATTGGTTTTACTGAACGAATTGCGAATGACCCTGTTATGTTTCGTAAAGACTTTCCACGCGAAATGCGCGAGAAAATCGTCTCTGCATTAGTTGAATATGCTAATTCGGCTGAAGGAAAAAAAACGATGTCCGGTATGTATGGTATCGAAGGTTTGTTGCCGTGTAGAAATGAAGATTATCAATCGCTTCGGCAAATGCTCAAAGAGCAAGGAATGGACGTTGAAGAACTTGTTAAAAAAACGAAAAAATAACTCTTTTCCACTGGATTGAACTATGAACTTAAATAACTATCACCGTATAAAAAAGATGCGTAATGCTGTCGTTAGTGTTGTAAGTGCGCTCACAATAACCCTTGCAACACAAAACTCTTGCGCCATGAACAATGGCGAGATGAACCCTCTAACGGCTATGATTGCACCCGCCCTTGCTTCAACATCGTACCAAACGCTTTCTTTCCGAACATTGCGTTTGTATATTCCCGGCAAAAAGCCACCTCAAGATGTGATGGAGTTCAACGGAAAAAGTGTCGAGGTTATGGGTTTTATGGCTGCACTAACCCAATTAGAAGATATTGATGAATTTGTTCTCGCTTCCTCGCCACCAATGAATTGCTTTTGTCATCCACCTCTGCGAGTCAATGAAGTAATTTTTGTCCAAATGAAAAAGGGAAAACTGACGCAATACAAGGGTGGGGTAGTTCGGGTGCGCGGTAAACTTACGGTCAATACTACCGTTACAGATGAATTTGCCGACATCATGTACACGATTGAATGTGACGAAGTCATCTAACTTACAACCGACCACAATACAATTTTACGATATTTCACTATGATTGAACGTTATACGCGCCCACAAATGGGGGCAATCTGGAACGATGAAAATAAATACCGAATTTGGCTTGATATAGAAATTGCATCCACTGAAGCACAAACGCAACTAGGCATCGTTCCAAGAGAAGCACTCGAAACTATCAAGGCAAAGGCAAATTTCGATGTGAAGCGTGTCTTGGAAATTGAGGAAACAACTAAGCATGATGTCATTGCGTTTTTGACGAATGTTGCTGAATATGTTGGAGAATCGGCGCGATTTATTCACTTGGGAATGACTTCGAGCGATGTTCTTGATACGTGTTTGTCGGTGCAACTGAAACAAGCAGGGGAATTGTTGATGCAATCCTTAGAACGTTTGCGCGATATTACTGCACGTCGCGCACAAGAATTTAAGTACGCACTTTGCATCGGACGAACTCACGGGATTCATGCCGAACCAACGACGTTTGGCTTAAAGTTTCTACTCTGGCATGAAGAATCAAAACGGAATATCACCCGTTTGAACCAAGCAATAGAATCTGTTTCCGTTGCGATGATTAGCGGCGCTGTCGGCACATATGAGCATATTTCCATGAAGGTAGAAGAACATGTTGCAACAAAACTTGGACTGAAGCCTGCGCCTGTTTCAACACAAGTAATTCAGCGCGACCGTCATGCAGAGTTTTTGTCAGTGCTGGCAATTATAGGTGCTTCCTTGGAAAAAATTGCGGTTGAAATTCGCCATCTCCAACGCACGGAAGTTCTGGAAGCGGAAGAATTTTTCTCGAAAGGACAAAAGGGAAGTTCGGCGATGCCGCACAAGCGCAACCCGATTGTTTCGGAGCGCGTTTGCGGATTGGCACGGCTCTTGCGTGGTAATGCAATGGCAGCAATGGAAAACGTCGCCCTTTGGCATGAACGAGACATCTCGCACAGCAGCGTTGAGCGGGTGATTTGCCCCGATTCGACAATTACGCTGGATTATATGCTGCATTTGATAAACAACCTTCTCGACAATTTGCTTGTGTATCCCGAAACAATGCGAAAAAATTTGGACATTACCTGTGGACTGACGTTTTCACAAACGATTTTGCTTGAACTTGCCCAACGCGGAGCTTCACGAGAGGATGCCTACGCAATAGTGCAGCGAAACGCAATGCAAACGTGGCAAGAGCGCAAGCCGTTTTTAGATTATCTCAAGGCAGATATGGAAATTGGTAAGTATTTGTCTCATGCTGAATTGGATGAAATCTGCAATCTGGATAAATCCAAACGCAATGTAGATGCTATATTTGCTCGATGCGGTTTGTAGAAATGGTTTCGTCCATGCAGAATAAATGAATAAGAAGAGGTTGCTGCTCAAATAATCAAGGTTTTTCCGACAGACTTTTGTACCACACTCCCGGTGAATTTCGATGAATAGCACAACCACTTCCAACCTCATCAATCTGCAATCGCTCATTGATCTCAGTGCTGCACTGAACGCTTCCGATGATGATGCGTTTATTTTGAACACCGCATTGCTTAGTGTTATGGGGAAATTGCGTACCTTCAAAGCGTGTGCGCTGGTACCGAACAGCGAAGGAAAATGGTTCTGTATCACGACTAAAGGAATGAAACTGCCGGAAGAGCCTTTTGAGTTGGAACTTCAGACAGATGACATTGGAACACTTGTCTTAGGAAGCGCTTATCAAACTTTGGTAGAATGGGGAGTGGAACTGAGCCAATCAGTGAGAAGCAGTAGCGCAAATGATGAAGTGCAGGGCGAATATCTTGCTCTTTTGTGCTTTGGTGCAAATCTGGTAAAACAGCCCTATTCCGACGAGGAGCGGCAGTATATCTCGCTTGTGGGCAGCATTACGGCAAATGCTTTGCTGAATGCAAGGAATATGCGGAGTTTGAGGGAGACGGGTTCGTATTTGGAGCGAAAAAATCAACTTCTCACAACCCTCTTCGAGATTAACCGCGAATTTACTGCACTTTTACAAAAAGAAGAGATTCTCAAGTTTTTGACATTGCGACTTATGGGGCAGCTTGCCGTAAGTCGTTTTTCTATTTTGGTGAAAAGCAATGAAAGCTCCTCCTTTGAGATTCCTGTCAATCGCCTGAAAATTACCGAAGACGAGGCACAAGGGCTTCTTTGTGAATATAAGGAATTGGGGGATGAAGCATTGGAACGTTGCCAAATTTTTATCAAAGACTGCGTTATGGCTGTTCCTATGAAAACGCAAAATGAAGTCAGGGGACTGCTTTTAGTTGGTGAAAAAATGAACAAAAAACCGTTTACGGCAGAGGAGCGAAATTTCCTTGAAGCATTAAGCGGAACGGCAATGACCGCGTTAGAAAATGCCCGATTGTTCCACGAGGAACTAGAGAAAAAACGGTTGGAAGATGAATTGAATCTTGCAAGAACGATTCAAAAAGGGTTGCTGCCCCAAGAATTGCCAAGCATTACGGGGTTTGAAATAACAGGAATGAGCGTTTCGTCAAAACAAATTGGCGGTGATTATTACGACGTAATTCCGTTAAGTGAGCATGAGTGGATGTTGGTTATTGCTGACGTTTCGGGGAAAGGTACACCTGCTGCGCTGCTTATGGCAAATACCCAAGCAGCGTTACGCGCTCTTGCTCCCTTGCAATTACCACTCCCGTCTATGGTTAGCCGCATCAACGACCTTTTGTATGCGAACACAAGTTCGGATAAATTTGTAACGTTTTTCTGCGGGAAACTTAATACACAAGAGCAGACATTGACGTTTTGTAATGCAGGACATAATCCGCCGCTTGTACGCCGTGCCGACGGTACGGTGGAGCGACTTATGGAAGGCGGGTTGATTTTGGGAATCATGGAAACACTTGTGCCATATGAGGAAAAAAGCATTAATCTCACTTGTGGTGATGTATTACTGTGTTACACCGACGGTGTTTCTGAAGCATTAAATGAATTGCATGAAGAGTATTCAGAAGAACGCTTAGAATCAGCACTTCATCGAAGTGCCACAAAAAGCGCAAGGGAAATTGTCGAAGTAATAACTGAAGATGTGCAGTCTCACGCCGGAACAGCCCCGCAGTCGGATGATATTACCATGCTGGTTTTGTGCTGTAACATTCAATAGCAAAAACTCCCCCTCGATAACCAGAACCAAACATTAAAACAATGAGTGAAATTTCACGCATTCTTGACCAGTTCCGCCGTGCTTTTAATGGTGATGCGTGGCACGGAGAACCCGTTTTACAAATTGTAAACGGCATATCTGCCCATAAGGCGTTTCAACATCCGATTCCCGGAGCGCACAGCATTTGGGAGATAGTTCTTCACATCACGGCTTGGGAAGGTGAGGCTTTGCGCCGATTGCAAACAGGCATCCTCCAAATGCCTGAAGAAGGTGATTGGAGTGTCGTTGAAGACCCCTCGGTAGAAGCGTGGGCAAAAACCTTGGAACGGTTTATCCTTGTTCATAATATGCTTGATGCTGCTATTGCTTCATTGTCGGATGGCGACCTTTTACGCACTCTTGGTGGTCCACGGAAGCGAGAGCTAGGTTCAGGTGTATCAATATACGTCCTGTTGCATGGGATTATTCAGCACAGTTTGTATCATGCGGGACAAATCGCGTTATTGAAAAAAATGTGAGAATGTGTTTCGGGAATGTGTTGTAGTAAAAAATCTCAGAGATAGTCGTTAAACAAAAATTGTCTTGGATGTTTGATTGGGGTTTTTCATCTTTGTTGTTTGTGAATATATCGTGTATAACCTTGTGGATATATTGTGAATTGTTCCACGTGAAACATTACCTTTATGGCGTTCAAAACCTTAGAATGGATATTGCCGGAAATTATTGTTTGTCTCAATGGGACTCTACCGGACACTAATACCTTTCATCGTTTACGACCAATACCGATTGCCGCAGCAGACGGGGCTGCGGTACAGTTGCGTGAAAAAAACGTATTGCCGCAGTATATCGTTGGGGATTTGGATTCATTAGCGCATGATAGAGCGTATTGGGAGGAAAATAAGCAAATAGAAATTGTTGAAATTGGAGACCAAAATTCCACAGATTTTGAAAAAACATTGGATTATGTAGCAAAGCGAAATTGCCGCTCTATTCTGGTCGTTGGGATGCACGGCGGAGAATTTGACCATACGTTGAATAATTGGAGTATTCTTATGCGTTATGGCAAAACACGAAATATCGTATTTTATGAAAAAGGCAAAATAGCTATTCCATTGTACGAATCAGTGCAAGTAGCAGCAAAGGAAGGCGAAATGATTTCGTTAATTCCACAACCGAGTGCCGTATTAACAACAAGTGGCTTGGAGTGGAATTTGAACAAGGAAGAATTATCACTGGGGTTGAAAGAAGGAGCGCGAAATAGGGCAATAGCAAATCAAATAACCATTGAACTTCATAGCGGAGCGATATTACTGTTTATTAAAGCAGAACTGCCGTATATGCCCCAAATAGCATACTAAAACCGTAGAAAATTCACAATAAGTACCAAATTTTCCTTATCCAAAAACACTCAACGAAATGAAACTTGACTACAATGCACCTGTGGTGCTAACCTTTGCCTTGCTTTCTGCGGGAGTAATGGTATTGAGTAATTCAACAGCCGGAATGGTTGGTCAAGGGTATTTTTCAACGCAGCCGGGATTGGCGTGGACCAGCCTGACCACATATTTTCGCCTGTTTAGCCACATATTTGGTCATGCAAATTGGGAACACCTTTTTGGAAACTTCTCAATAATTCTGCTTATTGGTCCGCTCTTGGAGGAAAAATACGGTTCGCAGACAATGCTCATAATGATACTGTTCACCGCATTGATAACCGCTCTGCTCAATAACTTCTTTTTCACAACAGGGCTTATGGGGGCAAGCGGTATAGTGTTTATGATGATTCTGCTCAGTTCTTTTGCCAACCTCAAGCAAGGGCATATACCGCTAACCTTTGTCATTATTGTGGTATTGTATTTAGGGCGGGAAATTTACAGCGCAATGAAAATTGACAACGTTTCGCAATTTGCCCACATTTTAGGTGGAATTTGCGGAAGTATTTTTGGTTTTGCACAAAAAGATTTGAAGGCAATACGTGGGACAAATACCAGTGGTGGAGCAGATACTGCTCTGAATACGAAAGACCCGTTTGCAATGTAAAGTCGTTGGTTTGAAAAAAAACGAAAAAGCGAGGTTTGCGATAATCTTGAGCATTAATCAGATGACAAGATTGAAACAAACCTCGCTTTGTTTTTTTTGCAAACATAGCGTGAGAAAGAAATCTCACGCAAAGGACGACTGCGAATCTATGCTGGCAGAGCGGCGACGGAAAAATCGCACAACAAGCCAAACGATTAAGCCAACAAGAGCCAATCCTAGGAAAAATCGGAAAAAGGAAAATGTAGGAGGATAAACTTCCGTTGTTCCGTCAGGATTGGTAACATACGTCGGGCGAGAATAATAAAACGCGGGATGAAACGGCGTGTACCACATTGCAGAAGTACGCCCCATAAGATAACCCATCATCAAACCATCCGTGTAACCACCGTAACTATGAACCATGTAGGGTGAAGATACCCCGGGAACAGCCATTGGAGCGCTTTGGCGAGGGATACCATATGAACGACGGTAGTTCGATGCCGCCGGAGCCATTGCGCGTGAACCGCCAAAACTTGAGCCGCCGCGCTGCATTGACGAAGGCGCGGGTGAAGTCATGCTGCGTGAGCCGCCAAAACTTGATGAAGGAGCAGAAGGGCGACTTGGAGCGTAAGATGGGCTGCTACGACGAGAACCGCCAAAGCTCCCGCCGCGCCGTTGTGCATCAGCCTCCAACACAAAAAGCGAAATGCCAAGAAGGCAAAGGATTCCGACAAAAAGATGGCGGAAGCGAATAGGGTTAAAATATTTCGTTTTCATAGAAAGATTGCGAAGAAATCTTTTGAAAAAGATGGGGAAATTAGAAAAATTTTAACCAAAGACGAGTTCTGTTGAAATGGAATCGTCTTCATTCCGATATTGAATTTCAGCACGAAAAATGGGCTGTTCGCCCGGTTCTTGCTTTTTGAACAATCCGGTAATGCCACCACGTTGAGCAGGAGAGCCACGTTGGATTTGCACGAGTAAATCAACGATGCCGTCTTGCGGCTCTTCATTGATGTACACATTTGTCGTTTCAAGTGAGCCGTCACTGGTAACGGTCAAAAGCCGCAAATACTCAGCTTCCTCTTCGGTAAAGGTCGGAGGAACTTTTTTGATGTTGTCGAGATAATCGCTAAAAAAGTTTTTGGTGTACATTTGCTTGTCCGTGCCTTCGTACACAACAATCGTGTCAAAATCGCCGTCCTCGCTGATGTGCAGCATCATTTGATGAATACCGCCAACTTGTTCACCGTTGATATAGACGGCTGTTTTTTCGAGGCTGCCGTTGCTTTCAATAGAAATTTCACGCATTTCCACAGTTCCTTTCTAAAAAAATTAGGGGTTGATTTTTCAGACGATTGGGAGGGAAAAAAGTTGCACAAGAAGCGGCGTACCACATACAATCAATACGCCGAAACGTTAATATTGATAGAAACCTTTTTGTGTTTGAATACCGAGCCATCCGGCGGAGGTGTACTGCCGGAACAGCCTACAAGGGCGGTAACGCTCTTGTTTGTATTCATTGTACAGCGCATCCAAAATGGAAAGAATGACTTCTAAGCCGATGTCATCCGCCCATTCAAGCGGACCTTTGGGGTAATTTGTACCGAGCCGCATGGCTTCATCAATCTCCGCAGGACTTGAAACGCCCTCCAATACAGCAAAGGCGGCTTCATTTGCAAGCATTGCAACAAGGCGTGGGGCGACAAACCCGACAATATCATCAATTTTAACCAAATTCAGCCCAAGACCGCGTAAAAACTGCTCTGTCTGGAATACCATTTCCGATGACATTGCAAGCGAGTGGGCAAACTCGACGGTTTGCATTTCAGGAAAAAAGCCGGGAAGCAGGTTTACACGTGCAATATTGCGCAAACCAAACATCTGACCGAGTAGTGTCGAGGTAAAAACAGGTGTTGAGAAAAGAAACGTCGTTTGTGGGGCGGTGCGAATTATCTGTGTTAAAAAGCGATTGGGAACGGCAAACGGTAAGGTCGCAAAGTCAATAACCAAATGAGGTTGCACAGGAGAATCCGTAATTTCCGCAATAAAATCCTCCGCAAACGGCTCTAATACTTCATCGGGGCTGCCGTCAAAAAGAATATGAAAGGGAACGTGTTTCTCTTTGAAAATGGCAGCGACAGCCGCCGCGTCACGTTGGTCTTCCTCAGCAGGAAGCAGAAAAACACTTGGTTGAGAACCTGTTAATCGAAAAATCGCCACAGAACTAATCCTTGCAAATTGTGGTTGGGGTTGTGGACATTAGCAGTTATTTACGCTGAAAAATTTTAGTTACACGGAAAACCGCATCTAAAAGCCGTTCTCGCATACTGAGCAAGCCCAAAGCACCGATAATAGCGGCAACCGTGATGAGAAGCAATACGGCAGCGTTGTAAAAAATAGTCGGAATGGCAGTCGGCAAAAAGAACACCCGTTTTTCATTGATAAGCATTGGGTAATTCAGAAAGCCAATATTGCCGGATTTGTCCGCGAAAATAGGCTTTCCGGTGGCACTATCCGCGCGTGCGAGCATAGCACCGAGCTTGTCTTGTGCTTCCATAATTTGCCGATGAATTTCTTGATTGCCGTATTTGTCTTGAAATTGAAGGCGATGTTGTTCAACGGCGGAATCAAGCGCTCCTTTGTTTTTTTCGTATTCGTCAATACGTCGTTGTGCCGTTTCGATTGTACGATTGATTTCTGCAAGTTTTGCTTGCAACGTAGGATTGGTATTTGCTGAAGAATCGGCTGCGATAATCGCTTCGCGTTCTTTGGTGGCAGCATCGCGCTCGTCATAGACTTTCAAAATACCTTTTGCAATAGCCTGAAGCGCATCATCTTTGCTTTGAAAGCGGTTGTAGGCATCTTGCATGGTCATCAACCCCTCATACGCCCAACGTGCAGGGATTATCTGGCTTATTTCCGGTATTTCGCGGTCGGTGTTAAATTTCAAATGCGCCATTTCGCTGTATTGGATAAGCGCACCGCCAAAAATAATTTGCGGAATGAGAATAAGCGGAACGATGTTAAACGCGGCTTTGGCGGAAAGATTCGGTAGCGCGGAAACAAGCAGACCAATAGCAATGCCGACAATCGAAACCAATGTCAAAAAGAGTAGATATGGCAAATACAGTTCACGCAACTGCAACACGGGAAACGCTGCCGCAATAAACAGCGCGTTTTGCAAGACCGCAAACACAATCAGCGTGATAAATTTCGAGGCATAATAACTCACGTTGCCAATGTTGAGCATCCGTTCACGCAAGAGAATAGCGGCATCTTTGATGATTTCGTCAATACTGTTCGTTATGGCGAGAAAGGTCGAAATAATGACCGAAAGGAAAATAAAAATGAGTACGTTGTCGTTTTGGAAGAATGTGTATTCCACGCCAATATCTGCCGCGTGGCGCAAAATAAAACTCACCGCAAGCGCCAAAACAGGTGCTTCCAAGAATGTAATGATAAGGTTTGAGCGGTCTCGAAACTTGTTCACAAAGTTCCGTTTAAGAAGCGACGTAAATTGTGTCCATTTTTCGGTCAAACTGAGTTCACGTGGCGGCGGCAGCGAGACGCGCTCACTATCTTCGATGGTAAGACGGTGAACAGATGAGCGGAAATCCAAAAACTTGTCTTTCCAATATATCGGCGAATACTTTCGCTGTGAAAGCGGTACACCGTCAATATCCCGCAAAGGTTCTTCGAGCGTTTCCAAAAGCAAATCAGGTTCGACATTCTTGCAGACCGGACATTCAACCATTTCGGCTGCGGCTTCAGGATTGACGGGCGTTGCCGTAACGTGAGATTCCAGCGAATGTGTTTTGAAATAGGCAAGAGCAGCCATATTATCGCCAAAAAATGCCGTTTTTCCGCCTTTGTCCAAAAACAAAATTTTGCTGAAAAATTTGTAAATCTTAGAACTTGGCTGGTGAATGACAACAAACACAATCTTGCCTTTGAGCGTCAAACGCTGCAAAAGTTCAATAATTTTTTCCGAGTCTTTCGACGACAAGCCCGAAGTCGGCTCATCCAAAAAATACACATCGGCATCGGCAAGCAGTTCCAAGCCGATGTTCACGCGCTTGCGTTGTCCGCCCGATAACGTGCGCTGCGTGGGGCTTCCCGCCTTAATGTCGCGCTTTTCTACAAGGTCAATATCCACAAGAGTTTGTTCCACAAGCGTCGTAATTTCTTCGTCCGACATTTCAGGATGGCGCAATTTGGCGTTATAGGCGAGATTTTCATATACCGTTAAATTCTCGAAAAGCAAGTCGTCTTGCGGTACATAGCCCAGATAATCTTTGAGAGCCTGATAATCATGGTGTAAATCGTAGGCATTGATTTCGATATTACCCAGATTTGGTCGGTTGTAGCCGTTGATAATGTTGAGAAGCGTGGATTTACCGCATCCCGACGGTCCCATGACGGCCACAAGGTCGCCGTAATCAATCTCGAAGGAAATATCATCCAGGGCAAGCGTGTTGTCTTGGAAAGAATACCGAACATTTCGCGCAATAAAGTCCCGAAACCGAAACGGCTCCGAGCGCACAACACCGCCCAAAAACGAGCAATGAAGCACTTGCTTGGCAATGAAAATATGACATTCCGGCGCAAGAGCTTCAGGTTTTTTGAGGGCTTTCCCGTTGTAGCCCACGCGGTGTGGGCATCCTGCGGGGTCAAGAATAAATTCAGCAACGCCATTGGCATTTTCTTTGCGCGTAACGTGCATTTGCCACTGTTTGGAAATGCCGTCGTGAAAAATCACATCGCAGCCAGCGTGATTGCCGATAGTGCATTGTACTTTTTTTGGGTCAAAGGTAAAAACTTCACTTTCTAAGCCATATTGGAACGCGAGTTTACGCAGATTTATCGGGCAGTTGCCGATAAGAACGCTGTCGTTCAAATTCACATATGCTTGCGTTTCAACGGGGCGACCATTGACAACAAGTTCATTCGCTAACTTCCCCAAATCAGAATCGGTAACACCAAGTGGCGTGAGAATTATGAAGAGTTTCGTAAATTCAATAAGGAGAACATCTTCCATGCTTGGCATTTGCGAAAGCACAAATTCCGTCGTTTTGCGTTCTTGGTTGATGCGGCGCGAGACAAAGAGCGCAAAACCAAGCAGTGTCTTGGTTTTGAGGTGGAAATAATAGCTTAAATCCTCAAAGTTTATGTTGTAATCATTGACCGTGATAGCTTGATTATGTTGGATTTTGGTGGCATTGAGGAGATTACGCGAAGTCTTGCCGGCAATAGGCACAGAGCCGACTTTGATTTGGTGCTTATCGTTTTTTTGAAGGATGATGTAAATGCTGCGAATTTTGAAAACTTCCACATCCAAAAGCGGATACGGCAGTACAACATCGTAAAGATGCGGGTCATCGCCGATGTGAATGGAAATAATTTCCGATTGTTTCGCAATTTCGAGTGTTTCGGTCGAAGGAATGTCGTAGATACTTTCCACCTTGCAAATATCCCCGTCAGCAAGACCAATCATACGTCCAATGCGACGTGCGGTCTCGCGTTCAACATCGTCCATGCTATCGGAAGCGGCAAGTTCATAGACTTTCATTAAAATAAAGACACGATTTTCGTAGGAAAATCCTGTCCGAATTTGTGCGGCAGCCTGCTCTGCGTCTATGTTCTCCGACAAAAAATACTCGAACTGTTCGTAAAGATATTCCGCTACGGGGGCATGGTAGATGGAATCAAGGTAAAACCGCACATAATCCCGCTCTGCCTGCGAAACGTTGCTGTCTGCTTTGGCAAGCAAACTAAACAGTTTCACGGTATTGATAAGGAGCGAATTACCTAAGCTCTCTTTCAAGCCCGTAGATTGCGCGGAATCAGGTGCGTACTGAGAAACAGTGGACATAGACAGAAATTGACAGTCGTGTAAAAAGGCTGCGAACTTTCAAGTATAAGGCACAAGCAGCAGAGAAACAAATTTCTTTTTGGGGAATGAAGAAAAGCATCATGCAATGCTGCGCAGACGGCGTTACAACAGCGTTTTCAGGGAAAATATCTGTTTTGAGCCGTTATCTCGAATTGCACAAAATACTCTTTTCTTTGTCGTTTTCGGCAAAAAGATGTGATAAAAACACAAAACCCCGCATAAAAACAATGTTTTGCGGGGTTATAAGACAATCTCTGAAATTGCTGGCAATGAGCTTGCTGTAAGAGAAGGAGTCGAACCTTCACGGAGGGCTTAGGTGCTTGCTTTTGAGGGCAGGACTTTATCGCTTTGCTCCACCGTCGAGACTGGACGGTACGGCTGCCTGTTTCGTCATCTTACAGTGTAAAAAAAAGAACGTCGTTTTGCTGACGTAAACTGATAATCAGTTTGCTGTAGGAGAAGGAGTCGAACCTTCACGGAGGGCTTAGGTGCTTGCTTTTGAGGGCAAGACTTTATCGCTTAGCTCCACCGTCGAGACTGGACGGTACGGCTGCCTAAATTTCGTCATCCTACAGTGTTGGAAAAGAACTTCGGTGTTAGAGAAGTTGCTGTAAGAGAAGGAGTCGAACCTTCACGGAGGGCTTAGGTACTTGCTTTTGAGGGCAGGACTTTATCGCTTAGCTCCACCGTCGAGACTGGACGGTACGGCTGCCTGTTTCGTCATCTTACAGTGTTGGAAAGAACTCTTGAAAAAGAGCAGTAACAAAAAATTTTATTTGGCGTACAACCATCAAGTGTTATTGTTACTGATACAAAAATAATACAATGGGCGAATCAATGCAAATTTTTTTATGAAATGTCAAAATAATTACATAATTTGTAATAAAATTAACAATAATTGAAAATTCCATAATTTACCTTCATTTGTCATGGGTCAAATTGTTGATATTGATGAATTGGACATTAAAATCTTGACGATGCTCTTGCAAAACGCAAGACTTCCCTTTACTGATATTGCCCACGATGTGCATACATCGTCGGGAACAGTCCACGTGCGCATGAAAAAACTTGAAGCGGCAGGCATCGTCAAAGGCGCACAATTACTGCTTTCCCCGTCAAAATTGGGATATGATATTTGCGCATTTTTGGGAATTTACCTCGAAAAAGGTTCGCTCTACAAAACCGTCGTCAAAGAATTGGAAGCGATTCCGGAAATCATTGAACTGCACTATACCACAGGCAATTACAACATTCTTGCAAAAATAGTCTGCCGCGACACCCAGCATTTACGCGAGGTTCTGAACGATAAAATTCAAGCAATCGAAGGAATTGAACGCACAGAAACATTTATTTCGCTGGAGGAAAGCCTTCAGCGCCCGCTTTCGTTGGAAGAGACGTTTAATCCATAAACCACAAGATAAATTTGTGCATTATGGAAAGCGAAGAAAAGCGTGGTTTTAAGAGACAATTCAATAGATTATCCCTTCACGGGTGAAAGAACCTATCGTTGTAGAAACAAGGTATGTCTTGACTCAATATTCAAACAGTCAAACAATTATGCGGTCTTTTCAACTGAAAGGAAAATAAATGGTTTAGTACACCCAGTTACAACGGCAGCAACAGCGTTTGCCACGCCTCTTCGATTTTTCCCTGTGCTAAAAATCCTTGTGCCACTTTGTGTAATTTCTCCTGTAATTTTTCCGGTGGCGGCGGAGTACCCGAAAGCACGGTGTAAAGCGCTCCGTAAGGATTTCCTGACTTTAATTCCAAGGAAAAATCCTCCGCCTGCATAGCTGCATCAAACTTCGTAAAACTTGGGTTAAGTTGGGGCTTTTTCTCTACTCCCGCTAGCTTAGCAAGGTCATTACCCGTAAGAATCTGGCTTTTGCGAATGTGGTCTGGAAGTGCGTCAATACCGATTCCGTTTACACGGGGCTGAGCTAACTCAAAGACCGCATCACCACTTGCACGGACGTACCAAGCCAATCCCATGCGCCCAACGAGGTCAATTTTGTGCGGGTCAATCACATCGCCCTTAAAAATCGAACCACTCACGTGCAAACGCACAACCTGACAAATCGCCAGATTCCCACTTCCTTTGATGTGCGGTGCAAGGTTAATCATCTGTATTAATCGGCACTCCATCGCAAAGGGTGATTCCATCACGCTAGGAGGCTTCACATCCTGACTTGGGCGCTTCGTAAATCCTGCCTTTGCAAATTCATCCACGTCCGACGGATACACACACGAACTAAGATTGGACTGCTCAACCATGCTGTGTGTGACGGCACTAATGGTACATTCTCCCGTTGCCATGAGGTTAGAATAAGTATCTTTTTTTGTGCCATCGGTTGCACGGTGCGCCGGACCAAAGGCGACAACAGGCGGGTTCGAGCTGAAAGCATTAAAAAAACTGTACGGCGACAAATTTGCATTACCCTTCGTGTCTGCCGTTCCGACAAGCGCTATCGGACGTGGTGCAACGCCGGAAAGCAAGATTTTATGCAGTTCGCGGGGGTCTATTTCGTTTGGAGTGAAAGATTTCATAACAATTTGGTGAGGCTGAAGATAAAAAACAGCGAAAATGTGAATACTGAAATGTGATGAGCAACGAAAAGTTGCTGTGTGAACTTAAAAAAATTGTGTTACTTCGGCAAATACTCACATAGTAAATGGCACATAGCAAATGCTCATCCGAGCAAATCTGGTCGGCGCTTGCGGGTTTTTTCCAGAGCCGTTTCTTCACGCCATGCACTGATGTGCTTGTGGTTGCCGGAAAGCAGTACCTCCGGCACAGACATTCCGCGAAACTCTGCAGGGCGCGTGTAATGCGGTGCATCCAGCAGCCCACTTTGGAAGGAATCCAGCAATGCTGATTCCGCGTCACTCATTGCCCCCGGAAGCAAGCGTACAACGGCATCCAAGACCACAAGTGCAGGTAATTCTCCACCCGTCAAAACATAATCACCAATCGAAATTTCTCTCGTGATGAGCCTGTCGCGTATGCGTTGGTCAATGCCCTTGTAATGACCTGCAAGCAGGATTATATTGCGCTTTAGCGAAAGTGCGTTGGCAATAGGCTGGCAAAAGCGCTCTCCGTCTGGGGTGAGAAAAATTATCTCGTCGTAATCACGCTCCGCTTGTAAGCGCTCAATGCAAGCAAATATCGGCTCACAGCGCAGAATCATTCCCGCACCGCCGCCAAATGGCACATCGTCAATTTGGTGATACTTCCCAAGCCCGTCATCGTGGAGATTATGCACCACGATTTCCACTGCGCCTGCTTCTTGTGCCCGTTTCACAATACTGGCTTCGAGAACGGATGTTATTGAGTGCGGAACGGCGGTGATAATATCAACGCGCATCCAGCGTTCACGGGCTTGAGCGGGTTCATGTTTGGGCATTGTTGGCGAACGGAAAAGGAAAGGGAATATCATTTGTTGCAAGGGCAAATTACGAAGATTTTTGCGCCGAATTGAACAAAAAGCCGTAAGTTTGTAGTCTTGTTTGTTTTTACAATTTCACAAACTCGACACACTTTTTGTCGTGCATTATCATTTCCATTTGGAGGGAAGAAAATATGCGAAACTGCCCATTTTACGGCACGGGAACAGCGCTTGTAACACCATTCACTAAAAGCGGCGAGATTGATTTTCCGGCATTGGGAACACTTATTGATTTTCAATTAGACGGCGGCGTAGAATTCTTGGTTTCATGCGGCTCCACGGGCGAAAGCGCCACCATGACCGAAGAGGAAGACCGCTCCGTGATTAGCTTCACCATTGAACGTGTGCGCCATAGCGGAAAAACAACCACCGAAGGCAAAGCCGTCAAAGTTGTTGCCGGAACAGGCTCTAACAACACCCGCGAAGCGGTTCGTTATACGAAATTTGCGCAAGAACTTGGCGCAGACGGCGCTCTTGTCGTTACGCCCTATTACAACAAACCCACCGCCGCAGGCATCATGGCGCATTATGGCGCTATTTGCGAGGCTTCGCCGAGTTTTCCGATAATCCTTTACAACGTTCCCGGTCGCACCGGTTCTAACGTTCCGGCAGAAACGCAACTTGCCGTTGCCGAAGCCTTCCCGAATATCGTTGCAACGAAAGAAGCATCAGGTAATCTCGACCAAATGATGGAAATTATTGCTAATGCACCGGAAGGATTTGCGGTTCTTTCAGGCGATGATTCTCTCACGCTTCCGCTTATTGCAGCCGGCGGAAAGGGCGTTATTTCGGTCTTTAGCAACTACGCGCCACGTGGTTTTAGTGATTTGGTCCGGTTTGCGCTGGGGGGAGATTTCGCCAAAGCGCGGGAATTGCAGTACAAATATCTTGATTTGATGAAACTCAATTTTATCGAATCCAATCCAATGCCCGTCAAAGCTGCACTTACAATGATGGGCATTATTGAGGAAAACCTACATTTGCCGCTTGTTCCGATGAAATCGGAGAATAAGGAAAAACTCCGTACAGCGCTTGTTAATGCTGGATTGATAAAGTGGTGAATTCAAGTTGTAAGTGCGAAACGTGATTTTCAGGTATAGCGTAGATGCTGACTTGATGAGCAGTAATACCAATTTACGTTGAAAATTGTGCATTATTTTTTCAATGTTTTTCTCTGGAAGCAGCATAAATACTAACACAGACAAGAATGTCTGTGCCTCTGAAGCCGGATTTTTTTGCACAGTTATCAACTCAAATTGGTATAATGCAGATATTCGCCAAACAAGATATTTGCGGATTTCTTCACTTTTAAGCAAGATGTTTTTTGCTTAGTACATGATTCTTAAATTAAGCAGTTATTTTTAATTTTTTTAACTGATACGGCTTTTTGTGCTTGTTCCAGTACACAGTAGCGGCTTCGAGAGCCGCAATCAACTCATCAACGGTTTCAAATCT
>JALONG010000065.1 GCA_025455065.1 Candidatus Kapaibacterium sp. | reverse complement strand
TTATTGCGCAAACCAAATGCCTGTTCGGAAAGCGCCAAAGTACGGCGTTGCTGGGAATCGCGTCGTTCTTCTTCAGGTTGAAAAGATTGATGATGTGGAGCAGTCATAGTGTCAGAATCAGAAAAAAAACAGAATAAATAGTCCATTCGGCGACCTTACGGAGAACACCGAGCAAGACTACACCCTCACCCTCGGCAATTCCAGAAAAAATGTCGCACCTTCACCAAGCCGTGACTCGCACCAAACCTTGCCTTTCATCACTTCGGCAAGTTGTTTGACGATAGACAAGCCAAGCCCGGTTGAATGTTCGCCGCCGGTGGGCTGAGCGGTTAGGCGGGCAAATTTTCCGAACATTTTCTTTTGGTCTTCTTCCGAAATCCCGGGACCTTCGTCTTTGACAGAAATCGTGATACAATCTTGGCTTGCGGTAGGTTGATGAATTGTGACAACAATATTTTTTCCGTGTGGCGAGTATTTGACGGCATTGGACACAAGATTTTCAACAACCTGCTCCGTCAAACGCTCGTCAGCAAAAGTGATGGTGTCTTCGTCGGGAAAGGTAAAATTGAGATGAATGGTCTTGCTTGCAGCACGTTGGGTATAACTTTCCACAACGCGGTTTACGA
Source organism: Candidatus Kapaibacterium sp. (assembly GCA_025455065.1). Lineage (GTDB taxonomy): Bacteria > Bacteroidota > Ignavibacteria > Kapaibacteriales > UBA4661 > PH2015. Next base: position 19,209 of record JALONG010000065.1, on the reverse strand, counting down.
TTTCTCGCACATCAAATGACGTGAGATGAGGTTTGATACCACCTTGCTCAATGGCATTCACATCCAATAAATTCCGCACCAGTTCAAACATTTTGTTGGCGGACTGCCGAATAAGCCGCGCAAACTCTTGTATTTCGCTTTGGGGCATACTCTCAATTTCCGTCTCAATAATTCGCGCTAAATCCGTAATGTTGTTGAGAGGATTTTTCAAATCGTGTGCAGCAATGCCGAGAAATTCGTTCTTTTCTTCATTTAAGTCCAAAAGTTGCTTATTCTGCTCTTCCAAACGCTCCGATTGTGCCTTGATGTGGCGATAGGAACTCGCAAGCGCGATTGCAGCTTGCACACGAGCGAGCAGTTCAGTTTTATCAACGGGAATCCGCAAATAGTCTGCCGCACCAGCGTTTAAGGCATATTCCACGTGTTTCGACGACCCCAATCCGGTAAGCATCACAACCGGAATATCGCGTGTTTCCTCACGCTCTTTGAGGTACATAAGAGCCTCCAAGCCGCTCATTTCCGGCATGACCCAATCCATGATAATCAAATCCGGCTTTTGCGCTTCCGCCATTTTGCAGCCGACAAGCCCATTTGGTGCGGTCAGCACGGTATAAGGCTCAGGGGCATGGCGTAAAACGGCGCTTATAGCCAAACGATTTTTTTCTTCGTCGTCCACGACCAAGATTTTACGCTGTTGTTCTGTTGGGATAAGAAATTCCATGTTATGTTGCTTTTAGGGAGTTTGCTTCAAGAGGATATGATTCGTTGCGGAGAATTGGCAGGGCAACAAGGAATGTCGCGCCTTTGCCGAGTTCCGTTTCGCACCAAACTTCGCCATTCATTGCCTCGACCATACGTTTGACAATCGAAAGCCCAAGTCCTGTGGAGTGTTCTCCGGCAGTTGGGCGGGGGCTTAGTTTCACAAAACGCCCGAAGAGCAGTTTTTTGTCGCTTTCCGACAAGCCTTGTCCTTCGTCTTGCACAGCAATCACCACCGCTTGAGCAGGAATTGGGCGAGTAATAAGGACACGCTTGCTTAGGAGTTCCCTGCCAATGACTTCGGGCGAACCCGATAAAACCCGCACCCACACTCGTTTTTCGAGCGGAGAGTATTTAACAGCATTAGAAACAAGGTTTTCCAAGACTTCGGTAGTTGCGGCTTTATCGCCAAGAGCAAGGAATGAAGAGCCTTCTGAAGGAAAATGCTCTACAAGCAGGGTAATCTTTTTTGCAGATGCTCTTGCTTGAAAATCCTCCACAACCCCGCGTACAATCTTGTCTATCGGCAACTGCTCCGTTGTAAAATTAAACTTGCCGGATTCAATCGCGTTAATATCCAGCAAATTGGTAATTATTGCAAACATTCGTTCTGCCGATTGATAAATTTTCCGCAGCGAATCGTCGAAATCTTCTTCGGTCATTTTCTTGCGATGCCGCTCCAATAGCTGCACCGAGAGCATAATTCCTGTCAAAGGATTTTTCAAATCGTGCGCGGCAATGCCCAAAAACTCGTTTTTCTCACGGTTTAGTTGAGCGAGTTCCCCAATAGCAAGTTCCAATGCGATGTTCTGGTCATGAAGTTGAACATTTTGGCGCTGAATCTCTTCGTTTGCACCCGTTAGCTGCTCGGTGCGCTGCCGAACTTGTTTTTCCAAGAGTTCATTTTTTCGGCGAATGCCGCGCAAGCGCCATTGCAAGCCACTCCAAACAAGTGCAATAACGCCACCAAGTGCCAACAAACGAAACCACCACGTTGCCCAAAAGGGCGGACGAATACGAATGAGAATGGATGCGCCCTCGCTGCCTGTTCCGGCAGAATTTGCGCCATTATTTGCCTTAACCCGAAAACGGTACTCTCCCGGCTCTAAATTCGTGTATGCCGCATAGCGTCTTGTGCCGGAAACTAACCAGTCTCTATCAAAACTTTCCAGCATATATTGATACCGAATTTGTTTGCTTGCGCCCGTAAAATCAAGCGCTACGAACTCAAACGATATTTCATTTTCGTTGTACGCCAATTCAATATCCTTCAATTCTGCTAAAGGCTGCGTAAATGCTCGTGTTTGGTCGTGAACTTTGAAGGAAATTAAGACCACAGGGAGCGCGGAAGGTTTATAGGCAAGCACTGCCTGTGCATGAAAGGTATTGTATCCCTGAACACCGCCAAAATACAGCGCTCCGTCATTTGCTTTATAAAATGCTCCGGTGTTAAATTCATTGCTTTGTAATCCGTCATGCACATCAAACGACCTAATCACGCGGGTTTTGGGGGATAAACACGCCAAACCGTTATTGGTACTCATCCACAAATTACCTTCGGAATCTTCACATATCCCGTAAATAAACTCATTTGGCAAACCTTCTTTCACGGAATAGCGCTCAAAACAGGCGTTTGCAGGACTTTCCCCTTCAATCAATTTATTCAAACCCGCAGCACTTGTTACCCAGAGTGTTCCGCCGGAATCTTCAAAAATTCCCGTTACGGTATTGTTGCTCAGTGATGTAGAATCAAGCGAAGAGCGGTATGATGCAATAACGCCGTTTTCACGGGAAAACTGCAGAAGCCCGTAACCGCTTGTTCCCAACCAGACACGCCCTTTGGAATCTTCAAACACCGCACGCAAAGAATCCGTCGTGAGGCTTTTCGCCTCAAGCGGGTTATGCCGAAAACGCTGTATTTGTGCAGTTTCAGGGTTCAGCAAATGCAACCCGCCGCCTTGCGTTGCAATCCAAATATGTCCCACAGGAGCGCTTTTGCGGGCTTTGTGCAAACTCCAAACGGCATTGCTTCCCAGCGAGGCAGAATCCACAGCATTGCTCAAAAAGCGCGTAAATACTGCTTTCCCGGTACGGGTGTTTACTTCGTCCAATCTGTTCAAACCGCCTCCACGTGTACCAATCCAGAGTTTTCCGCGATTGTCATACACCAGCGATGTAACATAGCCAAAACTGAGAGAACGCGGATTTGTCGGCTCTGAAACAAAGCGCGTCCAACGCCCCGTCGCTGCGGCGCGGTAATTCAGCCCTTTGTCAGTTCCAACCCAAAGCCCACCATTGGCATCATGCAAAAACGAGCGCACACCGCCGCTTCCCAAACTTTGTGCGTTAAACGGATTATGCCGGACTAGACCGAACTTGTATCGGCGCGGATTCCAAAGGTTTGCCCCGCCTGTGCGCGTACCTGCCCACATCGTTCCCAAGCGATCTTGATAAAGGCTCAAGACCTGCTCATCGTTGAGCGCATCGGGTTCTGTCGCGTCAGGTTCTATGCGGCGTGGAATGGAGGTTTGTTGTAAAGAGGTTGTTTGCTCGGATAATTGCCTCAAGGCTGTTTTTTGTGAAATAATCCACAGTCCTTGATTTGTTCCAACCCATATTTCATCGGCATTAGCAGGCTCAATATCGTTTATCAACCCTGCAAGGGTATTTGTACCGACATCATTACGAGAATACTGCAAACGTTTGCCCGTTTCCGGTTGCCAAAGCGTGAGGGCAAAGGGCGTATGAAGCCAGTACGAATCTTGTTCCGCAGGAAGAATCGAAAAAAGGTTTTGCTGTGCATTGACAACCCCTCCAACATCAATAATTTTCGCTACACGCCCCGAAGCCTCATCAATCCTTGCTGCAAAGGTAGAAAAGAGAACAATCGTTGAGCGCTCTGCGACATAAACAGCCCAAACAGGTTTCCCCGCAAGGCGTGGGTCGGTGCTGAGAGCTTGAAGGTCACTTCCAATGAGTTTCCAAGCGCCTTGCGCACCGGCAACAAGAATTTGCCCTTTGGAACTGGTCAATCCATAAACGGTGTGATTCGAGATTTGCCGCATGATGCGGGATTTGTGGTCAAAAACAAACAACCCTTGCACCGTGCCGATAAACACTCGCCCCGATGAATCCGAACATATCGCTTTCACAAGCGGAAGAGCAAAACGCCGAAAGCACTCCTGAGCAGCATCAAAGAGGTTTAGCCCATTTCGCGTCATAACCCACAGTTGCCCGACATTATCTTCATACAAATCCGTTATCCAATTATCGGAAAGTGTCGTTGTATCGGAGGGTTTGTGGCGAAAAACCGTAAAGGTGTATCCGTCATATTTATTCAACCCGTCTTGCGTTCCAAGCCAGATAAAACCTCGTTTGTCCTGCACAACACGGTGAACGCTGCTTTGCGACAACCCCTGCTCAATAGACAAATGCTCAAAGCGCACCGCACCTTGTTGCGAAGAAAGTTTCTGAGCAAAAAAGAGTTGTACAAACAGAAAGGCAAATCTACCGAAAAGGCGCATAAAAACAGGTGTGAGAGGTTTTAGGAATCATGGAAGAAAGAAGAGCTATCTTCAGAGTTCAATATACGATTTTCACTGCGATTTCGCCACACAGCGCACAATAAGTTTTCGTGGTGCATTGGAGAAGATTCGTTTTGGTGAAGTTTCGTTTTTTTGTGTTTCTCCGAACTTCGGTATATTGCAGGTGAAATCTTGCTTTTCAGACCTTATACATCATCAAAGGAACGACCACCATGCAATGCGGTTCTCTGACTATTGACCTTCTCGAAACAGGGGATTTTGCGCTGGACGGCGGCGCAATGTTCGGCGTTGTGCCGCGAAATCTCTGGGAAAAAGCGTATCATGCTCCCGACGAACAAAATCGTATTCCGATGAAAGCCCGATGTTTGCTTATTCGTGGGCATATTGGCGGAAAAGACCGTGTAATTTTGGTGGATACGGGCAACGGGGAAAAATTTCCCCCGAAACTAGCGGCAATGTACAAAATTGATAACACCCAATTTCGACTTGAAACCTCGCTTGCGCGGTTTGGTGTTACACCAAATGACGTAACAGACGTGATTTTAACGCACCTTCATTTTGACCATGCAGGCGGCGCTACCAAACTTACTTCCACAGGGGAAGTGGTTCCGTTTTTTCCAGAAGCCCGCTATTACGTGCAGCGTGACCATTTGCGTTGGGCGCAATACCCGACGGAGAAAGACCGCGCATCGTTTTTGAAGGAAAATTTTGAACTGCTTGTTTCTGCCGGTTTAGTGGAGATGATAGACGGCAATGGCGCATTATGGGCTGAAAACGGCACAAGCATCGGTTTTCACTGCGTTCACGGCCATACAAAAGCGCTTCAGTGTGTGATGATTGAAAGTACCGACGGAGAGAATACAGGGCGTATTTGCTTCCCTGCCGACCTAATTCCAACCTCTGCGCACGTTGCTATTCCTTATGTCATGGCGTATGACAATTTCCCGCTCACAACTATCGAAGAGAAAAAGACACTTTTCCCTCGCTTGTATGAAGAAAATTGGCTTGTGGTCTTTGAACATGACGGCTTTGCGCAAGCCGGTTACATAGCACTGTCAGAAAAAGGTTTTATGCGGGGTGAGGAAATAACGATAACAGAATGGCACTAAGTCGTATTGACAACGTTGCACACAAAAAGACGTATTGTCAAATTGTGAATAGTAAAGAGATGGCAAAAAGAAAAAGAGATAGTAAAAAAATACCGGACAACATACTTTAATTCATCAGTATCTTGTCCGGTTTTCATTGGTACTGTTTCAATCTAATCAAGTTGAAAGAATCTTCAAACGACGAGTATTATTCCGATGTTGTGGGATTGATGCTAACAAATGGAGTCCGCCTACATTAAACTGACTTACCGCAGTTTGGACATTATTCATTCCCAAAGAAAGCTCCTGAATTGTACGCGAAATATCCGCTACGCCCGACGCAGTCTCATTGGTAAATGTGCTGATAAAGTCCATATTTCGTGCTATATCGTTGCTTGTTGCACTTTGCTGAATACTTGCCGTCGCTGCGTGTGCAATTGAATCAGCCACTGCACGTGTTCGCCGGATAATGTGCTTGAATGTCTCGACTGCCTGCTCTGCCGCTTGTTTACTGCGCTGAACGTGTGCATCGCCTTCGTGCATTACTTTAACAGCAGTTTGGGTGTCGGTTTGTACTTTTTTAAGCATACTTGAAATTTCTTTCGTGGCTTTTTGTGTCCGTTCGGCAAGTTTACGCACTTCATCAGCAACCACCGCAAAACCTCGCCCCGCCTCGCCCGCACGTGCCGCTTCGATAGCAGCATTCAAAGCCAAAAGATTGGTTTGGTCGGCAATTTCTTCGATAGTCTGCGTGATTTCTCCAATCTCTTCACTGGATTTTCCGAGGTTGTCAATCATAGCAGCAGAGCGTTGGGCGGACTGTGCCAATGCTGACATTCCTTCGATAGTAGCGAGAATAACTGTTCCGCCATTGTGTGCTTCCTCACTGGTCTCGTTTGCCTCACGGGCAGCTTCGGAAGCATGATGCGAGGTTTCTTCTATCGTTTTTGACATTTGCTGCATTGCACCTGCAATCTGCATCACTCGCGCGCTTTGTTCGTGTACGCCGGACTCCAGCGCAAATGCTTGTTCGGCGATGTGTTCACCCGATGAAGAAGCGGTAAGAAGTGCTTCAAAGGTCGTTTGTACCATTTGTTGAAAATTTTGAATCGAAGTATTCAAGCTATATGCAAGCCTTCCTAAATCTCCGTTGTAGGATTCGTCAAAGCGCACAGTCAAATCACCCGACGCAAATCTCTCAATTCCTGCAAGCATTTGTTCAATACTTTCCGTTAAATATGCACGTTCTTCCTCGCTTCGGCGAGCTAATACTTCTACATTTTCTTTTTCACGTTCAACCTCCGAAGCCAGTCTTTGTGCATTCTCCAGCGATTCCTGCACAGATGCTTTTGCTTTTGCGGCAGACGCTAAAGCTCGGTCTTTGCTTGTTTCCAAAAGGCTGATGAAAAGATAGATGATAATGACTCCGCCCGGAAAGCCTAATAATGCAAGCGGGAAGCGAGCAGAATCATCAACAAGTTTCGGCAAGGAAACACCCAACCACTGCGCACCCACTATAGCCGTACAGCCGATAATTACTAAACCTGTCCAGAACTTACCCGCTCCTTTTCCGGCAAGCAAAACGGCAACAATCGGAGAAACGAGTATCCACGCGAAAGTTGAGGGTGTATCAATGCCACCGGTCGTTAGAAGGAGCGTGAACATTGTGACAAAAAATATTCCGGCAAGATTATGACCGACAGCATCAACAGATGCCGTCGCTCGGAGCAAGGGAAAATTTGTAAGAGCCAGAAAAGCTACGCCCAAAATAAAGAACCCAAGCATGGGTGAATGAAAAACAAACAAATACGTTGGAGCATATACTATACCTGCAAAGAAGGATATTACTGCAATCGTCAGTCCTAATCGCGCTTTACGATACGCTTCGCTATTCGGCTGAAAATTATTGGGAATTTGGCGTTCTATAAACGCACCTATATCAGAAAACATATTTTCATCACAAATTGTGAAACAGAGGGGTTATTGTAAAGAACGTAAAAGTTGTTTTGAGGTTACAATTTTTTTTCGGAAGCCTATGAATACCACAAAAAGCAACAAATGTTCTATGGTTAGAAGCACTCTGTGAGCTATGTTTGTAACATATTTGCCATGAAATTTTTTACTTACACTCTATTTCCAATACCCATGAATATTACTATCATCGGCTCCGGCAACGTCGGCGGTGCGCTTGCTGTCGGCTTTCGCAAAGCAGGACACAGCGTTATTCTCGGCGTGAAAGATCCTGCTGTTCCCTTCAAGGGAAAAGACCTTGCACTCGAATACAATTTCCCGTTTTATGCTATTCCTGAAGCTGTTCTGAAAAGTGATGTTATCGTGATTGCGGCTCCGGCACACGTCGCGCACGAAATTGCCCAAACGCTTGGCGATGTACAAGGTAAAGTCATTATTGATACGATGAACGGCGTAATGAGAAAGCCTGCTCACTATAACAACAGCAGTGAAGCTATTTTGGATAACTGTAACGCAACCGATGTTGTAAAATGCTTCAACACCACAGGTGCTGAAAACATGATGAATCCTCGCTATGGAGACATTGCACTTGATATGTATGTTGCAGGAGACAGCGCAAAAGGAAAGCAAATAGCCATGCAGCTTGCAAAAGATATTGGTTTTGCAGAATGTTATGATTTCGGCGGAAATGATAGATTTACCGCCATTGAACAATTTGCCTTTGCGTGGATAAACCTTGCAATGATGCAGAAAATGGGTCGCAATATCGGGTTTAAGTTACTCAAACGCTGATACCGGATTTCACATTATGGCAAAATCAACCCAAACTATACCTACCTTTACCCTGGATGACAATTACCGTGCCGTTCACAAAGAACGGACGGTTGAGAGCCGTTTTGGAATGGACAGTACGGACGCACTATTGGACGGAGGTTTTGGATTATATTCATCGGAGGGCGTAAAAGCAAAAATCGGTCCGTTGAAATCACGATTTTACCGTATTGGGTTTTGTTTGCGAGGCTCATTGGAAGTGGATTGCGGCTTGGAGCGTTTTCGGCACGAAGAAGGAACAATCCACTTCAATTTTCCCGGACAAATTTTTTCGTTGCAAAACAAAAGCGACGATATGTTCTCCTACTATGCCCTGTTTACTCAAGAATTTATTGAAGAGGTGCTGCCCGCCACCAAGATTCAACTTCTCTACCCATTTTTAGACTACGCAGGAATACCATTTTTCGGGCTTTCGGCGAACGAAGCACACGAAATTGAGCAAATGTTTCTCCGCATCAACGACGAAATTCACGCCACCTTACCTGACCGCAGCCGAGCAATCAAACTGCTTTTGAGTCAAATTCTCCTTACAGCAAAGCGGAGTTATATTCGTCAAGAACTGGCAATGCTCTATCACAATGCGAAATCATCTTCGCTTGTTGTTCGATTCAAAAAACTTGTCGCACAGCATTTCCTGACAACCCGCACCGTTGCTGATTATGCAAGCAAACTCGCTATCACACCCAAACACCTCAGCAAAATTATCAAAGAGGAAACCGCACGGAATCCCAGCGATTTTATTGATGAAATGCTTCTCATGGAAATCCGATGTTTACTGCGTTACACCGACCTCAGCGTCGCCGAAATCTCGTATCAACTTGAGTTTTCCGACCCGTCGCATTTGGTAAAGTTTTTCAAAAAGCACGTTGAAGTTACACCGATGCAATATCGAACAGCGCAGCAAGACTAAGGAATCAAGCGCTTTGTAGGCATCTTCTCAGAAGTTTTGTCACACATTTCCAAACCGTCGTCTAATTGCATACAACCAACAAATACTTCATTTTTTCTTGTATGCCGTTATGACACATTCTCTTTTTTCTCTCGAAACAGTAGCTTCTATGCTGCTTGCAGGTGTTTTGCTTGTAAACCTTGCCTCTCCTCGACCTGCTCAGGCTAATGACGCTCTACCACCCGAAACCAATGGTATTGATGTACCGCAAGCCATCATCACCATCACGGAGGTAAAAACTCCATGGTATGCGCTACGGTTCTTGCTCAAAAGCGGTTTTGAAAAATCGCTGCCCGAATACACAGCCATCAAAGGGCTATTGCAGAAAAACTATGCTATCCACGACGGCGGGAAATTCGGCGGTTTCTACTTTTGGGAAACAAAGGCACAAGCCGAAGCGTGGTTTAATGCGAAATGGTTTGAGCGTGTAGAGAAAATCTACGGTGCGCCCGGCAAGGTTTCGTATTTTACGGTACAGGATTATAGGTCGTTTGCACAAGAGTCCGATATAAAGGGCAATTATTGGACGGTTATTCATCGCAGCACAGCAAAATCAGCACAAACACTTTCTAATGCACAAGGACTATTTCGCTATCATGCCGTAACAGATGCACAAACCGGACAACGAGGAACAATCTCACTTTGGCGGTCGAAAGAAGAAGCCGAGCGGTACTTTGCCCAAGTAAATATCCCAAGCAATGAACTGACCTATACCGACACGCCGCTTCTTATCAATCACCTTCTCACCACAACTGCACAGGCAAAGCAATGACTTCTTTTATCACCAACCTTCAAGATAACGCCCTTGATACTGAACTTGTTCAGCGTTCATTGGACGGCGACCGTAAAGCGTTGGAGCATCTGATTAAAAGGCATCAGGCTTTTATTTACAATGTCAGTTTGAAATTGGTATTGTATCCGCAAGATGCGGAAGATATAACACAGGATGTTCTTATCAAGGTTATCACGCACTTATCGTCATTTCACGGTCAGAGCAGTTTCCGCACGTGGCTGTACCGAATAGTAATGAACCACTTTTTGGATATGAAAAAACGCCGCGCAGAAGATATGACAAGCCTTTCACGGTTTGCGAATGACGGCGAAGCCTTGCTTCAGGTCAATGTTACGGACGAAGATGCACTTTCGGAAGAGCAAATTGCCGAAACGCAGGTGATGTGTACTGTCGGAATGCTAATGTGTTTGAGTCGTGAGCAGCGTTTGGTCTATGTTTTGGGCGATGTCTTTTCGATTGACCACAATACCGCATCGGAACTGCTTTCCACGACTCCGGAGGCATATAGGCAGCAACTCACGCGAGCGCGAAAGGATTTGTACAGTTTTATTCAGCAAAAATGTGGTTTGGTGAACCCCAATAATCCTTGCCGTTGCATCAAAAAGACGAAACTCTGGATAGAGCGCGGCTTGGTGGCAAAAGACACGCTTCTTTTCAAGGAGCAGTACACCGAAACCGTCCGCGAACACGTGGAAGCAAACATCACCAAAGGCGCGTTGATTGTGAAAGATGTTTATTCCGATTTGTATTCATCCCACCCCATGCTGAATCCCAAAAGCACGGAAACGCTGGTGGAGAAGATACTTGGCAATCAAGATTTGATGAGGCTTTTGCGGTTGAATGAGGAGCGGAAGCAGTGAGGCTTTTCTAACAGCAACGGCGCGGTATTCACATTTTTTTTGTGAAAGCCGCGCCTTTGCTTGTTTCCGAGACGGGTTCTTTGCATTACAAGAGGAATATGTTATCTTTGTGCGTCTAATTGCCTCGGTTTATCAACGGCTGTTTTCTAAGGAGAATTTTTATGGATACCGCGCAGCAATCTTCTATCGGATCCATCATTGAATGGTTCATTCCACAAAGTATCAAGAATGATGTAGAGCAACAAAGGCAAGGGAAGATTACAGTCATAGCTTGTTTGCTGCTGATTTCTTTGGCAGCACCAATTTATGTGTTTTTCATTGCGGTATTTGGACTTACTTCATGGCACGCAATGTTTGCTTGCGCATTTATTTTGTCCTCATTTGTTGCGTTATTTGTCTTCCGCCAGTCAGGATCGTTAACGTTGGGAGCGAATATTTTACTCACTTCTATTAGCCTGATTTTTTTTGGAGCGTGCCTTATTGGCGGTGGTATTAAATCATTTTTTATCACTGCACTTCCAATTCCACCGATGTTAGCACTACTGGTATTAAATCAACGCATGGGGAGAATATATTTTATCGGCAGCCTGATTTTTATAGTTTCGATGCTCACAGCAGGTAGAATCTTTGATACTTCATTCTTGATTGAATTTTCACCTCAATTCGATCAATTCCTAACAGTCGCCGTTGAATGTTCTTCAGTAATCGTTATCTTCGGACTTGTTGGGGTGTTTAAGACAGAACAGGAAAATGCAAAGGCAAAACTCCAACAAGAAAAAGCCTCCGTCGAGCGTAAAGTACAAGAAGCCCGTGAAGCATTACTTTCCGAGCAAAAAGCCGCCGCCTTGCGCGATGCCGCCGTTCTCAAACAAACCAAAGAACAGCAAGCCTACCTTGAAGAGTCTGCCCGCCACATTCTTGATGCGATGCAACGTTTCGCCTTTGGTGATCTGACCGTCCGTGTGAAAAATAACGGGCGCGAAGACGACATTAACAAAATTTTCACTGGCTTCAATCGCAGCGTCGCCTCAGTGCGAGATTTGGTACAGGAGGTGATTCACAATGTCGAACAAACTACAACGATTGCCGCGCACATTAGTTCTGCTTCAGGGCAAATGGCAGCCACGAGCGAGGAACAAGCCGCGCAGGTAACACAAATCGCTTCTGCCGTCGAAGAAATGGCACGCTCGGTCAGTGAAAACGCCCATCATTCCTCACAAGTAAACACCATTACTCAGCAAAACGGTATGAATGCTAACAAAGGGGCGAATGTGGTAGATGCGGCAGTGAGAAAGATTGAGGAAATTGCAAATGTTGTCAATGGTGCGTCGCAAGTGGTAGAAAAACTGGGCAATTCGAGTGCGGAAATCGGTGAAATCGTGCAAGTCATTGAAGAAATCGCCGACCAAACGAATCTTCTCGCGTTGAACGCGGCAATAGAAGCGGCGCGGGCTGGCGACCAAGGACGCGGATTTGCGGTGGTAGCCGATGAAGTGCGTAAATTAGCCGAGCGCACGGCGCAAGCGACGAAACAAATCAGCCAAACAATCAAGCAAATCCAACGCGATACCGATGAGGCAGTGGGTGGTATGAAGCGCGGCGACAGCGAGGTGCGTGAGGGATTACTACTCGCCAAGCAAGCAGGGACGGCATTGATAGGTATCGTGAGTGGTTCACGCGAGGTAGAATCCATGGTGCAGGGTTCAGCAAACGCGATGCAACAACAATCTTCAACGGCAGAAGAGATAGCCAAGAGTGTGGAACACGTATCATCGTCGGTAACCGAAACGACAACAAGTTTGAGCGAGATAGCACGGGCGACGGAGAATCTGCGAGGTTTGACCGAGAGTTTGCAGGCTTTGGTGAGCAGGTTTGATGTTGGAGATGAGGAGCGGAAGACGCTTTCGGAGCATCAAGGAAGGAAGATGTTAGTGTAGAATTACATCCGCCATAGATTTTTTGCGATACCGCCCACAGCGTTAGAAGTGTAGTGTGGGCGGTATTTTTTTTACGTAATGCGTATAGAATATTCAGCCGAAAGAGTAATTTTGCGAGATCATTTATTCACCACCCACATTTTTTCATTCTTACGAGAAAACCTTTATGATAACAAGGCAACAAAGACCCTCAAATTCAAGTTCTTTAACAGTTTGTGTAGAATGGTCACGATTGACCTTGATTCAAAGGAATTTACAACGCCTTGTACGAACAAAAATTCTGTTGTACGCTCTTCTTTCCTGCCTTTCCGGCTTTGTCTTTATACTCTCAAGTCATTCGGGATATGCTCAAAATATTGACTCGCTACGACGTGTTGTCGAGCGGGCTGCCAATGACAGTGCTAAAGTGGATTTACTTTGCTCTATCGCCAATACCCTTGCGCGTTCTGTACCGGAACAAAGTCTTGAATTCGGCACACAAGCCCTAGCAATAGTACAAACACTGAACTCCACACGCGGTAAAGCGCTCGCAACATATACCATTGCCAATGCACACTACCGTTTAGGGAATTACCCCTCTGCACTTGAGTATTGCAGCCAATCGCGCAGTCTATACGAAGAATTGAAGGACAAACAAAATATGGCGCGTTGTATGAATCGAATAGGAACGATTTATAAAAATCAACAGAACTATAAACAAGCACTAGATGCACTCAATGAATCATTCAATCTCTATACAACAACAAATGATTCAGGAGGAATTGCTGTTTCTTCTAATAATCTTGGCGAAACGTACCGTAATGCAGGAGACTACACGACTGCATTACGGTATTTTCAGCAAACATTTACTCTTGATTCCGCGTTACAAGATACCGTATCTATGGCACAAGATGCTGCCAATATCGGTGAAACGTATCGCCGTTTGAAGCAATATGAATCTGCTCGCCGTGCTTTGCTTCAAGCACTACAATTAGGCGGTGATGCACTTTCGCGTTCAGAGATCTTAACAGGATTAGCACGGTTGTACTATGACATGAAAGAAATGCAAACCGCCCTTCTATACGCTCGTCAAGCCTTTGTTATTGACTCTTCGGCAAAATTCAAGCCTCGTTTACGGGAATCATTGGAAATTTTAGCATTGGTATGTGCTTCTGAACGAAAGTTTGATGATGCCTTTCATTATCAATACCTCTTGACAAGCGTCAATGCTGAGTTTTTCAGTGAAGAAAATACAAAAAAACTTGCCTCTGTGCAGAAATCTGCTGATGCAGAGCGTCAAAAAGTACAAGAAGCCCAGTCAGCCAGAGAAGCAGACCAACGTGCAAATGTCCGTAATATGCTTATCGCAGCCGGTATTTTGCTGACAATCATTATCCTCGCAAGTATTTTTATACGGCAGGCAAAGGCACGTGTGGCAGAGCAAAAATGGCTAACGGAGCAAATTGCCGAAGAAAAAGCAAACGCCGAGCGTAAAGTCCAAGAAGCTGTCGCAGAAAACCAACGCCAAGCCGAAGAGATACGTCGCCGCGATGCAGAAAATCTTCGTAATATGCAAGAACAACAAGCCTACTTGGAAGAATCCGCTCGCCAAATCCTGGATGCCATGCAACGTTTTGCCTTCGGCGACCTCACCGTTCAAGTACAATCGCAAGGGCGGGAAGATGATATTTCCAAAATTTTTACGGGCTTTAATCGCAGCGTCGCCTCTGTGCGCGACCTCGTGCAGCAAGTCATTCACAACGTCGAGCAGACCAATACCATTGCCGCGCATATCTCCTCCGCTTCTGGACAAATGGCTGCCACGAGCGAAGAACAATCAGCACAAGTAACGCAAATTGCCGCAACAGTCGAAGAACTTGCCCGCATTACGTCCGAACAAACCAACCAAGCCACAAAAGTAGATGCACTCTCCAAGCGCAACGGTACAGGCGCGGCGGAAGGTGCAAAAGTCGTCGCTTCGGCAGTAACGAAAATGGAGCAAATCGCTACGATTGTCCACGACGCAACGAGCGTCGTCCAAAAACTCGGTGATTCCAGCGCAGAAATCGGTGAAATTGTACAAGTCATTGAAGAAATCGCCGACCAAACAAATCTGCTTGCGCTGAACGCCGCTATCGAAGCTGCCCGTGCAGGCGAGCAAGGGCGAGGCTTTGCGGTCGTAGCCGACGAAGTGCGGAAACTTGCCGAACGCACGGCACAAGCGACAAAGCAGATTTCCGGCACCATCAAACAAATCCAAAACGACACGGGCAAAGCCGTTCAACGGATGCAGAACGGAAACACGGAGGTACAAGAAGGCTTATCGCTGGCGAAGCAGGCAGGAAGCGCGTTAGGCGGAATTGTGGAAGGTTCGCAGAGTGTGGCACAGATGGTCGGCACGACGGTATCGGCAATGGAGCAGCAATCCTCCAGCGCGGAAGAAGTTGCCAAGAGCATAGACCATATTTCGGCTTCGGTACAAGAAACGACGGCGAGTTTAGGCGAGATAGCGCGTTCAACCGAGCATTTACGCGGCTTGACGGAAGACTTACAGGAGTTGGTGAGTCAATTTGATGTGGGAGAAGTACGCCGTAGCGGGGCATTAAGCAAAGAGATTACGACCAAACGACTCCGATAGCACACTGATTTTGCATCATCAATGAAGAACGGCGCAGTTTTCAAGCAGAAAGCTACGCCGTTTTGTATTTTCTGATATTTGGGGTTAAGGCACATAAAATGTTGCTACGGCATCATTATCTGCTTTGTTTTTTGTGCATTGACTCTTGCCGGAAACCTTTTTACGTTGGCTTTCATAAAGAGCAGTAAACGTAGCAAGAAGTGAAGCAAATATGCTGAAGAGAATCACAGCATCCGAACTATCCTTTTTCCCGTTCCCGAAGATAAAATATGCCATACCTAAAACAAAAAAACCAGCCGTAATACCGCCGTAGAGTGCTAAAAATGTTTTGTTCGGTTTCATTGGACAGCTCCGAAAAGAGTTGCAATAGAAATGAATTGTAATTTTTGGAACGGAATTACGAAAACAAAGTTTCAAGACAGCGCAAACTGAAATTCATACAACAGAAAGTATCATTTGTACCATATTGTATTCACGATGATTCAGTATCTTTGCCATATTGAATACGCTTTCTTCAAAAGCAACAACTCACTCTGTTTTCACCTATCAAAAAAAAACACTATGATCCGCAAAGCATCCGCCGAATGGAACGGCACAGGAAAAGACGGCTCCGGCACACTAACCTCAACAAGCGGCGTACTCAACGGCACGCCCTATTCCTTTGCCACGCGCTTCACAAGCGAAGACGGCAAAGCAGGCACAAATCCCGAAGAACTTATTGCGGCTGCACACGCTGGCTGCTATTCTATGGCACTCAGTTTCCAACTGACGGGCGCAGGCTTCCCGCCGAACAAACTCAGTACCAATGCTGCTCTCACGATGGAAAATGTGGACGGGCATTTTGAAATCAAAGGGATTCATCTGAATTTAACAGCCGATGTGCCGGGCATTTCCAACGAACAGTTCCAAACCATTGCCGACAATGCAAAGAAAACCTGCCCTGTTTCGCGGGCATTGGGGGCGATTGAGATTTCCCTCACGGCAGCCTTGGCGTAAAAAGTAATAGTTTTCCAAGCGACCATTGGCGCGGCTTTCACAGCACAACGTGAAAACTGCGCCATTGCTTTTTAGAGTTTGAGAAATAAACGTTGAATCTCAAACAAAATAGATTTGACAAGGGCAATAAAAACAGTTATATTTGTAACTAATAATTCGTACTTGACACAAGTGTAACATTCTCGACAACAATGGACACGGACATTTCAGACATTATTCGTTCTGTGGAACACACACTCTCTACAACATTAGAAGGTGTGAATACTGGGCTGCACGAGCGCGGTGGCAGAGAATTTGTTTGGAATACCACCGAAATCGGACATATTCATTGGAACGGAGACTTGGATATTCTTTTTACCAAGAACATTCGCGTCGCACTTGTTCAAGCGGGCATTACCCAAATCCACAAATGGGTTCCTGAGTCGGGCTGGACGACATTTCAGATTCAGAATATAGGTGATAGTGCAATGGCGGAAAACCTCCTTCGCCTCTCGTATTTGCACAAACGTTTTCGCAAAAGCTCCTCGTCGGAAGAACAGCATTTGTACACGACGCAATTAACAGCGCTCCCTTTTCCAGCAAGTGTTTTTGAGGCTCTTGGGGTTTAGTTCGGCAAAGCCATACAGCAAAAGAGCTGTTAATGAAACAGCCTAACTTTCTGAGATTTGATATCCCGAAATACATGGAAACAGCAGAAAATTTTAACGTCAATACCTCCTTCGGACTGCTCGTCGGACGGACAGCAAAACTCCTAGTAGAGCATTTACAGCAGCGTCTGAACACACCCGACATTGGTTTGACGATGAGTCACTGGATTATTTTAGCGCAATTATGGCATGAGGACGGACTTTCACAGCAAGAAATCAGCAATCGCTCCGGTGTGGCAAAACCCAACGTTACGACGATGGTGGACACACTCGAAAAAGAAAGTTTTATCGTCCGTATCCCCGATCAAATAGACCGTCGTATTAATCGAATTTTCCTCACTCAAAAAGCTAAAAACATTCGTTGTAAAGCTATTGAACAAGCTCTTTCGGTTTATCAGACAGCATTCGAGGGCTTCACAGCAAAGGAACGTGAGGCACTTTTACAAGGGCTGCAAAAAGTAAGAACCAATCTTCAGTCCGGCGCGGAAGGCTCGTGCGGACATCACAACACTTCTGAGTAAGATCTTGTTTATTTTTTTATCCATATAGTTATTTTTATCACTATAATTTTTATAACCAATTATATTCTTTACTACTATGAGTACCACAAAAATTGCCTCGAAAAAACTTTTGACCATTGCCCCGCTTGCGGCTCTTGGTGCGGCTGTCGTTAATGCTGTTCTTTTTTACATAGGAAAAGCGACAGGCTGGATAAGCGACACTATCTTGATCTCGCCCGCAAATGAGCCAATATCCGTTGTTCCGGTCATCATATCATCTATCATACCAACGCTACTTGCAGCAGGAGTTTTAGCGTTATTGAACCGCTTTACAGCTTCCCCGCTCAGAGTATTCAATATCATTGCCGCCATTTTATTACTGCTCTCTTTTACCAACCCGTTTGTTGCAATACCCAATGTTCCACTGATGATGGGCATTTGGCTGAATGTGATGCACGTGGTTGTTGCGGGGATTGTTGTCTTTGCGTTTAATCGCTTTACGGCGGCAGAGTAACTGTCCTCAATTATAGAACAACTGCCATGGCACATCATACTCTACATCATACTCAAAATTGTTTTCTCCCGTTGATAAAACACTGTAAAAGCGCATACTTACTTGTGTTTCTGTCAATCATCACAGTATTGATGATTCAAAGTACACTGCCGATAAGTGTGCAAGCACAAAGTCAGGAAAACAACTCAAACACTTCTTCCGGTCAAGGTACGGAGGCTGTTTCGCCGAACAATATTGCCAATGATTCCCTGAAAGGCTCATTGCGCCTGAGTGCGGAGATGCAATTTCAAACGGGTAATCTTGAACGCTTTATGTTTCGCGGTAATGCGTCGGGCGAATTGCGTCATACCTCATTTGCAGCAATGTCGTCGTTGTCGTATTCTCTGCATAATATTTTTGGGCAATCATTGGAAAATGATTGGTTCGGATTTATTGATATTCGGGCATTTCCGAATAATACCGTCTTTCCGATGGGGTTTGTAGAATTTGAAACTTCCCAACTGCGATTTCTACAACTGCGTTTACAAGGCGGCATTGGAGCGGGCGTGAATATCGTTCGTTCTCAGGTAGTGAATCTGTCGCTCAGTGCTGCATTGACCTACGACCAAACGCGCTTTCGTATTGCTAATAGTTATGAAGGCTGGAGGTATTCCTTTCATTTGCAGGGCAGATACGTGC
This sequence comes from Candidatus Kapaibacterium sp., assembly GCA_025455065.1. Lineage (GTDB taxonomy): Bacteria > Bacteroidota > Ignavibacteria > Kapaibacteriales > UBA4661 > PH2015. The sequence goes on along the minus strand of JALONG010000065.1, from coordinate 524 downwards.
TTGCGGATGGGAAAATAGTTTTATCGCATAACTTTTTCTCACAACCGACGGCTTTACTGACAAGCAATTATCGGCATCGTCTGATTGCAATGCTGATGATACCGATAACCCGCAATCTTTCTATCTCTTCCACGCTTGATTACAGCTACGAAAGCGTTGTTGATGAAACGCGCAAACCGACCAATATCTTTAATGCGGTTGGTATCACGTGGAATTTTTAAGGTATCTATCTAACAATAGTCTGGACATTTTTGAAGAACCTAAGTTCTATGAGGGTTTCAAGTTATACTGTTTTTTACTTAAAATCTAGGTTTTATGAGGCTTCCAGCAAAATTTTCAGAGAACCGTAGCAAAAATGTCCAGACTATTGTTATACAATACTCTGGACATTTCCCGCGGAGTGCAGAATATTAATTCGCCAAGTACATATAATACCAATTTAAGTTAATAATTGTGCATTAACAATCTCCATAACCCAATCAGGACTAACAAGAGAGCGTATAATGTCATTGCTGATGCCCTCT
>JALONG010000064.1 GCA_025455065.1 Candidatus Kapaibacterium sp. | reverse complement strand
ACCGAGCAAGTGCGGGACAGACTTATCGAAATCTGTACTGGGCTTTACAATTTTAAGATAGCGCGGCGAAAAGCGCCTTGCTAACTTTGATAATGTCTAATGGGCTGCAGTCCATTGTTATGCACATACATCAACTCAATTTGGTATTATGAGGTATTAAGCCTGAGTCTACGGAAACCTTTGGTTTATCTACTTCCTGACTTAATCTTATTGAGGTTATATTGTTAGGCAGAATTTTTAGTAAAAGTATGTAAATAATATCGGCAAGAAGGACAATAATCCCCATCACAAAAATTAATAGATTGAAAGGTTTATTCACGTAGACAGCAAAGGTATTTAAACCTGTTCCTATCATTTTTAGCCAAGCGATAGCTGGAATAAATTTACGGTGATTGTAAAATCGTAGGTATTGAAAAATATAAGTGGTCGAAATTAGAATATTAAGGATATATGCAGAAATGGCTTCCCTAATAAGATCTTGGTTAGCGGAAATAGCATTTTCACTTTTTATGTCTGATATTGCAATAGCATAAATAAATATTGCCCAAAAAATTATTAATCCCCCACTTATGGATTTAATATGCTTTAATACTAGTGGTGTCGAGATTGATATACTCGCATATTTAATTGCTAAGAACAAGATAATGCAGTCAGTAAGACACCAAATATTGATTTGCCAATGGAGAATCGGATTAAGATTATTGTTCCAAGGCAAGACGAAACCATATAATCCTTCCCATACTAAATTACCAGTTATTACAAAAATTGGCATTTCAACAAATTGATGTTGCCGAGCTTTGACGATAATCAATATATACATAATCACCCATAAGACATTACCAATCATAGCAGGAATGATAACCCATAAAGATAAATTACTTGGAGTCAAGATTTCCGATACATTCATAGATTAGTCAAGTCTTTTTTTAGTTAAAATTGGTTGCAGACTGTCAATATCGCATTTTTTCAAATCTTACCAAAAGGCAATTCCACAATAAACGTCGCCCCCTTGCCCACTTCCGATTCACACCACACGCGACCGTTCATTGCTTCCACCATTTTTTTGACAATACTCAAGCCCAGTCCGGTACTGTGTTCGCCGCCTGTCGGACGGGCGGAAAGGCGGGCGAATTTTCCAAACATCTTTTTCATATCCTCTTCCGAAATACCGGGACCTTCGTCGGCAACTTCGATGCGCACGAAGTGGTCATTGGTCATTTGCCATTGGTCATTAGTCTTGTGGGTTGCATCAGCACTGTCCACACGTGCATTGTCGCCTAACCAATGACCAATGGCTAATGACGAATGACCTTCTTTTACTCTGACAAAGATGTTTTTTCCATGCGGCGAATACTTCACCGCATTCGAGATAAGATTATCCAAAACCTGCATCATTGCTTGTTCGTCGGCAAGGACATTGCTATTTTCGGCTTCGTTGCTGAAATGGAGAGTGATATTTTTTGCTTCGGCAGGAGTTCTGTATTGGTCTGTGGTGGCTTCGACGAAAGGAGCAATATCGAAGGCAATGATATTCATGGTCATGCCGCCTGATTCCAAGCGGTTTACATCCAAAAGATTTTTTACCAAATCCAACATTCGTTCTGATGAACGGTTTATTTGTGTTGCGATATTTTGTACTTGGTCGGGTTCTAAATCGCCTGCTTCTATCAACTCGGAAAGCCCTTGAATAGCGCCAATCGGGTTTTTCAAATCGTGGGAAACAATGCCTAAAATCTCGTTTTTTTCGGCATTAAGCGCGGCGAGCTGCTCGTTTTTGTGCTGAAGCGCATCGTTATTATGCTGAAGCGTTGTATTCGCACCGGAGAGAAGTTCGTTGATGCTGGAAATTTCGGCGGCTTGCGCTTGAAGATTTTCATTTTGTTCGCGGATAATGGCTTCGGTACGGAATTTTTCGCGGTAGCGCATCCCAATCAGCACCGCAAAAATCAGCGCAATCACAAACCCGCCAATGGAGATATTCCGCGTTGTTTGTTGGAAGCGGCTTTCATTGCCGAGTGTTTCGATTTCACGCTGTTTTTTCTCCACTTCGTAACGGGCTTGGAGCGAAGATAATTCCTTGACTCCGTTAGATTGCAACAAGGAATCGCGCACGGCGGCGTAATCAATGTGAATGAGGTATGCCTGCTCAAAATTTCCCGCTTTTGCGGCATTTTCCGACAGCACCCTTAGAGCCAATGCACGAGTTTCAGCACGTCCGACTTTCAGCGACACTTCCGCCGAGCGCCGAGCATACACATTAGACGAATCCAAGTTCCCACGCCGTTGGTAGATGACGGCTACCTGCGCAAGCGTTTTCGGCAATGTCCGCTCATCAATCGTCGTTACCATCTCAATCACGCGCCGATGTGTGGTGAGCGACTTTTCGTCATTGTTTTGCAAAAAGTGGATATTCGCAATTTCGTTCAAAATGCTCACAACCCGTGCTGTATCCTTGCGTTGGAATTGCAATACGAGCGCTTGTTCAAAATACCTCATCGCCTTATCGTATTGCTGCAAGCCGCTATAACAGCGCCCCAAATTCGTGTAGGCATATGCTTTTTGGTCTATTGCCCCTTTGCTTTCAGCGTAGGGCAAATTCCGAAGGAGATACGAAAGCGCACTCGTCCAGTCTTCTTGTTGTATGTAGAGATTTCCGATATTATTAACCGCGAAAAACATTTCGTACTCTGAGCCTAGTTCCTCCGCCATAAGCAGGTGCTTGAGGTACATTTCCGCCGCAAGACCGTAATTGTTCAAATTCCGTGCGCATACGCCCAGATAGCTGTATGCTTTAAGCAAACCGTATTTGTAGCCCGATGTTCGGGCAATACGCAGCGCTTCATTTCCGTATTGCATGGCAAGTTTGGGGTCAGCAGCGCGATAATACCATGTGAGTTCGTTCAGCATGGTTACTCGTGTACTGTCTGCCGCCGGGTGTTCCTCCAACGCTGCTTTCAGGGAATCTCCCTTGGAACTTTGCCCCAAAGCAAAAAAGCTACTTGCAAAAACAAGCAGTGTAAAAACGACAACAGTATGCAGCCGTTGAAGCATAATGTTTCACAAAGGATGGAAGAAGAAAATACCAAAATACAACAAGTGTTGCAAGGCACAAACGTTTATTCCAAGAAGCAAGTAGTTCCCTTTAATGTCCAGCCTTCGGTAACTCCACAATAAACGTTGCGCCTTTGCCTAATTCCGACTCGCACCATACGCGCCCGTTCATCGCTTCCACCATTTTTTTGACAATGCTGAGTCCCAGACCTGTGCTGTGTTCGCCGCCAGTCGGACGGGCGGAAAGACGGGCAAATTTGCCGAAGAGCTTCGTCATTTCACCCACCGAAATCCCCTCACCTTCGTCTTGCACTTCCACGCGAACCCCCTCGGTACTGGCTTTTACGCGAACGAACACATTTTTGCCATGCGGTGAGTATTTGACGGCGTTGGAAATGATATTGTCCAGAACTTGCCTGGTTGCTTGTTCGTCAGCAAAAACAAGGCTGGCGGTGGCTTGTGAGGAATAGTGCAGTGTGATATATTTTGCCTCCGCCGGTGTGCGATATTGCTCAATGGTACTGACCACAAGAGGCGCAATATCAAACTCTACCACATGAAACATCATCTTCCCTTCTTCCAAACGATTGATGTCGAGCAGATTCGTTACCAATTCCAACATCCTGTCTGCTGTGCCAACAATTTTTTCCGTAATCTCCGGCACCTGCTCCGCTTCCACAAAGCCGCTATGGACAAGGTCAGCAAGACTGCGCACCGCACCAATAGGGTTTTTGAGGTCGTGTGCAACAATACTCATGAGTTCGGTTTTTTCGTCATTGAGTGCGGCGAGGTCGGTATTGCGCTGTTGCAATTCGGCGGTGCGCTCATTCACTGCCTTTTGTAGCAGCATATTTTGGTCACGCTGCAAGCGCAAGGTTTCTTCCTGTGCCTGAGCCTTTTCCAAACGAAGAATTTGAAATCGTTGCGCCAAAGCAAGCGAAAACATCAGCGCGTCGAAGAGCAAGGAAAATTGCAGGCTATTACGAGTAATAGTATTATTGGGCAACACTGTCAGACCCGTTAAAACGGTGATGCTGCCCGCAAGTCCCCCACCAATGATTGCCACATTCAAAAATGAGAAATATCCAACCACTTGCTTTTGTTTGTATTTGCGTTGAACTTGATACGTGACAACCGCTAAGACAAGTAATGACGGCAAATAGGAGGTAATTTGGAGAACATTGATCGTCCGATAATCCACAAAAAGACCTAACAACGTAATCACACTCCAATAGACGACAATCATAGAAAGCACGCGGCGTAATCGTGGTGCAACGCCTTCGGACTGAAGAAATTCCTGCGTCGTGAGCGTGAAACCAACAATACCGCAGCCTACAGCAAAAATAGTGCTGTATTGCAGCCAAAATCCACTATTCGGAAAAATAAACTCTGCCGCCAGACCATTATATGTGGAGAAAAACAGCACCACAGAGGCAATGTAGAGCAGATAGCGCAGGTAAATTTGCTCACGAGCAATCAAATACAACGCAAAATTATAGAACCCCAGAACGACCACAACACCAAGAATAAAGCCAAAAATGAGTAAGGAGGAAATCCCTGAAGAAATAAGTGCCTCACGGGTATAAAGCGTAAATGGCAGAATCATTGCACTCGTTGTGCGGACGCGCACATAAATCGTTTTGGGCAGGGAATCAGGTAATGCCAGTGGCACAACAAACGTGCGGAATTGAATTTCTCGCATGGCAAACGGCACATTGTCTCCTGTGCGAAAGAGGCGCATAGTCCCATTTGCCTGCGGGACAAACACATCAAGGCTGTCAAGCGGTGGGAAACCGACTTCAAAAAGCCAATTATCGTAAATCGTCGGCTGCGTTGTATTTCGCACTGAAAAACGCAGCCAATACGTTGAACGGCTAAGCCCAAAGGCGATAGCAGATTGTCGCGGGAATGTCTTCCATGAAGCAGCGAAACTCGGTGACATAACGTCGTCAAGCGAAAGGCGATGCTCCGCATCTTCAAAATACTGCACTCCGTAGTGGATTTCTCTCATATCCAAACCCGAAGAAAGCTCGAATATTTCCGGATTTTGTGCATGAATGCTTGCAACGTTCAGCCACAAAACTATACCAACGAGTATGTGCCGGCAACAAGGATGCAAGCCAGTACCGAAAAATAGATGTGCCATAATGAGGGATACTTATCGAATTGAACGTATGGCTTTAGGGCGAAATGCATTTCATGCTTTAGGACTTTCGTAAATCCATACTTTTGTGGCAAGGGGTTGAAACCCTTTGTTGCGTAAGTCATTGTTTAGCAAGGGTCTAAAGCCCCTTGCGACTTATGTTTGCGAAAGTCCTATGCTTGAGCAATTTTGTTATATTGATGTAAGCCTAAACATATTCGTCCGTATTCGCAAATATACATTTTATGTCACTTTTGGCAACTCCACAATGAACGTTGCGCCTTTGCCCAATTCCGATTCGCACCACACACGCCCATTCATCGCTTCCACCATTTTTTTGACAATACTCAAGCCCAGTCCGGTACTGTGTTCGCCGCCTGTCGGGCGGGCGGAAAGACGGGCGAATTTGCCAAAGAGTTTTTTCATATCGTCTGCGGAGATTCCCTGCCCTTCGTCCTGAACTTCCAAGCGCACCGCTCCTTCACTGGATTGCAAGCGAACATACACATTCTTCCCGTGCGGCGAATATTTCACGGCATTCGAGATGAGATTATCCAAAACCTGCATTGTTACTTGTTCGTCAGCCAAGACGATATGTTCTTCGTCTGTGGCGTGAAAGTGCAACGTGATATTCTTTGCTTGAGCAGGTGTCTGATATTGATAAACAGTGGCTTCCACCACAGAGGTAATATCGAAACTTATCGGATGCAAATGTAATCCACCTGTTTCCAGTTGGTTCATATCAAGAAGATTTTTTACCAACTCCAACATCCTGTCGCTTACCTGTACGATGTGTTCTATCGCTCCCGGCACTTCTTCGGGAGAGAGAATTTGGCTTTGAATGAGTTCAGCATAGCTGCGTACCGCGCCGATAGGGTTTTTCAGGTCATGCGAAACAATGCCCATAATCTCGTTCTTTTCATTGTTCAGGGCAAACAATTCTTCGTTCTGCTGATGAAGTTCGTGATTCGCCATCTGAATCTCAATGGCTTGTTCTTCCAACAGTTTTTGTTGTTGCAGGATAGCACTGTTTGCTTGGCTTTTCTGACGGTACAGCACGCCAAACCAGACAGCCCCTCCCGCCACTGCGAGCAGCATTGCCGCCAATACCCATTGGATGAGGCTACGGCGGGAAAGTTCGACCCGTTGAAGTGCGCTTTGTGCAGCAGCGAGTTTGAGAGCTTCTTGCGAACGCTCCTCGCGCAGACGTGCTTCGGTGAGAGCAGCTTCCTGCTGTTTAAGCGTGAGTTGCCGTAGTTCCTTGTCATTCACCAGCAAGCGAATAGATTGCTCTTGTACCAGTTGGACGGCATCGGCACGGGCGAGTTCGGCTTGCTGACGGGCAATTTCGCTTTCTTTGAGGGATTTGTCTTTGCTCAAAATTTCCGTTTCTTTGCTTAAAAGAGCGATTTGCTGTTCGCGCTTTTCCGCGTCGTAGCTTTCGCGGAGTTTGGCGGTTTTTTCAAGGCTTTCGGCGTTCACAATCGAATCTTTCAGTGCCACAAATTGACGATGATATTCCAGCGCCCGTTTGTGCTGCCCCAGCGAGTCGTAGCAGATGGAGAGCGCTTCAAAGGCATCCCTTTTTTGCGGTCGTGCGCCAAGGGAGTCTGCAAGCCGAAGCGCACGGAGGGAATAAAATATCGTGTTATCAAAATTCCGCAGCATACGATACGCACTGCCAATATGATTAAGTGTTTGGCTTACGCGCACTTTATCGCCAGTTTCCTCTTGTATCCCTAGCGAGCGCTGGTAACAACTTAAGGATTCTTGATATTTCCCTTGCGCTTTATAGATTTCTCCGATACTGTTCAAGGTAGTTGCTATGTTTTTTTTTTCCCCAAGTTCTTCATGTAGTTTGAGTGCTTTGAGTAAAACCTCTATAGCTTCACTATACTTGCCTTGTGTGAGGTAGTTGTCTCCAATACTTCTTAAATCCTCAGCAATACCTACTTTATTAGCAATTTTTTGATTGATTCTGAGTGATTTAGTTTGATACTCCAATGCCTCGCTGTATCTGCCCTGCCGGAAGTACACATTTCCAATGCTGCGCAATGAGGCTGAAATTTTGTCCTTGATACCAAGTTCTTCGAGTAATCGCAAGGATTTGAAATAATTCTCCAATGCCTCGCTGTATCTGCCTTGCTCGGCATACACTATCCCCATATTACGGAGCGACATCGCAATGTCTTTTTTGCTGTTCTGCGCCTCATATATCCGCAGTGCTTTACTATAATACTCCAATGCTTGCCCATATTTGCCTTGCTGGTAATACACAACCCCAATGTTGTTCAGCGACGTACAGATTTCCATTGCGTTGCCAATTTCTTCCCGTATCCGCAACGACTTGCCATAGTAATCCAAAGCATCCTTATAGTTGCCGAGCTGATAGTACACAACACCAATATTACTCAGATTACTCGCAATAGCGGCCTTACTCCCCAGTTCTTCTCGCACAGGCAGCAATTTCATGTAGTATTCCAAAGCGTCTTTGTATTTTCCTTGCACCAAGTTAATACTCGCCATCGTACTCAACGCATCAGCAGCCCATTTCTTGGAGCCGATTTTTTTCGCTAGTTTTTGCGCTTCTTTTGCATAGATCATCGAAGAATCGTAACGAGATGCCACACTCAGATAATACCACGATAGTTCGATCATCGCGCTGATTAGTGTGGTGTCATGCTTGGCAGTAACTAACACGCGGTGTAGAGAATCGCGTTCGCCAGATTGCTGAATACTGCGAATATTTGGCATTTCGGGGTTAGGAAAATGCCACGAGGCAAACAATAAAAGGAAGAGAAAGCAATATTTCATAATGGTGTAGTGTATTTGCTTGTCTCAAAACTTCTTGGCGCAAAAGAGCTAACATATTTGTACATCGCTCACCAAACAGTTTTTCTACCAATCCGGCTGCCAACCTGAAAAACCAAGCAGACAGCCGGAAATACTTTGCTATTCCTCGAAGCGAACGAAATACTACGATTGACAACATTGACTCATGGGCGGGAAATCTTTACCCCAGGCGTATCCGAATCCTGACTATCTGCTGTATCCTTTAGACTCGTCAGCACGTACACATGGTCTGTGTTATCATGGTCAACATCATCTCCTTCAGGGTATCCTTTTTCCGACTCCTGCGTTACTTTCAAAGGCAAAGGTATAGCTTGGGTTTGTTTTCCTTCGTTATTAGCAAAAACTACCGTCCCGGTATCTGGCAAAGTAATTATTGAATTGCCTTGAGGGATGGAGACTGCTTTAGAAGTGCCGCCCACGGTATATGTTTGGTCGTCCGTGCAGAGATTATTCACTTTGTACGTTGCCATAATGATATTCCTTCGGTATGTTCCTACTCATTTGGCTTTTCGGAAATACGCCCCGTTTTTTTGTGTGGTCTCTGGTCTCCACGGGTGTTTTTGTTTAATCTACATTTTTTTCGGAATATTCAATCACAAGTTGTTGTCGTCTGCTTTTGGCAACTCCACAATGAACGTTGCACCTTTGCCCAATTCCGATTCGCACCACACGCGCCCATTCATCGCTTCCACCATTTTTTTCACAATACTCAACCCCAGACCGGTACTGTGTTCGCCGCCTGTTGGTCGGGCGGAAAGTCGAGCAAATTTGCCAAAGAGCTTTTTCATATCCTCTTCCGAAATCCCCGGTCCTTCGTCAGCGACTTCGATGCGCACAAAGCGGTCATTGGTCATTTGCCATTTATCATTAGGCTCGTGGGTAGCGTCACTAGTGTTACTGTCTGAAGCCTTATCGCCTGACCAATGTCCAATGGCTAATGACGAATGGCTATCTTTCAACCGCACAACGACATTCCTCCCCTGCGGAGAATACTTCACGGCGTTGGAAAGGAGATTATCAACAACGTGCGTCAGTGCGTGTTCGTCAGCAATAGCAAGGTACGGTGAGCCTTCAGTGTCAAGATGCACGGTGATATTTTTTGCTGCGGCTCTGGAAGCGAAGTGTCGGCAGGAAGCCTCAACAATAGAAACAACATCAATGGTCACAAGGGAGAGCCGCAAAATGCCAGTATCCAACTGGTTTATTTCCAATAATTGCCGGACAAGTTCCAGCATACGGTCACTCGTTTGGATGATTTTCTGTGTGCTACCTGCGATAATCTCCGGTTCATGCACATTCACAGCGATAAGTTCACCAAGCCCACGCATCATGCCGATAGGGTTTTGGAGGTCGTGCGAAACGATGCCCATAATCTCGTTTTTTTCGGCGTTGAGTTGCTCAAGCTCTCCGTTTTTCTGTTGCAATGTTGCGTTTAATGCAGCAAGTTCACGAGTGCGCTCGGCAATTTTTTTGTCGAGAAGAACATTCTGCTCCCGAACAAGCTGCTCGTTTTCTTGCGCCTTTCGGAGTGCTTCTGCTTGCGCGGTTGCGGCTTGTTTGCGGTAGTCATTGATGATATTTGCCAGCGCAATCGCCAATACAACCGCTTCAATCCCCGAGCCCAACAGCATCCCGTTCGCCGTGATAATCGTTGTTGGAATAAGACCGTTTAACTGCAAACCATACAGCATCACACCGATAAGAAAGAACGTCCGCGCAATAACGTAGTACATAGCACTTTTCACGCCCATCCGGTACGCCATCATACCAACAACGATGAGGAACGGAGACATCACCGCACCGACTTGGAGGGTATAATACGACCAGCGCGAACCGATAGCAATTAAGCCAATCCCAAGGACAAAATTTCCGCACAATATCTGCATCACCCGATGTAATCTCGGTGAACGAGTTCGCAAAGAAAGAAACTCTATGGTAAAAAGCAGGGAAAACAAGCCAACCGAAGCCGTAAACATCGGCGCAAAATCGTTAAAACGAGGGTAAGCGCTCCACAAAAAATGATACCCGTAACCGCTAATAAATAAATTCATCCCCAAAGCAGCACTCACGTAGAACAGGTAATACACCTGCATTTTATTCCGCAAAACGCTGATGAGGAAAAAATTATAGGCAATCATCGCCAGCATCACCCCAAAATAGGCGCAGTTCAGCACATCGTCCCGATGAATTTCCCCCAAAAGTGCATTATCATCGCCCACTGCCAAACCAAAAAGCAGATTAAATTTCCCCGTAACGCGCAAATAGACAGCTTGCGGCTTGTCGGGTGTGCAGGCTACACATTGTGCAAGACGAAATGCGATGCGGCTCAGAGAAATATCGTTTTGTTCTGATTTGACGAGATTGCCTCTCCGCGAAAAACGTTCCACCGTCCCGTTATTGGAGACTTGATAGATTTCAACCGTGTCCAAGGGCGTATTATTGAGCATCGTGAGGAAATACTCACCCGTTTGACCTGCCGGATTTGGTCTTGGCAGAATGTGAAACCGCACCCACAGTGCGCCGTTGGTTTGGGGAATGTTTATCGGTGCGGAAGAACTTGGACGAAAGGATTTCTTCGCATCGCCTCGCATTACATCCGATAAATGCTGGTGTGACGTGCTGTCAAGGTAGAAAGCGCACGTTGCTGTAATTTCGAGGAGTTGATTCGGCGGGGGTAAAGAAACGGTATCAGATTGTGCAACTAGGGGTATCCGAATAAAGCAACAACACAAAGTGCAGAGGAAGCATTGACAATATTTTCTCCACGAACAAGCGCCTTTATCGTACATGGTCTTCATAAATCCGCATCCAAGAAATGAAATAGTGTTACGGTTTGAAGCGTAAGCACTTACAAACATCGGAAACAGAAAATAGAAGGAAAAACCGAATAAACAAAACTATTTCGCTCACAATCTGTGATTTTCTGCGAACTTTCGATGTTTTTTTCGCAAAGGCGTGTTATCCCCCTTTTGGCAATTCCACGATAAACGTCGCTCCTTTACCCAATTCCGATTCGCACCACACGCGCCCATTCATCGCTTCCACCATTTTTTTGACAATACTCAAGCCAAGACCGGTACTGTGTTCGCCGCCTGTCGGGCGGGCGGAAAGTCGAGCAAATTTGCCAAAGAGCAGATTCATATCTTCTTCCGAAATCCCGGGGCCTTCATCGGCAACTTCGATACGGAGACAGCCATTGGTTACTTGGTCATTAGTTACTTGGTCACTTGGGGCTTGGTCATTAGTTACGTGGTTACTTAGGGCTTGGTCATTGGTTACGTGGTCAGTAGTCATTGGTCGAGAGTTGTTGTCGCCTGACAAATGACCAATGGCTAATGACGAATGACCTTCTTCGTCTGACGAATGACGAATACGCACCCAAACATTCTTCCCATGCGGCGAGTATTTAACGGCATTGGAAAGGAGATTATCAAACACTTGATTAAAAATCTGCTCATCGGCGAGAATGATTGTGTCAGTTCTTGGTTCTTCCCAATGCAGCATGATATTTTTTTGTGCGGCGCGTTCTTGGTACATATCCACCGACATCGCTACAACAGGCGCAATATCGAGCTGTACAATACGCATTTCCACTCCGCCGGATTCTATTCGGTGAGAATCCAGCATATTTTTCACTAAGCCCAACATTCGATTACCGATGATGTCGAGTTGGTCTAATACGCTTTCTTTGTCCTCGTGGCTTAAATCAGCACCCCGAAGAATATCGGCAAAGCCTGTAACAGCAGCAATCGGGTTTTTCAAATCGTGCGCAACGATGCTCATTATCTCATCTTTTTCGGTATTGAGTGCCGTGAGACGCGCGTTTGCAGCAGCAAGTTCGATATTGTTTTCCGCAAGCGCGGTATTGGTAATTTCGATTTCCTGTGCCTGATGTGATAGAAGGTGCTGCTGACGCAAGATTTCATCGTTGGTTTGGCGTAATTGACCCTCAGAGCGGCGTTTATTGCGATACGCCACAGCACTCACAAGAAACAATAACAGCGATAGAGCAACACCGGCAATTAAGCCGTTTCTCACGGTTGTTTGCAATGCGCGTTCTTTCGTCAAAAGTTCAATTTGGGTGCGCTGTCGGTCAAGTTCGTAATTGGTTTGCAATGCCGCCAAACGCCGCGTACTTGCTTCGTTGAAAAGCGAATCACGAATGGTAATGAACCGTTTGAAATTCTCAAAGGCAAGTTCGTGCTTAAACGTAGCGGCGTACAGGCGTGCAAGAATCTCATGCCCGTTTTGCAATAAGAGTGCTGAGCCCAAATCACGCCCAAATATCATGGCTGTTTTAGCATCCGAAACAGCCACATCCAATTCCCCCGTTGCTTCATGCACCGACGCAATATCCAGCAATATCAATGCCCGCACTTGTTTGCCTGCTTCCGGCATTGCCAGACCTTCTTGTAACATTGCCAATGCTTCGGGATACCGCTTCATTTTGCCGAAAACTTTTCCGATATTTCGCAGCGATGAAGCCATACCTGCCTTATCGCCGAGCGCCCGCTTGAGTTCGAGAGACAAACGATGATAGGTCAAGGCAGAATCAAATAGATTCATGTTCTCGTAAGCAACGCCGATATTGTTCAAATTCCGCACATAGAATTGTTTGTTTTGGAGGGAGTCGTTCAATCGCAAGGCACGAAAGTAGTAACTAAGCGCCGTTCCATGCTCTTTCATATCCCGATAGACCATACCGACATTGTTGAGCGTTCCGGCAACACCCTTCATATCACCAATTTTTTCCCGAAGCGAAAGTGCCTGAAGATAGTAACTCAGGGCTTTGTCGTAGTTGTTTTGGATAAAATAGGACACACCGATGACATTCAAACTCAGCGCTTTTCCTTTGTTGTCACCAAGCGAATCCGCAAGCGCAAATGCCCTTTCGGCAAGCCGCCGCGTACTGTCCGGAAAGGTTTCGTGGAGAACCATTGCATAATCATTCAACGCTGTAACCGTCGCAATCCCAAGGGGACGACGTTCAATCACGCGCAGCAGGCTATCTGTATTTGCAGCACTAGCAAAAACATACGAACACCATAGCGCAATAACAACAATCACAACGTAAAGGTTTTTCATTCATTTTCCCGAACACAATGAAGCAAAAATAAAACAGAGATGAAGCAACAATGAAAAGAGGTCGTAATAATTTAGTAATTTCCAACGTTTCAGCAAAATTCCTGCACTGCAACCTTTCATAACAGACCGTTAAGACCAATGCCCGATTTCACCGCTATTCTCGCCCTACACCAACAACCATTCGCGTTTGTCGTCCCCTTCAATCCCGCATCGGACAAGCTGTTTCCGCTTGATTTGACGGCGGCAAACACATCACTCACCGCAGAAATCCTTGCCGATGCCGATGCAATGACCGCCTACATCAATGCCGAACTTCAGCGTACACGCTCACGCTACGCAATAGGCGGCTACGACGAACACCGCACCATGTATGGGCGCAGCGCACATTTCGGGACATCCGGCGAAGAGCCGCGCCGTTTGCATTTGGGAACGGACATTTGGGGAGCAGCCGGAACGCCTGTTTTTGCGCCGCTTGCGGGGGAAGTTCACAGTTTCAGGAACAATGCGGTGTTTGGGGATTACGGCGGAACAATAATTTTACGGCACATTCTCGGAGAGCGTGAATTTCACACGCTCTACGGACATTTATCGGTGACAAGTTTGGAAGGATTACACGATGGGAAAAGTATCCCGCAAGGCTCACAAATAGCCACGTTTGGCGAATCGCAGGAAAACGGTGGTTGGTCTCCACACTTACATTTTCAGGTGATGTTTAACATGGAAGGAATGAAGGGAGATTATCCGGGCGTGTGCCGAATGTCGGAGCGGGAGCGATATGTGGCGAACTGTCCGAACCCTGATAGAATCTTGGGTTTGGAAAGATTTGTCGTTATTGATCAGGTTTAGATACAATCGGAAGAATGTTGAACGCGGATGAAGACCGGATGATGAGGATTGAAGCGGATTTCAAGAGGCAAATGAGGATATTCCAAAGCACCGATTCATCTCTGAATCCTTCTTCATCTGCCAAATCCGCGTCATCCGCGTTCAATATTTTCAATATTTAGCGCAAAGCTGACCGATTACAGTTTTTCTACCATCAATGATACACAACGTTGTTTCTCAGTACGCCACCTTTTTGATTGCTTCCGATAGAAGCGGGAAAAACGCCGGATTCATCACAAAATCTTCATGTCCTTGATTTTCCCACAAAATATAGTGTTTATTACTGCTTCCTAACGAATCAAACATCTGCTCTTTCATCGTGATAGGGTTTTCGACTTGGTCATCTTGCATTGCAACGCAACAAACAGGCAGTTTAACAAGATGATAATGTGCCGAATAATTTACAGTTTTGTCGTTTGAGTACATTTGCCCTTCCAATACAGTCCAATAATACTGATTAATTATTCCCGAAAATGAGCCTTCAAATGTCCTGTAAAACAAGCGGATACGGGCTTCACGACTCACATTGGCTTTATTATAGAGAAAACCAACCATGCCGGAGACGGCAATAGCGTCCAAAACAAATGCAAGCGGAAAAAGCAGCAAACGAATGTACCACTTGTCCAGTATCGCTTCACGTAACGATACGGAAATAGGCACAGGAATATAATTGAAATGTTTGACGATATTTAAAATGCTCAACGACGAAATCAGCGTCATGGTTTTCCCGAACAGCGTCACTTGGATGCCGTTCTTGACAAAGTTTTGAAGCGGTGTTGTCGTAGGATACGTCATATTGGGAAAACTACCGATAGTCACAATGCTTTGAAGGGAATCGTGGCGTTCTTGCGCTACATTCGGGTCTAAAGACACAGTGCCGGAAGCGTTTTTCACAGCCCCCATCAGTGATAACAAGGTCGTAATTCCTCCTTGACTATGACCAATAAAAATAGGCTTTTTGCCCGTAGCACCGCGAACAAAGCTAATAATCGCCGGTGTATCAAAAGCAGCAAGGTCATCCAATGAATTGGGTAATTTCTTTCCGCCCGAACCGCCGGTGCCGCGCTGATGCACAGCCCAGACATCATACCCTTGCTCACAAAGGTACGCCGCTAAACTTCCTCCCTGCTCGGATAAGTCCCAGAAAAAAGCGTTTTGATAAAATCCGGCGTAGAGAATAAGCGGCTGCGCACCGTCATTAGCAGCACGAAAGCATTGTAGCGCGATTTGCGCACCTGTGTAGGTTGTAACGGGGATGGAGTAGGAGGTGTAGTGCATGGTTTGAGTGAATAATTTAATTTAATTCTTTTGAGGACTTCCGCAACAAAAGAAAAGTACGCAGATTAAAAATGATCTGATTGATTGAAAATGATTACCTAAAGCATTGTATAAAAAAGTTTTAAGTGGTGTACCTGAATCATCTGCCGTCAATTTAATCATCTTTAATCTGTGTCCACCAGATCTTAAACACAACAATTTGCGAAAGTCTTACTTTTTATTACTTTTTTTGGTTTTTGGTGGCGCAGTCCGCGTTTTTCTTAGTCTATCAGGCATATCAATCCAAATCTCAATGTTGCCAGGATCTATTTGCGAATTAGGTTGGAACTGGTTTATTTTCAAGCCTCGTTTATCGAAGATTAAGGTTTTAATGTTTGTCGCTATTTGTTTATCTTCGTCTGCAAAGCGGATTTCGCTTGTTCCTAGTTCTTGGGATCTGCTAAAAGCAGGTTGTCCTTTTTTTATTTGCCCTGCAACCAGGTAGTTATTACGTAATAAAGTATTTGTAATATCAGACGAAAGCGCTCGGCTACGAGGATTGTCCAAATAAAATATCGTAACTGTTGAATTTCTAGCATTTGTTGAATCGCGCAAAGGAGTAAAGAATTCTCTCAATGATTCTCTGGCTACTTCAGATTCTTGATCTGTTTTTGAAAAATTTGCTGAAAATATTTTGAGCGCTAAATTTGTCACTGTCGCATCATCTAGAATTTTAATAATGTTCATGCCTTCTTCAAAATCATCTTTGGTCATTTGCTTCACATCCATGACAATTTTCCACGCCTCTCTCTGAAGTTCAATATCTGCCTTCCTAGTTTCGACTGAATCTTGATGCTTTTGAATTTGTATTAACTCTGTAGAAATTTCATTCTGCTTATCTGAAATTGTATTTTGCCAAAATGCAAATACAGCGGTCAGACAAGCCGATACAGATAGTACAGCAAGTTCAAATTTTCTATCATTTGACATATTTAGCTCCTAGGTTAATTTGAATATAATGGCTAAAAAGCCGCACAAAAAAGTATCTACCTGAAGTGTCTTAAAGAGGCTATAGTAAAGCTACATTCCGCTCCGCCACAGCACAAATCGTCAAATGCGGATTGCAGCCCAGCGAGGTTGGTATCACCGAGCCGTCCATCACATACAAGCCTTCATGCACTGCCGTGCCTTGCAAGCCGCTAAAAACCTGCCCTTTGTCGTTGGTAACGCCTGTTTCTGCGCTTTCAGCCATCACACACCCGCCCAGAGGATGCACCGTGACAAGGCTTTGATTAAACAAGGGTGTCCAAACAGGGTTCGGAATAAACGTACCGCCAAGCGATTCGGCACATTGGTACACCGTGTCGGTCGAGCGGCGAATGCCTGCCGATTCTCCTTCTTCTGCCCACTGAATACGAAGGGCATCTTTTTCGAGATACATCACCCCACGCCCGTCATCATGCGACATTGCAAGAATGGTCTGGGTATTCGTTACGGCTGTCGTGTATCTTGTCGTAAAACGATGAAAGATAGGTATAATCAGGCTTTTGAGCCATCGCCACCATTCAACGATTTTGTCCAGTGTACCATTGTCAGTGTCTTTACCAAGCGTTGCAGCAGCCGCAGCCAGCAATACAGGCATCTGCTCTTTCATCGCTCCGGGAATGGAGCCGTCTTCAAGGCAAATTCCTTCTCGGTAGTTTTTAACCGTTTGTCGTGTGTCAATAAGCGATGCGATATTCGGTCCCGTTGGGTTTTCTTTATCAACAGGAGAATCGCCGTAGCCAATGTTATTGATGCGCATGGCAGAATTGTACGAAAAGCCAATCACGTCACCATTACCGGAAAAACGCCTCCCCAGCATATCCGAAATCGGCAATCCTTTCTCGCGTGAACGCAACAGAATCTCCGTGCTGCCAAGTGTGCCGCCAGCAAGCACAACGGTACGCGCTTTCAGAATTTTTTCTTTCCCGCCGGACAGCAGTACAACCTGCCAAAGCTCTTCAGAAGAGGCTTTGGGCTTGATATAGCGAACGGGTGCTTCACAAAAAATATCTGCCCCTTGTTGAAAAGCAAATGCGAGATAATTCATCTGTACCGTATTTTTTGCAGAAAAATTACAACCCGTGATGCAGTCTCCGCAGTTTACGCATTTCTTTTGTTCAATTCCGGCAGCATTCGCGCCATCTTCAAACGTTACATTTATCGGTGGTCGGGAAAATGGTGCTTGGAGATAGTCGGCGGAAATTTTCATCGCTTCCATTTTTTTGAGAGGCGGATAATCCTGCGGATATGGCATAGAACCAAGCATTTGCAAGGCTTTTTGAAAACCCTCCTCTACCCCTTTATGCAAGTCATCCAGAAACGCTTTCGGGAAATACTGTTCAGAAAAGACTTCCGGCACAGGGCGCAAAGCTACATTGGCATTAATAAGGGATGTTCCCCCTAATCCACATCCGACAAGCACGTTAATTTGGTCGTTCAGATGATAATCAAAAAGCGCCGTAGCAGAGCCGATACGCTTTCCGGCAAGGTTAAACTGCGAGGCATCGGTAACGCCTTTGCTCGTATTCGGAAACGAACCCGGTTTGTATTCTTTTCCCCGTTCCAGCACACAAACGGTTTTGCCTTGTGCTGCTAATCGTGCGGCAGCAATCCCGCCGCCATATCCTGAACCAATAACGATAACATCGTATTTTTCAGCCATTCGGTTATGCTCTTTGGAGAGTGTTGGTAATTGCATAGTGGTTATTCCTCCCAGAAAATACGTGCAATGAAAAAATTATTTATGCTTGATTCGCTGATGCTAATTGCTGTTCAAACGAACTCGGCGGCGGCGGCAAAGGAGCCATCGCAATCACTGACGGCAGTGTTTGTGGCGCAGCAAGCGGAATATCTATACCCATACGCTGCGTAAATGGATTAGAAAATAAGCCTTTGCTATTGAACTGTTTATACACTCTCAACCAATCATCGAAACGAGGATACAACTGTGCCAGGGATGCAGGCGTACCGCGAAAAAAGTTTACCTGCCCCCAGTGCGGACGGGCTTGAAATTGTTGCATAAGCATCGGTTCAAGATTGTACAAAACCTGCATCCCGCCTTGAATGTCCTGACGTGCGTATTCATCCCAAAGCATGGGCATTTCAATCGAACAGGAATCACGAGCCGATGTCATTGCAAGCAAGGCACTGGTTTGTTTGATAAACCGCAAGGAAATAGGCGAAGTATGAAAGATTTTTTGTGCTTTCATGGCTTCGGCTTGCCGTAGAATGTACTCCGTAGCAGCAATAAAGGTATTATTTGCCAGAGGGAATGCGGGTTCAGCAGAAAACGCCGGAACGATATTTGCCTTGCCGATATTAAAAACTTCGTAGCTGCGGTTAATGTAGTTTTTTTCAACCAGCGCATTCAAACTGGTATCTATGGTTTTAGGCGGGTCTCCGGCAGCGACGGCTTTGGCAATACCTCGCAAAAGCCCGGATTGACTGTCTAAGGCTCCGCCGAGAAAATCAGAAGCAATCGTTTGAAACACGCTCCGATGCTTCATTTCGGGGGTGATAAAACCTCTCAGTTTATCCGGGTCTATTTCCTGCCTCAGCGTCAGCAGGCATAAATTATCTTTGCCGTTTGATTGTGTTTTGTAGGGATTGACATAGATTTCAAAATGGTCGTAATTACGAAAACCTCCGCTTTCCAGCTCTTGCTCTTTAACATTGCTCCAAAGGTTGGTCATGCGTTGCTCTTGGAGATAGAAATTTTTACGCAGTTTGAGAATCATCGAAACAGCTATTCCCATGCAGCCCATAGCGACAACAACGGCATTAAACGTCGTGTCATCCTGAATCAAGACATTACGCGGCGTAGGATACCGTTGCCGATATTTATTGGGGTCGGTGATACCATTACTTGGCTCTATTCGATAGATGATGCCGCCTGTGCTGACCATAATTAACGACTGCACCAAATCTGAAATCGGTCCATACTTCATGCCTGAGCCATGCGTGGCGGTAGAAACTACTCCGGCAATAGTTTGTGCGTCATATCCGCCCATGTTCGGCAGCCCCATTCCCAAGTCCCAGAGATCGGGGTTCAAGTCACGCAAGATTGTCCCTGCGGCAACATGAACAAGATAGGTTTGGTCAATGCCCGATTTCAGTAAGTCGCGGTCTTTTCCTGAGCTGTCGGAGCTGATAATTCCTGAGAGTTTGTGCGTATCCACCATGTAACCATGCGTCAAAGCCACTTCGGAGAACGAATGTCCCGAAGCAAGCGCTCTGACGGGGAAACCGTTCTTTTCGGCAGCAAGCACTACTGCTCGGACTTCTTCTATGGTTGTGGGCTGGAAATACAGAACGGGTGCGGCAGATTGGTTGCCGATGCAGTTTTGCCAAACGTGCGCGGGGTATGCAGATGTGGGCATATTGGTTTGTTGGTAAGTATTTTGAGAAATAGGAATTACAAATGAGGTAACGTGGGTAGTCCTAATTTTTTACTGCTCCAAATTTTTCGTTTCCTTAGATTCCCAATAATACCTTCACAAAGCCGTATTTGCTGGCGATAAATACCAGATACATAATAAGCATCATCACCCCTACTACCCATTCCGCAACAACAAACCATAACAATACCGTTGAAAAGTGGAAGTATTCTTTATTAAATTTGGGAGATAAGCAAACAACCGCACTAAACCAGACAATGCGCGGAA
>JALONG010000063.1 GCA_025455065.1 Candidatus Kapaibacterium sp. | reverse complement strand
AGTAGAGGGCATCAGCAATGACATTATACGCTCTCTTGTTAGTCCTGATTGGGTTATGGAGATTGTTAATGCACAATTATTAACTTAAATTGGTATAAGAAGGTTGGTGAAATTTTGATGAGAAAAGCCCTGTATGCAAGGTAGAATCTTGTATGCAGGGCTTTTGTTTTTTGAAACAAGAACGAAAAAAACACGAACAATCCGAAATCTACGACAAAACTTTCGTCAATGTACGAGTTAGTGGCAAGCACATCAAAACACCCAAAAAATCAAATCTTTACTTCCCCGACATTTGCTTTTCTCCCCAACTTCTCATTTGACTGATAAACGGAATTAATTCTTTCCCTGTATCAGTAAGTGAGTATTCAACTTTTGGCGGAACTTCTACATAAACTTTTCTTGTAATCAGCTCATCAACTTCCAATTCTTTCAGCGTTTGGGTGAGCATTTTCGGCGTAATACCAACAATGGCTCTATGTAATTCTCCATACCGAAGGCAACCATCTCGTAGCACCCATAAAATTCGACCCTTATACTTTCCGCCTATTCGCTGAAAAGCATAATCAACAGCACAATGAGCTTTTTTGATATTTTTTTTCATATTTTTTGAGCTTTAAAGCATTGATTTTTATTATTAGTATATTTTTGGTATGTACCATACTTTTTTGTATGTACTTGCTACAAAGATATTGAAAATTTAGATTTGTGAAAATGTATTTCACAATTTATTTCACATTAAGGAAAATAATTCATGAATGCGCTGCTAAAAAAAATCACGGATTTTCCAATAACAAAAATTGTCATTGGAATTGTTGCCCCTTTTTCTCTATTTGTTGTCATTCAAAACTTTGTATTAAAACCATTTTTTTATGGCATTATTCAAGATAAAAGTATTGCTGACCCAATTATTATTTTTATTTCTTGTATAGTATTGGTAGTTAGCTATTACTATTTATTCCGTTTCTATGATAAAAGAGAAATTACCGAACTATCCCTACAATATTTCCCCAAAGAAATGTTTGGGGGTTTTCTATTTGGTTTTTCGACAATTTCATTATCTATTTTCATTTTATACTTATTAGGGTACTATCAGGCTCTTAGTATTACAACTACTCACTACTCAGCAAGAATGTTCACTGTATTACTATTTGCCGGGATAGTTGAAGACTTATTTCATAGAGGACTAGTCCTAAGGGAGTTAGAAAATTGGTTAGGTACTCACATAGCCATTATCATTGCAATGTTGGTAGAATTACAACACATTACCAATTCCAATTTCAAACTATATGATCTAATATTATATTTGATTTGGGGGTTTACAATGGCAATGATGTTTATCTATACAAAAAGAATATGGCTACCTTATTTCTTCCATATAGGTTGGAATTTTTCTCAGCCTTTTTATGGTTCCAATCTCACAGGACTAGATGATATGGGCAGTATTATTCAATCTACATTTACTGGTCCTGAATTATTAACAGGTGGTGCATTTGGCATTGAAAATTCAATTTTTACGGCTTTTTTTCTAGTATTTATCGGAATAGCACTCTATTATCTCGCCCACAAAGAGGGCAAAATTGTAAAAAGTAAACTGTTAAAAAGATGAATCAATAGTCTGGACATTTTCAAGTCTGAGCAATGGCGTATTTGCTGATGTTGTGATACTCTGGATGATTTTTTATCAATTCTGGCGAGATGCCATAGATGGATAATATTCGTGCGGCAAAATGTTCATTAAACTGCTGTGTTTTCATCTTGTGCTCCGGCAGGAGCATACTTTCTCAAGTTATTTTTCAATGACCGCAGAGCGGGAGAGATACAGGTGATAAAGGCGAAGTCAGCAAGTATGTTGTTGAATCAAAAGCCGCACGAAACCTTGTTTTTATGCGGCTTTTTCGCTAATACTCGGCAATAATAGTTTCAATGCTCTGCAATTCTGCCCTGAGACGGCTTCGCATCTCATTGGAATAAGGATTAAAGCGATGCATACCAATAAGCAATTCCATCGAATCGCTATACGACATTTCTTTCATTGAAAGCAGATGCTTGAAACTTTGCGCGTCAATCGGTGAAGACTGAATACCGATATTCCCCAACACTCGCCCCAAAAGCTGCGTCAAACACAAATTATATGCCGTGATGCGGTCGTGTTCGTCGGCACTCATCGTAATTGCCCGTGCGCCTTGCTTTTGTATGATGTACTCTTCCCAAAAGCGCAACAGTGCCATTTCTTGCGGAGTTGCGTCCGGTTCGGGGCAAAGCACAAATGGTAAATTCGTCCAACCGTCTTTCGCGGAAACGGGTCCAAACATCGGATGGGTGGGCAGTATCGGTGATTTCGCACGAAGATATTTTCGCATCATTACAGTCGGATGCACCTTCACCGAACACACGTCCAGCACAGGCGTACCTTCCGGTAGAAGTGGCTCTATTACTTGCATTGCAGATTCAAACGCAACAATCGGCACACAAACAAATACGTAATCCGCCAACACAGCATCACGCAATGAGACCGCATCAATGCTTGCTCCCAGCGTTTGTTGTTCTAATCCGGGTTCAAAAACTCGAATTGCAAAATCCCGCGAAAGCGATCTGGCAAGCAGCTTTCCGAATCGTCCGTAGCCGATGATACCGATGGTTTGTTGGTTTCTAGTTGTTGGTTGTTGGTTTTTAGTCATTGGTCATGTTTTTTTTCGTGGAGGTCATTCCACGCCATTGAGGAAATATGCCATTCTGAGCCGTTTTTTCCTTCTGTGCGAATAAGTTGAATCGAATTTGTGCCGACGCTGAACGGCTCGGGTGCAACCGCGTCAAACCTCGCTTCGTACTTGCTGAAGACGTGCGCGATATTGCCGACAATCTTAATCGTCCGTTCAATTTCCCGCTCGTGAAATTCCACTACCTGTCCCGAAGAAATCGCGTTTTGCACCGTTCGGATAAAGCCTTCAAGTGTCATTACCGTAGGCGCTGAGGGATTATTGTTGTTAATGAGCAGTGCTTCCGGCAAAAAATGCTCCCGAAGCCTCTCAAATGTTGGGTTCTCACCCTTTCTGAAGCAAATACTTTCGTAGAGCGAAGGAAGAAGTGTTTCGATGGTAGATGTGGTCATTGTCCGATTCCTTTCGATGAATTATACTTCGGAAAGAGCGAGGCTATCGCTTTTCGCCTTTACAGCGAAAGCCTCGCAATACCGCATGATTACTGCTGAATCGAAACCGATTCTTTGTGAATATCCGCAAAAAGGTCTTTCACAAACGTATCGCCCAAACCCAGCTTCCCACCTTGCGCGAGGCGCTTTTGCATAATATCTTCCCAGCGTGCCGGCTGAAGAACGTCCATTTTGTTGTGCTTTTTGTATTCGCCAATTTCGCGGACAATGTTCATTCTGGCTGCCAGAAGTTCCATAAACTCAGCATCCAAGCGGTCTATCGCCGAGCGGAGCGTGTCGAGTTTTGACGTATCGTCGTGCGTAACTGCACCGTAAGCGGGCTGCCACACAAGCGCATCCAGCATATCGCGCAGAGCCTCCGGCGTAACTTGCTGCGAAGCGTCTGTCCATGCGTTATCGGGGTCAATGTGTGATTCGATGATAAAGCCGTTCATGCCAATATCAAGCGCCTTTTGCGCCACTTCCGCCAAGAGCGCCCGTTTGCCGGTGATGTGGCTTGGGTCGTTGATAAGCGGCATATTTGGGAGGCGCTCACGGAATTGCATCGGGATTGCCCACGTCGGATTATTGCGGAATTTGCTTTTTTCATGCGTCGAAAAACCGCGATGAATACCGATGAGTTTGTTAATACCGACCCTGTACACGCGCTCCATTGCGCCAATCCAGAGTTCCAAATCGGGGCTAATCGGGTTTTTCACCATCATCCCAACGTCCGTTCCACGCGCTGCATCAGCGATTTCCTGCACCGAAAAAGGGTTGCCCGTTGTGCGAGCGCCAATCCAGAGAATATCAATGCCGTGCTTCAAACAATCCTCCACGTGCTGCGCCGTTGCTACTTCCACCGCCATCATCAAGCCTGTTTCCTCTTTCGCTTTTTGCAGCCAAGGAAGCGCTTTTATGCCGTGTCCCTCGAATCCGCCTGCTCTTGTGCGAGGTTTCCAAATTCCGGCGCGGTACACGCTGGCTTTACCCGTTGCGGCTATGCGTCGTGCGGTTTCCAGCACTTGTTCTTCGGTTTCGGCACTGCACGGACCGGAAATCACCAAATACTCTTTCGGCGTTTTTTGTGCAGGTTTTATCCACTTTTGCCATTCGGGAACGACCATCTCGCCGTCGGCGTGTTTTTTGGCTGTTGCCAAGACTTCTTGCGGGTCTTCAGGGTCTTGTTCCGTGACCGAAATGGTGTGTTTTGTTGTGAGGTCAATATTTTTTTCGCCTTCCTTGTACACCCCATAGACCTTGAGTTCAAGCGCCTCCGGCTTAAATTCGCGGAGCGCCTGCTCGAAATCACTGACATCTTCCCAGAGCATATCCACATGAATCGTGTATTCATACGGCACACCAATTACGGGAATAGACTGAATTTTCGTGAGGTTGATGTGGTTGCGCTTGAAGATAGAAAGCGCATCGGCGAGGCTTCCCGATGTGTGCGATACGCGAAAGCCGATAGATGCTTTATTGTACTCGCGGGAAAGGTGGTTTGCCGTGCGGGAAATGGCGAGAAAGCGCGTGAAATTCTGCTTATTCGACTCCAAGCCCTCTGCAAGCGTATCCAATTTGTACAAATCCGCCGCTAAATATCCTGCAATCGCCGCAAGACCGCTTAAATTCTCGTTGCGAATCTTCTTTGCAATCCCCGCCGTATCAAACGCCTCTTCCACGTGAATATGCGGGTACTTCGCAAAAAAGTCGCGGCATTGGAGGAGCGCCATAGGATGCGCCTGCACAGTGTGGATGTCGGGAATGGTCTGCCCCGGAAGCGCCAAAAGATTGTGCTGAATACGGACGTATGTTTCCCCGATGACCGATAAATTGTAGGTTTGCAGAAGCGCGTAGTTGGGAAGAATGCTGCCTGCAATCGTGTTTTCGATTGCCATCATGCCGGCTGTTGCGGTGTTATTCGTTACGGCTTCGCAAACTTGGTCGAAAGTCTCGCACTCGACGATTTCAACGGTGTCGCCTTTGGTTGCACCGAAATACCGACGCGCTGCAATGTCGTGAAATGCCCCTGCAACGCCTTGTATAGCGATTTTGTGTGTTGCCATGGTAGTTTTTGGTTTGTGGTTTGTAGTTTTTGGTTGATTAGTTACTTCGTTACTTGGTTGCTTGGTGCTTGGTTACTTGGTGCTTCGTTACTTGGTGCTTCGTTACTTGGTGCTTCGTTACTTGGTGCTTCGTTACTTGGTTGCTTGGTTGTCTTTTGATACAAAAAAAATCCCGCAACTCTTTTGGAGCGCGGGATGTTGAGATTTTATCGTGTGTTTCGATTTATGGCATCAACAGTCCCGCGCTTTTACCGTAAAAGTAAAAGACAAAAAAGCCATAAAAAAAGAAACCGTAAGACGACTGCATTACAGCGCTCTTCGGTGCTTTTGTCAAAGCAGCATCGGCTTTTTTGCGGAATATGTTGATTGTGGCTTTCATCTGAAAAAACTTTGTGTATATTTGAGCGTACAGAATGTGAGTACAAAACTTGTACGGCTGAAAATGTAAGGATTTTTTTTGGCAGATGCAAATTTTTCCTTCTTTTGGTATTTTTCTTCTTGGTTTATGAACACTCAACCACACTCCATCACACCGCGCCCCGCCGCGACGGAAGCGGAAATTGAAGCACTGTTTGGAAAACCCAACGAGAGTACAAAAATTAGGCGCTCATTCGTTTTAAGTGCGGAGCAATCAAAACAACTCCGAGAGTGCACAACAACGGAAGAAGCACTGATGCTTATGAAAGGCTGGGGATATGACCTCTTCGATGCTTGAAATTTTTCGGATGTATAATTCGTTTGCCAAACGAGAAACTCATGTTATTCTTGATGCAAGTGCGTATCACAAAATTGTAGAACTGTATGAACAAGGTTTGATGCTGGTTATCGTGCTAATTATTGAAGCATATAATCAAGCAAGTTCTGACCCACGGAGAGATATAACCCATACGATTCCCGTGTTCTTTCGGCGCGACGAAAATATGCCACCGGAAGAATTTCTTGTTGTTTGCAGCCTTACAAATCAATACTTTCGCGTTTATATGATTGTTGAACCCCCTTCCCCACACAAGCCCTGATTTTATGCCCTTCACCAAAACTCTTTCGCTGACCTTACCCGCCCAAGAGCGCACCATTCCTTACATTTGCGGAGCCGATGTCTGGCAAGATGCCGCAGAATTTGTTCTGGAGCGCTTTCCCAAGCATAATTTGGCAATAATCACCGATTCCAACGTTCAAGAACACTACCAAAACCGCATGGAAGCGCTCTTCGGGACGCATCCGCGCTTTGCGGGAATTATTACTTTTCCTGCCGGCGAAGCCAGCAAATCCCGCGAAGTCAAAGACAATATCGAAGACCGCTTGTTTGAAGCCAAATTAGGGCGCGACACCGTAATTCTCGCCGTCGGCGGTGGTGTTGTGGGTGATTTAGCGGGTTACATCGCAGCGACGTTTCATCGCGGTGTGCCGCTTATTCACTTGCCAACGACGCTCTTGGCGCAGGTGGACAGTTGCATCGGCGGAAAAACAGGTATCAATCACGCTGAGGGGAAAAATCTTTTGGGCGCGTTTTATCAACCCGAAGCCATTTTTGCCGACATTGCAACGCTTGAAACCCTGCCCGACCTTGAGTTTTACAACGGTATGGCGGAAGTGATTAAGTATGCAGCCACGCTTGATGCGGAGCTCTGGACATATCTTGAAACTTACGAAATGCTCATCAAACAGCGCAAACGTGAGGTTTTGAGCCATGTTATTGCCCGTTCGGCGCAACTCAAAATGGATATTGTCGCTCAAGACGAGAAAGAATCCGGTGTGCGGGCGGTGCTGAATTTCGGACACACATCAGGACACGCTTTTGAGTTATTGAGTAACTATCAAATCGCACACGGTTTTGCGATTGCCTCCGGGATGCGTGTTGCCATGCGACTTTCCGCCGATATGCTTGGCTACCCCGACGAATATGTGCAACGCTTTGACAGTCTTTTGGAACGCTTTCATCTCAAAAATGACTATTCGCACCGTTTTTCGCGTGATGCCGTTTGGCACGCTATCGCTATGGATAAAAAATCCCGCGAAGGCGCTCCACGCTTTGTGTTGATGAAATCCCCACAAGAATATGTCCTTGGTCAGTCGGTGGAACGCACTACACTGGAAAAGGCTCTGGATGCAAGTATTGTCGGTGCAACAACACCACAAATGTGCGTTTGCGTAATGCCGCAATACGCCAGCGATATTGTGCCGATGGTGCAACGCGCTCAAGGTGCGGATTTGGTCGAAATTCGCGTGGATATGATTCCGGGCGATGAAATCAGGCTTATTGATTGGGAGTTTATCCGTCAGCACGTTCCCACAACGCCGCTTATCGTTACGTGCCGCTCCCGCGATGAAGGTGGTTATTTCATCGGCGAGGATGATGAACGCATTGCGATTTACAACGATGCGATGCTTGCCGGAATTGATTGGGTAGATGTGGAACACGCCATTGCACACGAGGTTATTCCGCAATTACCTATCGGCTTAAACACGAAGTATATTCTTTCACGGCATATTTTGACCGCAGGCGCTTCTTTCGAGGAATTACGCGACACGCTGGACGATATGACGGGAATTTTTGCGCACCTTTACAAACTCGTTTTTACCGCCGACAGCCCCAGTGATGCGCTTGTGGCGACAAATTTAATTGAATATGCAAAATCGCGCTTTTTGAATGTGGTCATCCATGCTATGGGCGAATTTGGCGAACCGTCGCGGATTATCGGCGCTGTACGCGGCAATGCGTGGACTTACCTCGCATTGGATGGCGAAGCACCGACGGCATCGGGGCAAATCACGCTTGGCGAGGCGAAAAATGTGTATTTTCTCCATGAAAAAACGCCACAAACCGCATTGTATGGGCTTTTGGGCTATCCGACGCGGCAGAGCAAAGGGAAATATCTTCACAACGCGCTCTACAAGCTGCTTCCAAACAGCACCTCTCTTATGTACCTGAATTTTCCTGCACCCGAAGCGAAGCAGTTTTGGGCGGATTGGCGCCACAGCCTTTCCGGTGTAAGCGTTACCATACCGCACAAAGAAGCCATTTTCCGCCTTTTGGACGATATTTCTGATGAAGCCAAGCAGTCCGGCGTGTGCAATACCGCCGTTCCGATTGAAGGACGCTGGAAGGGCTTTAATACGGATGTTCTGGCATTAGAGGACTGCCTCCGACCACACCAACAGGAACTTGATTACGGCGTATTGCTTATCGGTACAGGCGCGACAACACAAAGCGCGATTGCAGCGCTGAACCGCATGGGTGTAAAGCGGATGTACGTCATCGGGCGTAACCGTGCGCGTGTCGGGGCAATTACGACGAAATTTAAGGTCAAAGCCGTTACCGAATCCGATTTTGAAATGCTGGATATTGGCGGCATTATTCAGACCACATCCGTCGGCATGACTCCGCACGTGGACGAAATGCCCTACGGAAGCGAGCTTTTCCGGCGCGGAATGGTCGTGCTGGATGTGGTCTATAATCCTGTTCGCACGAAGTACATCCAAACCGCCGAATACGAAGGCTGCACCACTATTACAGGCGACGAAATGTTTATCCGCCAAGCAGCGCATCAATTCAGGCTTTTTACGGGCGTAGAACTGCCCTTGGAGCAGGTTCGGGAAGTGTGGAAGGGGATTGTGTCATAATGGCTTGTTTTCTCTCGTAGCCACCTATTTATCGTTCCAAATTACCTATTTTTTGTTGTTCGATGAACAAACGCCTCATCACGCCTGCATCCGTCAAAGGCACACTATCGGTGCCGACTTCCAAAAGCCTCACCCACAGAGCGCTGATTATTGCTGCCTTTGCAGCACATCAATCGGGCAAAAGCGCCATTGTCCGCCACCCGCTTCGCAGTGACGACACGACGCTGACGCTGGAAGCGCTGCGCCAAATGGGGTATCCCGTGCGGGTAGAAGAAACAGCAGATTCTATCACGCTTGTAGAATTTACGGGCAAACGGGCGGTTTCGAGTGAATCAGTGAGCATCAACATTCACCACTCCGGCACCAGTGCGCGGCTTTTGACCGCCGTTGCTGCCGTGCAGCCTATCGGCGAAACGCGATTTTTGGAAATTGACGGTTCTGAACGCATGAGGCAGCGCCCGATGCAGGAACTTATTGAGCCACTTGCGGCGCTTGGGGCAAACCTCACGCACACAAACGGCTTTCTGCCGATTCGTATCGTCAAACCAATTCCGAATTACGGCGGTCAAAAAACTGTACGGGTGGATGCGTCGAAGTCCTCGCAATTTCTCTCCGCGCTGCTTCTGATTGCGCCACTTTTGGATGACGGTTTGAGAATTGAGATTGTGAGCGAAATCGCGTCGAAATCCTATTCTGACATGACGATTGCGCAAATGGCAAAAGCAGGGGTTCACGCAGAAGAAATGCAGGAGAATGGCGCAGTGACGGGGTATATTGTTCAAGGAAAGCAGCCCTACATCATGCCGGAATACACCGTCGAAGGCGATTATTCCTCTGCCTCCTATCCGCTTGCAGCAGCCACGATAACAGGCGGAACAATGCACATTCCGAATCTCACGCAGGATTCACCGCAAGGCGACCGCGCTATTGTGCCGATTTTGGAGCATTTTGGCGCAAAAGTTTCGTGGAGCGAGGCGGGATTGCATCTGACGGGAAGTAAGCATTTACGCGGTGTTGATTGGGATATGAACTCCTGCCCCGATATTGTTCCCACCGTCGCCGTTGTCGCTTTATTCGCCGAAGGACGCTCCATTTTTCGCAACATTGAGCATCTGCGCTACAAAGAGTCTGACCGCGTTCAAGCGGTGATAGAAAATATTGAGCGTTTAGGCGGCAAAGCATTTACCGAAGGCTCTGCTCTTGTTGTTGAGCCTGCTTCAGTGCTGCACGGCGCATCAATTCCCACGTTTGACGACCACCGCATGGCGATGAGTTTTGCCTTGGCAGGGCTGCGCGTACAGGGTGTGGAAATTGAACATCCTGAGTGCGTTGCGAAATCCTATCCTGATTTTTGGCGTGATTTTGACGCTTTTTGTGTGTAAATTATCGCCGAACTGTGTGGTTGTTACTGTTATCCGTTGTTGAATTCCTTTTGTCAAAGCCATGATTTGCCAACGCCTACGAAGATATTGTTATTATTTTTCCGCCATGATGTTATTGTGCCGGATAAGTACGAATATCCTTTGTGCTGCTACTTCCACTCCACAAGCTGATTCGGCATTGCCTCGCAACAATTTTCCCCAACAATCACCGTTGCAGTCGGTTCCCCCGTCGGATTCGCTTGTGCGTTACGGTATTAGCCTTATGGATACAAGGAAATATGAAGCTGCGCAGGATGCTTTTGAAGAAGCTCTCAAACTCAACCCCTCCAACAGCGAAGCGCATTGCCGCTTGTGTCAGATGGAAATTGTTCAGGGCAAGAATTTGGAACGAGCGGAAAATTACTGCCTCAAAGCAGTATATCTGACAAGCAATAATGCGGATTATTACTATTGGCTTGGTGCTGTGTATGGCTTGCAAGCGCTTAATGGTGAACTCATTGATGCACTTGCAGTTGCAAGCCGCTTGCGTGATGCTTTTCAACGAGCATTAAAAATCAACCCCAAACATTCCAACGCTCGTTTTGCAATGGCGCAATACTACCTGCAAGCCCCTCAGTATGCGGGTGGAAGCCTCAAAGAAGCAAAAAAACTGGCGCAAGAGTGTATGAGTTTTGATGAAGTAACGGCAAGGCGTATTTTGGCAAGTGTATATCGTGCGGAAAAAAAGCCCGCCGCCGCCGAAGACGAATACCGCCGCGCTATGGAAACTGATCGTAAAAATATCGAGGTTTTAAGTGAGTTTGCAGGCTTTTACATCAACGAAAAACGATACAATGAAGCAGTCGAATGTTACGAAAGGGCGATGACGATTGATTCAACCAATATGTTCGTATTGCAAGGTTTGGGCGATGTCTTTGCGCTGCAACATCGTGATGCGGAAGCAATCGTGCAGTATCAAAAATCCTTGTCCGTTCTGCCGCGCCACACTCCTGCCTTAGTTGGATTGGCAAGGATTTACGACAAACAAAATAATAAGATTGAGGCTCTCAAATACTACCTCTTAGCTGTTAAGTGCGACCCGAAAAGCAAACTTGGGAAAGATGCCGCACGAAGAGTGCGTGAGATGAAACGCGAAAAATAACAGAAGCCCTCCCCATACCTGTTCAGGACGGAAATGTTTGACGTAGATTTGCAGGATTCAGCAGATTCTCAGAATTGCTCATATCCAAACAGCAACCCGAAAACTATTCCGGGAGCCGTTTAATATCCGGACAATCAGTGTAACAGTGTAGTCATGCCAATTTGCGTCGAAAAGTTATATAGGTACGCTCACCTCCAAAAGTCCATATCCGAGGGACATTGCAAGATTGGAGAAAAAATGTTAGTGCTGCGACTTTCTTGTGCCAAAGTTCTGATTTTCTTAGTATCTTAGGTCTCCGTTTTGATACCCCAATATTGTTTTATATGTAGTCGCTAAGTATTTGTGGAAGAGATACTTACCCCTTGATGGCGCGACAACAATACGTTACTTATACTCATCTTGACACCAAATTTTGGAGGCGAATATGGAACAATCAAACCATATTCTGATTGTTGATGATGTGCAGGAAAATGTTAATCTCTTGGGAGTTATGCTTCAACGGCGTGGCTTTGGTGTTACGCAGTGTTTAAGCGGTGCTGAGGCACTCTTGGCAATAGAAAAGCAAATTCCCGACCTTATTTTGCTGGATATTTCGATGCCGGAAATGGACGGCTTCGAGGTTACGCGCCGATTGAAACATTCTCCTATCACCCGCGATATTCCTGTCCTTTTTTTGACCGCCTTTTCCGATAAGAAGCGTGTTGTTGAGGGCTTTGATTTAGGGGGAGTGGATTATATCACCAAGCCCTACAATGCGCAAGAACTCTTTGCCCGTATCAAAACGCATCTTGAGTTAAAGCACACGAAAGATTTAATGCAAGAGCGGAATCAAGAATTGCAAGAACTCAACGAAAAACTGCACCAACTCAATCTTGATAAAAACGAATTGCTGGGGATTGTTGCCCACGACCTTAAAAGCCCACTTAGCGCCATTCGCGGACTCGCTGAAGCGCTCGTACATGACGAGGAACTGTCTCAAACAACGCGAAAAGAATTTGAGCATACAATTTTAACGACATCCGACCGTATGTTCACACTGATTGCCGAACTGCTCAGTGTTAATGCGATTGAGCGAGGCGGGTTTGCACAGGAACGTGCGCCTGTGAGTTTAAGCGAAATGTTCCAAGATATTGTACAACAATACAGCAAACAAGCCGCAAGTAAGCAACTACAGTTTACACTTGAGGTTGAGCCGACGGCAATAGCGTTTGCAGACAAGTTCAGCCTTCATCAAATTTGTGAGAATTTTATTTCTAATGCCCTGAAATACTCACCGCATGGAAAAACTGTCACCGTGCGGGTAAAAACGGTTCTTCTTCCTGCTAATGGTCAGCCGGAACATACCGTCATTCGGATAGAAGTGCAGGACGAAGGTCCCGGGCTAAGCGAAGATGATAAAATCAGGCTGTTCGGGAAGTTTCAACGTCTTTCTGCTCGTCCCACCGGTGGCGAACATTCGACAGGCTTAGGGCTTTCGATTGTCAAAAAACTCGCCGATGCTATGGGTGCAGATGTCGGCTGCAATAGCACTCTTGGCAATGGCGCGACCTTTTTCCTTGAAGTCGCCGCAGCAACACATGAACAGATTGCAGAAATGAGCGTTGCGGCGACTTGAAAAGCATACTCGCAAAATGTTCAGGCGATTCCCAATATCTTCCTCCCTTGAATTTTAGTCCTTTCAAAACTTATTATTTCCACAAATTTTCACTTTGAACTTTGTACTATGTTCAGCGAAATTGAATTTAACCGTATCAAGCGCTTACCGCCCTATATTTTTGCGCAAATCAATGACTTAAAAATGAAAGAACGGCACGACGGCAAAGATGTGATTGATTTCAGTATGGGCAATCCCGACGGGGATACGCCGCCAGAAATAATCAATAAAGCCGTTGAAGTGTTGCAACGCCCGAAAACACATCGTTACTCGGCATCCAAAGGCATTGTGCGGCTTCGGGAAGCTATTTGCAAATGGTATGAACGTCGCTACGATGTGCGCTTGGATTATGAACGCGAGGCAATTTCCTCCATCGGCTCGAAGGACGCATACGCCCATTTTATGCTGGCGACAGTAGATCCGGGCGATTTGGTGATTGTCCCCGACCCCAGCTATCCGATTCACACGTACGGCGTTGTCATTGCGGGCGGCAATGTGAACCGCGTGAAACTTTCGCCCGATGAAGATTTTTTCTCGAATCTTCACAAAGCCATTCGTGAAGCCATTCCGAAGCCAAAATTTGTGGTGGTGAATTTCCCGAATAACCCCACCACAATCACCGTCGAACTTGATTTTTACAAGGAACTTGTCAAGCTGGCGAAAAAAGAACGGTTTTATGTTGTGAGCGACATCGCGTATGCGGATATTTGCTTCAACGGCTACAAAACCCCATCCATCATGCAAATTGAAGGTGCGAAAGATGTTGCCGTCGAGACCTTTACGCTTTCCAAAAGTTACAATATGGCTGGTTGGCGCACTGGCTTTATGGTAGGAAATGAGCGGCTTGTGGGCGCACTGGCGAAAATAAAAAGTTACTACGATTACGGCGTACACACAGCCTTGCAAGTAGCGGCAATCGAAGCACTAAACAATCACGATAACGACGTGGAACTTATTCGTCAAACCTACGAAAAGCGGATGAAAGTTTTGGTGGAATCCTTTAACCGTGCGGGTTGGGAGATGGAAGAGCCGAAAGCAAGTATGTTCGTGTGGGCGAAAATTCCCGAACAGTTCCGCCACTTGGGAAGTTTTGAATTTGCAAAAAAACTGATTACCGAAGCGCAGATTGCTGTCAGTCCGGGCATCGGCTTTGGTCCTTACGGCGACGAATATGTGCGTATTGCGTTCATTGAAAATGAGCAACGTATTCGTCAAGCGGCACAAAATGTGAAAGATTTTTTCAAGCGCGAGGGCGTAAAACCTAGCGCGAAGGCAAATGCCTCCACAGCAGCAAACGGAAAACTTGCAATTCCCGCATAAAACGTGTATATTTGAAGTCTTGTCAATTTTGCTTTGTACATTTTGTACTGCAATATTGGCGAGTTCGGGGTGTAACTCAGCCCGGTAGAGTGCCAGCTTTGGGAGCTGGAAGCCGCTAGTTCGAATCTAGTCGCCCCGACACTAAAAAAAACTTGAAAGCCGCACCAATTCTGGTGCGGCTTTTTTACTTCCAACGAGCGCCTCGCTTCTCGTCTTTGGGGCGAAACTCTCGCTTTGATTTTGGGGCGATACGCTGAAAAGTTTGAACATAGGGTGATTGCGTGTTGCAACGCAGACAAAAGCACTTCTGCAAGACAAGTAATCAAGCGCTTTACAAGTCAAGTTAAAATTTCATTACAAGCGAAATTTCGCTCACGGCTAAAATTAGCTAAAAGTTCATTGTAAAATCATTGAAAATTCATAATTGAACTGTTATGTTTGTAGTGTAAATTATATCTGTTTCACAACCCTTGAGGTTATGATGAATACCACGCACAACACTACCCGTTCTTTGAAAACCAAACTTTTGACAAGTGCCACAAGTCTTGTTCTTGCCCTCAGCGCAAGCGCTCCGGCTTTGGCACAATCCGCAGAACAAACAAATCCTGCTCAGGCTAACCCTGCACAAGCAACCGCTACACAAAACGCTGTTCTGCAAACCCCATCTGTGATTCACAATGTTGAATCATTCATCAGCGCAGCCGAACTTCTTCAACATGAAGTTCAATTTACTCCGGCTTCGATTGACATAAACGCGCTCAAACGCTCGGTCATCTATCCCGAAGCAGCATTAAAGCGCAATGTAAGCGGCAAATTTGAACTTATCGTCTATGTAAACAGCAATGGCAATGTAAACTCGGTGAATTTCGTGAGTGACCGCACCGATGATAGCGGAATGAACGCTATTATTGCCTCTGCTTGCGAAGCGGTGAAAAAAAGCACCTTCACCCCCGCAACGCTCAATCACAAATCAATCAGCAGCGCCGTTCGCATCCCGTTCAATTTTGTTTTGTAATTCCACAAAGTATAATTTCGTCTCGCACAGCGCTTCAGTTCAAGCGTCTTTAGCTTGAGACATTTTGCAAGTGTTATGAACATTGCTATGGAAACATAGCAAACCTCCTGAACACACAAACTCTCCTCATCCGCATTTTTAAGGGGCCGGTGAGGAGTTTTTTTTTGCCTTTTCTGAAATAAATAATCGTGCTTTTAACTTGAATTCACGAGGTCTTGTGCAAAAGATTTCGTGCAAAAGAATTTGCGGTGATACAGGAAAAACAAGTTTGTTCGTCTATGAACAAAAAAGTAAATTCCCGATTCACGCTGTTTCGTAAATTTCAACTGCGCTATCAAAGAATCACGCTCTACCTTGTCACGCTTTAATTTTTACCATTTTCCACAAAAGGCTGTGTATGAAGTGGTTACAGAACCTCTCTATCCAAACTAAACTTATTGCCGCATTTTTACTCATTGGTGTTTTTGTGATGGTTGCCGGATATATCGGCTACACTGCTACGGCAACAATGGCGCAGAACGCCGATAAAATGTACCAGAAACAGTTTGTTCCGATGGAATATTTGCTACGAATCAACGAAAATTTTCAGAGAACTCGTGTGTATGCGCTCAATTTTCTGCTCATTACCGAACCAAATGAAGTGGCAAAGATGAAACGTACCGTTGTCAGGATGAATAATAATTTTGACAGTTTGACAGCACTGTATAAATCAAGTATTGGTGATGCAGAGGAGATGAAGCATTTCAACATCTTTATGGACAGCCTCGCATTCTTTCGGAACACGTTCGATGAAGTTGTGAAACTCTCCAACGAAGGTTTACGCGATTCAGCAACAATGTATTACCGCAAAGGTCCGGGTGAGCCTGCCGCACGGGGGATGTATTTCGCACTCAACGGCTTAATTGCTGCCAAAACCAGACAAACCGAACAAGCCAAAGACGCAAGCGTAACGCAGTTCGCCGCACTTCAACGCCAACTTGTCATTATTACCATTGGTGCGCTTCTGGTCGCAATAGGGCTTGGATTTTTGCTTGCAAGGCTTATTGCTTTGCCTGTCAGACGTTTGGAAGCAGCCGCGACGCGAGTTGCCGCAGGAGAAACAGATGTTCACGTTGATATTTCTTCACGTGATGAACTTGGCTCGCTTGCAAACGGCTTCAATGCTATGGTTGTAAACATTGACACACTTCTCAAAGAAACACGCAAAAAAAGTTTGGAAAGTGCCATTGAAGCACAAAACGCCACCGAAGCCCGTGCTGCTGCTGAAAGCCAGAAACAGTACCTTGCCGACAGTGTTGAAAAAATTCTCCACGAAATGGAAAGTTTTTCTCAGGGAAATCTTACCGTGCGGCTTCAAATCACCAGTGATGACGACATCGGGCGTTTGTATCGCGGTTTCAACGAAGCACTGGATAACATTTGCATTATGCTGGAACGTATCAAAGAAGCAGTGCTTTCGACGGTCAGCGCTACAAACGAGATTTCGTCCAGCATTGGAGCGATGTCTGCGAATGCCCGAAAACAAACCGACCGTGCGAAAGATGTTACCTCGTCGGTGAGTGAAATTGCCGAAAGTATCAGCGCAAGTTCGGCGCGGATTGAGCGTGCATCAGCGATTGCGCGGGAAGCCGGTGATGCGGCAAGGAATGGCGAGCGTGTTGTGCAACAGACCTTGGACAGTATTCAAGAAATTGTCGCCGTAGTGCTTTCGTCTGCGGCGAACATTCAGGCACTGAATGAGAGCAGTTCCCGCATTACGGAAATTGTGCAGGTGATTCAGGAAATTGCCGACCAAACAAATCTTCTCGCTTTGAACGCAGCTATTGAAGCGGCTCGTGCAGGGGACGCGGGGCGAGGTTTTGCCGTTGTTGCCGACGAAGTGCGGAAACTTGCCGAAAAAACTTCCACTGCCACCAAAGAAATCGTGCGCACGATTGACCAAGTGCGTAACGACACAAGCGCAGCCGTCAAAGCCATCAACAAAGGCACAGAACAAGCAAATTCGGGAAAAGAATTAGCGAGTAATGCCGGAAACGCCCTTAAAACCTTGATTGGCAAAACCAACAACGTTACCGAAGCAATCGCCGATGTCGCCGCAATCAGCAACGAACAAACCGCCGGAAGTGAACAGATACGCCGTAATCTGGCTGTAATGAGTGATGTTACGCGCTCGTCGGCAGAAGATTCGGAACGCATTGCTATGGCAATCGGCGAACTGAATGATTTAACGGAACACTTAGAACACACAATGGAACAGTTTACTGTGCCTGCGGGCTTAAAGAAACTACACCTTTTACGATAACCACGACATGTTCGGATGGGGAAAACTTGGGTACAAGAGATTTTCATGGGAGACCATGAAACGTTCATTTTTCTCCTTTCAGGATAATGTCCGACATTCCTGAAATCCGTGTTTTCCGTGTCAAGACTCCTACCCTGTAATTTGCGCAAAAAATCATCGGTTATTCCACCAAAAAACCGTAACTTACAAATCTTTTCGGTGTTCTGCGGGGCAGTTCGCCGAAATGTTGTAACTCCCCTTCTTTCAATCAATTACGAAGGTTGTTTCTATGTGTGGAATCGTTGGGTATATCGGCTCAAAAAATGCAACGCCTATTATCCTCACAGGGCTGAAACGCTTGGAATATCGCGGGTATGATTCCGCCGGAATCGCACTTGCAAATGGCGTGAATGGTAGTATGCACTTGGATATTTGCAAAAAAGCAGGAAAAGTTTCCGAATTAGACAAAGCCGTCAAACAGCAGCAATTACGAGGTTCGTTGGGCATCGGGCATACGCGATGGGCAACACACGGCGCTCCAAATGATGCTAATGCGCACCCGCATACGGACATGGCAAACACCATTGCGCTTGTTCACAACGGCATTATTGAAAATTACGCTGCCATTAAACAACGCCTTCAAAAGCAAGGCTACACCTTCCGCTCCGAGACCGATACGGAAGTTTTGACGATGTTCATTCACTCCTTTTACGAAAAAACACAAGACCTCACAGAAGCAGTGCGCCTTGCACTGTGCGAAGTAGAAGGTACGTTTGGTATTGCCGTTGTCTCCACGCTTGAGCCGGACAAGCTCATTGGTGCGCGTCGCGGCAGTCCCCTTTTGGTGGGCATTGGCGAGCATGAAAATTTCCTTGCGTCCGATGCTTCTGCGATTATCCAGCACACGCGCCATGTGATTTATCTGCAAGAAGATGAAATGGTCATCCTTTCGCGCGAAGGCTACATCACCAAAACGATTGACAACGAAACCACCGACAGCATCATTCACGAAGTGGAATTCGACCTCGAAAGCATTGAAAAAGGCGGCTTCGAGCATTTTATGTTGAAAGAAATCCACGAACAATCTCGCACCTTCCAAGATTGTTTTCGCGGGCGATTGCTTGCGCACGAAGGAAATGTGCGGCTTGGCGGCTTAAACCCTGTCTTGGACAAACTTCGCCGTGCGCAACGCATCATCTTCACGGCGTGCGGCACATCATGGCATTCGGCGCTTGTCGGCGAGTACATGATTGAGCAGTTGGCGGGTATTCCCGTGGAAGTAGAATATGCGTCGGAATTTCGCTATCGCAACCCCGTCATCACGCCGGATGATGTCGTTATCGCTATTTCCCAAAGCGGTGAAACTGCCGACACTCTTGCGGCAATACGCGAAGCAAAAATGAAAGGTGCGACGGCAATAGGTTTAGTCAATGTTGTGGGCAGTTCGATTGCACGGGAAACCGATGCAGGCATTTATCTCCACGCCGGACCGGAAATTGGTGTTGCTTCCACGAAAGCCTTTACGTCGCAGTTGGCAGCAATTATGCTCGTTGCGCTCTATTTGGGGCGCACACGCCGCTTGTCCCAACGCGAAGGCATGGAAATTGCACAAGCAATAGAGCGCGTTCCCGAACAAATTCAGTACATTCTCACTCGCGCCGAATCCATCAAAAAAATCGCGTTGGAATATGCTGCTGCGAAAAATTTCTTGTACTTGGGCCGCGGCTATAATTTCCCCGTTGCTCTGGAAGGCGCATTAAAGCTGAAAGAAATTTCGTATATCCACGCCGAAGGTTATCCGGCGGCAGAAATGAAGCACGGACCGATTGCGCTTATTGACGAAAATATGCCGGTTGTCTGCATTGCGACACAAGACGAAATTTACGACAAAGTTCTCTCGAACATTCAGGAAGTACGCGCTCGGAACGGTCGTATTATCGCTATTGCCAATGAAGGCGATACACGCATTGCAGAGTTTGCCGAACACGTGATTTACATTCCCAATACACACCCGATGCTTACGCCTGTCTTGTCGGTGATTCCGCTTCAACTTTTGGCGTATTACATTGCCGTCGAGCGCGGTTGTAATGTGGATATGCCGCGTAATTTGGCGAAAAGTGTTACGGTGGAGTAGAGATTGTACGCATTACGTGAGTTCGAGAATATTTCAAGTAAAACGTCCGCTTTTCTCTGGAAACAGCATAAATACTCGCACAGACAAGAATGTCTGTGCCACTGAAGCCGGATTTTTTTGCACAGTTATCAACTCAAATTGGTATTACACCACTTCCCCAAACAAATCATACTCCGCTGCATCATAAATGTCTGCCATAACGAAATCGCCTGTTTGAAGCGGCTTTCGGGACTTGATAAACACTTCGTTATCCACTTCCGGCGCGTCGGCTTCGCAGCGTCCTTGATACTCAATGTTCCCGTTTTCATCGGTGAAAGTCTGGTCAATCAAAATTTTCAGCCGTTTCCCGACTTTTGCCTCATTTTTCTCCTGTGAAATTTCGCGTTGAATTGCCATCAGCCGCGCAGCGCGTTCC
This sequence comes from Candidatus Kapaibacterium sp., assembly GCA_025455065.1. Taxonomy (GTDB): domain Bacteria; phylum Bacteroidota; class Ignavibacteria; order Kapaibacteriales; family UBA4661; genus PH2015. The sequence continues at coordinate 12,925 of JALONG010000063.1, read as the reverse complement.
TGCTTGACTTCGGCAGGAATTGGGTCGCCGAGAATGTAGGAATACGTGTCGTCTTCCTGCGAATACTCGAAACAGCCAACACGGTCAAAACGCTGCTCCTGCACAAAATCACATAATTCCTGAAAATCCGCCTCCGTCTCACTTGGATAGCCCACAATAAACGTGGTACGAAGCGCTATTCCGGGAACTGCCTCGCGGATGTCTCGCAAAAGATTTTCCGTCGTATTGCGCGTAATACCACGCCGCATGGACTTCAAAACATTCGTGGAAGCGTGTTGGAGCGGCATATCCAGATACTTGCAGATGTTCGGACGTTCCGCAATCACCGGCAAAATATCGCGGGGAAACTTCGACGGAAAAGCATACATAAGCCGCAGCCATTCTAAGCCTTGCACATCGGAAAGATTCGTCAGAAGGTCAGCAAGAGTGCGCTTTCCCGTCAGGTCGCGCCCATAATCGGTGAGGTCTTGGGCAATCAAGACAATTTCTTTGACACCCTTCGACACAAGAAACTGCGCTTCTTCCACGAGTTTTTCCACAGGACGCGAACGGTGTCCACCGCGAATAAGCGGAATTGCACAAAAGGAACACGGGTTATCGCAGCCTTCGGAAATTTTGAGATAGGAATAATGCGGCGACGTAGTAATGACACGCTCTCCAAGCAGGGAATACTTAAAATTCGGTGTAAGCGATTTGACCACATTTTCAAAATCAGACTCCCCAAAAAAATTATCCACTTGCGGCATTTCTTTCCGCAAATCTTCCCCGTACCTCTGCGACAAACATCCCGCAACTATCAGCTTTTGCGCCTTCCCTTCGGCAGCGAGTTCTTCTTTTTGGCGAATCGCCTCGAAAATCGTTTCGATGCTTTCTTCTTTAGCACGGTCAATAAAACCGCAGGTATTGATGATAACAGCATCCGCTTCGCGTGCAGGTACGAAATTCATGCCGTGTGCCTGAATCATACCCATTAAAATTTCCGAATCGGTCGTGTTTTTACTGCATCCGAGCGTGATGACCGATACGGTGGAAATATCGGTTTTCGGGGGAAGTGCGGGAGCGCTCTTAGCGCGTGGTTGCTTGGTTTTGGTGTGCATGGTGAATTGGCGAAATCGCACAAATTGAACGTAAAATTTTGAATTACAAAGACTTCAAAACTACGTTTTTTTTACCGAAATACCAATTTCAAACATACATTGCTCAAAGCCTCATCAAACCTTACTTCCCAATTCTCCTATGCCACCCAATAGCAAAGCGAAAACCCACAATATACTGCCGCCAAGCCGCATCGGTCGTTACGGTCTGCATGGGCAGCACACCAAACACTTCCATCAAAGCAGCCGCGCCGAATTGATTCCCGAAAATACTCGCTTCCCCGCTTAAACCCCACCCAAACGCAATTTCCGGCTGAATACGCCACTGTGGAAGCGTCGTCATGGGAGCGTTCCAGAGTTGAAGCGTGTCCGTGCCATTGGGAATGCCATTCCGCGTTCCATAGCGAAATTCCGAGCCGGGCTGAATGAGTTGTGAATGGTGAATAGCGCGATTAAACACGTTATACTGCGCCTGAGCGCCTAAATAGAGATAATAATATGACGAAATGCGTTGGTCGAAAAGGTCAGCAAATGCACCGTAAATCGGGATTTTCACCCCCGCAATGCCCATCACGTAATGCTCCTGCATATCCAACGTATGAAATTCCTGAAGCGGAATCAATCGCCCCGAATTATCTCCCGATAAGCCATTAAACGAGCGGTCTTTTGCAAACAACACCCCGCGCTGATAAGCATACCCAATGCCCAAACGCAACATAAGCGGCACAGGCAAGCCAAGTTCGTAAACAAGCATGATGTCGTCGTATTCGGAATTGTAATAATCTCCTGAACGGCTCGTATCGGCAGAATTACTGCTCAGGCGCGGTCGCGGCTTGCGGTCGTCGTCACTGGAATAGGGATTTACGGGCGAAAAGCGCCCATTGATGCGGGGTAACGACGGGAAACTAATGCTGTTTGCATCGTTAATTATCCATGCACCGGATGACAAGAAATACAGACTTTGTGTCGAAAACGGCGTGGGAAGCCAGCCGTGCGAATAATACCCCAAAAAATCGTTCAGCATTGATTCCGTCTCGTTTTCGGGATTGATTTGCTTTTCGGGCGGTTTATTTGCTTCTTCTTTGAGCAAATCTGCCGCCGATTTTGGCTTAGGCTTGGCTGCTCCTGTGCGGGAACGCGAAGGAAAATTCGGCAAGGGGATATTCAACTGCGCGAAAGTTTCCAGCGTTGCCATGAGCAACACTGAAACACACAAAGCAATCTTTGATGCACGTTTGAGAAGCAAAGAGTTCATAATCGAAAAAGAAAATTGTTGCAGAATTACCCGGCACTAATACACAACACAACGCTGCCAAATCTCGCCCGTGCTACACGTAAAACGCACGTAATACACGCCACCGGAGTTGTAGCCAATCGGAGTCCATGTTTCGACGTGTGCGCCGCGCGGTTGATTTTTTCGCTCAATGCGCTCCACTTCCTGTCCCGTTGCGGTAAAAATCGAAAATGTTACGTCCGAAGCCTCATCAATCCTATATCCCCACGATGTGCTGCCGCCGCGCATGACAGGATTTGGTGCATTTTGTGACAAGCTGGGAACGCGAATTATCGGAAAAGGAGCGCCGATGGATTCCACCGTTAGCAACGCCGAGGTAGCAGGAATTATGCGGCTTCCGCGAGAATCCGTCAAACGCACGTTGTACAAACGAATTGTACTAACAGAATCCGAAGGGGCTAAAATCTCACCACGCAAGCGAAAAAGCGTATCACAATGTTGAGCAGACGTACAACGGAAACGTACAACAAATGAGTACGTCGAATCGCTAAGGCGTGTCAGCACACGTTCTGCGAGCATAGTTCGCGTTCCACTCAACCATTCACGCGGAAAAAATACGGTCGGGTTCGACAAAAAGATACGCCCTTCCAACGTTACCTCACCGCTCGCGCTAATCGGTTGCAAGTTCGGTGCGCCTTGCTGCGCCATGAGCCACACATCGTGCATCGCGCCAACTGTTCCGCGTGTTGTTTGGAGGAATATCGGCGAAGCGCTTGGTTGCTGGGCTTGGAGGGTTTGAGAAAAAACAAAAATGCCAATAATCACAAGAATCATGCTTTTGAACTTTGCACAGACAAGTGAGCGCGGCGCTCCGTCTGTGCTACGGAAGCCTGATGGTATGCGAGGTTTGGGGCGTGAAAATTGATAATGCTGTTTCATCTTATTTCTCCACAATAGCAAATTCAGTGCGACGATTGCGGCGACGATTTTCTTCGGTATCATTCCCCGCAAGCGGTTGTGCTTCGCCAAAGCCAACGGCACGAATTTGTGATTTCGGAACGCCCATACCGAGAAGCGCCGTCAAAACCGCAGTAGCACGGGCTTCGGAAAGTTTTTGATTAGCTTCGGTGCCGCCGCGATTATCCGTATGACCGCGAATTTCCATCATCGTTTTGGGTGTTCGCTTGATGTACGCCGCAATGTCCCGCAAAAGCGGCAGAGATTCTTGCCGAATCGTTGCTTTGCCTGTCTCAAATTCGATATTCACCAACTGCACCGAACCGACCGTATCAAGCGGCGTGAAGACAGAACGGTCATATTCCGCCGTTCCGGTGGAAACGCTCACAAATTCCGGCACGACCAGACGCAAGCGTACATCATGCACCGAAGCACATTCCGGCGGACGATACCGCACACGGTAGTAGTTTTTCAGCGCTTTGTAAAGGTCAGCAAAGGCAAGCGGAAATTCTTTCACGGAATACAGGCGATACATCACGCCACCCGTGTATTGCGACAAGTTCTGAAGCGGTCTCTCGTCGGTTACGCCGTAAGAAATCGAAAAAATGCGGACATTATTTTCCTTTGCAGCTTTGTATGCCGCACTAATCCTGCTTTTTGAGCCGTTGTCCTCGCCGTCGGTGAAAAGAATAATCACTTTTGATGCGCCTTTCGGGGCTTTTTTGAGTTCATTGACCGCCGCCAACACGCCATCGTAAATGGCAGTACCGCCGCCGTAGCCCTCCAAACCGTCAATCAAAAAGCCGTTGCGATAAGCATTTGTGTCGTTAGTGAGCGGCACTTCGACTTTGATTTTGCTGGTGAACTTGATAGCCGTGATGTAATCTTGTTTTTTGACGATGCCCATTGTCCGCGCAACGGCTTCTTGCAAGCGCAAGGCACGTGTATTGCCCATTGACGGCGAATGGTCAAGTACAAACGCCACTGCGTGTGTGTCCAAGCTGCCTTCGCTGACTTCTTCCACCTCAAAACTGCGCACACGGGTTTCCGCTTGGGAAGTCATTTGCGGACACGAATCCGTTAGCGCCCGCCAATACTCGCGATAATTGCCTTTACCTTGAAAATTTGGCGGCGCAAGCCCTGAAATAAAGCGCCCTGTGGTGTCAGTAACCGTTACGTTTAACTCTACTTCTCGCGGATAACGCTCGTCGTTGATGCTGCGGATGTGGACGGCAAGCGGCGCAATACTTGGCTCGGCGGCTATTCGCTGCGCCTCGCGCTCTTCTGCCTCGGCAATTTTCTCAAACCCCGCTTGCGCCTCACGTTCAGCATATTGCTTCGCAGCCCGCTCGTAGTCTTGCTTCATAGCGGTCATCTGCGGAAGCATTTGCGCAAGTTTTTCGGTCATTCCCCCAAAGCCTTGATTTTGTGCGTTACTTGGGCTATCTGTTTTGTTTGACTGCTGCGTTTTTGAAGAATTTTTCGCAGGAGATTTTTTCGTTGAAGATTGCTCTTGCGGCTTGGTTTTATCAGATGTTTTAGACTTTGTTTGTGGTTTTGAAGAGGATTTCTTTTCGTTTATTTCGTCGTCAGAGCCGGGTGCAGAAAGCACATCGGCTGCTTGTTCAGTTAAATTTTCCAAGACTTCATCTGGCAATCCGGTAGGAATACTCGCAAGCATTTTTTTGAACGAGGAATCTTTCAAAAAGCGCTCCATTGCTTGCTGTGAAGACATACCGTCACGCGCCGTATTATCGCCCAAATCACCGAAATTTTTGAACTGATTCACAAGGCTGTCCATCTGCCCCGAAGCGAGTGTTTGCCTTAGTGTGGAATCGTTCAACATTCCTTGCATCATTCCACCAATATCGGGTAAACCGCTTGGGAAGCCATTTGGAATACCATTGTTTGAAATTGCGCTTCTCACAGAATCCCCCGAAAATATCGTCCTTGTCGCCGTGCTGGAAAGCGCACCCATATTCGGTATTTTTCCCGCAAAGACGCTTGAATCCAAGCCTCCAAGCGTTCCCGATGTTACACGGGCAAGTGCTTTTCCGATGTCCATTTTGCCGAGTTCGGAAGCGTAGGGAAATGACGAAAGAATTGAAGGGTCGAAGGATGGCGTATTTGCTTGCGTTTTCGCCCCAGTTGTGGGTTTAGTGGAGTTTGGTAGCGCCGATTTATTCTGCTCCAGCATCTTTTTAAGCGACGTGCTGGATGTGGTGTAGGAAGGTTTGTAATTCTTGGGCGGAGCAAGTTTTTCCACCATTTGTTCGATGTGGTGCGGGCAAGCTGTTAAAGCCAACGCAAGGGCGCACCACAACGGAATCAAGATGAATTGACGTGATGCGGAGTGTGGTTGTTGTAGTGAAAAAGGTCGTAGAAAGCGCATAAATTCAGAGGTATAGCATCAAACAACAATAACCGAAATTTTCTATTCCCCCAAAGACGCTGATAGCTCAAATTTGTTGCGGTAAGACTGTTAAAAGGTGTTAATGCGGAGGAAATTTCACCCCTTCCAAGCGTTCTCCACGTCATATTTTTAGCTTAACGAACCTTCGCAACAAATCGGCGAATTGTTTCCGGAAGCGCTTCATTGCTTGCTTCGCCGAGTTCTTTGATAAAAGCACTGCCGATAATCGCTCCCGCAGCATACTCAGAAGCCGCATCAAAACTTGCTTTGTCGCGTATGCCAAAGCCAATTATCACAGGGTTTTGAATCTTACTGGATTCCTTCAACCGCTTCAAACGTTGAAAATATGCGGTTCGTGCGTCATCCATTGCCAACGCACCACCCGTTGTTCCCGACGACGACACAGCGTAAAGAAAACCGCTTGAAATCTCGTCAATCCGCCGAATGCGCTCTTCGGGTGTTTGCGGAGTGATAAGCAAGATGTGATGCAGCTTGTAGCGCTCAAAAAGTGGCTTCCACTCTTCTTCAAAAACCTCCGGCGGTAAATCCGGCAAAATCACGCCGTCAATGCCAACTTCCGCACAATCCGCACAAAAACGCTCTACGCCGTATTGAATAACGGGATTCACATAGCCCATCAGCACAAGCGGCATCGTTATTGGGTTTTCAGCACGTGTTCGCACGTCGCGCAGTTGTGCAAAAAGAAGTTCCGTCGTCATGCCGTTTTTCAGCGCTTGACTGCTGCTTTCTTGAATAATTTCTCCGTCGGCTACGGGGTCAGAAAACGGCATACCAATTTCAATCATATCCACGTCGTTGGCTTGCAAGGCGCTTAAAATCGTACTTGTGTCATGGAGATTGGGAAATCCTGCTGTAAAATACACCGAAAGAACAGGAGTAGTGCGTTCAGAGAAAAGAGTATTGATGCGGTTTTGCGTCGTATTTGCTGTCATAATCGAAGAAAAAGAAAAACGCCACGAGTGCCTATAACACAAGCAATCATGGCGTTTAGAAGAAAAATTTATTTCAAAAAGCCACCCAAAAGCGCTCCCAATCCCGATTGCAGAGCATCGCCCGTCGGGGCAGTACCGTTAGGCGTAAGTTGGTCAATGACCATCGGCAGCACCTGTGTAAGCGCTGTTGTCGCCATTTCGGGCGGAATACCGACTTGCTGCGCCAGTGCTGCAACTTGTTCACCGCCCAAAACGCTCGTAAGCATTTCGGGAGAAATGGGAAGATTCTGACCTGTGCCAACCCAAGATTGCATCAGGTCTCCCGCGCCGCCGTTTTGAAATTGCTGCATCAAACCTTCGATGCCGCCTTGTTGCGTCAGCATACCGCCGACTGCACTCATCAGCGCCGATTGTGTATCGCCGCCGCCTGCATTGCCGCCGAGCGCTGCTCCGGCAACTTGTCCAACTAAATCAAGTAAACTCATGGTAAACGTATGGAATGGTAAAAAATGTGGTAATTGTTCTTATTAGCGTGATTCTAAGCGCCCTACACGGTTTTCCAGTAACTCAATTCGGTTGCGAAATTCAGGGTTTTCATGCCCCAAAATATACTCAATCGCACCAAGCCGCATATTTGCTAAGGACTGCTCCTGTTTCAAATCCTTCAATTCTTGTTTTACGCCTCGTACCTCCTGTTTCACGCCGCGCAATTCATCAAGCATGAGCGGCATGAGTTCAATCATTTTTTCTTCGCCGTCTGTCATGGGGTATTGCTCCTCAAAAGTCAGGATGTTGAATAAATGCAGTGTTTCTGGCGTTTTCAAACAGCGTTTCAATGCGGACGCTCTTGAGCGCCGTTGATATAGGTTTGCAAATCCTTGTCGCCGCGACCGGAAAGGTTCACAACGACGATTTCATCAGGCTTTGCGGCAAGTTTTTCGAGATATGCTAAAGCGTGTGCTGTTTCCAATGCAGGAATGATGCCCTCTGTTCGAGCGAGGAATTTCCCCGCTTGCATTGCTTCGTCGTCGGTTACGGCGTGAAATTCTGCACGTCCTGAAGCAAATAAATGAGCGTGAATCGGACCAATACCCGGGTAATCCAATCCCGCCGAAATGGAAAACGGCTCTACAACTTGCCCGTCGGGAGTTTGCATGAGGAGCGTTTTGCTGCCGTGCAGTACGCCGGATTTACCGAGTGCTGTCGTTGCCGCAGAAAACCCAGTGTTTACGCCCTTGCCGGCTGCTTCCAATGCGATAAGGCGAACACGCTCATCATCCAAAAAATGATAAAACGCGCCGACCGCATTAGAACCGCCGCCAACACAAGCCAAAACGTAGTCGGGGTTCGGTCTGCCTTCTTTTTCCTCCAACTGCCGCATAATTTCTTCGCTGATGACCGATTGAAAGCGAGAAACCATGTCGGGATAGGGGTGCGGACCGACTACTGAACCGATGATGTAATGCGTGTTTTCGGGGTTGGTAATCCAATCACGCATTGCTTCGTTTGTAGCATCTTTAAGCGTTTGGCTGCCCGATTTTGCTGCTACCACCTGCGCTCCAAGCAATTTCATCCGTTCAACATTCGGTTTTTGGCGCTCAATGTCCACTGCGCCCATATAGACAACACATTCCAAGCCCATGAGCGCACAGACAGTTGCCGTTGCCACGCCATGCTGTCCTGCTCCCGTCTCAGCAATGATGCGCTTTTTGCCCAATCGCTTTGCCAGAAGAATCTGCCCCAGCGTGTTGTTGATTTTATGCGCTCCGGTGTGGTTCAAATCTTCGCGCTTCAAGTAAATACGGGTTTTGTAGAAATCCGACAGACGTTTTGCGAAGTACAGTGGCGTGGGGCGACCGACGTAATCCCGCAGCAGCGCCACAAATTCCTCTTGGAAACTTGCCTCGCTGATGATGTCGAGATAAACCGAGCGTAAATGCTCCACATTCGGATACAGCATTTCCGGAATAAACGCGCCGCCGAATGTACCGTAATACCCGCGCTCAGACACGCCGAAACGCTGCGAAGCAGTAGTGATGCTGAGTGTAGTCATAATAACGATTCTCGTAAAGTGGTGATTTGTTGGGGCGAAAGCCCTGTTTTTTGTGGGATTGTTACAAGATTTCAAGCGCTCTTCCAAAGTGCATCAAGGAAGCTATGCACTTTTTGTGCATCTTTCAACGCAGGAGAAATTTCAAACCGACTATTCACATCAACGCCTCGTAAGCGATTGGATAAACGCTGTTCGTAGATTTGGCGAATTTCTTCACCATGTTCGGGAGCAATACCGCCGCTCAGAAAAAACGGTACCGAAGCACTGTAATACCGTAGCAGCGACCAATCGAATCGTGTTCCGTTGCCGCCGTGCGCCGCGCCTTTGGTGTCTAAGAGCGCCAAATCAACAACGTCGTTGTATGCCGCAATAGCCTCAATATCTTCTTTCGTTGCAATGCTAAAGGCTTTCCAGACTTGTACCCGAAAACCTGATTGTATCGGCTTTGTAAGATGTATGCCCAAATCCGTACAAAAAGCCGGAGTTTCCGCACCATGCAACTGCACAGCATGAAAATCAAAGCGCTCTACCGCTTGCACGATGTCATCAATCGGCGCATTGACAAACACACCGACAGTGCTGACTCGGGAAGCCAGAGAGCGCATAAAATCTGGTGAAAGAGTATGATTTCCTACAAAACGCGGCGATGTCGGGTAAAAAATAAATCCCAAATAATCAGGTTGATTCTGTTGCCCCAGTACCTCTTCGATATTGGCTTCCTCAGACATTCCACAAACTTTAACCAAGATACGATGAGGTGCGGAATCAGGAAGAAGAGCAGCGTTCTTAGAGGTAATCATCGTCATCGTCAAAATCGTCGAATTTTTCTTCGTCGAATTCTTCAAATTCAATATCGTCGTCCTCGTCTTGCTCATCATCTTCTTCATCGTCGTCCTCGTCTTCCTCATCGTCCTCTTCGGGGTCAAATTCTTCGAGGTCTTCTAAGTCCTCATCATCATATTCTTCGTCGTCATCTTCATCAAAATCGTCTTCTTCGTATTCGTCTTCATCAAAATCTTCATCGTCATCATCCTCCTTAGCACCCATGCGGACTGTTCCGACAGGGCTACCAAGTTCTGCGTCGAAGGCTTCAATACTTTCGTCCAAGCCACCGAACACAAATTCCGCCAATTCTTCTGCGCTGACCTGATTGATTGCTTCAAGCGCCGATTGCTTCAAAAATGCTATAAATTCAGCATTTTTGAGGTAGTGTTCTACATCCAACATTTCGTCAATGTGTGCCATTGCTGCTCCGAAAAATTACAAGTAAAAATTGCTATTGATTGTTATTATAGTCTGTAAGGCTCTTCATTGCTTGTGCCTAAATGCGTGAAGCTAAATTAGCACGGCAAGAATCAAAAACCAAAAACAAAATACCAAAAACAAAATACCAAAAACAAAATACCAAAAACGAATAACCGAAAACGAAAAACCAACAACAGCCCGCCTACGCAGGCATTTCGGCATATCCCAAAGACTTCACGGTCGCATGAAAAGCGCGGACTTCCTTGATGAACTGTGCGCAGGCTTCTTCGGGGCGACTGTGTTGCATAAACTGTTCACCGATAAGAAAACCCTGATACCCAGCGCTTCGGAGACGATGCACGTCCTGAGCAGATTTGATGCCACTTTCAGAGATTTTGACGACATTGGAGGGAATCTCGTGCGAAAGCTGCTCCGACGTTTCCAACGAAACGGAAAAACTCTGCAAATCGCGGTTATTCACGCCGACAATATCAATGGCATCACAATAGCTCCGCTTCAATTCTTCGCTGTTATGCACTTCCAACAGCACTTCTAAACCGAGTGAATGTGCGTATTCGGCAAAACGCTTGATTTCATCGGGTGTGAGGGCTGCGGCTATGAGCAAAATTGCGTCCGCACCGATTGACCGTGCTTCCAAAATTTGGTACTCGTCCACCGTAAAGTCTTTCCGCAAAATTGGGCAGTAATTGAATTTCCGTGCGGCTTTCAGGTCGTCGTTTGTACCATGAAAAAACTTCGTGTCGGTCAAAACTGATAGTGCTGACGCGCCTGCCTGCATATATCCAATGCTTGTGCGCTCAATCGAAACATACTTATTGATTACGCCTTTAGACGGCGAAGCGCGTTTAATCTCAGCAATCACACCGCTTTTGTCGGGGCGCAGGAGATATTTTTTTAGAGAAACCGTAGGGGACGAGAAGTAGAGCGACTTTTCGAGGAGTTTGGTAGGATAGAGTTCTTTGCGTTCTTGGACTTCAGTGCGCTTAAAAGCAATGATTTCGTCGAGAATGTTCATCATAATGTGTGGGAAAAATGAAAGATGACGGCAATGTTCGTCGGTATCAGTGATGCGGTGAAAGTATTGACAAGATTTGTTTCTTTCTGTTTCCATACGCAGTAGCATGGTAACTTTATAAGGATTGTGCAATCTACAAAAATCCTTACCTTTCCAAAAGAGAAATGCCTCCCCATCTCATAGAGACTTGATTTGGAGGTGTTTAAGGAGCATCCGCATACTTTTATTGCTCTCCAGTCCAGATTCTATCGTGCTGCGAGGGCATTTTTTCACACACTGCCCTTCAAAAAGCAAAAACCCTGTACGCAAGACATCATGCTGCATACAGGATTTTTTGGTTCAACGGTGCGTTCAACGGCGATACGTTTCCATATCGTTAAGCAGAATGAAAATGCAAAAACAGCACTATCAATCATGCACAGAAACTTGTGGCAATGAGGTTTTTACACGATTCAGCTCGCTTGTTAAAAATTGATTTTGCGACAAATCCAGCGCTTTTAAGTGCTTCAGCGAGGCAATTTCTGCCGGGAGTTTTTTTAGTCCGTTGGTTGCCAAATTCAGCCGTTGCAATTTGGGTAATTTGCCAATATCGCCCGGAATCGCTTCTATGCCGTTGTTGCTTAGATTTAGGCTTTGCAGGTTCGGCAGTTTCAAAATATCAATAGGAAACTCCGCAAGTCCGTTATGGCTGAGGTCGAGTTTGTAAACTTTTGCGGGATTTTTCAGTGCTTCTTCCAGCGAAGTAAATTCTTTTTCCTTAGAAAGTGTCACATCATCAAGTAATGAAGCCTCTTGTGCGAACATCGCACCTGAAAACACCATCAATAACGCAGCGCTGCAAATAACAAGGAGCAGCAAATGTACACGACTTCTCATAGCAAAAACCTCCGTCGTTCCAACACGGAACAAATAAAGTGAAGAAGAATCAAGATTTGGTACGGCTACGAAAGGACAGCCGCAAAAAAAACGGGGAAGAAACACACAACAAACAGTCAAACACTTACCCTAAAGTGCGCTTAAAATCAGGGTATTCTCAACGACCAATACTCTCTGAACAACTATGACAATCTCATTCTTCATTCTCAACGACAATCTCATTCTCAACAACGTCGCATCGTCCGAAATGAATGAATGGATGCTGAATCACTTAAAGCATAAAATACAAAATTTTTCTCCTTTTTGTTCACATTCTGAAAAATAGCTAAAAAAAATTGTACACCCGTCCCGTCTGGTGCGGGATAGCAAAAACCGTCATTGCAGGGGTAGAGAACTGTCAGGATGAATCGTTGTCAGTCCTTTTCTGCCCTTTGTAGATGACGGGAATCGGCTTTTTTTTGATTCTTGGTCGTCCACGCTGCCATCCTTGGGATTTACCTCGTCGTCGAGGCTCGCCCGCAGGTGTGCCGACTGCCAACAAAATCGCCGCCATGCTCTGCTTGACCCTTCTGGGGGTAACGGGGGCTTCTGTTTTCTGCCAAGGATGGCGTATGAGCCTTGAACTGTTTCGCGCCAAGAACAAATGCCAGAAGGCGATGTCGGTGATATGCGTCCATCGGTCAGCCGCCTCGGCAGTAAGCGTTTGTGGCATTGTCCAGGACAATTCCTGCTTGGATACTTTGATGCTGGCCTCAATGCCACTGCGGGCGCTAAAAGTGTGCCATATGGCAATGGTATTCTCTGCGATACTTGCTGGCAGCGCATTGGCTTGAAAGACGAGCCAAATCGTCGTCGGTTTGTCGTGTTCTCCGTGAATGGTACACCGCATCACATCCAGGGGCAAGGGTGCTTGTCGGCGATGCTTTTCGGTCGTAGCATTGTTCTTGGGTGGTCTCATCAGCAGCCCGTTCCAGCGTTGCAGATGGACAAGTCCATAGCGTTTGTGACTGAATTGACAATCATCATCGGGCATTCTCCACGTTGTGGCATCCTTGGTATCGAAG
>JALONG010000113.1 GCA_025455065.1 Candidatus Kapaibacterium sp. | reverse complement strand
GCGAATCTTCGTTGTATCTCTACCAAGCCTGAGTTTATCGGGCTTTGGGTGTAAACCATTGAGAAAAAAATTAGTTATCTCTAAATTTTGTCTAATAAACATTCTGCCGCATGAAAGGGTTGTTGTTACTTATTTCTCAAGCATACATCGCGCTGTATCCGCACCAATGCTGCTTCCCAGTGCAATGCCCATTCCGTTGCAGCCAAAACCGACTGTAAGTCTCTCCCTTACTCGTTTCACGATTGGTAATTTTGTTGCATGAAAGCCCATTATGCCCGACCAACGTTCTGCAACGCGGACATCATGGTTTGGCGCAATCAATTCCCTCAAAAGGCGTTCTAATTCTTGCTGAATTGCCGTATTGAGTTGCATTGCCGTCGTTGTTTCTGCTGCAAACGCGAGATTCCTTCCGCCTCCCAGCAAAATACGCTCGCCTTCGGGTGAGGAGACATTCCGAAAATAGTAAAACCCTTCGTCGAGATGGAATACCCCGCGAAAGGGCAGATTTTCGATGGGTTCGGTAATCAACACCTGTCCGCGACCGGGCGTAATACCAAGTTCCGGCACAAATTCCGATGTAAACGCATTGGTGCAAAGTGCTACCTCGGAAGCCCTGAATGTCAGCCTTTCCCCGCCGTGTTGTACACACAACATGGTGTGCGATGACGTGCTTTCAATCGCTTCCACAGCCGTCCCGAAAAGCACGGTGATACCCCGCTCTTGAGCATAGTGCGTGAGGGAGCGCATCATTGTGCCGGAATGAATCTGCCCCTCGAAGTCGCTTTGAATCAAGGCTTTTACACGTTTTCGGTCAAAACCGAAGGTCGAAATGAGGTCATTGCAAAGGCGGAATGTTGGTGTAGGGAAAATTTCCTGCAAAGCAGCATTGACGCGGTCTATGTGGTCAAGTGCCGCAAGGTTTTCTGCAAAGAGCAGTTCATACCCGCCGTGCTGTTCATACCCGCAAGCCTTGTCTCCAAGTCGTTTGCGGAGTATTTGCAAGCCGTTGTAGCGAGCGCGAACAAGGTGTACGGTTGGTTCTTCACCGTTTTTCTCCATGTCGTAGAGAATTTCGGTTAAACTGCCGAAACAGGCAAATCCTGCATTGCGTGTGCTTGCACCGCTAGGAATTACTCCGCGTTCAAGTACCGCCACCGATGAGTTCGGTGCTTGTTCTTTGAGCGAAATTGCTGTCGAAAGCCCGATAATTCCTGCTCCGACAACAATGTAGTCGTAGTGCATCCAAGCATCATGTTCCCAATAACTCTGCATACATTTTGAACGAAAAAGAATGAGTTGATACTTGCTGATTCACGATTTTTTGCGATATTTGAGGCGTTGAATTACTGCTATGTCACAACTTTTTTACCGATGTTCTCACCAATGCAAACTGAATTTTTTTCCTATCTGCAATTAGGTTTTTTCCATATTTCCGACCTTCAAGCGTATGACCATATCTTGTTTGTAACGGCGCTTTGCGCTTTATACGATGCGCGTCAGTGGCGGCACCTGCTCTGGCTCGTCACGGCATTTACACTTGGTCATTCGGTAACATTGGCGCTTTCGACACTCAATATCCTCGTATTTTCAAGCGCTGTGGTGGAGTTTCTTATTCCTCTGACCATTATTGCCACAGCGATTGTGAATGTAGTAACGCTTCAAAAGCAAGCAAACAGTATGCGCAAAACTTCGACGGAAGCCACGCCGGAGCGCATACAAGAATGGTCAAAATACGCAATGGCGCTGTTGTTCGGCTTTATTCACGGCATGGGATTTTCGACGTTTTTGAAAAGTCTGCTTGGGAAAGAAGCCTCAATTACGTTACCGCTTTTTGCGTTTAATTGTGGGCTGGAGTGCGGACAAATACTAATTGTCGGGGTGCTGTTGGCGCTTGGTTTTGTTGCTACGCGCTATGCACGATTACCGCAGCGCGATTGGTCGCTCTTAGTTTCCGGTGCAGCGCTGGGCGTGGCTTTAACGCTGGTGTTGAAGAGTGTTTTGTGAGAATGTTTTTGGGCAGGTTTTTGGTATTACAATGCCCCAAACAGCGTATCTGCTTTACCCGCCTGCGATACGCTAAAATGCTTGTAGGCGAGTTCAGTGGCTTCGCGCCCGCGTGGTGTGCGGTTCAAGAAGCCTTGTTGAATGAGAAACGGCTCATACACTTCCTCAATCGTTCCCGCTTCTTCCCCGACTGCGACGGCAACAGTATTTAAGCCGACGGGGCCACCGTTGAATTTCATCATAATTGTCAGCATAATCCGCTTGTCCATTTCGTCCAAGCCGTATTCATCCACTTCAAGCGCTGCTAAAGCGATATTTGCTATCTCCTGCGTGATGACACCGTTTCCTTTAATTTCCGCAAAGTCCCGTGTGCGGCGCAGCAGGCGGTTTGCAATACGCGGTGTGCCGCGTGAACGCTTGGCGATTTCCATTGCGCCACCGTCTTCGATAGGCGATTCCAAAATTCCCGCAGAGCGCACCACGACTTTGAACAGTTCTGCGGCGGAGTAATAATCCAAGCGGCTAATCACGCCAAAGCGTGAACGCAAAGGGGCTGTCAGCAAGCCCGCACGAGTAGTAGCTCCGACAAGCGTAAATCGCGGCAGGGAAAGTTTCACCGAGCGGGCGGACGGACCGGAATCAATCATAATATCCAGTGCGTAATCTTCCATCGCCGAATACAAATACTCCTCTACAACAGGCGACAAGCGGTGTATCTCGTCAATAAACAAAATGTCACCTTCGTCTAAATTCGTGAGCAAACCCGCCAAATCACCCGGCTTCTCCAGCACGGGACCCGATGTAACCTTGATGTCGGCGTGCATTTCACGGGCAACAATATGACTGAGAGTAGTTTTTCCCAGCCCCGGCGGACCCGTCAAAAGCACGTGGTCAAGCGCTTCGTCCCGTTTTAATGCAGCTGCAATGAAAATTTTCAAATTCCCGATAATTTTTTCCTGCCCGACAAATTCGTCAAACCCTGAAGGACGCAAGGAAATTTCAATATCATCCTCTGCCGGACGCGACGTATTGAGCGCCTCGGCGCGAGCAGCGCTTTTGGGCGGCGGCATTTCATTCACGGAACTTGATGTGTTTTTTTTTGCCATGACGGAACGGAAAAGCGATAATGAAGCGAGAAAGCAGTATTGAAGCGTGATAGCGGGAAATGACACCGTTTTCGCAGAACTAATCTTTTGCTTTGAAATGCTCTTTGTAGGCGGCTTGCGCGGCTTCATAATCATTCACCCGTCCGATGTCCAACCAATAATCGTGCATGAGATAGCGTCCCACTTTCATTTTGTGCGCAAGCATATCTTTAATGAGCGTGTCAATGCCGTAGTATGTGTCTTCGGGAATGATGTCAAAGAGTGCAGGTTTGAGAAAGTACATACCGGAGAGAATTTCAAATTTGAAATCCGGTTTTTCCTCGACATTTGTGATAAAATCGCCTTCGGTGGTAATTTTTCCAAAGGCAAAGGGCGTGATAATTTCTTTGGTAATCACTACAAAATTCGCCTCAGAATTCATCGCAAATTGGTATGCTTTGGTGAAATCCAGTGCTGTTAAAATATCACCATTCATGAGCAAAAACGGCTCTGTTAAGCGGTCTTTGAGCAATGTTACCGGACCACACGTCCCCAAAGCCTTACTTTCTTGGCTGAAGGTGAGCGAAACACCATATTTTGAGCCGTCGCCCAAAAATGCTTCGACCATTTCTGATTTGTAATTCGTTGCAACGTAGATTTCATCAAATCCGTGCTGTTTCAGCATTTGGATTTGCACCTCCATCATTGCCGGTTCGCCCTCGCCAAGCGGCAAAAGCGGTTTTGGGATAACTTGCGTAAACGGGCGGAGGCGTGTTCCCAAGCCGCCGGCGAGAATAACTGCTTTCATGGATTGTGTAAAGACTTTGATTCGTGAAATGCTTATTGTTGCTTATTTGTTATCGGCAAAATCATCTTCCGGCTCTTCGTCTGTCTCCTCATTGGCTTCAAAGCTAACATCTTCGTAGATTTCCTGCAAATCAAGTGTGCATTGAACAGACTGAAGCGTCAGCGTATCGGTCGCAACTTCAACAAAAGCAAGCCTTCCGTGTGAGTCGCGCCGAAAGAGCATGATTTCTTGCGTCGTGTGCGAAACGATGAGGTATTCTTGCACCGACGGGATGCCGTCGTAAATGACCAACTTCGTTGTGCGGTCGTAATCCACACTGCTGGGCGAGGTAACTTCGACAAGCAGCGTCGGATTGACGAGCGAATGATGCTTACAAAGATCGGGTTTGCCGCAGAGAACCGTAACGTCGGAATATAAGTACGCCGGAGTGCGGTTTGTGAAGACACGAGTGTCGCTGCTGAATGTCGAACAGCCCTTACCACGAAGTTTGTTGCGCAGTGCCGTAGAAATATTCACACACAGAGCATTGTGCATCAATCTTCCGCCAGCCATCATCTCCCAGCGAGGATATAAGACACCTGCGACGTATTCCGTTTTGTCCAATGCCTCAATCTCACGCTGCAAATATGCTTCTTCGTGGTGATAAATGGTCGCGGAACTGCGCTCATAGTGGCGGACTGCGTTCATAAAACGGCTTGCTTTTGGTCTTGGGATGGGATTATTCGTGTCGGGTATCAAGTTTGTCTTTGTACCACGCATACATTCTGGTAACACCTTCTTCCAAATTAACCTGCGGCTCAAAGCCTGTTAATTGCTTGATTTTTGCCGTGTCGGGGCAGCGTCGGGCAGGTGAGCCGGGCGTGTCGGGAAGTTCGTTTATTGTAATACTTTTACCCATCACCTTGGCGATAGTCTGTACTAATTCGCGTATCGTTAATTCTTGTGCTTGATTGCCGATATTGATGATTTCAGCTTGCGTAGCGTCGTGTTCTGTAACTAAGATTGTCGAAGCAACCGCATCATCAATGTAGCAAAAAGCGCGTGTATGCGCTGGCGAAGCTACGTCAATGGTCGCATTATCGCGTATTTTGAGGAACATTTCGGGAATAACGTGCAGAAATCCCATGCGCGGACCATAGACATTGTGATAGCGAACAACAGTAAATGGTATATTGTAAAGCCGTCCGTAGTTGAAGCAAATGGATTCACCGTACATTTTACTGAGCATATAGGTTGTGCGTGGCGAAGTAATGTCGTCCAGCGTTAAATGCTCCGTTTCCGGCGTTGGCACAGCGATACCGAAGTGTTTGAGCGTACCGGCGTAAATTTCGCTTGTTGAGGAAAAAAGAATACGCTTCAAATTCGGCAAGCGTTTTGCGTACTCGAAAAGATACAGCGTGGAAATAGCATTGACATACAAGACTTTATCAGGCTTTTCCATGACATTGCGCACACCAATGACGGCAGCAAGGTGATAAATATAGTCAAAATTTGTGGGCAGGGAATCAAAAAATGCCATGTCGGTAACGTCGCCTTGAATAAACTGAACATTCGGTCGGTCGAGTATTTCTTGCAAGTCAGTATCTATGCGCCCCCTAACGAGGTTGTCAATAAGTGTGATGTGATGTTGGGGGTTATCGGAAAGTTTGCGCGTGATTGCCTGACCAATAAAGCCCGCACCGCCGGTAATAAGGATATTCGCCATTAGAAAGGTGGATTGTTTCTGAGGTTGAGTGAAGAATAATGTGAGTTATCTGCCGTAAATGCTCTCGTGAATTCAAGTCTTAATACATTAGACATTATCAAAGTTAGCGTTATAGACCTCTTCAACGTAGCACAGACATCGTATGTTAGCATTTCCACGCAAGTCATCAGAAAAAGCCTTGTGGAACGCCAAGAAATACCAATCTTAGGTGACCCACACAGAGGCGGG
>JALONG010000024.1 GCA_025455065.1 Candidatus Kapaibacterium sp. | reverse complement strand
TGTCGGTGTCGGGAAGCTATTTGCTAAGAAGGTGTAGCTGTATGCTACGCCTACACTGCCCGTTAATGCAGGACTTTGATTTACCCATGTTGGGGCGACTATATTTGCATTGGGATTTGGGAAATATCCGCCAACACCGCACGTATTCAGTTTGCGAACACGTGTATAATTGTTCGCTATGTACAACTCTCCGCTTGCGTTGAGACCTAATCCCCAAGGCAGTGCGATTCTTGCATTCAGACCATTGCCATCAACATCATCAAATGTGTACCATGCTCCGGCAATAGTGGTCATGACACCCGTTGCTGTATTCACATAACGAATTGTGCTGGTATGATAATCTGAAACATATAGGTTACCGGACGCATCAAGAACAATGCCCGTGTTACCGCTATAGCCGCTCGGATTTGATAAACCGTCGCTGGCAAGTAGAGTAACTACGCCCGAAGGAGTAATTTTATACACTCTATTGCCGGGACTTGCTGCCGTATTTGAGCTACTGACATACATTGTACCGTCCGAATACACAACTAATTCATAAATGCCAGCAGCTATTGTTGTAATGAGGGTATTTGTACCCGAAGGGCTAATCTTATTGATATTCGACCCATCAGTGTAATATACAAAACCCGCATCATCAACAGCGACATCTTGTACATTACCGGATACGCCAGTGACATCAGCAATGGTTGTTGCTGTACCGGCGGGGCTTAATTTTTTGATGATTTTTCCTTCAGCAAAATATACATTGCCGGAAGCATCTGTACCTAAGCCAGGTGATAGAAGTTGGCTAGGAGTAGGATTTGTATAAATCGTTGAAACAACTCCTGCGGGAGTAATTTTGCGAATCTTTGCTTGACCCGTTCCGGCAGCGCCGTCGGTCAGATAGATATTTCCTGCCACATCGGCACCCATGCCGTAGATTCTACCAAATTGTGCGCTTGTGCCTGTGCCATCGACAACTGCACTCGCGCCGCCTCCAGCAAAGGTTGTAACGGGATATGTACAAGAAACTGTTGGCACAACAATCGTAAACGGAGTGCTTGTAATAGAGCCTTCGCTGTTACTAGCGTCAATAACTATCGGTCCGTAACTGCCTGCCGTCGTAGGTGTGCCGGAGAGTTCGCCTGTAGAGGGATTAAAACTCAACCCTGGTGGAAGTGTACCGCTTACAAGGCTGTAGGTAGGGTTTGGAATACCATTAGCAAGGAAGATGTAGCTATAAGCGGTGCCAACATTTGCTATCAATGATGGCGTTTGGTTTACCCATGTTGGGGCTTGATTGACACTCGAAACAACGATAGTAAAGGGGATACTAGTAATTGAACCTTCGCTATTACTTGCACCAATTACTATTGGTCCATAACTGCCTGCTGTGGTCGGTGTGCCTGAAAATTCACCTGTGCTTGGGTTAAAACTCAAGCCAGCAGGAATCGTACCGCTTACAAGGCTATAAGTGGGGGTTGGAATACCATTAGCAAGAAAGGTATAGCTGTATGCGGCACCGACATTTGCTGTAAGTGCAGGGCTTTGATTTACCCATGTCGGAGACTGATTGACACTCGGTATTACTATAATAAACGGTGTACTTGTGATTGCCCCAGCACTGTTGCTTGCGCCGATAACTATCGGCCCAAAGCTACCAGCCAAAGTTGGAGTACCTGAAAGAACACCTGTGCTTGGATTAAAACTCAATCCCGAAGGAAGTGTACCGCTTATAAGGCTATAGGTTGGTGTTGGAATACCATTGGCAAGGAAAGTATAACTGTATGGAGCACCTATTGTGCCATTCAATGATGGCGTTTGGTTTACCCATGTTGGAGGTTGCGCGGCGGGACCAGGCGTAATTTTGCGTACTCGCTGATTGGTATTATCAGCAACAAAAAGTTCTCCGGCAGCATTTTGAACCACTCCAGAGGCATTGTAGAACTTTGCCACACTACCATGACCATCAATATAACCGTACGAATAATCAGCACCAGCAATTCTATATGCGCCTAACGGCGTAAGTTTTGTAATAATAAACCCCTGTGCCAATAACAAGTTTCCCTGTGGATCAACACTCATACCTAATGGCATGACGAGTGATCCACCAGGAAAACCATCAATATACGATACATTCCAGCTTTGAAATAAAAAAGAAAAATCACCCGATGGGGTTACCTTCCAGATACCTACGCCACCAATATAAAGATTATTATTCTGATCAACAGCTAACGCTCCTGCATTCTGAATTATGTCTGTATTATATAGGTTGTTAAAAAGCGTTGAAACCATACCATCCGGAGCAATTTTACGAACTCTATGGTTATCACTCACGTACATATTGCCGAAACTGTCAAATGCCATGCTATTTGGGGAACTGAATTGTGCTAACGTACGAAAACCATTCACATGCCCACTAATTCCATTTCCTGCAAATGTACTAACGTCACCGCTTGGAGTTATCATCCTAATTCTGTTAGCATCGGTAACATAAAGATTACCTGAATTATCCGACGAAATATTGCTTGGGCTTTCAAACCTTGCAACAACACCAGGCCCATCAACATAGCCTGCTTCGTCTGCCCCAGCTAAAGTAATTACATCACCGGAAACAGGATTGACTTGCCTAACAGCATAAGCATCAAGCACATAAAGATTACCAGAGGGCGTTAGTGTGATTGACCTTGCATTCCGATATTTTGCGGTTGTTAAAGCTCCACCATCTACCATATATCCATTTGCCATGGGTATCCCTGTACCCGAAAAGGTAGAAACAGTACCAACTTGAGCAAAACTCATCATTGGAAGCGAGAAAATCACCAGCATATAAACCATAGCCGCAAACGCAGCACCATGTTTAGTGTGGTAATCCTTGAGATGCCGAAATCGCTCCAAAGAATTATTGCGATTCGACAAAGTGTGAACATTCATAAAAACTCCAAAAAAAATAATACACTGAATCTCCACTGTAACGCCGGAGAGTTATTAATTGCCAAGAAAAAGAATTCACGTCAATGTTTTTTACGGTATTCTTGGCTGCAAAACTACTATATCTGTGTAGGGGATAACAAGAGCAGGAAGGTCAATATTGTATGAGTTGGGCTTTTGATTGTATGAATTGGGCTCCTGACTGTATGAAATTCCCTTTTTTCTTACAGAATTTTCTATGGCATTTGGAGAAATATTTCTTATTATAGCATCTCTTTAGATTTACACTCTCTATTTCCGTGTCAAAATCTTGAAATACTATGCTTTGGTCTGTTTGTTTATTTTGGTCTGTCAATTACCGCGACATTGTAAGTAAATATTTACTATGGACACTCAAAGCTATTACGATTATATGGAGTTTATTACCGTTGCAAACATTTGCACAGAAAGAAGAACTCCGATGGAAACATTTTGGCAATCTTCATAATGGATATCATCGGTTTGGAGCGATAGCGCTTTCTCCCACGCAAGTTTTAGTAACGGCAGGGTTCATACAGAATGTTTCTTGGCGCGGAGAAGAAGGCGTTGTTAGCCGGGAGTGTGAAATTATTGATATTGAACGTTGTTGTGTATTTATGGCATCTTCAATGAATGTAGGACATGCTCATGGAGCCTTAATACGAACTATTGACTCCAATGTTATTATCTTAGGAGGATTGGACACAAGTAAAAAAGTAACTTCGGTTTGTGAACTGTATAATCGCAAAACCGGTCAGTGGGAAATTATTGGCAACCTCGTCACCGCTCGCTGGATGCATTCGGCAATAATGATAAATTCGGAAGAAATACTTATCGTTGGCGGCAGGTCTGGTCAGGCAGTCATTAGTGATGCGGAGATTTTCAATATCACGACAAGAAAAAGCCACGCAATTGCTCATTTCCCCTCTCCTTCAGAAATAACAACCCTTTTTATATCACAAATAGCAGCGCCGGGGAGAATTCTTGCTACCGGAGGACGGACCGGCGGAAAAGATAGTTTTCGTAATGCCTGCCTTTACGAGTATGACAAAGCAAAAAATCAATGGAAACGAGCATTTCAAGGTGTTATCGCGGGCAACGGAGTACGGCTATCGGATAATCAATTCGCTCTTTTTAGTACTACTTGGGCGAGTAAGCCCCAAGCCCCAATTATGCTTGTGGAAAACTCATTGGGTTTTCATCCCATCAAGAATTTATCTTTTGAGAGTCGAGTAATTGGTCAAATGATAAGTTGGGGTAATAATATTGGTTTAATCATTGGAGGCTCAATTCAAGTAGGAAGAGAACCTCAGCAGCAATCAGAGTGGTTCGACTTGGAAAGCGGGTCGGTTGTAGAAGCCCCGAAGTTATTACAAATGAGAGTTGAAATGCAGGCAATAGTGCTGGAAGTACGTAATCTCCAGGGAGCAATTACGAAGAAATCTGTTCTTGCTATTGGTGGAGAGAATGGAAGTAATGTTCTTCACAATAGTATAGAAATTCTTGAAACTTCAGATAAGGCATTAATTAATATTCCTTCCTCCTTGATTTCTCGTTTGCGGTTACAAAAGAAACTTTTCTCTCATTATGTAATCATCGCATTACATTTACTGATTATTCTACTTATCATTGGTCTTCTGTACATCACTTTAAAAATTCTGCGCATCCGACGTAAGCTACGTGTAAAGATTCTTGATAGCCCCAATGTTGCAAATCTCGAAAGTAGGCAACAATCATGAGAAATATGGTATATCGGACGATCATTATTCAGGTATCTGCCCTATTATTTCATATATCTGCAATGTATGGGTCTGATAGCAATTCTACGTTACAATGGAAAATTAAGGGCTATTTGAAAATTCCCCGCTTCTCATGTAACCTTGCGGCAATAAGTCATAATTACATCTTAGTAATTGGTGGTTATAGTGATACATTAAGAAACAATCAATATCAAGCAACAAATCGTTGTGAAGTCATAAATATATCTACGACCGAAGTAGTTGATGCAAATTCGACATTTGAACCTCACGCAGAAGCAGCTTTAGTCCAACGCGGTGATTCTAACTTGGTTATTCTCAGTGGCATTGGCTCAAAGAATAAACTTACGTCTGTTTGTGAGTATTTTGATAGAGAATCTAAAACATGGCATATTATCGGCTCGCTACGTATTGCCAGAAAGAAACATTCTGCAACGTTTATTGATAATGAGCAAATTCTTGTTGTTGGAGGAGTTGATAGTCGCAATAAGCCGATACAGGCAACAGAAATACTCAATATTAAAACGAAACAAAGCCGTATTGTTACGGAATTTCCTAGCCAATCTACACCCATATTATGTGCGGTATCAATATTAACCTCATATGGCAAAGCAATCGCCATATCTAAAAATACTTCTCTTCATACAAATAGTATATATTGGTATGATGAAAAAAAATCCGCATGGTGCTATTTTAATGAGTATCCATTCTTATTTCAATCTCCTTCTCTATTAAGGTTATTCGATAATCGACTGCTTATACTTGGTAACAATGGCAATTCCTTATCTCAATACACTGATTCATCAATAATTTGCATAGAATCATTGTCGGGTTTTAGAAAAATAGCATCGCTTTCCCATTGCAGCAATGGACAAGCTCTTGTTCAGTGGAACGTAGATTCAATTCTCGTATTAGGTGGGCAAAACAAAGGACAAGCAATAAGCAATAAATCCGAATGGCTTAATATAGCTTTAGAAAAAAGCAGTCGTGGTCCAAATCTTTTGGAACCTCTATCAAATGCTTCATCAATCAGCACCCCCGTATTTGATGATTATGGAAGACAATATCAAGCAAGAGTTTTTGTTGTGGGCGGAAAAAATTCTCAAGGGCTGATTCTTTCTTCAATTGAAGTTCTTGAACAAATATTTGAGAAAAATATTTGGGATTCCCAAATAAATGATAATAGCATTGCAATAATCTGGCAGTGGTTTTCTCCAACAGTCCTTATCATACTTATTGTTGGGCTTTTCACATTAACCCTAACATTGGTATATCTGGTAAATTCGCTACAACGTCAAACATCAATTGAAAGGCACTACCAACTTATTAGACGTGAAAACGAGCAAATGCTTGTTCACTCAATTGAGCTACAACTTGAAAAAGAGCAGATACAAAACAGATCAATGAGTTTACAACTACAAACGCTCTATTTGCAAATGAATCCGCACTTTATTTTCAACTCACTTTCTTCGCTTGAATCGTTAGTAGTTCAGCAGGAGACGAGTAAAGCATCACATTACATTGGAGTTTTTTCGAGATTATTGCGTAATATTCTTAATAACAGCGATAATACAAGCATATCTTTACAAGATGAGATCCTCTTTCTACGCGAATACCTTGCTCTTGAGCAATTACGAACAGGAAATACTTTTGATTATTCAATTAATGACAGTCACATAGTTTCATATTTGCAAGTTCGTATTCCTGCAATGCTTACTCAACCTTATATAGAAAATTCTGTTAAATACGGAATTGGATTGCTTCAGGATTTTAACTACAAATTTCCTCATCAATCACGAAAAGGCAATATAAACATTTCATTTCATTATACCACAGTGGGTAATAATGCGTTTATTCTCTGTACCGTTGAAGATAATGGCGTTGGAAGGAAGTACGCTCAAGGCAATCTAAAATTTTCGTCGGGCCTAGGTCGTTCTACCCGCGTCAATACAGAGCGTTTAGCGCTATTAAATGCCTTTAATATGCAAGAACAGAATGTACAATACGAAGATTTATTTATGCCGAATGGAATTCCATCTGGAACTCGGGTGACTCTTTACTTACCCATTCTTTCTGAAATTACATAAAACAATCTGTCGGTAATGCTATCTAAATGTTTATCATAGAACAGCTTATATTTTTCATTTTATATGGTACTACGTGCAATTGTCATTGATGATGAAGAGCCTCAGCGTTCTCTTTTAAAACATAGGATAATGACTGTATGTAACGATGAGGTTATTGTTGTTGCTGAGGCTTTTTCCGTTAATAGTGCTATTGATGAAATTCAAAAGCACAAGCCTGATATTGTTTTTTTAGATATTGAAATTATAGGAGGAACAGGCTTTGATGTCCTTGATGTTTTTGACGATCCCAATTTTGCTGTTATCTTTGTTACAAGTCATCCCCAATTTGCTGTGCAGGCGTTTCGGTACAAAGCAATTGATTATATTCTTAAACCAATTGACATTGATAATCTTTCAGAAGCAATACAAAGAGTCTATGTCTCATACTCATTTATTGCACAACAAGCACCTTCAATTCTCAAAGTAGGCAATAATGTAAATACACAATTGCCCGTAACTCAAGGGCAATCATTATCAATATCACTTGGGAAAAGCCTTCGTATCATAAAAACTGAAAATATTCTTTTCTGTGAAGCACAAGGAAATTACACAAAAATTCTTTTTACCGATGGCACACAAAACATAGTTACACAGCAATTGGGATCACTAGAAGAAAAATTACTTCAAATGGGATTTCTTAGAATTCACCGCTCTTATATAGTTAATGCTAAGTTTATTGATGAAATCATACCCAAAGCAAAACAATGTTCGATTATTTTGAGGTATGAGCAATCGGAAATAAAATTTATTGAGTTGGAAGTATCTCAACTTTATAGAACTTCTCTAATCAACTATTTTAGTTAAGGAACGCTGGCGAAATAAGTCATTCGATGACAACTCCCTCATATCACCTTCGCACCTGCACGCGCTCGGTCAAAATCGCCTGAGGAGTGCGCAGCATCACAAAGTACGTTCCCGTCGGTACGTCCTGCATCGGCACAGACGCTGTGTATTCGCCGCTTGCCATTGGGTATTCCGCAAGCACCTTCAGTACATTGCCGAAAATATCCACCAACACAAGCTGCACAGGACTTGCTTCGGCAATAGTAAATTTCACCTGTCCCGCGTCCAACACAGGATTTGGTGCAACGGCACTCAAGGTTGCCGTTGTTGTGGGCGCACGGGCTATAAGCCGCGTTCCGCCTGCTCGGGAAGCTGCTGCGGTAAACGAAGAACGTTCCAAACCTTCCACGAACACGACGCGCTCCCCAGCCGTAAACGCCTGTGGGAACGCCGTTGCACGCACCGTATCAACCGAAAGGCGGAAATACTCCAGTTCTATCGGAGTTTGTGTGGTTTCCCCGGCGACCGCCGTGCAGGTAAAGCGAAACAACACACTATCCCGCGTTAATTGCCCCAGAGCGCTTTGGCTCACCGTTCCGACTGTTACCGAAATGCGCTGGATATTGTTGTTTGCTTCGGGATTAAAAATTGCTCTGAGCGGAAGCGGATTTGTGCCAAAAGCCAGCACCTGTCTGTTAAAGCGAATAATCGTGCTGTATGAAAGCGGACGGAATTGAATGAGATTCCCCATATCTCCCCGTGCGATATACACTTCCATTCGCACCGCGCTACCGGGCGGCAATCGTTCCTGCCCACGCGCAGGACGAACACCGACGGCATACACAAAATCGGTGATGAGTGTATCGCGAACAACAGCACTGACGCGGGTTGTGAGTGTGTCGCGGAAAATAACACTCGTTCCGTTGGCGTTGGGCTGAATAAATCTCGCCCAATAGCGCAGATTGGCGGAAACATTACCCGTCGTTGTTGGTGCGCAGCGCACAATCACCGACGAAGCCGCACCGGAATTGATGTACAGAGGTTCGGTTAAGCGCTCTGCCGCAAAACCGTTGGTGCTGCCCACAATCGCAACGCTGTCAATAATGACGCGGGTTGTAACGCCGCCTCTATTGGACAACTGTGCAAGCGTTTGTGCCGTGCGCCCAACACGAATCGTGTCAAAATTCACCGAATCAATGCGAATAGGCGTTCCGCGTCCCAAAAGCACGTTATCCAAGCGCACTGCTGCGGTGTCGCCGTTGGATTTGATGTACGTGATTCGTGCCGAAGCCGTTTTGATGCCCGGACTGCGCGGAGCAAAGGAAATTCCTCGAATTGAGACCGTCTGCCCTGCATTTAAGCGCAGCGAGCGCACATCAAGCGGGATGCGGAAACTGAACTCATTATCGTTGCCGTCAATATCCACAATGACCAAATTTTGATTCGTCAAATTCGTCAAAAATGCTGTTCCCGTCGCTGTTTCGCCCAAAATAACGTTGCCGAAATTAATAGAACTAATCGAAACATCCACGCCCGACGGAGCCGTAATGAAGCTATTGACCTGCGACCATGCACTTGCCACATCCACGCCGTTGAGCGCACGAACACGCCAATAATAGAGCGTGAGCGGCTCCAGACCGTCAATGCGCGTGTTGATGGTGGTGAGCGTTGTGTCGGCGGAGCGCACGTTGGCAGTGGTTGTCAGCAGCGTAAAATCAGACAACTGCGAAACCTGCACTTCGTAGCGAATAGCATTATCAACCCGCGTCCACTGCATCGTAGGCGAAAACGCCACAAAGGTTGCCCCGCTTTGTGGAAACACAAGTTCCGGTGCTTGATTCGGCGGACGCGGCTCTAATGCTCGCACACGAATCGGGCGCGAAACAAGCGTCAATCGCTCAATAAGCCGATTGGTGACGGCACAGGTGTAAACACCCGTGTCTTGCACCGCGAACTGCTCCACGCGGAAGCCCACCGTTGCCGAAGTTGTCTGCACTTCCACACCGTTTTTGAACCATTGGTACAGATTATCGCGCCCCGAAACGTTTACCGTCAGAAGCATCGGATTTCCGATAACAACGCCCGTATCCCGCACTGCACCGATGCTGTCTTGCGGAATGTAGGTAAAATCCGGCACGGCAGCGTTTGTTTGCAAATCGCCGAATTGCAAACGATTTCCTTGCACCGACAAAACCGAAAGCAAAGCACTCATGCGGGGCAGCGTGGTAAATTGGTTAAACGACAAACCCAGCGTTTGCAAATTCCTCAGTGCGCCAAACTGCGCGGGCACTGTTCCCGTGAAAGCGTTGCTATCCAAAAACAAACTTTGGAGCGTGTCTAAATTACCGAGCGTGGTAGGAACTACGCCGCTAAAGGTGTTATTCCGCAATGCCAAAAAGCGCAAACGCCTGAGGTTTCCAAGCGTGTTGGGCAGAGTGCCGGAGAAGCGATTTCGCCCAATGTCCAGCGTTTGTAAGTTCGTTAAACTCGGCACAATGCGCATAACGCTTTCGCCGAAAAGTTGGTTGTTGTCTAAAAGCAATTCTTCCAATGCCGTCAGCGAGCGCATAGATTCAGGAACTTCGCCCGTCAGTTGATTCCCGCCAAGCCACAGTCGGCGCAGGTTATTGGCAGCCGTGAGCGATGAACTTCCCTTTTCGCTTGTCATCGCCGTTAGTGTTGCTGCTGTTGCACTGCCCAACGAGGCAGGAATCGTGCCGCTCAGACGGTTTCTGTGCAGATAGAGCGATTGTAAATCGGTCAAATCGCCCAATTCCGTCGGAATCGTTCCGGCAAGCATATTTTGTCCCAAATCAAGCGCTTGTAACGTGCGTAATTGCCCAAAACACGGTGGAATCTCGCCTGTGAAGGCGTTTTGATTCAGATTGAGGTCTCGAATCACTTGCAGCGAACAAAGCGTTTGCGGGAGCGCACCAGAAAGGCGGTTACGGTCAGCGACGAACACCCGCAAATTCGGCATCACACCAAGGCTGTCGGGCAGCGTACCGGTAAATTGATTCCCGCCGATTCGCACTTCTTCCAGCGTCGTTGCACGAGGAATCCACGCGGGGAACGTTCCGGTGATATTGTTATCGGTTAGGTCTAAGACGCGGAGTGCAGTCAGTTCGCCCAAAATATCCGGCAAACGCCCTCGCAAACCATTGTCCGGGAGGCGTATTTGCGTGATGCGCCCGTTTTGCACGGTTACTCCTGTCCACTCCGACGGAGGGTCGCCGGAAAGCCAGCGATTGGTAGCGCGGTTATTCCACGAAGCACCGCCCAAACTATCGTACAAGACTCGCAAAACCTCGGTTTCAAAGTCTAACTGCGACACTACGCGCAATTCCGTTGGCGAAACAGCCGTCCCCCTAGCTCCTGCGATGCGGATAAGCCCTGTGGAGCCTGTTCCGAGTGTTGCCGTCATGACGGAATCGGAAAGGACATTGAATTGTGTCGCGGGCATCGTGCCAAAAATAACGGATGTTGTTCCCGTAAAATTGCCGCCACGCAGCGTGATTGTTGCTCCCGACACGGCAAAGGGCGGTGAAAAACTCACAATAAACGGCGATGGAATAATCGTCATCCGTAGCGTTGAAGTCGTCGAGCCTCCGAGCGTGGTGAGCGTCATTGTGCCGCTTGTATTCTGCCTTGTAACCCGCACCAGCAATTCTGTTGGTGAAACACTCTCGACAATCTCCGCGCGAGCGCCGCCGATACTGACTTCACGCACTCCCGTCAAAAACTGCCCTCGGACTTGGACAATCGAGCCAAACGTCGCCGTGAGCGGAGAAATCGCTGCAATAACAGGCGTTACGTTGCTAACGATAAATTGTGTGGTCGTACTAAATGTCCCCAGCGTCGAACTAACCGTAATCGCGCCCCGTGTTGTGCGTGGAGGCAACGCCCCCACCACCGCCAAAATCTGCGTTGTCGAGACCACAATCACGCTTGATGCGGATGTTCCGGCGATATTCACGGCAACATCACGCGGGAAGTTTCGCCCTGTGATGCTCACCAGCGTTCCTGTCGTGCCATTGATGGGCGAAACGTCCGTGATTGCCTGCCCCGGAAGCACGGTAAATTGTGCTGTTGTTGTGGCAAGCCCTCCCGGAGTGGCTACACGCAATGAGGCGGTCGTAACAGCATCAAGCGGCAGGCGAATAGTCATTTCGGTAGAACTGAGAATTGCCACGATTGCTGCGGTGACATTGCCGATGTTTGCAGTTGTCGCAAACAGGAAATTCTGCCCGCGCACCAGCAATGTTGAGCCGGCAACGGCAGTATTGGTAGGCAATCCGTTAAAAAATACACCGGAGAGTCTTGGCGGCTCGGCATAGAAGAAGGTTCGCTGACTGATAGCTTCTCCGGCAGGTGTCCGTACAACGATTGTGCCTGTTGATCCTTCAAGCAAAGCAATACTAATTTGCGTTGAGGAATTGACCGTTACCGACAATACAGGAGCTCCGCCGACAGTAACACTATTGACGATACTCAAATTTGCGCCTGTTATCGTCAGTACATTCAACCGAGTTGCGACCGGAGGCGAAAATGCTGTAATGCTTGGCGGAAAAAGATACGAAAATGTACTCGTTGTTGTTGTAGCACCGCCCAAGGTTCCAAGGGCAATTGCACCCGATACATCAACCGTTGAGCAGCGTACTTGTACAAGCGTATCGGTGCGCAACACAATCGTCATCAGCCGCCCCCCAAAGGTAACGGTTCCGGTAGAAGCCAAGTTACGTCCGCGCAAGGAAACAATCGTGGTATTGCCTCCCGCTGTGGGCGTAACACCGGTAATTTGCGGTGGCGGCGCATAAGCAAAGGTTGTAGAAGAAAAACCGGTGCCTCCGAGCGTTACAACGCTAATTGGACCGGTTGAGCCGTTATTTACCGTTGCGCGAATCACTGTTGGCGAAAGCACTTGAAAGCTTTGTGCAGGTGTACCGCCAAATGTTACTTGCGAGGCATTGGTGAAATTCATGCCTGTAATTGTCGCAATAGTTGCATTGCCACCCGTTACAGGCGAAAAACTTGTGATAACAGGAATAGGAGTAGCGTTGCCAATAGCAAAAAAACTCGGTCCTACGGCGCTAACAGGAAAGCGCGTTGTTTGAAGAATTAAACCCGTTACGTTGCTATTGAGCAAGGAAAATGTAGCATTTGTAGCATTTGCTCCTGTAAACGCCGAGCTTGTAACAAGCAAAGGCGGCGTAGAGCGCATCGCAACAAGAGCCATCTGTGTGTAATCACCGGCAACTCCGGGTTGAACTTGCCAATAAATCGAACTGAGCGAAGACACGTTCGCCCCCAAAACACCCGTTGTTAAGCCGGTAAACGCCTCAATAATAACAGATGGAGCGCCCGGTCCCGTTACGGCATCAGTGAAACTGATCGGCATATACGTTCCGCCTGTTCCGACAGGAAAAAGAAAATTCGGTGAGCCGGTTTGATTCGGAGGAACGCGCCGTCTCAAGCGTCCGAGTACGTAGGAAGCCGAAGAACCGCCCTGAATGGCAGTAATCATGGGCGAAGTAACGCTGACTTCTGTTGCCGCAATGAAGCCCTGTTGCAAAGAAAGTGCGTTGGCGATTGTCAATGTCCCGACTGCCGTGAGCGTAGCGCCGATGCGGTTTATCGTCAATGTTCCCAGATTATTTAATCCTCCAAGCCATTGCAGAGATCCCGTGATTGCGCCACTTCCGGCAAGATTGAGCGTCGCATTGCCTCCTGCGGAATTATCTTGGAATAAATGCCCTGTTGTGAAGGAAACAGCGCCATTCCACGTCATTGTGCCAGCGTTCATGTCCACCACGCTAGTCGCTCCAACGCTGAAGGAAGAATTGTTTGTTAAGGAAAATGTTCCCAAATTGAGCGAACCGTTTGCCGTGAAGGGCGCATTAGCACTAATGCTGGCGCCAAGTTGCAAGGTCATGTTGTTTTCAATGCGAACCTCTCCCGGCATTGTTGAAGGCAGCTCACTACTGGATGTTACCAACATTCCCATGCCCGCATCATAGCGCAGTTGCGGAATGGGCGTACCGGCAACATATTGAAACGTTCCAGCAGGAGCGGTAATATTCCCATTTCGACGAATAAACACCGTTCCTGTTGAAACAACAACGCTGTTTGCGCCGCCATTAAACGTGTGATTCAGCCCTGCTCCACAGTCCACCGTACCTCGCACAATGGTCAGTGCGCCCGTCAGCGTCATGCTGTTATCAAACACGAGCGTCCCCGGTGTTCCCACATTTTGATTATTCACCGTGATTGCCTGAGCAGCGCCAATCGGCATTCCGGGCAGGAAACCCGTGCTTTGTGTTAGTGCTACTGCATTGAAGGTGTACGAAACCGTTGCACCATATGTGCGTGCACCGGTATTCTGCACCGTTCCACCGTTTACCCCGTTTGCGTGAGCAGTAATGAGGAAAGAGCCGTTTTGCAATTCAAAATCTCCTGCACCCAAAAACGAAAACCCTTGAGCGTTTAAGCCGCCTCCGGTCTGCACTTGCAACAGAACATTTGAACCGAAAGTGAGATTGGAAAGCAAAACCGCCGTTCGCCCATTGGGAATGAAAAAGCGGTCAGTCATCGTGGTAAAATTTGGCGGAGTAGCACCACCGCCGCCCAGCAAGGTATTCCAATTTGCCAACACTGCGGGGTCGCCGGATTGATAAAAGTAATCAACCGCTTGAAGATTCCCGGCAGTAGCAATAACAACAATCAAAAAAAGTATAGCGTTTCGCCACAGTGTTTTTGTCCGTAAACTCAAGTGTAAAGCAGCTTGCAACCATTTCAACCCAAGCGCTGATTGTTTCATTGTTGGAATCGGTTTCATAACAGAAGGAAAATTTGAGACATCCACGAGAAAACCTTGATGGAATTTACTGATTTTACGCCAAGTTTTGGCATAAAATTACGTTAATCCGATAAACAATTCCCTTTTGCAAAAATCATACCAAAGTGAGTATTAATGCGAGAGTTATGGGGGCGGTCGCTGTGGAAGGATACTGGAACCGAGTGTCGTTATGGAGGCACAGACCATGCCAGATGGAAAGAAATTTCCCCTTTTTTCAGCAAAAAACAGGTGTATCAAACCCTGTCAGGGCTTGGTTGAGCAATCTGAAAAACTGTAGAGTTTATCCAACTGAGAACTACGTTGAGACCTACGGAAAAATGTATGACCGTTGTAAATCAGGAAAAAACCAACCGATATTCCTCAAAATGTCGTGCTACGTTGAAGAGGTTGATACGCTACCTTTAAATTTTTTGAAAGCATACACTTACCCCCAAAAAAATCATGGACAGATTTGCTTAGAATCTGTTCGAGGAGAATAGGCAAGGTTTATGACACGGGGCAGGAAAATTTGCGTAGCGCCGAAGTTGATACAATCCCAACATATCGGCACAGGCACAATGTTTTCAAAGAGGTGATAAGACTCAAACCAGCAGAAGTAGGACTTTCGCAAAAGTGCATTCTTTAGAGCAAGAGGTCAAGCCCCTTTTCTGCTAAGTCTTTATTTAACAAGGTTTTTGACCCCTTGCCTGTCAAATTTGCGAAAGTCCTAAGAGGTATTATTGGTGAAATCCCATGAGAAAATACGTTTGCAATATCCCTTTACCCTTGATAGGCATGGGCTCACAATGCTCAAAAAAGCAACAGTGGGAAAGTTCTTGGTACACTGCCTCGGTTACATGAATTTTTTCGGGTGTGCCGGATGATTCCATTCTCGAAGCCGTATTGACCGTATCACCCCAAAGGTCGTAACTCAGTTTCTGTGTTCCTATCACACCGGCAACAACACGACCTGTGTCAATACCAATACGCACCGATAGTGTATGTAATTCTAATTCTTGTGATAATTGCTTTATGCAGTTCAGTATTTCAATCGCGGCAAGAGCAACGTATTTAGTATGTTCAGCTAAAGGAGTTGGAAGTCCGCCAACGACCATATAGGCATCGCCAATGGTTTTAATTTTTTCCAAAGAATATCGGACGGCAATAGCATCAATCATTGAAAAAATTTTATCCAACATACTTACTACCTCCGATGGCGGTTGTTGCGTGGATAGTTCAGTAAATCCTACCAAATCAATGAACATCACCGTTACGCTATCATACAGGTCTGCAATATGTGTTTCACCTCGTTTGAGCCGTTCAGCAATAGAAACAGGCATAATGTTGAGTAATAACTGCTCAGAACGCGCCCGCTCGGAAGCATTTTCAATAGCAGAAGCAGCATAGAGTGAGAGCGTACGCAACATATCCAACTGATATTGCGAATAGGCATGGAGCGCGAAACTCTGCACAGTGATTATCCCAATAAGTCGTTCACGAGAGACAAGAGGTAGATACATGAGCGACTGAGCCGTTTTGCCCGGAGCGGCATTTTCTAAGCGCGGCACGTACTGTTCGGCTTCATGCAGAACGTCTTGTAGCCAAATTTCTTTGAGATTCCGTGCGCAATACGTTGCCAATAAATGGCGATTGCTCATATTGCAAATAACTGGTGGTTGTCGGGTGTCGTTTTCGATAATAAAATTAAATTCAAGTTGGTCTGTGTGAGCATCATAGATGGCAACACCAAATGCTGCCACTTCCATAAATGCTTGTACCCCTTCGTATAATGTTTTGAATACCTCGTCTAATTCTGAATTTGCGGCTACGCGCTGCCCAATCTGGCTTAACAGCGATGTATTGAAATATAAGGTTTGTAGCTTCTGGTGTTCCTGTTCAATATAAAGGTTTTTTTCGGTCAATTGATTGTTCGCCAACTGAATCTCGACAGATTGATGTTCCAGCAACTTGTTTTGTTCGCCAAGTTTCCATTCTGCCGTGACCATATCACGTTGAAAATACACCGCACCGGTAATCATCAAAAAAAACGTTGATACAGGCACTAAAACCTGCATATACACAAGAGATGTGTCAGTAAAGCTAATGATACCGGATAATGGATGATGCCAAGGGTCTGCTTCAATGAGAAAAAAGAGACCTACACTGGTTAATACCGAAAACCAAAGCACGATACGTTCTTTGCGACTTTCATCCACCATCCAAAAAGCGCAAAGCATTACGGCTGCCAACATATGCTGTGTGGCAGGAATTTGCTCATTAAAAATACAACTGGCATAGTACACTGCTACGTTTCCCATCAGTATCATAAGTGCTTTTGCTTCAGCAAAGTAACCTACTTTATTCAGGCGCAGCACAACAACCGATAACAAGCAAAAAATAATCGGCTCCCAAAGCCCATTCCACAAGCCATTGAGAGCGTACACCGCTGCATATGCACAGTGAAAAACTCCTGCAATACCTATAAATTGGTTAGAAAGTCGGACTTTACGGGCTTGATATGCACTTTGTGCAAGGTAAACACCTGTCATGGTAAGGCGTTCAGTACCATATAGCAGCCTTTGACCGAATATGCCTACCAAGCGGACAATACAGGAATAGACAGTGGTATATGTTCTGAAGATAAACGACATTACGAATGATGATTGTGAAAAAAAATACCCACCTATTTCACACGGAAGCATCCTGCGCTTGATGTTGGATAGGAAATTCAACAATAAACGTGGAGCCAACCCCTAAAACACTCTCGCATCGGATTGTTCCGTGTAATGCCTCTACCAGCATTTTTGTAATCCATAAACCAAGCCCCAGCGAAGGTTCTCCATTTGTAGGACGCGGTGTCAGCCGCGTAAAACGACCAAATAATTTTTGCTGCTCCTCGGTACTTATTCCGGGTCCTTCATCGCGGACATCAAGTCGTAGCGCTGAAGGTAAATATGTTGCGCTAATGTGTGCGGACAAAACATCATCCGTAGGAGGCACGAGGGACTTGACGGTATGAGCATCCAATAGAGATACCGTTACCCAAATATTACGGTTGCGGGGCGAGTATTTAACAGCATTTGATAACAGATTATCAATAATTCTTCCAAGTATGTGCTGGTCTGCACTCCACGACAGTGCCTCCATAGGTAAATCCAAGTGAATAGAAATATTTTTTGCAAATGCTTGGCTTGCATAGCTACGAGTAGTTTGACGAATAAATTCAATAACATCAAATGTTTCGATTGTTGAAGGTACAATACCGTTTTCTAATGTTGATGTATCCAACAACGATGAAATAATTGATGTCATGCGTTTTGATGATGTCATAATATTATCCATATGTTGTAGTAGAGCTTCGTGAGACATTTTTTCAAAATAGGTACGCACCATTGTTGCCGTCATGGTAATTGATGCCAATGGATTACGAAGGTCGTGGATAACAATACCTAATAAATCTTTTTGTAATTTTACCGTACGCATTGCGGAAAGCCGTATCTCCAACTCACTCATCACCACCTTTGATAAATCTTTTAACAATTCTTTCTCATCCAGTGACATCTCACGAGGACTTGTATCAAGAATACAGAGCGTTCCTAATGGAAACCCGTCGGGGGTAATGAGTGGCGATCCGGCGTAAAAACGAAAGCCACACTCATCATTGACAAAAGTATTATCGGCAGTACGCTCGTCAAGTTTTGTATTTGCAATATAATAAACTTCATCGGACATTATAGCCCATGAACAAAGTGTCTGCTGACGCTCAACTTCCTGAAACACAATGCCATTACTAGCTTTGAACCATGCACGTTCAGCATCAACAAGGCTAATTATTGCAATGGGTACACGAAATAACTTCGCTACTATCTCAACCAAACGATTAAAACTATCTTCTGCTCCTGAGTCTAGGATTTCATAGCGGTATAATGCCTGCAAACGTTGAGCTTCATTTTCCGGCAAAGGAAAGGGCGCTTTTTCCTGTGGTGATTGCATAAATAATTTATAGTGAAAAATGTGGTAATAGGCATTATACAGAACAAGCAACAAGGTCATTTTATTGATGCTTCGACAAGATTAGCATGAGGTTTTATGCGGGCTTCACCCTGAGATTGTCGAAGGGTTTGCTAATCGGTATAATGTCTAATAAATCAATGACAGAATTTTATGGTATAGATGAAACATTTCTTGCAGAAAAGCACTTTTGACGCACACAAAGCAGAGCCACACTCGGAAACGAGACCTTCGCAACTGACGAGGGACAACATTCCCTAATAAACGATGAATGAACATCTGTAAAACAATGAAAAATAACAGCTATATGAATGTTCAATGTCTCAATAAGTCCTTATCGGATGAGTTTACAAAAGTCGGCTGGGACGATGCTTTTTTGAGGCAAGAGAGATATACCATAGTACGAAATTTGAGTTTGAACGGATTGCTTTTCCGGTCAAGTAACGACTGATTTTTACGAGAATCTTCACCTTTCATATAACAAAACACAAGAGCCTGAGCCACATTGAAGTAGCTCAGGCTCTCAAGTTTTGAACATTATTATTCTTATTTCCCGTAATCCACCGGAGTTTCTACACGCACTTCCACCGTGCGATTGTAGAAGCGCCCTTCGGGTAAATCATTACTGTAGAGCGGGCGACGATTACCGACACCGAGTGACGAGATTTGCCCGGATTTCAGCGCATCGGCAACGCTTTTTGCGCGTCCATCCGAAAGGCGCTGGTTTACGTCGGCATTACCAAGTTTATCGGTGTACCCCGTTGCAACAACTTTCGATTCTTTCTGCAAATAAGGATTCACGTACTTTTTCACAATGTCTTCATTCCGCAAGCCCATTTGTGTGCTGTTGAAAGGAAACGAAATAAGACGAAATACGTCCACCGTTTTGTCTTTGATTTTTAGCTCTTTTTTGCGCTTGAGATTAAGCTGCTCCACAGGAACTTCCGCCGGTTCGACGACTTTCTGCCCTGCTTTGTCGTAGAGTTCCAACTCAAAAC
Source organism: Candidatus Kapaibacterium sp. (assembly GCA_025455065.1). Taxonomy (GTDB): domain Bacteria; phylum Bacteroidota; class Ignavibacteria; order Kapaibacteriales; family UBA4661; genus PH2015. Next base: position 39,251 of record JALONG010000024.1, on the reverse strand, counting down.
TCAACTCCTCATCAGCTTTTGGAATTGTCCAAGGCTCTGCTTGCACGTTCCAATCAAAGACCGCCGGAGGTCCTTCGCCCATCCATGTGCCTTCTTTCAGGGTTTTTGAGCCTTGATACGCTCTCATCACCGATTTTTCAAATCCTGCTTCTGCTTCGCCTTTCATACGAATACGAATTTTCGGAACGTTACAAATCGAAAGCGTGTCAAAAACCAGCAACGGCTCTAAAATGCTTGGGTCAGCACTCGTGATTTCCACACGGCGGTTTTCTTCCGAACCTTCCAAAGTATCAATGGACGAGGTAGCGTATTGCGGCAATTCCCGTGCTTCAACTTTGAGGCGAGTGGAATCAATATCCCACGTTTTGATGAGATAATTTCTTACCGTCAGTGCGCGCTGCAAACTAAGTTTTTTATTCCCTTTTTCCGAGCCGGGCAAACCGTCGTTACAGCCCGTCAGAACAAGTTTTGCAGAAGGCTTATCGGCAAGGCGCTTTCCAATGACATTCAAAACGTCGTAATACACGCTCATCATGTCTGAGTTGTAAAAACGGTTTTGGAAGTTATTCAACTCTGCTTCAATGCCACCGGTAAAATCGTCTGCATCAGGTTTCACAAAACGCTTGTAGCGCGAAGCAAGTGAATCATTGTTGATGTCAAAAAAGATAAACGGCAAAATCGGATACAACTGCTTCGATGTAGTTTCTTCCACTTTGAAACGAATAAGCGGGAACTCCGCACCATTACTATCCACACGGAACGCCTTAATATCCCCGACAAGTTTCGGCGGTGGCGGCGGTGGTGGTGGCGGTGGCGGTGGTGGTGGTGGTGGTGGTTCGGGAATAACAAACCGTGCTGTGATGCCTGCTCGAAGGGCATTCACATTCCATTGCGCACCCGAAACAACAGGCGTAATGGCAAAGGCATACGTCGCTTCGGGAGCGAGCATAATGCGGGCAGCACCAAATTTGAGAGGGATATCGTACCCAATACCACCGACGGCGGCGATATGTGGCGTAGAAACAGACAATGGCGCATTCGCAGTAACATTCCGTGTTTTTTGCCCATTGTTATAAACAACAAGCGGATTGTCAGTCAAGTTCAAAATCGCTTCGCTTTGCGAAAATGTCGGCGCAAGGTAGATGCCCGCTTCTGCTCCGATATATAGGCGTAAATCAGGTACAGATTCAATCGGTCGAATTGCCGCTAAAACTTGTAATGAAGCGAGATTGAGAACGTTTTGCAACTGCCAACCGATATTTGCATCGGCAAAGGTAACTTGCGAACCGTCTGCCGAAAGGAATCCGGTGCGAATGGTTTCCGAAGCCGAAAGAGGCGCACCTAATGTGCTGAACATTAATCGTCCGCTCAATGCAAAGAGTTGCGACAGAGGTATATCAGCAATAAGCCCCGCACTAAAGCCAAATCCTATGGCACTACCGTAGCGTGGCGGAACTTTCCCAAAGGCGCTGTTTGGTGACAATGCTCCCGTTAGCTGTACCAACGGAAATCCGGGCAACTGCTCGAAACTTGCAATGTGCTGGTTCAGATTCCCGCCCAGAATTATTCCCACGCTTGGGCGCATCCTCAAGGCGGAATCGGGAATTTCCCACAATCCGCCGGGCGGAGGCGGTTGCGCTTGAGCGTACGATACTTCCTGCGAAAGCAGCCCCCACCCAATGGCACAAAGCCAGAGCAGGAGGAATAGAGAACGCTTCTTATTTTGGCATATTTTTTGCATAATCATTTTTCGATTGATTATCAAATTTTGGTTTTCATTCAATTACTTTTCTCAATGCAAATTTTATGCCAAGCAATTTGACAACGAGATTTACTATGAGAAGTTTGAACTACGTTGAACCTTATCGTGGTCAAGACAAACGATAATACAAAAAAATTTCCGTCTGCTCAACAATAATCGTGAGTATTGATGCGCTCTTTTGCAATTTGCAGCCGCTCTGATTCGCACAAAACAAGGCAAAGTTCGTATAATTTTCGCACAACAATAGCAAGAAAGCGTTCTTGACGCTTGCGCAAAGCACAAGTCTTTGGTATATTGTTCGTTGGTTAGTTGATATGTTCCTATTTTCATAACTCTACGCCCAAGCGGTGTTGCTATGTCCACAACAGAACCCTTAATCGCTAATAATTCCACTGCCGCCATTGAGCAGAGCCTTGAGAACTCACTTATCGTGAATACTATCAAGCTCTTCAGCGTTTTGGCGATTGCCGACGGCATTGTTTCCGATGCCGAGCGGAATTACGTGAGCAATTACCTTGATTCCCTCTTTTTGCCGCCGATTTCGGATTACCTTTTTGGGCAATTCGAGAAATACATCGAAACCGGTGCAGAGGTTGAATCCGCAGCGCGGCAAATCCGAGAAGGTTTCTCCTACGAAAACCGCGTTTTTATTTTGATGAAGGTTTATGAACTTGCTTCCACCGACCAGATGGAAGAGGCGGAACGCGAGACAGCACGGGCTATTGGGCAGGAAATCGGCGTGACGATTGAAGATTTGGCGTTTATTGAAAAAATCTTCGATGTGCCGGATGCGGCGGATATTGAAACAGGCAAAACCTCTATCATTCAATCCCTCAAAGTTGGCGATATTCCCGGCTATTCTGACCTTATCATGCCTTATTCACGGCTTGATTTGGAACTCCTCAAAATCAACAGCATCTATGTTGCTCTGCTCAAATCCCCCGGACATCCGATTACGATTGGCAGCGCGACGAGTATGTCGAAAAATCTCGGTGTGCGGCTTGCCAATAAAATTCAGCACAACCAAAACATTACGATACGCGAATACACGATAAACTACGAAGACCTGAATTTTTACTTTCAGCTCAAAGCGAAGTTTGTTGTGCCGCTTACGCTCTATGTAGCGAAGGGAATGAGTTTGGAAGGTCAGGAAGAATTTATCGTTTCAAGAATGTCTAGCTACGAAGACATTATGACGATTGAGTTTAACAAACTCACGATTATGCTCCGTCCGCTTACGCCGATGACCAACCTCACCGTAAACGGGATTCCGATTGATGAGCAAATTTTCGTGAATTTGAACGATGATATTTCCGTTGATAACTGCCCCATCAACCTGCGGAAAATCGCCTTCCAAGAGGGTTTGGCAAATGATACCTTCCAACTTGATGCGGAAAAATATGAGATAAAAATCGGCAACCACAAAAAGTGTGATATTATCCTCAACGATGAATCGCCCAAAGAATGGGATTTCCGCATTGTTCGCGTTTCTAACCGCGACGGTCAGCAAGTCTTACAACTTGAGCCGAAAGGCTGCCCTTACACGATTTTCCATAATTCTCGTGTCCTCAAAAAGCCGGAACAAATCCCTGAACGGTGCTTGATTTTGGTGGATAAATTCGTTGTTAATCTTAACTTCTCGACCGGTGTTGCATCCACTGAACCCTTCCGCTTCAAAGACTTTATCGGGCGGCAAATTAGCTATCAATTCCAAGACGGAACGCGGGGTTTGGATGATTTGACCTTTGAAATTGATTACGGCGATCTCGTTGCGGTCATGGGTCCTTCGGGATGCGGTAAATCCACGCTGCTGAATATCATCAACGGCTATAACAAACCCACCGTCGGTACGGTAGAACTAAACTCCTACAATCTGCACAAGCTCTACCCTTCGCTGCGCGACCATTTGGGTTACGTGCCGCAAGATGACTTGCTGTTTGAGAATTTGACCGTTTATGAAAACCTCTTTTACAACGGTAAACTCCGCTACCCACGCAAAACCGACAAGGAAATCAACGAACTTGTTGAGCGCGTGTTGGTGGATATTGACCTCGCGGACAAACGCGATATTCCTGCCGGAAGCCCCACACAACGGACACTTTCGGGCGGACAGCGTAAACGTCTGAACATCGGTTTAGAACTGCTTTCCGGCGCGGATGTGTATTTCCTCGACGAGCCTACGTCAGGTTTGTCCTCGAAGGATTCCGAAAAAATCATCGAACTGCTCCGCCGTCTCAGTTTGCAAGGCAAAATCGTGTTTGTGGTCATTCACCAGCCGAGTTCCAAAATTTACAAAATGTTCGACAAAACGCTCTTCCTCGACAAGGGCGGTAAAATGGCGTTCTACGGCGATTCGATGATGGCACTTGCCTACTTCAAAGCTCATTCGAGCTTGTTCCAAGGCGACGCACTCGGTAACGAACAATTCGACGTTGTTACCGTTGCCGCGCAGCGCCCCTTTGTGGAACAGACCGAACCGGATTTGCTCTTGGAAGTTTTGGAAGAACCCCTGCGGGACATTGACGGAGTGCCGCTTCCCCAAAGGAAGTATTCACCGGAGTATTGGAAAGAGCGCTTTTTGGATTATCGCAACAGCGTCAAACGCATTACGGTCGAAGATGCGAACCGCGTTCCGCTTCCTCCGGGGCGCGAATACAAGTTCAGCGACAAATGGCGGCAATTTATGAATCTGCTCTCGCGGAATTTCAAAAACAAAGTTCGTGACCGCTCAAACCTGCTTATTACCTTCTTGGAAGCACCGCTGTTGGCGGTTGCGGTGGCACTGATTTTACGCCTACTCCCCAGCGCAACGGCGGAATACAACCTCTTCCAAAACGACAATTTGCGTGTGTATATTTTCCTTGCGACGATTATTGCGATGTTTCTCGCCATGACCAACAGCGTGGATGAAATCATCAAAGACGCGGCAATTCTGCTCCGCGAGAGGATGCTCAACATCAGGAATACTGCCTATTACGCCTCAAAATTCATAACGCTGTTTGTGTTCTGCGTTCTGCAAAATGCGCTCTTTTTGGCGGTGTCGTTCCCTATTTTGGGATTGAAGGAATTGTACCCCGAATATCTGGGCTTTATGACGATTGTTTCCTTCAACGGTATTGCGATTGGGTTGCTCATTTCGGCGATTCCGAATATGTCCACCAAAGCAGCATTTAACGTGGTTCCGCTTGTTCTTATTCCGCAAATTATCTTTGCCGGAGCGCTAATCCCGTATAGCCAAATGGACCACCTCAAAATCAACAAAAAGCGAGAAGTTCCTGAAATTTGCCAAATTATTCCTTCACGCTGGGCGTATGAGGGCTTGGTGTCGCTTCAATACTCGTTCAATAGCTATCAGCCCAAATCCGATGCGCTCCAACGGAAACTTATTCGCGGAACAATTTTGGTGGATTTGGCGGATGATATTGAAAAAGAGATTGATTCTCTTACCACTAGCTACGAAGCGCAGTACATCGCTGACACAACTGCCCGCACCGCAAAAATTCAGGAACTCGACCAGAAAGTGGCGGCAAATCAGGCGAGAATGGACGATATGCAGAAAAAACAATCCTCGTTGGATTCGGCGATTGAAGCAAATCGTCTGCTCGTGAAAAAGAGCGCCGGAAATCCTGAAATGTTGAAAAAACAAATTCAGGCTTTGCAAGAAGAGGCTCAGAAGACGCTTGCGTTCTATGCGGAGTTTGACAAACCGAATTTGGAACGCACCAATGCGATAGCATATTTCGACAACAAAATCAAAACCGACAGTTTGAATTATGTCGCACGTATCGCATCGCTGAATGAACAATTGCAGAAAACCGAGTTGGATTTGCAAGATTTTCAAGTGGTGAAGCAGCGCACGGATTCTTTGCTAGACCAACACCGCGCAGCATACCAAAAACAGTACGGCAACCAAGAAATAGCGCGTGTTGTGCGTAATGCGAATGATGCTTATCACGATTTGAAAGTTGCTGCTCAGAAAGGTATTCAGCACGGCACTGCCGAAGCAGCCGCCCACGCAGATGCAGTGCGAGGCATGGACATTGATGCAGAGATTAGTTGGTGGGATTACCCCTTGCTTGTTTCCACGAAATATGTTCCCTTCTTGCACAAAATCTATCCTTGGTTCAAAACTGTTCCGACTGCTCTTTACGACGCATTGGTACTGTGGCTCATGGCAATCATTGCAAGTTTCGGCACAATCGCCATGCTTTCTGCACGAGACAGCATGATGAACTTCTTCCAGCGTTTCCGCAGAAAAAAGCGAGCGGCAGCGCCAAGTAATTAGGAGCAAAATCGTAAGCCCGCACTTTACGTCCTACGCTGGCTGTGGGCTTCTCAGCCGGCTGCCGGCATTCACGCAGGCTTCAAGAGAAAAGCGGACAGCCCGTGCCATCATTACGATGGCAGAATCGGACAGTCCGCAACGTGTGGTCAGCGTTCTGCGCCGGCTGTCGGCTTATACCAATTTGAGTTGATAACTATGCAAAAAAAATCCGGCTTCAGTGGCACAGACATTCTTGTCTGTGCGAGTATTTATGCTCTTTCCAGGGAAAAGCATTAAAAAAAAACAATGCACAATCCTCAACGTAAATTGGTATTATCTCACAAATGCTCTTCCACGCTGACAATACTTTCAGAAAACACCCGAAACTCCTCAAGAGAACTAAACGACGATAAAATCATTTCTTTTTCTACCAACGTTCCACTCCGCAGCGAGCAATAATCACGATAGCTAGAGAACTCCCATTCTTCGGGTGAACTTACCAAGTCGGCTCTTACGGGATTATTGTGGGTATACGCGGCAAGCGTAGCGGCATAACGATTATCATTCACCGGTTTTGCCTTGCTCCGTTTTTGAAATAACGCCCCATGCCGCCCGTAGAGCTTATTGAAGGCTTGTGTGTAGGAACTGAGCAAGGTCGAATACCTGTTCCTGAATTCTTGCGTGTCATCACTTGTGATGAACATGAAAAAGTGAAAATGCGTCGGCATGAGACAATACGCCAACGTTCTACAATGCTCTGCCGAGTGAAAACGATACTTCTTGAGAAAAAAGCCATGGTTTTCACAAGTGCGAAAAAGTGCCGCATTATTGTTCGTGCGGTTGTAGAGGTGGTAGAATGTGTTGGGGTAAGTTTCCATGATTGGAATGGAGATGTATGGGAAAAACGGAAAGCGTCGAGAGTGAAAGAGCGGACAGCCCGCAACGTGTGGTCTGCGTCCTACGCCAACTGTCGCCTTCTTAGGCGGCTGTCGGCTTTAACGTCCTACGCCGGCTGTTGCCTTCTTAGGCAAAGGATTCTTCCCCACGTCGGCATGGTAATTCTACGACAAACTTCGCTCCCCGTTGCGGTTCAGACTCCACCCAAATACGTCCCTTGTGCAGTTCAACTATTTTTTTGACGATGGCTAAACCAACCCCATTCGATGATTCCCCGCCTGTAGGTTGGGCGCTCAAGCGTTGGAAAAATCCGTATAATTTTCGTTTGTCCTCTTCATTCAGCCCCGGTCCTTCGTCTTGAACTTCCACCTGAACGGCTTCTTCTAAAATTCTCATTCTTAGCCAAATGGTTTTCCCTTGAGGCGAGTATTTCACGGCGTTGGAAACTAAGTTATCAAATACCTGTTGAATTCTCTCCCCATCGCCTTCAATAAATATATCCTGCTCCTGCTCCAGCATGATTTTCTGCTGTTTTTGCGACGCTGCAAACACATAGTTTTCATAAACCCCGTTGAGCATCATAGAAAGAGAAAAAGCATCGTAAACGATTTGGATTTTTCCAAGTTCCATTGAGGCAGAATCAAGGATATTGTTAACAAATTCGAGCATTCTATCCGCAGAATAATGGACATGATGAAGCAGTTCACCAAGGTCGTTAGTGGTGTTCACCGCTTCCTGCTTTTCAAGGTGCATTTCTGCGAGTTGGGTAAAACCAAGAATCTGCGCCAAGGGATTTTTAAGGTCGTGAGCAGCAATCGAAAGAATCTGCGTTTTGAATCGGTCTGCTTCTTCAAGTGCAACATTCGATTTTTGCAGTTCCAATGTCCGAGCCTCCACAGCACGCTCCAAAACTTCTGCTTGTTGCTGTTTAAGAAGGCTTATGCGGTCAGCCAGAGCAAGCGAGAGCAAGATTGTCTCAAGCGCCACACCCATAACCGGAATGTGGTCAGCCATCCAAGAAAATCGCGTAACACCGATTGTCGCTAAACTTCGCAGTGACGCTCCTAAGAGGAATATACTCCAACCTGCGACAAAAAACCGCGCTGGATAATACCCTTTGCGTAAACTGACAATTCCTACGGTTAATAATATCAAACTGACTACCCCAATCATTCCCGCAATCACCGGGACAATAACCCGATACGGAAGGACAAATGCCAAGACCAATATTATTACATGAAATGCCGCAACTCCGCGTAAAAACTTGTCTGCCAGGTGTGAATACTCGACAGGGCGCAAAAAACTCCGAGTAAAAAGTACCGCACATAATGACGAGAGAGGCATCGAAATAGGGAGCATTTTCATCCATCCCATTTGAGGACTTTGGGTAGCCACCGCTCCCATACCTTTAATGGCAATATCACTGATTAAAAACGTAAAAACATACAGAACATAAAACAGATAAAATCGTTCACGGACGGTAATCCAGAGGAAAAGATTATAACACGCCATTGCTGCCATAATTCCATAGAGAACTCCGTAAAATAAGTATTGCAGTATGACCAGACGCTCAAAAGCGATTGCCGTATGTAATTTTAACGGCACAATCATTGAACTTTCCGTTTCCACCCGCAGATAACACGTCAGTGAATCAGGAGACGCACCCCTGCCCTCAAGCACGTTCTGAAGCCGAAATACAAAGGAAGGAGATGTGAGCGCTTCAAAACCAAATGGCGAATTTGTTCCGCTTTTTTTCTCGCGTATTGTTCCGTTTGAGTGCTGAATGTACAAATCCAATCGTTGTAAATTAGGATAATCTACCTCCAAAAGGCGATGGAATAGTTGAGAAGGTGGGACAATAATGGTGAATCGGAGCCAATACGCGGATTTGGTGTATCCTGCACTGAGCGATGCTCCTTTGAGTGGTACGAATCCTGAAAAACCCGGTTTGACAACCGCCGCAAAGGTTACTGTATGCGTTTTGTCCTCATACACCTCCGTATAAGGAGCAAGATTGATAGTTTCTGCTTCAGGAGAAATTATCAATACTGGCTGCACTGCTGATTGCGCTATGGCACTCGGTGAGAGAGCGACAAGATTGACCCACAATAGGACAATGCTGACAACAACGACAATGTTCTTGTCGCTCAAGGAAATGGTGCGCACAAAAGGCATAAATGCAGCAGATAAAAAATAAAAAAATCGGTATTGATAGTGAAATACCGTGTATGAAACCGTTGGAGCTATGAGACCCTGACAATGTAATGAAAAAATTTCAAAAACACGTATCAAACAAAGCAAGATTTATTTTCTTGCAACCCGCTCCACCGCTCGCCAAACACGAAACGTATTTTTGAAACAAATCTTCGCAATATCTTCTTCCGAATATCCCCGTTTCAAGAGCGCATATATCAAATTCGGATATTGCGAAACGTCCTTCAACCCCGTCGGAAGCGAGTTTCCAACGCCGTCGAAATCCGAACCGAAGCCAACATAATCCACGCCCACAAGATTTTTCACGTGGTCTATGTGATTGACAACTTCCTCCACATCCGAGAATACAAGCGGGTTGTTTTTTTCGTATTCTGCAATAACAGCTTTTGCGGCAGCGTCACCCTCTTTCAGCCCTTTCTCTTTCAGGATTTTCCCAAGCGCCGCGCCGTGTTCTTCCATTGCTTTTCGTTTTGCGTCATCCAGAAAATACGTGGAAAAATTGATGTGAATGACACCACCGTTTTTTGCTAAAGCCCGAATCATGTCGTCCGACATATTGCGGAGAAAACTCGGCGTGAAGCGGCGACACGAGGAATGAGACGCAATCACGGGCGCTTTGGTAACGCGCAAGACCTGATAAAATGCGCTGTCGGAGACGTGCGACACATCCACCATTATCCCCACGCGGTTCATCTCCCGCACCACTTCTGCCCCGAAAGGACTCAGCCCGTTCCATGTATGCGTGGTATCGTAAGAAGCATCACAAATGAGGTTGTCCGTCGCGTGGGTAAGCGTGATGTAGCGTACGCCGCGCTTGTGGAAATACGCCACATTCTTGATGTCGTTTTCAATCGGAGCGCCGTTTTCCATGCCGAGCGGGAGCGAAATCAAGCCACGCTTAAAATTCCGCTCAATTTCTGCCGGACTTGCCGCCAAAGCGTATTTGTCGGGATAATTTTGGGGAATCCCCATTACCAAATCAATCAGCGAATCCGCATATTTCCTTGCTCCGCCCTTTTTCTGATAATCCGACGGCGTGTAAATGGACATAAACGGTGCAGAAAGTCCCCCTTTTTTTGCCCGCACATAATCAAAGTCCCCGTCCGGTGCTTCGATGGGAATACCGATAAATTCCCGTACAAATTTGAAATTTTTCACTCGCAAACGGTATGGCAAATCCACGTGCCCGTCCACGATGATAAATTTATGCGCCAATTTTTCCGCCAAGGCACGTAAATCCTCGTCTGAGCGGCTCTTCCTTTGTGAAGTTGCGAATGACTGTGCGCACGATTCAGAACGCGGTATGGAAACAAGTATCCCCAATAGAATGGCGAAAACACCGATATATCGTGTTTGCTTAGCAGGAAAAGACATTGTGGGAAAAGACATAGTAGAAAGGAAATGTGATGGAAATATAATCGAATGGCGGAATACTGCGGTAATTTAGCGAAAGTATAGGAAATATGGCGTGTTCAGGATTTGCTTTGTGCAAAAATTTCGTCATACCGAGAGTGTGGATGAAATTTCTCACCGATTTATTCGCTTAATCCTTGTATATTTGCGAGGAATTTTGCGGAGTTCCACAAACTGAGTCCCGCAAAAAAATCTTTTCAAAAGCCTTCGCCTTAAACTTTTTGGGCGCTCTTTGTTTCCAATTCACAAGAAGAACATTGCCACAGACCGCTTCCAATGTAGCACGGCAAGCCTTCTTTTCTTACGCCAATCAACATCACCTCGTATTATTTTTGGGAAATTGTTTTTATGAAACGACATATTGCACTTTGCATTGTCCTTTGCAGCATCTTGGCTTTCGGCAGTGTTTCTGCCTCAGCGCAACAAGAAAAAGTTTTCGTACCTTCGGCACGTCTGGTTTTCCGCGCCTTGGATTCGCTTTCCAAATCAAAAGTTACATGGAAAGGTTTATCGTCATACAGCCGCACCAGCACCTACAACAGCCGCTATACGATTGCTCTCAATCTCGGTTCGCGTGTTAGCGACGCATTTGTGGCTTCGCAGGCAAAAGATGATGAAAAATTTGTGCAAATGGCTTTGACCATGAGCGAACTTGCCACAAAACTCGGTGCTGAAATTGACGCAACGACAAACCAAAAAATGCTTGACCTTGTGAAAGCGGCAAATTGGAATGAAGTCCGCAATATGCTCGACAAACAGCAAGAAGAAACGAAGAGAAAACTGAATCGCCTCGACAAAGACGCATCAGTGCTAGTGGTTGTGGGCGGGTGGTTGGAAGGTTTACACATCACCACCAAGGCACTTTCCACCAATTACAATGAAAATGCGAGTTCTATTATCGCAAGTCCCAAATTGCTGGATTATTTGATTGGCGAAATTGGTAACGTCAGCACGTCTGCACGGAATCATCAAATCGTTCGCAAATTGGCTCCGGCGCTCACGGAAATCAAAAACCTTGTGAATGTTGAAAAAGGTAAGCCGATTTCTCAAGAAAACATCAAAAAAATCTACAACATTAGTTCCGGTCTTGTTAAAGAGATTGAAGCCTCGAAAGATTAAGTGTGATTGTAACGCACCAAAGACGATAACGAAGATTTTACGTCCCTCGCTTTGACAACAAAGAATGCAAAAAGCCTGTAAACACGATGCTTACAGGCTTTTTTGTTTGCAGTCTCTACAAAACCATAAAACCACTATAAACCCGCTTCAGCACTTGCTTCGGGCAGTTCCACCACAAAGGTTGCCCCCTCACCGGCAGTTGATTCGCACCAAACAGCGCCCTGCATCACTTCGACCATTTTTTTCACAATGCTCAACCCAAGACCGGTACTGTGTTCTCCGCCCGTCGGTTGAGCGGAAAGCCGCGCAAATTTGCCAAACAGTTTTGCTTTATCTTCCTCTGTCAAGCCGGGTCCTTGGTCTTGAATTTCTAACCGTATTTTGCTGCTGCGGCATTGCACACGAATTGTAACGGTGCTTTCATGAGGAGAGTATTTGACGGCATTGGAAATGAGATTATCCACCACCTGCATAATCAAGTGTTCATCAGCTAAGGCAATAGCGGGTTCGGTAAAATCTTTTTCCAGCAAAATGCGCTTTTGTGCCGCCCTTTCGGTATAACTGCCGACGGCATAGTCCAACATTGAGGAAAGTTCAATCGGCTGAAGCAAAACCCGCATACCGCCTCGCTCTAAGGTATTGATTTCCAGCAAATTCCGAATGATTTCAAACATCCGCTCGGAGGATTCAATAATATGCCCAACAAATTCCTTTCGCTGCTCCGAAGTAAGGGAGCCGTCGTCATATTTGATGATATTCGCAAAACTCGCAATACCCGCAAGAGGATTTTTCAAATCGTGCGCAACAATGCCTAAAAACTCGTCTTTCTCTTTGTGAAGTTCTTTTAGTTGGATATTCTGCTCACCAAGTTGGCGGTTATTTTCCTGTAACGCTATATTCATATGTTCGATTTGCGCACTTTGCTTTTGCAAAAGCTCTTGTTGTGTGAGTATTTCTGCATTTGCCCTACGCAGTGCGTCATTTTTCCGATACTCCGTAACCGCTTCCTGCTCTACGTTACTCCGCTCCAGTGCTGCTGTTCTCAAGCGCTTGTGCTGTACGTGCAGATGAGATAACAATCCCAAGAAAAACAGCACAAAGTCTAGTGTTAATGCTGTTTGCATGGTCAATACTCTTTGTTCGACGGGTATCACTGCACGTAAGAGCGATTGCAGAAGAAATTCCCCCGGACTAAGGATAATAAAGCCTAGTGCTGCAACAAATTTGAGCTTATTGAGCCGCAAAACTGTTGCATTTTCTCGCAAGGCGTACATCCACACCACAAGAAGCAAGACAAAGACAAGAACATTTGTCATCGGCACAGCATATTGTTGCCAAAAGGACGAAAAAGAAGTGAAGGCAATAACGACATTCAAGAACAAGAGTGGTGTTAATGACAAAAGCAGTAAATCGAAATGTTTCGCTATAAAACGTGTATTCAAAAGCACTCTTAAAAACAATATGCCACAAATCATCATAGCTGCTGCTATTGCTGCTTGCACTTGGTGAAATATCTCCCATAAATGAGGGTCATTGCTTGCATTCAAAAAAGGGAGTGTTCCGCTCACCATTGCAAGAATAATTACGCCAAGAAGCAAACAATAATGTCGCTTTTCTTCCCATAACATTACCGTCATCCACCCGATGCCGACTGCCAACGCAAGCATAAAACCGAGCAGAAAGACCGTATAAAACTGCGGAAGATGTAGCAGAGCCGCGCCCTGAGACATAGGTAAAGCACCGTTTGGTAATAAAATAATCAGCAAGCTCATGGAAATCTTGTGTACAGAGAAAGGCATAATTTCCCCACAGTTGCTTAAAAAAGCAGAAAACATCGTGGATGAAAGGTGTGATTGTGTATGAGGAATATACAAAAAAAGGCAAGCATTGAGAAGAGGAATTGCCAGCGACGAACTTGATTCCTATAAAACGTCACAAAACAACAATTTATCATTCTGAAACCGAATATGCTTCTTCAAACGGCAGGACAACACGAAATTCCGTCCCTACGCCTTCGGTACTGGTAACATGGATTTCTCCGCCCATTGTATCAACAAACGATTTGCAAATTGTTAAGCCCAACCCCAATCCCCCGTATTTACGATAGGTCTCAACGTCCGTATGTTGGAATGAATCGAAAATATGTGGTAGTGCGTCCGCCGAGATACCTATTCCGGTGTCTTTAACGGTAAGAGTAATGGATGAAGGGATTTCTGTGGATTCAGTATTTTTTTCATTCTTGGTAAGAGCAACAGCCAGCATTACTGAACCTTCTCGGGTAAATTTCACGGCATTCCCCAACAGGTTCACCAAAATAAGGCGAACTTTTGCTTCATCCAACATGACATACTGAACGATACTTGTCCCAATATCACATCCCAGCGCAATCCCCTTTTCCTTCGCGGCAGATTCGTAGATGGCGCACACTTGTTGGCAGAGTTCGCGTAAGGATACGGGGTGAATGTCCAAAGTAATTTGGTCTGTTCGCATTTTTGCTAAATGAAGCATATCTTCAAAAAGCAAGAGCAGATGCCGAACAGAGGTTCGTATATTATCGGCAAATTCACGTTGTTGCGGCTCTTGTGCATCCCACAAAAGAATCTCCGAATAGCCCTGAATTGCAGTAAGGGGAGTGCGAATTTCGTGCGAAAGCATTTCGACAAAAGCCTGTTTCATATCTGCGACCTCCTCGGCATACTTGTTGGCAAGTGACAAATCAGCATTGGCGCGGTTAAGCAACATATTCGCTGTTTGAAGCTGGGTATTCGTTGTTTGCAAATTTTTGTTCATCGCCGCAACAAGAGATTCTGAGCGCTTTTTAAGGCGGAAACGATTCCACAGCACAAGCACAAAAGCAACCAGAATAACAGCCACCGCGACCAATGCCCATTGAAGTTGTGTTTGTGCGGTTTTGTCCATCCTCAATCGGTCAATTTCCAATTCGCGTTTATTTCTTTGTAAGCGCTCTTCAACCGCCGTAATCTGCCCTTCCAAACCGATATTCAAAAGCGAATCACGCAACAAAATATATCGGCGCTCAATACCGTAAGCAGCTTGAAAATCACCAAGTGCTGCATATGCTTCGGCAAGAATCTGCTTCAGCCAAAGCCGAAACATTAACACGACACTTTTGTTTTGTAACGCAGGTTCGCCATAGGCAATCACAGCACGGTATAATTCTCGCTTTCGCGCACCGTCCTTTTCCTGTGTCGCACGAATAAGCATGACACGCGCTGCTTCAACACTTAGGCGGACATTATCATGGGAAAAGCCCAACGACGATTGCAGCGTTAAGGCTGAATCCATCATTTTCTGTGCTTGACTACTCTGACCTTGCTTTTGCAGCAAATGTGCCATATCGCCGCATAAAAACGCAATGACAAGGGTGTCTCGGTATTCTGCACCCCAAGAAAAATTCAGCGCTTTTTGTAACTCGACACTTGACGCTTCAAAATTGCCCTGTTGCAACAATGCTTCTGCTTTGTATTGATACAACGCTACCAAACGCTGCACGGGGACATTCGGCGGTATAATAGTTTCGGCATGATTGAGTAATCCCAAGGCACGTTCAGGCTTTCCAAAAACTGAAAGCAAATGGGCAATATTGATTTCTTGCCGAAATACAATCTCCGTGTACCCAATTTCCCGTGCTGCCTCAAGTGCGTCCAGATGAAATATGATTGCTGCTTCATATTGTCCCAACTGGTGATATAGCAGCCCTAAACGCGAGTATGTATGAGCAGTCTTGGGTTTATCGCCAAGGGCAATATAGCGGTCAAGTGCCAAGCGCATGGTATCGGCAGCAGCAACATAGCGCCCTTCGGCACGAGCAACTAATCCAGCAGCCAGCAGAAAATCTGCCCCTAAGATTGGATTTTCCACACGAGGAAGTATTTTTCGTGCCTCATTGAGAAATTTCGGTGCCATATGCGGCAAATTCAAATCTTCGACAGCACTCAGCAAGAGTCGTAGATAAGTGGTATCTAAACGACCTTCGGCGCGTATCCGCTCAATACGCATCCGCTCTATTTGTGCAAGCAGTTCACGGGAAGAAGGCGTAACAGGCGACTGCCCAAAGCACGGAAAGGCAACGACACACGCCAACACGCACCAGCACTGGAACACGGTACCGTTGCAAAAGTATTGACAGAGGTACTTTACAAGAATTGAACGAGATACGAGGTTTTGTTCCATGACACAATCAAGATTCTTGCTTTGTTGGTGGTCAGTTTCCATTACTCTCAAACTCATTAACAATGTTCTCATGCCCTGTTCTTATGCCCTCCCCCGATAGATTAATGGTGAAGAGAGGCATTGACACAGGAATATTCTTTAGGACTTTCGCAAAAGTGCATTCTTTAAAGCAAGGGGTCAAGACCCTTTGCTGCTAAGTCTTTATTTAACAAGGGTTCTTGACCCCTTGCCCAACAGATTTGCGAAAGTCCTACTTAACACTTGTACCTATCGTGTACTTATTGTGTACTTATTGTGTACTTTTCCTTGTACTTTATTCTTGTGCTTCGTGCTTATTCTTTCGTCAAATCACCCACAAGCCTCATTATTTCTACCTCTGCACGCTTTGCATCGGCTAATGCGGTTATCAAGCGGCTTTCTGCACGAACATAATTTTGCTGCACTACGCGCAAATCCAACGAACTCATACTACCCAAGCGAAAGCGCTCTAATGCTACTTGTGCGGCTTTTTTTGCAATGCGAGTGTTTTCCTGTTCAAGTTGCACAAGTGTTCGACTGTTGGAATAAATGCGAATTGTTTGCAGAAGGCTTGTTTTTAAGCGGTTTTCAAGGTCTTGGAATTGCAATTCGGCGCTTAGAGCGCTAACCCGCGCATTTTCAATTTGACGTTGGATATTCAAACCGTTGAAAATGTTTACTTGCGCTGTAACACCAAAGTTTAAGCCGTTTGACTGTGCAGTTTGAATAACACCTGCTTCTGCATCAAGTCCTGTAAAATTGTAATTTGCCGTCGCGTTCAAGGTAGGCAGATGAAATGCTTCCGCTTGCCGCACGGCTATTTGCGCTAAGGTATTATCCACACTTGCCGACCGCAGAGCCGCGTTGCGCTGAGAAAGCCGTTCAAGAAGACCTCCAAGCGCCATTTCACGGTTGCTTGTAAGCGAATCCTCGACGGTAAATGTAGCGTCGTTATATTGCTGAACATTGCCCAGCACCTGTAACAGAGCTGTTTTTGAGTTGATAAGAACTGCTTCTTGGCGCAAATAAGCTGCGCTGTCAGCGTTGTAATCCACACGGGCATTTTGCGCATCCAAATCCGATGCAGTGCCAATACGCGATTTTGCCTCTGCAATAGTCAAACGTTCCCTCGAAAGTTCCATTGATTTACGCTGTGCGGCAAGCAGAACGTTCTGCTCAACAACGTTGGTATAGCTTGTCATTACTTGTGCAATGGTATTTTCGACAGCCTGCCGGAGGGCAATATCACTTTGTTTTTGCAACTCAGCAAGGCGGTCGCGTTGAGCGAACATTTGCAAACCGTCAAACAGCGTCCAATTCAGTTGGATAGCAGTATTAAAGCGGTCTGTACGCGCTCCCGCACGTTCTTGCGTATTCCCGTTAAAAAACTGCTGCCGCACGTTATCACGGCTTTCGTTCCAGCCTCCGGTGAGATTGACCGTCGGCAACATCCCTGCTGCGCCCAAGCCTTTGATTCCGTTGGTGTTATTTTCCGCAATAAGCGTTGCATTTCGGGCAATACGCACACCATAATTTTGTTCCAAAGCGATAGAAATTGCATCGTTCAACGTCAAACGTGGTAATGACGATGACAAAACACTTTTAGGAGGTTTCAAAACAGAAGGTTCTTGTGCTAATGCAGAATCGGGACTTATTCCACGAAAACACATTGCTCCGAAAAGCAGGGCTAAAAACAACAGATGCCGACTCACACGCAGAAAGAGACAATGGTATGAAAATGGAAAAAGGCGGTAAATGCCGCCTTGAGAAGGATAAGTTTTCATCGGATTTAAGGAGCAGTTGTCATTGCTTTTGCCAAACAAACGATAAAGCAATATTTAAATGAAGAGTAGTTTCCCACATATAAATTTCCCACAGGCGAATTTCCTATACACGCGAAAGAAGCAGTGTGTATCAAGGATTATTGCCCCAAGCATATTGGTTTTTGAAGTAGAAGTATTGGTATAGGTGGTTTTTTACCCATAACAATCTTTCTTTCTATGCGTCAGACAATCTCTATTGCGGTAGTATAGCTAACTTTGCGGTCTTTCGCAAGGTCGTAAATTTGTTCAATAATGCTTTCGGCTTGGGCATTTTCTGCATCATCAGCCGCTTCAAACGCCTCTTTGGAAGGATAGGTGTACACCTCGTGGAAGTGGTTGCGCTTGTTCTCAAGTTCGCAAACACTGTAGGAATTGCCGTTGGTGTTCAAATGCGGCTTCAGATGGCGAACAAGTTCCAAGTATTGTGCGCGGTGGGATTCCGGTATTTCGTAGCCGACGGTGAAAATAACTTTTGCCACTGTATCTCTCTCCGTAATGAAAATAATATAGTTGAATTGTCGTCTAATGTAAAAAAATCTGTTTGAAATCATCTAAATCCTGTGCAATTTACAATCTTAAACACGAGTTACCTAAAGGAAAATTGCACGTGCGCGAACTAATTTCATATTTTTTTGTTCTTGGAAACTTTTTGCGCATGGTTGAGTGTTAAACCATTAGACAACAGAATAACTCTAAATTTTACCAACTCCTCATCTCCTTTTTTCACTGTATTCGGGAGAAAGCTATGAAAACGTCTATGTTCACACCCGCATCGCGGTCTGCGCTTGACAACGCAACGTACCGCAAAAGCAGCATCACACCGCTCCTCAGCGTGATTGCAGCAATTTTTATTGTCAGCAGCCTTCTGACAAGTTGCGCTTCGGTACAAGGCACAAAAGCCGATTATTTCGGCTTCCGCAATAACATACCCGCTCCCGCGCCGGAAGTAGAGCAGGAAGTCAGCCAGCAAGCGTGGTCTAACCCCATGCAAAGCGGTGTGACAAGTTCCGTCGCGTTTGTTCCGGTTGTAACACCTTGGTACGACAGTTGGAGTATGTTTGCACGTCCATCAGCTCGTTTTTGGGGAATGTATGACCGTTTCGGTTGGAATTCTCCCTTTGGTTTTGGTGGCGACCCGTTTTGGGGCGGTGGCTTTGGAATGAGCATGGGCTGGGGCGGCTGGAATTCGCCTTGGGCAATGAATAGTTTTTACGACCCATTCTGGGGTTGCAACAACTCATTTATGTTCTTTTCTTCCCCATGGCAGCGCTTTAATCCATATTTCGGCTCCTACACGCCATTTGGTTTTTATCGCCCACTTGGTTTTTGGAGCAGCCAGAATTTCGGCAATCAATTTGCTAATCAAGGAGGTATGGTTCCGAGTATCGGCAACAATGCACCGATTTACAACCCCTCGCAAATGCGTGATTTCGGAACACAACGGATGTATGGCAACAATGCTGCACAGTACACCGGAACAAACTCCTACGGTAACGTGCAGTATCTGGGCAATTACACTGCAACAGGCAATGGAGGCGCATTCTCGCGTGGACAAGCAGCATCAGGAAATGAGTACAAGCAAAACAATCCGAGCAACCGTGCATCGCAAAATTCGGTGTACAGCACAGGCAATGCTGCCGGCAACTATTTGAACTATTATAGCGGTTCAACAGGCGGTAGCAATACGAAATACAACGCTTCAAGCACCTACCAAAACTCCCGCTATTACAGCACTTCTCCACCAAGCACAGGCGGAAGCGGACGCGGCAGTTACGGTGATTACGGCAGCTATGGACGCGGCTATAATAGCGGTTACGGTAGCAGCTACGGTAGCGGTTCGTATAACTCTTCGTCGAGCGGCGGCTGGGGTAAATCTTCCTCCGGCGGATATTCGGGCGGAAGCTACGGTGGTTCTTCCTCCGGTGGTAGCTATGGCGGTTCTTCCTCAGGCGGAAGCTACGGTGGTTCGTCCGGCGGCGGTGGTGCACGCAGTCGTGGTGGAAACTAAACACTCTCACCAAGACAACCACACAATGTTTTGTCAGTCTATCCGTTAATTGAAATATCAGGCAAGGCTCAAAGGAATTTTTCTTTGTCCTTGCCTTTTTTGTACACGTACTGTTTTTGTCCACGTACTGACTTTCTCCACGTGCTGTTTTGACCTACACGTTTCTTTTTCGGTCTGAATACCATTTTTGAGAATACATTTGGAGTACAATACCATGAAAACGCTTATTTCACGACACATTCAGCCATCATTCAGCATCTCATCCCCTGCTGACCGTCATGCTTGGAAATTCTGTATCACTGTTCTTGTAGCCCTTTTTGGCACATTCTCCACTGCGAAAAGCCAAGCGGTTTACCTCGAAGACGGTTTACGGTATGCTGTTCCAAACGGCATCATTACTCCCCGTGCAGGCGCATTAGGTCTTGCGTATGCGGGTATTGCCGATGATTTTGCAGCGCTGTACGTTAATCCCGCCGGGCTGACCATGCTGCCCTTAGCTGAGTTTTCAGCAAGCGGACAGTTTTTGAGTTACAACGGCACGGCGACACATTTCGGCACAACACAGACCTCCAACAGAACATCCGGTTTTCTGGGACACATCGGTATCGCCCTGCCAGTCCGCATAGGTGATGCAGGGAATTACACCATTGCCATCGGGTATTCACGCGAAGCAGATTTTACGGGCGGCGATTCCATTTCCGGTTTCAATACCGCAACAAGCCTCATCAATACATGGGTAACGCGGCAGCAGTCAGGAAACCTCAACGGGAATCCCGCTTGGGAAACGGCATTGGCGGATGTGGTCGGAAACCGCTTCATTACGCCTTTGCGCAATAACCTCCAACAAGAAGTCGGTATTCGTGAACGCGGAGCGATGAACAACCTCAGTATTGGTTTGGGAGTGGATATTTTGAGGAATCTTTCGCTTGGTATCACGTTTGTCGGCACGTTTGGGGAATATAATTATCGCCGAGTATTTCGGGAAATTGACGCGCAAAACCGCTACACACGGCTTGATGCGAGGAATTTGACCGATATTGATTTCCGCGAAATGCGCATGGTGGAATTTATAGACCAAGGTTTTTCGGGAAGCCGCTTGATTTTTGGTGCGCAAGGGCGTTTTGGCGACAATATCCGCGCAGGAGCAAGTTTTACGCTGCCCTTGGGTTTTCAAGCAGTGGAACAGTTCAGCAACAGCTATTCGGCGACATTCGACAACAACGAAACTCGTTTTTTCAACCCCAACGACCCGGCACCAATGAACATCGCTTTTACGATGCCTTGGGTGCTGAACGTGGGCGCGTCGGCGAATTTTTCGGGTATCACCTTCACAGGGAGCGCGGAAATTTCGGATATGCGTGCTATCCGTGCGCGAGGCTCTGCGATTGACGCAACGGCGATTGAACAAGCCGCCAATGCCCTTTTGACCACGCAACTTCGCGCAGGAGTTGGCGTAGAGTATGACATTCCGAATCGCCCGTTTGTGGTGCGAGGCAGCTACACGTATTTCAGTTCGCCCTATTTGCAATCAGTCGCGGGCGGCGTTGCGTCATTAATTGGCTTGGGAGGCGGATTCTATCTTGCTCCAAATTCTCGCATAGACGTAAGTTACCGCGCTACGCTTCGCAATTTCAATAACGCACTGTATAGCGGTACATTTTACGCAAGCGAACAAACGCTGCACCAAATAGCCGCGCAGTTTGTGGTGAGGTTTTAAGAATTGAGGGCAACAAATAAATTTTCCCACAAAACGTTATTCCATCTGCATTTCCGAGCCATGAGGCGTTAGATAGCACAAAAAAATATTTGTTCAAGAAAAAAAAAAATTTGCATACAAAATATAAAAGCCGTAAGTTAGAAGTCTATTTTAACTATAAACTCTCGCAGTTCATAAAGAGCATTTAGAAACACTATGCCTAATCACATTTCATCAGAGAAACGTGTACGCCAAGACAAAAAGCGCCAAGCATACAATCGCTTTTACAAAGTCATGGCAAAACGAGCAATCAAAGACGTGGTTTCAGCAACGACCTATTCCGATGCAGAGCAGAAACTCCGCCGCGCTTCGGAAGTGCTTGACCGCATAGCAGACCGTGGCATCATCCACAAAAACTATGCAGCCAACCACAAATCCAAACTTGCTGCCCACGTAAACAAACTGAAAAAAGCAGCGTAAGACTTTACGCCACAAGGACGCACCCGTAGCTCAATTGGATAGAGCATCTGACTACGGATCAGAAGGTTTGGAGTTCGAATCTCTACGGGTGCACCACTAAAAACCGCTTAAAACCACCGTTTTAGGCGGTTTTTTCGTTTCTGTCTTTCCCCTATTTTTGACCAATTTTGACCATTTTCTGCCTTGAAATTAATCGGTATTTAGCCGCTCCATTTTGCACTGTTTCCATGAAAAAGAATATCCAGAAATCAATTTGCATCATCCAATTAACCGTGTTCTGGCTCACGATGTCAGGATGTGCAACTATCTTCAAAGGCGAGCGAAGCACCCTTAAATTTGTTGGTATTGATAAAAATTTTCCTTTAGAAGTGCAGATGCAAAATGGTCAAGTGCTTTTTGTGGAAAAAGGAAGCGACTTTCAGTCTGTTACTCTGTCATGCAAAAGAGACCATATACTGCGCTTACGACACCGTGATAAAGAAGCCTTCGTCAAAGCGCAACGCATACTTGGTTTGGGCTGGTTAGCGCTGGATGCTGCCGGAGGTGTTTTAACGGGCTTTGCAACAGCATTCTACCTTGGTTTTGTAGCATCAATAATTGATGTAACGACAAGCAGTTGGTATGAATTTCAAGATATTTCCATTACACCGAATGATTCTCTTTGGACGACTATTCCCCCAGAAAAGTTACGGCAAGACAGCCTTGACCTTGCACAACTTACTTCCTTTGAATCACCATACATAGCATCTAGCCTACGTGCAGAAGATAGCGTTATCATCAATAATCCATTCGGTGTGATGAAAATTGATAGTGAACCCAGTGTGGATATACGCGAACTTCAATACAATGCCCACTATCCAAGCGTTGCTGTTCGAGGAGGTATAGAAGGAATAGTGGTCCTGCGCGTGTTGATTGATAGAGAAGGTAATTGTATCAAAGGCTTTGTTATTCAATCCACCTCCGAACTGTTTAACCGTAGCGCTATGCAAGCAGCCCGATATACGAAATTTACTCCGGCTTTTCTTAATGGTTTGCCTATTCTGCGTTGGATGGAAATACCAATACGATATCGGATTCGGTATTAGAGCATACTTTTACACGACCAAGCGAAAAAAACCACATTTGTACTTGAATTCAAGCCGCTACTTGTGTGAAATCACCTTGGTTTTATGGGTTCAGTGTTTCAAGCCTTGCTCTCTTTCCCCTTGCTTTCCACCAAATTTCGTGCTAGTTTTGCATCATGCTTCACCACTTACGCCATATCGCCTCACCAATGCTGACACTCCTTCTCAGCTTGTATGCCGCATCATTGCTGGTGTGCGTGGATTGCTTGCGTATGCGCGATACCGATTGCACAGCCCCCCTCAATCAACTGCTGTACAAAACGCTGCTCCGAGAAGAAATTGCTTCCACCGTCAGTTCGCAAAAGAAACTCCCTGAAAACTCCTCAATAATCATCATCCAAGCCGCTTCCACTCTGCCTTTCGCAGCCCATACCGCCGCCAAAACTTCTGACCACGACCACAACACCCATCCCTGCCTATCGCACATTCCCGCATTGGTAGAGACCGCTTCGTTCAACATGATTACTCAGGAAACGGCGTTGTTCCTGCCTCACGCTCCTGCTCGTGTGCCTTTGCACAGTCGCCAAGTCTTGTACCGCCCACCGATAGCCTAAGTTCTGCATTCTCTTTTTTTTCGTGAAAGCGGCATAAATCCTTGCGTCGTTTTCGGAATACCCTATTTTGCAGAACTAACGCATCAGTATTTATGCTTGACCGCACTATCCTTTTTTCCATTCGCAATAAACTTGTTATTGCGCTTCTCACGCTTGCACTAATAGCATGGGGCGTGTATTCGGCGACGCAACTTCCCATTGATGCCGTGCCGGACATTACCAATAACCAAGTCCAAATTATCACGCGCAGCCCGTCTTTGGGAGCGCAAGAAATCGAGCGGCTTATCACCTTCCCCGTGGAAACGGCATTGGCAACCATCCCCGGACGCGAGGAAATACGCTCCTTCTCGCGTTTTGGGCTGTCGGTGGTAACGATTGTGTTCAAAGAAGAGATTGATGTCTATTGGGCGCGGCAGCAAGTCTCCGAGCGCATTAAAGAGGCTGAACAGCAGATTCCACGCGGCATCGGCAGCCCAGAACTTGCACCCGTTACCACAGGCTTGGGGGAAATTTATCAATACGTCATTCGCGCAAAAACGGGCTTTGAAGCCACGTACAGCCCCATGGAACTCCGCACGATTCAAGATTGGACGGTGCGCCGCCAACTGCTTGGCACAGAAGGCGTAGCAGACGTGAGCAGTTTCGGCGGACGTTTGAAACAATACGAAATTGCGCTCAATCCCGACCGCCTTCGTGCTATGAACATCAGTATCCATGAAGTGTTCACGGCATTGGAACAAAACAATCAAAACACCGGCGGCGCGTACATCGAAAAACATCCGCAAACCTATTTCATCCGCAGCGAAGGTTTAGCGCGAGGTACAGCCGATTTGGAAAAAATTGTTGTCAAAACTCCTCCGCAAGGCGTTCCCATTCTCATCCGCGATGTAGCAACGGTACAACTTGGCTTTGCCATTCGCTATGGAGCAATGACGCGGGTTGCAGCCGCAACAGACACAAGCAAACTGCACAGCGACGGTGAAGTCGTCGGCGCAGTGGTGATGATGCTGAAAGGCGAAAATTCCTCGAAAGTGATTGCGAATGTGAAAGAGCGCATTAAACAAATTGAAGCCACACTGCCCGAAGGCGTAGAAATCGTCCCTTTTTTAGACCGCACCAAACTTGTCAATAGCGCCATTTCGACCGTTGCAATCAACCTTGCCGAAGGCGCACTCATTGTGGTGTTTGTGCTGGTGCTGTTTCTGGGCAATCTTCGAGCAGGGTTGGTGGTTGCATCCACGATTCCACTTGCACTTCTGTTTGCGATTGCGATGATGACCCTTTTTGGCGTGTCGGGAAATTTAATGTCGTTGGGTGCGATTGATTTTGGGATTATCGTGGATGGTGCGGTGATTATTGTGGAAGCGACGTTGCATCACCTCTCAGAGCGCGTAAATACTCATGCTACTGCTGAGGTGCAGCACCTCTCGCAAGCCGAAATGGACAGCGAAGTTTATCATTCTGCCTCGCAAATTCGCTCTTCTGCTGCCTTTGGCGAAATCATTATTTTGATTGTCTATTTGCCGATTTTGGCACTCGTGGGTGTGGAAGGCAAGATGTTCCGACCGATGGCGCAAACAGTCTCGTTTGCAATTTTAGGCGCGTTTATCCTTTCGCTGACCTATATCCCGATGATGTCCGCGCTCTTTTTAAGCAAAAATACTGCACCCAAAGAAAACTTCTCCGACCGGATGATGCAACGCTTTCAGGCGTGGTATGAGCCATTGTTACGTCGTACACTCCGGCAAAAAACGCTTGTCCTTTCGACATCAGTAGTGCTGTTTTTGGGCGCAGTGCTGCTTTTTACCATGCTGGGAGGAGAATTTATCCCAACACTGGACGAAGGAGATTTTGCCGTTGATACCCGCGTTCTAACTGGCTCTTCGCTTACGCATACCGTAGAAACAACAATCAAAGCAGCAACACTTCTCACGAAAAACTTCCCCGAAATCACGCAAGTTGCCAGCAAAATCGGCTCCGGCGAAATCCCCACAGACCCTATGGCGATTGAAGCCGCAGATATGATGATTATTTTGAAACCCCGCTCCGAATGGACTTCAGCAAGCACAATGGAAGAACTTGCAAGCAAGATGGCATCTACATTGGAGGTTTTTCCAGGCGTAGAGTTCGGTTTTCAGCAGCCTATCCAAATGCGCTTCAACGAACTCATGACAGGCGGAAAACAAGATGTGGTGCTGAAAATTTATGGAGAAGATTTGGACGCGCTCGCCGAAGAAGCAAAGCGTGTAGGAAAGCTGGTAAGCGGCATAGAGGGCGCAAGCGATGTGTACATTGAGCGCGTAACGGGGCTGCCGCAAATCATCGTTCGCCCCGACCGCGACGCGCTTGCCCGCTACGGCGTTTCGGTGGCAAGCGTGAATGATGCTGTTCGCGCCGCATTTGCGGGAGAATCGGCAGGAATGATATTCGAGAATGAACGCCGTTTCGACCTTCTTGTTCGCCTCGACACCGCACAGCGCAAGCGATTGGAGGATGTGCAGAACTTACTCGTTTCTACGCCTAGGGGTAATCACGTTCCGCTCCGCGAACTTGCCTTGGTGAAAATCGAACTTGGTCCAAACCAAATCCAACGCGAAGACGCAAAACGACGCATCATTGTTGGCTTCAACGTGCGGGGGCGCGATGTGGAGGGCGTTGTGGAGGAAGTCCGCACCGCAATTCAACAACGAATCAAACTGCCGACGGGCTATTTTATCAGCTACGGTGGTAGTTTTGAGAATTTACAACACGCCAAACAGCGCCTCGCTATTGCCGTCCCGCTCGCCCTGTTCCTCATTTTTACATTGCTATATTTCACCTTTCGCTCCGTCAAATACAGCTTGCTTATTTTCACTGCTATTCCGCTTTCGGCAATCGGCGGCGTTGTTGCACTTTGGCTTCGCGGAATGCCGTTTTCCATTTCTGCGGGTATAGGGTTTATCGCCCTGTTTGGCGTGGCGGTGTTGAACGGAATTGTGCTGGTGAGTTATTTCAATCGCCTGAAACATGAGGGAATATCGGATGTGGAGGACATTGTTCTCACAGGAACAGCAGTGCGTTTGCGCCCTGTGCTGATGACTGCAGCCGTCGCATCGCTCGGATTTTTACCGATGGCACTTTCCAATTCCTCCGGCGCAGAAGTCCAGAAGCCGCTTGCAACCGTCGTTATTGGCGGTTTGGTCTCGGCAACCTTGCTCACGCTCATTGTGCTTCCGGTGCTGTATGTGGTGGTGGAAAAGTGGGGAAAACGCAGTAGCCCTCACCCCAACCCCTCTCCCGAAGGGCGAGGGGCTTTTGAGGCGCAAGCAAATACGCCACTTTTTGTGCTAATACTACTTCTGTTTGGCAATGCAACTATGTTCGCACAATCACCCAACGAACTAACACCCAACGAACTACCCCGTCGGACGGCTTCTTCGCCGTCCAACGGGTTTACCCTCGAACAAGCCATCGAAATCGCTCTCAAAAACAACCCCTCACTCCAAGCCGGACGCACGGAAATTGAGCTACAAAGCGCATTGCAGCGTACTTCGTCGGACATTGGCAAAACAACAGTTTCCGCAATGATTGGGCAGTACAACAGTTTTGCGCAGGATAACAGCATTGCCGTTTCGCAAGCAATCCCCTTCCCGACTGTGCTGACAAGCCAATTTGCGCTGGGTGATGCACACATTCGCGGGGCAGAATTGAAATTTGCCGCAACGCGCAACGACCTTCTGTTTGCGGTCAAATCGGCGTTTTACCAGATTGCCGTCTTGCAAGAGCGGGAGCGGCTTTTGCGGGAACAAGACAGCGTACTTGCCATGTTTGCCAAAGCAGCGAAAGTGCGCACCAATACAGGCGAAACATCGAAATTGGAAGCCTCCGCAGCATCGCTGCAAGCATTGGAAGTTTCCACCATTCTCGCACAAACCCGCGCTGACATTCTCACGGCTCAAACACAGCTTCAAACCTTGCTTGCCGTGAGAAGCAGCGTAAATTCGACCTTGAGTATTATCGCCCCAAACCCGCTTAAACGCTCATTACAAATGCCTCTTATCGAAGGGAGCGACTCTGCACGTATCACCCAAAACCCGCTCTACGCCTTCATCCGTCAGCAAATAGCCATTGCCAATGCTGCCGAAGCCGTCGAAGCCGCACGAATACTGCCGGATTTCAGTGTCGGCTATTTTTCGCAAACGCTCATCGGCGCAAGCGAGAACGGACGCATCGCCGGAGCAAATGACCGTTTTTCGGGTGTGCAAGTTGGTGTTGCCGTCCCCCTGTGGTTGCCGCCGCAGCTTGCGAAGGTAGAATCTTCAAGGCTTGCAGCCGACCTTGCCCGTATAAATGCCGAAGCGGTGCGGAATCAACTCACGGGCGAATATGCGAAAGCCGTGCAGCAGTATCTCAAATTCAAACGCAGCGTGGAATTTTATGAACAATCAGCACTCCCCGAAGCCGCACAAATCCTTGATGCAGCGCAAAAATCCTACACAAGCGGCAACATCGGCTACATCGAATACTCGCAAGCACTCACGCGGGTTTTAGCAGTGAAAACAAACTACGCCGATGCTCTCAACGCGCATAACCACACCGTTTTGATGTTGGAGTTCCTTGCAGGGAATCCGTAGCTCGGTCTTTCGTCAAAGCCGTTCTACCGTTAAGAAACGGTAGGACGGCATCACACAAGCCCCGTCCTGCGGTTTCTTAACCGTAGAACGGGTTTCCACAAAAGAATTTTTCAAGCAATTATGAAAACACTTATCAACCTCCTCACCGCACTAATCCTCGCTTTTACCGTTATTTCCTGCGGCAAAAACGATACCGCTCTTGTAGTAACAAAGGAGCATCCACAGGAAGAACGAGTGGAACTTACCGGAGACCAATACGCAATGGCGGGAATTGAAATCGGAGGCGTAGAAACCAAGAATCTATCACTTGTTGTGAAGGTAAACGGAATGCTGGATTCGCCACCACAAAATGTTGTTTCCGTGTCACCGCGTTTGGGCGGTTATGTTCGTTCTACGATGCTTTTGCAGGGGCTTCGTGTGCGCAAAGGTCAGGTATTGGCGGTTTTGGAGCATCAGGATATTGTAATGCTACAACAGGAATTTTTGGAAACCAGCAGCCGCTTGGAGTTCGCCGAAGCAGAATTTAAGCGGCAAGAGGCATTGCAGAAAGAAAATATCAATGCTGCAAAAACCTTCCAGCAAAGTGCAACCGAATACAAAAGCCTTCTGGCGCGTCTTTCCGCCTTGCGTCAGCGTTTGTTGCTTATCGGTATCAATCCTGACAAACTCACCGAAAGTAGCATGAGTGCGGCATACAGCCTCGTTGCGCCAATGGACGGCTATGTTACCGAAGTAAATATCACGTTGGGGAAATTTGTTTCGCCCAACGATGTAGTGTGCAGAATCGTGAATACAAGCCATATTCACATCGAACTTATGGTCTTTGAGCGCGATGCACCGAAACTCCGCGAAGGTCAGCGCGTGCGCTTTACGCTGGTCAATGATCCCCAAGAACGCACGGCAAAAATTTATTTGATTGGACGGGAAATTACACAGGAGCGCACCGTACGTGTTCATGCGCACTTGGACAATGAGAATGGGCGTTTGCTCCCGAACACCGCCTTGCAAGCGCTTATCGAACTCGGGGAGCAGTCTGTTAGTGCCGTGCCGGATGCGGCGATTGTGAACGCAGGAGGAAAAGACTATATCTTTGTGATGCTTGCAGACGAACAGCAGACAGCACACCATTCGTTTGAACGTGTAGAAGTCAGGCGAGGTGCTGTTGCCGGAGGTTTTACAGAAGTGTTGTTACCGGAAAAATTTAACAAGGAAAGCAAAATTGTCGTTAAAGGCGCGTATTCGCTGCTTTCGGCGATGCAAGCGGGTGAAGGTGGTGATGAGCATGGGCATTGAGTAATTACGTCATTCAGCGTGGTTTCCCCCAACTCTCGCTTGCTCTTGTCTAAACCCCTAATCGCAGTTTTAATTGATACGCTTTGGGTGAAAGACCTTCATGTTTTTTGAAGGTTGAACAAAAGTAATTCACACTGTTAAACCCTGCCTTGAAACAAGCGTCCATCACGCTTATTCGCGGGTTACGCAAGAACTCCTTTGCCAAGCGCAGACGTTCTTGAATCAGAAACTCAGTCGGAGAAATACCAAATTCTTGCTTAAAACACCGAAAAAAATGTGGTTGGCTCATATACGCTATGCGACTTAATTGCTCAACGCTTATCGGCTCGGTGATATGCTGCTGAATATATTCGACCACTGCCGCAAAACGGTGGCTTGTCAAGTATTGTCGGTGATTGCCGAGAATGAGGGTGCGTGCTTGCGTTTGCATGAGCCGAATAAGCAGTTCCTGCAGCGCAAAATTAGCCAATACATCTTTGGCACTGTGTTGCTCTTTGGAAATAAACATCAATCGGTCAATCGTATGCGTCATTGCTTGAGAATTTTGGAGATGAAACTGCGCTGTATCAAGCATCCACCTATCGTGTGTTTCGACCTTTGTGTGCCGTTCATTGAGCATATCCAAGGTTTCTTCCACTTTCTGCTTTTCGATGACAAGGGCGATACACTGCGTTGGGTTTTCAGGGCTTGCTTCGGGAAAATCAATCACCATTTCTTCGTTATCCGGCAACACGACCGATTCCCCCGGAAGATACTCAAACCGATTTTTCCCCTTGTGCAAGTGCATCACTTTTTTGCCCCGCAGCATTGCCGTAAAGGTTAAATGACCGAACTGCAAGCGCACATTGCTGCTTTGTTGGTGCGTTTCAAAGATATTGAGTTCGCAGTGATTCATCGAATAAATTGTGCGATTCTCAACGGTGGTCTGGAGGTTCTGGTATGCAGTCAAATGCTGCACCTGCGGACGATATGATACGCCCGAATGGTGAAATAATTCAGTATTCATGGATACGAAGCAAAACAAGGTAAAAAGGAGGAATTAAACAATAACCAACCCGGCAAGATCATTCACACAAACGATGCTCATACCTTAGACAACCAATGCTAATAAGTGCTTCAAATATAGGAAGAAAGCTAAATCAGACACAAAATACTTAAATCTTCCGCACTACCAAATGAAAATGATAGAATAGTGTAATTTTTTGAGAGAATACGAGGCGAAGTGCCGTTATTTTTCCTGTATTTTGCTACCATAATTTTTAGCACATCGTGGTTGCATTCCTTTCCACAAGAAAGTTATTGCGCGAAGGCGGAATTATCAGGATGTGTTGTGTGTTCAATCTCTTATCTATTTGTGTGTTATGGCTACTGCAGAACTCGAAACCATGCCGACAGTAAAGCACTCGGCGAAAAACCTTGTTGCTCGTCCGCAGTTCAAAACGCGGTACGAGAATTTTATCGGTGGAGAATGGATTGCTCCAAAACGCGGTCAATACTTTGAAAATATTTCTCCCATTGACGGCAAACCCTTCACGGAAATTGCCCGTTCTACTGCGGAAGATGTTGAGATGGCTTTGGATGCGGCTCACAAAGCCTTCCCGTCATGGTCGAAATCATCTGCGGCGTATCGTAGTAATTTGATGTTGAAAATTGCCGACCGCATGGAACAAAACTTAGACTATCTGGCTGCCGTTGAAACCGTTGATAACGGCAAACCGATTCGTGAAACCAAAGCGGCTGATTTACCCTTGGCGATTGACCACTTCCGCTATTTTGCAGGCTGCCTTCGTGCTGACGAAAGCACCGTTTCCGAGCATGATGCAAACACACTCTCGCTCCAAATCCATGAACCCATAGGCGTTGTCGGGCAGATTATTCCTTGGAATTTTCCCCTGCTCATGGCAGCATGGAAACTCGCACCCGCTCTGGCAGCAGGATGTACGGTTGTGATGAAACCCGCCGAACAAACTCCTGTCGGTATTCTCTGCTTCATGGAGTTAATTCAAGACATTCTGCCCCCGGGCGTGGTTAATATCGTGAACGGATTCGGCGTGGAAGCAGGCAAACCGCTTGCAAGCTCACCGCGCATTGCCAAAGTTGCCTTCACGGGCGAAACCACCACGGGACGACTTATTTTGCAGTATGCTTCCGAAAACATCATCCCCGTTACGATGGAATTAGGCGGTAAATCACCCAATATCTTCATGCCCAGCGTCATGGACCATGACGACGACTTTTTCGATAAATGCTTGGAAGGCGCAGCAATGTTTGCCCTTAATCAAGGTGAAGTCTGTACTTGTCCTTCGCGCATTTTGGTGCATGAATCCATTGCCGATAAATTCTTGGCGCGTGTTGTGGAGCGGGTTCGCAAAATCAAAGTCGGTCATCCGCTTGACCCTGAAACAATGATGGGCGCTCAGGCATCAAACGACCAATACGAAAAAATTCTTTCCTACATGAAGATAGGCAAAGAAGAAGGCGCGGAAGTTCTCACAGGTGGCGCACCATTCCTGCTCAATAGCGGTTTGGAAAACGGCTACTACATTCAGCCGACAGTGTTCAAAGGACACAACAAAATGCGTATTTTCCAAGAAGAAATTTTCGGACCGGTTACCTCAGCAACCACCTTTAAGACCACCGAAGAAGCCCTTGCCATTGCCAACGACACGCTCTACGGCTTGGGTGCAGGTGTGTGGACACGGGACGCTCACGAAATGTACACGATTCCTCGCGCTATTCAGGCAGGTCGCGTTTGGGTGAATTGCTATCATGCGTATCCGGCTCATGCTCCTTTCGGCGGCTATAAAAAATCGGGCTACGGACGTGAAACGCACAAAATGGCAATGAATCAATATCGCCAGACAAAAAACATGCTCATTTCCTACGATAAAAACGCTCTCGGATTTTTCTAACGGAGGGCTGCATTTATCGTCCGTAGCATCAGCGAGTGTGCGTTAGCATTGTGTGTGAATTTCACTGCTTTCGGCAACAAAAACACCTCCTACACAACCACAACCTTCTTGAGCAACAATGTGGATTCTCATCACCACCAAAGCCGCATTGTTGCTCTTTTTTTTTTCAAACATTATGAGTACTGCATCTCTTACCGAGACCTCAACGACGCTTGTAGCAAGGGTTTCGCTGACCAAAGCCGCCGAAGAACTGATTGATAACCTCCGGGCAGATAACGGCGAACTGTTATTTCATCAAAGCGGTGGTTGCTGCGACGGTTCCCAGCCGATGTGCTATCCTATCAAAGAATTTCGTATCGGTATGAACGACGTTTGTTTAGGAACGATTCACGGGTGCAACTTTTACATGAGTGGCGACCAATTTGAGTATTGGAAACATACTCAACTAACGATTGACGTCGTTAAAGGCAGAGGCGCAAGTTTTTCCTTGGAAATACCCTTTGGAGTGCGGTTTATCACACTTTCTCGCTTATTTACCGACGAGGAATTGGAACATCTAGCACCGCTTATCGCCATTGACAATAACGACTGAAAACGATAAAACATAGACTTTTTTCTCGGGATTCTTTCCAAACAGCTCCACACATTCTGCGTACACGTAAACAATTCTTTTCTTTCGTGTTGTCAAAAAAAACTGCTATTCCTGCTTGATAATATCACGTTACGTTGCATCTCATTTCATCACGTCTCCCCATTAACAGGCTAAATTCTCCTGCCTACATATTTTCCTTTCATATTTTCAATGGAAGCGATTACATTAAAAGTTTGTCCCTTACCTCGTTCATTACGTAATTCCCAACAACAATTTGTTGCCTGTTTTCATGAAATAATGCCATCGTTTCCAGAGTGATATCTCACCTATCACCACATTCACAGCCTTATTTAGGGGGTCAAACCAAAAGCAATGAGGTTGTGATTTTATTAGTTGAAATATCATCGCTGAATTCTGCGGACTTATTTTATCCTCGCCCCAAAGTATTCACCGTTCTATGGCTCAATGGCTTATTTTCTTCGTACTACCTGCCCAAACTTCGCAATTATCGGTACGAGAACGACATCGTTATGAACTTTGGGCAACAATGAATCTTTGCCTTCTTGGGTCTGTAGTTGCAATTTTTTTATTTCTTACCCTTACCACACCGAATGCAATTCTCATTCCAGCACTGCATATTTCGGTATATTTCTTTTCCTTATGTATCCTCAAGATTCAAGGTAATCTTTGGTTAAGTGTAAGTTTTGCCCAAGCAGGAAATTTCGTGTTGTCCATGTATTTATTGATAACAACCGGCGGTGTTTTATCGCCGTTTTTATGGATTATGGGGGGAATTCCAATTCTACCGGCAGTATTGTTGGATATTGAGCGAAACGGTAAAATTTGGGTTGGTATTACGGTTATCGGGGTAAGTTGCATCGGTGTTGCGCAGTATATGGGTGTCAAAATGGCAGTAATGGTAACATCCTCCTATCTCACGTTCACAATCTTTGCTGCGACCGTTCCTCTTATCGTCTATATGATGATATATTTAGTAGGGAAACAAAGACTTCATAGAGAAGAGTTGCTGTTGAATGAGAAAAAAGAAGAAGAATTTCGCTCACACTTGCTGCAAGCACATCTTGTGCGGTTACAATTACAAAATCTTCGGTCGCAAATTCAACCTCATTTTTTGTTTAACACCTTAAATTCAATTACGGCACTCATCCGATGGAATAAGCAGGAGCAAGCAATTGAAGCAGTAAATAATCTTGCCTCTATCCTGCGCTTTACACTGCAAGATTCCTTGGACGACATGATTCCCCTGCATGAGGAGATAAACGTTATTAAGCAGTATATCGCTTTGGAACAAATACGCTTTAGTAACGCAATTACCCTATCTCTACACATTTCCGAGAAATTGCAGGCAGTCCTTATACCATGCTTTTGTATCCAACTCCTTGTTGAAAATTCTATCAAACACGGGTTTCGCAATCTTGAATCTCAAGGGCGCATCATTGTTGAAGCACGAGAATATCTGAGCGAGAATCTTCACGATAATCTTTCAGAAAACCTTATTACTATCAGCGTTATGGATAACGGCATTGGTTTGCCGAAAAACTGGTCGCGCAATCATTATGGCGTAGGACTCACTAATCTTGAAGAACGATTGACACTTCTTTTTGGCAAGCGAGTCACGTTACAACTCCAATCAAATATATCAAACGGAACAATCGCTTCCATCACATTCCCTTCTTCCGCTTGATGAAAGTGCTTCACATTTTCAAGAAAAAATATATGTTCTAGTTGTCCGATTTTTGTAAGGCTTCCGCTGATTGATCAAATACTAATCGTATAGCCCACCCTCGAAAAAACACTGAAGTCTGTAGCCAAAATCAAGAACTGTTAGTAGCCCAAACAGCAGTAAAAACAGGGTTTAGGGTTAATGTTTCATGGTAGCGGTTAGAGTTGTAAACCGCTTGTTTTTCGCCTTCATTTTCGTCTCAGAGAGAAATTATCTATGGCTCAAAATACTTTAGGAATACAAGACTCTGCAGATAGCAACAGTCATCTATATTATTCCGTATTACTTGTGGATGATGAACAATTAGCGCGGCAAAATATTTTACTCATTGTAGAATATATCAGCAAACGGTATCTCAAAGCCCCAACGCCAATACGGTTTACGATTGGTGAAGCCTGTAACGGCTTGGAAGCATTAGAGTATATGGCAAAAACAGATGTGGATATTTTGATTGTTGATATCCAAATGCCGAAAATGAACGGATTCCAGATGATTTCAGCGCTTCAAACCCAAAACCGCAAACCACCGGCTATCATTTTTGTTACGGCGTTCGACAAATATGCCATAAAGGCTTTTGAAGTCAGTGCGACCGATTATGTATTGAAACCATTCACGTTGGAACGATTTGAAGAAGCATTTGCTCGTGCTTTGCAGCGCGTAGAATCTTTTCAGCAAAAAACGCATTACGAGGAATTACTTGCTTTCATCTCTTCACATCCGTTGTTTGATTTTTCGTTGGAACAGGACTCTTCGGAACAATACTGGCAACGATTGACTTTACATTCAGGTAAACGCAATGTTCTGGTTTCGGTAGATACGATTCTCTGGCTTAGTTCCGCAGAGTCCTACATAGAAATTCATACTCCAGATGCAAACTATCTGCTGCGAGGAAGTCTGCGCAATGCCGAATTACATTTAGACCCCAAAATATTTGTCCGCATCCACCGTTCAGCTATCGTTAATGTGAATTATATCAAAGCGATAGAATACAATGCACACGGCGATGGAACGCTGACGTTAACCGATGGAAGCGAAGTAAAATTCAGCCGCTATCAAAAAGATCTTTTACTGAAGGTACTGGCTGCAAAATCGTAGAACGGCACAGGGGGCTTCTCTCGCTGCATCGCGTGTCGTTCCGATTCCTCGCAACCACGCTGCTTTCACAGTAAAACACTATTCAACAACATAATTCTCCCATACACAGATTTACCATTGTTGAAATCCTCCCTTTTCCATAAGTTGAAAGAGACAGAAAAAATGTTGCGAGTCAATTCTATGGGTCTATGGGACACTTACGAACTGCCACAAAGATTGCCAAATAATTTGTATGCCAGAATGTACCTAACCTCCCAATAGTTTTTGCCGTCTTATCCTCTCTCCACAGGTCGTTTTTCCTTACATCCTAAGATTTTTTGACTGTTATTATGGACAGCACTTCATCAATCCTATTCTCAGATGCTACCTCAAGCGAACAACGCCAAGAACTTCGCTACAAACAAATTCACATTGGTTTCATCGTTTTGCTTACTTTGCAGTGGGTCGTGGCATTTTGTGTCGCTCAATGGTGGACTGCTTCAACATGGGTTGCCGTAGAAATACCAGCCTATCGGCTAATTGCTGTTTTGGGAGGTGGAGTTTTAGTACTATCGTCGGTTTTTTTTGCGACGAAATATCCCTCTGCTTCGCTAACCCGCCATGTTATTGCTGGTTGCCAGATGGGTTTTTCCAGTATTTTTATTCTTCTTGCCGGAGGACGCATTGAGGCGCACTTTCACATTTTTGCTTCATTAGCATTTGTGGCTTTTTACGATGATTGGAAGATTCTCGTTACGGCAACAGTTGTTGTGGCTACTGACCATTTTGTCAGGGGGTATATGCTCCCAATGTCTATTTTTTGCACCAGAGAAATCAGTCTTTGGCGACCTCTTGAACACGCAGGGTACGTTGTTTTTGAAGATATTGTATTGGTCTGGGCTTGTCTAAAAAACACTACCAATACCACAATTCAAAATCGTTTGGAAAAAAGGATATCCGAAGAACAGCAAACACTCCGCCAAAACAGTGAAAGCATTGAATTACTTTACAAAGAGCAGGAAATTTTGCACGATAAAGAACGACAACATACACAACGCCTCAATATGCAACAGCAGATATTAGAACAAGGTGTCAGGGTAACAGTAGAAGCGATGCGCAGATTGGCAACCGGCGATGTAACGGTACAAATTCCCCCAGAGACCTTAACGCAATACCAAGGGCAGGAACAATCGAAAGAATCTATTCTTTCAGCCAACAGTAGGTCTGACGATAAGAAACTCAGTCTTGCTCAACTTGCCAATAATACAGCAAATGGTTCAAGAACAGACCTTACCGATATTTTTTACAGTTTTAATCATACTGTGCGGTCTATACAACTTCTGCTGGAGAATATCGCAACAACCCTTCAGTCAACAACTGTGTTATCTGAGCACTTTGCGAACGTATCGGAGATTGTCGTTTCTGCCGCAACTGATCAAACCCGGCAAATCTCATCTATTGCCTTAACTGTTGAAGAAATGTCGAAAAATCTTAGCGAAACAGCTCAATATGCTCATCGAACAAACATTCTCATGCAAGAAGCGGGGAAAGTTGCGAAACAAGGAGCTACAATCGTACAAGAAGTAGGGGGTGTAATGGCGAAAATAGCTGATTCTGTCAGTGTTGCAGGAGATGTTATCGGCACTTTGGGCAATTCAAGCGCAGAAATTGGAGAAATCACTAAAGTTATTGACGAAATTGCAGATCAAACGAATTTGCTTGCACTTAATGCAGCAATAGAAGCAGCACGTGCCGGTGAACATGGAAAAGGGTTTGCCGTTGTTGCCGATGAAGTTAGAAAACTTGCCGAACGTACCACAAAAGCAACTAAAGTAATTACCGAAACCGTCCGTACCATACAACAAGACACTCAACGTGCTGTCCAACAGATGCAGGCAACGGAACACAATATGCAAACTGGTCTTGCTCGTGCAAGTGATGCAGAAAATGCACTCCAAACCTTGGTTGCCGTAACGCAGGAAACAGGAACAATGGTGACACAAACCACTGCCTCTCTCCATGAACAATCTCGCTCGACCGATGCCGTTGCTGTAACTATTGAAGAAATTTCTTCTGCAATAGCAGAATCTACTGCCGGTTTAGAGCAACTTCAAGATGCCGCACAAAAACTCTTTGCTTTAACACAAGATTTAGAATTGCAATTAGAGCACTTTACCATTCATACACATTGACAATAGGTCGCAATCTAGAAAGTTGTTTTTGTAGGTTTACTCAAAAGTTCTCGCACACTCCACTCCACACTCAAAATCTCTTCATCTCTCTCCCCTCTCAACTTTTTGAAATAGTGTCATGGAAAAACAGCTACAATGGCATCCCGGCATACGCAAACGCTTGTTCATCGGTACTGCACTATTACTTCTTGTTGCCGCAATTTTAGACCTTATCGTGGGCAGTTATTCTGCACCGCTCTTCAGAGCCTCAACGATAATGAATCATGTTGGGTTTATTAGGACACTATCCCAACGATTAGTGTTGCAAACACTCCATCACTCCGTGCTTCATCCAGCGAACCAAACCACTGCACCCCCATCCGAACAATGGAACTCGCCTGCATCCCTTGAACGAGAACTTCGCAATCGTCTTGAAGAAATTGCCCAATATCTCGACGAATCACGAAACACTCCCGAATTTGATGCTGCTCACTCATCGTGGAATCACCTCGACACACTCTCGAAAGCGTATATTAGCGCTCTTTCCCAAATGCGCGTTTACGAAGCGAACACAACTGAGCATACTGCTAAGAATACTGCTGAAAATACTACTGAGAATACTGTGAATACCCTTCCACCGCTCTCGGTGCGGGATTCTCTCCGACAGGATATACTACGCCAAAGCGGTATTGTGCTGGCTGCCGCCAACGACCTCGTGCAAAAAACCGAACAAGGCTTTAATGACTTGGGCTACAGAAGCCGCGTCCTGAAAGTGCTGTCTAATGTGATTTTAACAACAATGGTGATAGTTCTGAGCGTTCTGCTCATGCACACCACCGCAAACTACAACCGATTATACCGCGAAGAGCGCGTTAAAACCGCCTATCTTCATTCATTGCTCGACAATGTCCATCTTTACGTCTTCCGCGTCAATAAACATGGACATTACACTTATCAGAACAAAACATTTGCGGAAAAATTCACTGCTGTTCAAGGTGAAACCACAGTCAGCAATAGTATTCAACGTATTCTTATGCCTGAAGATGGTATTACATTTCAGCGCACAATAGAAGAGTGTTTCAAACACCCTGCTACACCGATTAGAGAAACTCTTTGTTTGGTATCCGAATCAGGCAAATCCCGAATGTGCAATTGGGAGTGTATTGCCATACTTGATACTAATGGTGACAGTAGTTTTGACAGTTCTCGTTAGCCGTGAAGGGGCTTTGCAAGGGCATCAAGAAAAGCAGTTGCCCTAGAAGTTGAGGAGTCGTTTCTGCCAGCAA
>JALONG010000062.1 GCA_025455065.1 Candidatus Kapaibacterium sp. | reverse complement strand
TGAGCGTTTTATCCATTCCGCCGTTGTTATCGGATATTCGGCGTTTGGCTTGCCAAGACTGTCCGCACTGGCTTTGTAAACGGCTTTGCGGGTTTCTTCAAATTCGGTGAGAAAAATGCGCTGCATCTCGTCAATGGCATTTTTTATTGGCGGCGTAACGGCAGGATTGGTGCGGAAGGCGAGGATATTGTCGCAATGCTCTTGCACAATACCGCGAAACTGCATAAGGCTTGCAAAGCGCTCCGCGTCTATGGGTTTGCCCGACCCAATAACCGTACCGATATTCGCCCGCTCACGACCGGAAAATTCACTGGCATAAAAAACGCTGTTTTTAATGCTGCTATTGAGCGCCAAGATAGCTTCCAAGCGGTTTTCTCCGGCAAAAAGCACATTGGCGAGTTCATGCTCTGCCATAATCATAGCCGATTGTACGCCAATCCATTGTTTAATTGCCGCAGCGCCCGGTGACGATTGCCCCAAGACCGCATCATTGCTTTTGCGGAGAGCATCCCTTTTTGTACGCTGCTCGTTCATCTTTGCAAGTTTTTCGGCAATAAGCGGCTTTATTCGCGTAGCTTCGTCAATCGCCAGCAGTGCTGAATCCAAGTATGTATCACCGCTTTGGCGCAAAATTGCTATTGCCTGCAATGTCGCTTGGTCTTTCGGATTAGAAAGCACCGTTGCCGTGAAACCGCGCTCTTTTGCTTGTATTCCGGCGGCTTTTAAGATATAATCCGAAACCTTGTTCGCTCGCTCCAAATCTTGCGCCCGCGTATAACGCTGATAGGCAGCCCAGAGTTCAAACCCCATGCCGTAAAGCGCAATGAGAATAAGCGGTGTCACAATCATCGCAATTTTGCTTTTGAGCGGACGATTGTTCAGTAAACGAGCAGTGATGCCGTCGCGGACGGATGCCATAGCAGTAGTGGAAGAATCAAGCAAGTGTGCCATTGAGAAATCCTTCAAAAAAAAGCGTGATAATAGTCAATTTTCTTGGAAATCCGCTCTACGCATTAGAAATCGTAGGACAGAACAATCATCTCGTAATGAGATTTTCTAAAACGTCGCCGTGAGCATAACATAGCCCCAATACCCCAAATCCCTCCCCAAACCTCGTGTTGCATTAGTTTCGCGCATTACTTCGCCCGGTGCAAAAAGCGATGCACCAAACTGCGCGGCAAGAAACGGTGTAATTTTGTAATTGAGCGTTGCGTCAATTTCGATTCCTAAAGCAGTACCTGTGCGGCTTTGTGGCAGGGGAACATTTTGCTGCGCAAGAAAATAATGCCCTGCCAAATACAAATCCGTTTTTGCGTCGGGTGTGTAGGTAAGCCGCAGGTAAGGGTCAAGTAATCCGTAATTCGTAATTGCCGGAGCGCGGCGTAATCCCGTGTTTGGCAGAATGGTGAAGGGGAAAAAGTCCATGTAGCCATAGAACTTATGAATCGTCGTGGTGAGGTGATTGAAGCCTTCGCTCACGTTCCCCGTTGCGGTGTTATCTCCGGTGTAAAAATCCATGCCGATTCCCAAAGAGCCGCTCTGTGAGCCGTTTGCAAAGCGTTTCCCGAAATATCCCGTCAGCAAATACGCGGCTATCGTGGAATTTTGCCCCACCGACGGAACATCCTGTTTTGTACCGAATTGATATGCACCCTCAAATTCATATTCCCAACCGTCAATAACATTTTTCAGATACAAACCCGCCGTAAAGCGCTGAAACGAGGTCGAATCACCCATGCCAAGAAAAGTAAATGGGCGCAATTTGCGCTCTGCGCGGTCGTGATACATAAACACATTCAGCGCTTGTTGCCAAGGAAGCGAAATATCGAACCCCATCAATCCTTGCGGGTTTTGGCGGTCTGCCGAAGTCATCAAAAGTTCGTCATTCCCCAGCACAAACCCGAAAGCACGTGCTTGCACCTTCTCCGGCGTTGTATAAACCAGTGTTGCACCGTCGTAGGAACGACCGACATTGTGCCAATCCAGCGCACCGATTAAGCGCTCATTGTTAGTGGCAAACATCTGACGACCAAGTTTCATCGTCAGCCCCGGTGTGAGGAAATTCCGCCATTCCAGCCATGCTTGGCGAAAATCAAGGTT
This sequence comes from Candidatus Kapaibacterium sp., assembly GCA_025455065.1. GTDB lineage: Bacteria > Bacteroidota > Ignavibacteria > Kapaibacteriales > UBA4661 > PH2015. The sequence continues at coordinate 18,322 of JALONG010000062.1, read as the reverse complement.
ATCGGCACGTCCATCCAAGGTTCCACGCCATGCGCCGTCTTGCGCCTCACCAAAATTACGGGAATCTTGAATTTGAATAAACGTGGTAATATCCTCGCTGAGTGCCGCACGAATACTCAGTTGTGAGCGGAGCATATTGATAAAAAGCGGTTTTGCGGCTGCATCGAAAAATCGTCCGTCAAGTTCAGCACGATAGCGAACTTGTCCGCCAAGTTGAACGTGTGGAAACGTAGGTTTTGCGGGGTCTTGCGGGGGAAAAACAAGTTGTGCGATAAGCGGTGTTTGCCCCAATGCCCAATGGCACAGGACAACAGCACAACCAATCATAACGCGGTATGATTGCTTCATAATGTTGGATGAATAGGGTGATAACGATGATTAACCCCCTCAATTTACACGAATTTCGACAACTATCAAGATTGTTTCTCAACAATCAGTAAAATTTCTTAGTGAAACTGACTCCACAAAAAATAGCACGCAAAGAGCATCATCAATGTTCCGTAAATACGCTCCAATGTGCGGTTGCGAAGCGTAATCGCCCACCGCGCACCTAAAAATGACATCGGCGTTGAACATACCGCCAACACAAGCGCGACAGACCAATCAATATGCCCCAATAACCAATGCCCAAGCGTTGCAGGAATGGATAAGATTGCCACACAAAAAAGCGACGTTGCAGTGGCTTGCTTAAATTTCATTCGGTTAAACCGCACAAATGCGGGAACCATAATTAACCCGCCGCCGATTGCTAAAAATCCCGCAAGAAAACCCGCCAAAGCACCGGTAATCACAAGGCTTTGCGGCGAAAGCTGCTCCGTTGCTTCTGATTCTGCCAAAAGCCAGCCGCGCACAAAAAACGTTGTTCCCACAAGCAGCATAAATGCTCCCGTGTAGAGCATCATCGCTTCCCCGCCGACGTGTTTTGTGAGCCATGTTCCCAATAAGTTCGCAGGAAGCGCACCCAACAGCACCCAGCGCACGATTTCAAAGCGAATGAGTTTCTCACTGTAATATGCCAACGTTCCCGACAAAGCAGCCGGAAATGCCGATGGAAGCGGCGTTGCAAGGGCAAGCATCGGCGGTAAACCAACGAAAATTTTGAGTAACGGCGTTGCAATAAGCGCCCCGCCAATCCCGAATAATCCGGCACTAAAGCCGATAAGCCCACCAATAATCACGATGGAAAGGTATAACATTTGTGGTATGGTCAAAGAATTGGTGAAGGTGAATGACAGCGAAAAAATTCGACAACCGTTTCCCCAAAGTGCCTTTCTGTCAGCTTTTCCCAGCCGTTTTGCAATATCACAACTTCGTGAACCGCGTGTTCAGCAACAAAAACACAGTTTTCAGCACAAATACCTGATGGCAAAAGGTGTTGAAAGAGAGCATTAACAAGTTTTGCCGAATACGGCGGGTCGGTGAAAATAATATCAAACGTTGCAGGAGCAAGCATGGACGGTGCTTTCACGGCATCCGTACAAATGACCCGCATCCGCTCTTGAACACCAAACGTTTTTGCACTTTCGGCAAGCAATTGGCAGTTTGAACGACTTTTTTCCACTAAAACCGCCGAAGCCGCACCACGACTGAGCGCTTCAAACGACAATGCGCCCGTTCCGGCACACAAGTCCAAAACACGCTTTTCTGCAAAATCACCATAATTCAGCAATATATTGAACATTGTTTCCCGTGCGCGGTCAGTCGTGGGGCGAATGCCTTGAAAACCGCTTGTGTTCAAGGTTCTACTGCGAAATGTTCCTCCGGTGATGCGCATTTGGTTGGGGGGCTTGGGAATTACATTAACATTCCCGCAATCGTTGCGGAGAGATACGAAGCCAATGTGCCGCAAATAAGCGCTCTGATGCCGAGTTTCGCTAAATCACTTCTTCGGGAGGGTGCAAGTTCGCCGATACCGCCGATTTGAATAGCAATCGAACTTAAATTTGCAAAACCGCACAGCGCAAAACTCGCAATAACAAGCGCTTTCGGCGATAATAAATTTTTCGCAATCATGCCCGACATATCGCTGTAAGCCACAAATTCATTGATAACAAACTTCGTTCCCAACAGTGCGCCCACACGCTGTATTTCTGCGCCCGGAACGCCCATCACAAAGGCAAATCCCGCAAAAACCAGCCCCAAAATATCTTTCAGCGACAGTGTTGCTAAATTGATACCCATCCCCGCAAGCGACCATCCGAAGCGGTTTGCGCAAAACCCGCCTACCGCTCCCAAGAACGCATCCACCATAGCGATAACGGCAATAAAACCAATCAACATCGCAATAACGTTAATTGACACTTTCATACCGTCCGAAGCTCCGTGCGCAATAGCATCCACAAGGTTGGCGTTCTGTTTTTTGATTTCCAATTTTACTTCGCCTTTGGTTTCAGATTCTTCGGTTTCGGGGTAAACAATTTTTGCAATTACCAACGCTGCCGGAGCCGCCATAAGACTAGCCGCAATCAGGTATGGTGCAGGAACGCCCATGGAAATATACACCGCCATTACGCCTCCGGCAATACACGCCATCGAACCCGCCATTGAAGCCAAAAGTTCGCTGTTGGTCATGCCAGTAACGTAGGGCTTAATCATAATTTGCGCTTCGACCTGCCCCACAAAGGCGCTTGCCACGTTGGAAAGTGCTTCCGAACCGCTTACACCCATAAGATAATACACACCTTTTGCAATAACAGCGACCACACGTTGCATCAAGCCGATGTGATACGCAATGCTCACCAAGACTGATACGAAGATGATTGTGGGGGTAACTTTGAGAGCAAAAATGAAACTGCTTCCTGCGCCGAAGATTTTTTCCAGCACTTCGGGTTTGACTAAAATACCAAAAACAAATTCTGCTCCTTTATTAGAATAATCCAGCAACTGCGCCACTGCTGCGCCTAACGCGCCAAAGAGTTGCTGTCCAAGCGGTACCTTCAAAATAAAAATTGCCAAAAGGAGTTGCAAACCAAGCCCCGTCAGCACAAGCCGCCGATTGATTGCTTTACGATTATTGGAAAGACCATAGGCAAGCCCCAGAATACATACCACACCAAGAAGTCCGATAAATCGTTCCATGCTGTTTCCTTTACACACAGGGTGAAACAAGAGTTGTTCGCAGTTAAGGAATTAACAAGAAACAAGTGTACAATCTTATTGTAGCACAGACATTCTTGTCTGTGTCTTTAACGCCGATAGGCGTAATTATCGAAAGCAGCATAAAGACTGGCTTTGAAGATAATTCGCTTCGCTCATTTCAAACACAGACAAAAATGTCTGTGCTACGGGAAGACCATTATTCACCTATAATTTGGTTAATCCTAAGCGCGAAAACTTTCTTAAAAGAATTCGGCGAGAATTTACACTTTCATTGCGAATTTTCGCTAAAAAATCTGTTATTTACGACCAAATAATCTGGAACTAACGCTATCAAAAGCCTTTCCTCGTTATGGTGAACATTGTTTGGCAAAGTGTCATCAACGTCCTTGCGCCGCGTAAATGCTTGGTTTGCGGGAATGTTTTTGAGGAAACATTTACGCCGAAGCGTTTTGATGTTATGTCCCATATTTGCCAGCGCTGTTTTGACCGCCTGCCCATTGCACCCAAACCTGATACGCTTCTCGGCGAGATTGCGAAGAATTTTTTGGGAGAAAAATTTGCCTTCAGCCGCATAATTTCACGCTTTGCAAAGAAAGATGACCTTGAACAAGAATATCTCCACGAGGAAGATAATGCCGCAGTTTCTGAAATCATCTACGCAATAAAATATCACGGCATGAAAGATGCAGGGCGAGCTTTCGGGCGAGAACTTGGGGAAACGCTCCAAATGCTTGGTTGGACGGACTATGATGCGCTTGTTCCCGTGCCGATTCACAGCGCACGAAAGCGAGAACGGGGGTATAACCAATCGGATTTTATCGCACAAGGTGTTGCGGATATTCTGCACATTCCCGTGCAAACAGCGTGGGTGCATCGCAAAAACTACACCCTTTCACAAACATATTTTTCGTTTGAAGAGCGCAAAGAAAATGTGCGGAATGTCTTTGCCGTAAACCCGCAGAAGGTACAATCACTCCGAGGCGCATCAATACTGCTTATTGACGACATTCTGACAACAGGTTCAACGCTTAATGCCTGCGGGGTGACATTGCTGGAAGGTGGTGCAAAGCGTATAGATGCTGCGACTTTGGCGAAAGCGTAAAAAAATGCAATGTCAGATAAACAACACACCAAAACTTCACAGTGCGTGAATTTTCTGACAATTTCACCTTTGCCTTACACTTTTCAAAACAATTTCGTGCAATTTCTCTTCCTCAGCATCATACAATTCTAACAGTGCTTGGTAAGGTTCTCCTGCGATACCAAAATACTCCGCAAAGGCGGGTTCTGTCTTTGTTCCCCGCAATTTTATTGCTCGTAAATCTTCCTTTACTTTTTCTCCAAGCAAGGTTTCCGCAAGCGCTATAAGCCTCGCTTCAACGACCAGATGCCGATACCCGTTTTGCTCTTCCACCGGCTTGTTTTGCCCAAAAATTTCCACACGTAAAGGTTTTTCCTTTGCTGTGTCTAATAGTTGTGTGGCGTTCACTGAAAATGACGCAAGTGTAGTCGGCAGCCCTTGTTTTTCTGCGTTCCAAAGCACAAAGTCGGAATTTGTACCAAAAGAGATACGAAGTAATTCCCGGAAAGCCTGATGATTACGCACTTCACAAAGAATATCCGCATCACTTTCCGACGTTTCGATTCCCAAAGGAATAGTTCCGGCAAGTACGGAAGAATAATCAGCAAGGCTTGCGAACACGTGTGCATCGTGCAGAGCGTGAAACACTTCCTGCTGCTTTGGCGTTCCGGCAAGCAAATAGGCGGTGTTCAGGAAATTTGGAATGTTGGAATGGTGCATAATGAGGGTTTCACAGAAACAAAAAAATATTTCATTTCCAAAGAAAAAGAAAGTTTGGCATACAAAATGCTTGGTATAAAAACATTGTAAAAAACATTTCCTTTTTTATACCAATTTTTATGATGAGGCAGCATCATGATTAAAAAACTCGCTATCGAAGACGGGCGCAAAGTCGTCCTTAAACGTGAGGAAGGAGACCGCACATTCTTTACGCAAGGTGTTATTGCATATGAAGGACGTTTGTGGTACGCTATTCTTCTCGAAAATGAAGCATTGATAAAAATACGCAAAAATAGCGGTAAAGAATATCGGGTAAAATACGGCGGATGGACACTTTGTGAAATTCATAATGCGACAGCAGCAGACCACCGCAGCGTTGTTAATGCGTGATAACGTCCTACTTTTCCCTTGTTCTGTGCCTTCATAGCGCTTCTTTTCAGACGAAATCTTTGCCGGAAGCGCAAAAAATGTTCCGTATCTCAGAAAAAACGTGCATTTTAGTAGCTTGGTTTGTTTGTAAGAAATTTTGACTTTTTAGGTAAAAACTCAGCATTGATGCGCTATTTGCAGTGTGTATTGTTCAATATCGCATTATGTCATCGCTGCGAGTTTTCCAAAGTCTCACAAGCTCTTTTTTGCTATGACATTTTTTGCGCTCCACCGCCAACATCAAGGTTTTCTCCGCACTTTCGCTCTCCAGACCGCATTATTGCTTGTGGTTTGTCTTTTTGTATCACATTCCTCGCTTTGTGCGCAACCGAAAAAGAAACTCAGTGCAAAAATGCTTCAGTTGCAAGGCGTTACCGTCAGCAAAGTTGAAGCACTCTCCTCGCCATTCCTCGAAACCAACATCTCCCTTTCTCCCAATGGTCGCTTTATGTACTTCGCAAGCGAGCGTGGCGGACAAACGTGGTCACAATTCGATGAAAAACTCAATCGCAATGACCGCGACATTTGGGTTGCTGAACGGAAAGACGGCGTTTGGCAGCGTCCAAAGCCCCTTCCCGAAACCGTTAATTCAGCCTTCGGAGAGGATGAGCCGAATGTTTCACCGGACGGTCAAAACGTCTATTTTCAAAGTTTTCGGAATGGCTGGGAAGGCAATGGTGGACCATATTTTTCTGCGGAACTAAAAGGCACAAAATGGGATAATCTGACAGGTTTGGGCGGTACGCTCACGGCTTTTTTTGTCAGCCAGCAGCGCGAAAATGACGGTACAATCGCTACGGACGGCTCTACGATGTCTCCTACGGGAAATTTGTTTGTTTTCACCTGCGGCAAAGACCTCAACCCCAAAACCCAGCACGATTTGTACATGGCGAAGCGCTTCATTGACGGCTCGTTTTCGCAAGTGGAACGTATGGAAATCAGTACGCCGAAAAATGAACGTACTGTGTTTATCGGTGCTGACGGAAAAACGCTCTATTTTGCTTCTAACGGGTACGGTGGTTTGGGCGGATTGGATATTTTCAAAACTACGCTCAATGACGATGGAACATTTGGGACGCTCTACAATTTGGGCGAACCTTTTAATACCAAAGGAGACGATTACGGATTTGTTCTGAGCGCAGACGGCAAGGAAGCCTACTTTGTGCGTGATGGCGATATTTACCTTGCCGACCTTTCCACCGTCGAATCCCGCGAACTGAAAGCCGCACCAATGGTGATTTTGACGGGAACGGTTAAAAGCCAAGCAACCGGAAACCCGCTTGAATCCTCGATTGACATTAGCGAAGTTCCTGCTACGGGCATGGAAGATTTACCCGCCGGAGCGGGATATTCTCTCAGCGCCCGCAGTAATGCACTTACGGGAGAGTTTACTGCCATTGTGCGCCCCGGAAAAAAATATGTTCTTTCCGCTTCGGCAAGCAAGCACAAAGGCGTGAATAAAGAATTTGCACTGACAAGCGAAAACACTCCTAACGGTGCTTTTAGGCTGGATGTGGAATTAACACCCGTGCCGCCGCGTCCTCCAAAAACAAAAGTTGTAACAAATGCAACCGTTGCCGCAAAAGGCGGAAGTGCAGTAACGCCTAAAATTGGCATTATTTATTTCAACACCGATGATTTCTCGCTGGAAGAAAAGTACCTTGACGAACTTGATAAGGCATGGGAATTTTTGAAAGTAAATCCTAGCTACCAAGCAGAAATTTCTGGCTATGCCGATGACAGAGGCTCATATGAGTACAATTTACGCCTTTCTCAGCGCCGAGTGAACGCCGTAATGGATTATTTGTGGTCGCTGGGATGTGAGCGCAAACGACTTGCACTCAAATTTTTTGGCGAAGAAGAACCCATCGCTAATAACATCACCGAAGACGGGCGCTCTCGCAATCGCCGTGCGGAAATTACGTTCTTCCGCAAAGCTGATGATGCTCCCCAAGCAGCACCAACACCCGCTTCCACTAAACCCGGTACAGCGCCGACAAAAATACCTCCCGGCACAAAACCTGCTTCAGCATCACCAACAAGCACTTCTCCGCAGCAGCCAACAAATACCGGCACAAAAGGCGCTTCCATTCAGGCTTCCGGCGTTTCAACCACTCCAATAACGACAAAAGCGGATTCCAACAAAATACTCAAACCGAAATCCCCAAAAAATCCCTAAAAACCGCACCAACACTCACCAATGACCAAGTAACTAATGACCACCTCCCCTATGCTCTCTTTAACCGCAGAAAACCTCACACAGCGCTTCAATCAGCGCCTTGTTTGGCGTGATATTTCGTTTCAGGTGCAAAGCGGAGAAATTTGGGGCATCACGGGAAAAAATGGCTCCGGTAAAACAACGCTGTTACGCGCTCTTTGTGGACTTTTGACACCGAGCGGGGGCAAAGTTTCGTTGCATTATGACGGAAAAGAGTGCGAAACAGAAGAAATCGTGCGGTATTGCGGGTTTGTCGCCCCTTACCTCACCTTGTACGAAGAATTTACTCCTCTCGAACTTTGTTCTAGCCTTGCTGCAATGCGGGGTACAGCATTTGACCTTGAAAATACGCTTTTGCTCATGGAGCATTTTTCGATTGAATCGCGGAGAAATGACATTTTGCGAGGCTTTTCTTCCGGTATGAAACAGCGCATTAAATATGTTCTCGCGTTTCTTTTTCATCCGCCATTGCTGGTGTTGGACGAACCGATGACGAATTTAGACGAAGCAGGAATGAGTGCTGTTGAAATGTTAATTAAACGCCATCATTCGCAAGGCGGAGCCTGCATTATCGCCACCAATGACGCACGAGATTTGGCACTTTGCACGAATCAATTAGCCGTTACGACGTTTTCTGCGTAGCATAGCACCAAAGAGTAGATAAGAAAAAGCCGCATGAACAAGTATTCATGCGGCTTTTTTGTGTTTTATTGATGTTTATTTTTTCTTCAACTTGTCCTTAAATACAGCCTCGAATTTTTCTACTTTCGGGCGAATCACAAAAGCACAGTACCCCTGACCGGGATTATCATTGAAGTAATTTTGATGATAATCTTCTGCGGGATAAAACGTTGATGTTGCCGAAATTTCCGTTACAATCGGGTTATCCCATGCACCGGAAGCGTTCAATTCTTTTTTGTACTTTTCGGCAAGCACCTTTTGCTGCTCGTTGTGGTAGAAAATAACAGAGCGATACTGCGTTCCAACGTCGTTTCCTTGACGGTTAAGCGTTGTCGGGTCGTGAGTTTTCCAGAAAATTTTCAAAAGTTCATCATAGCTGACTTTTGCAGGGTCAAAGGTGATTTGCGTACATTCGGCGTGTCCGGTCGTGCCTTCGCAGACTTGCTTGTACGTGGGATTTTTCACTGTTCCACCTTCATACCCCGACACAACTTTCACAACGCCTTCCACGCGCTGGAAAATCGCTTCGGTACACCAAAAACATCCTGAACCGAATGTTGCTATTTCAGTTTTGCCTGCCGAGGGCGTGTCATTGACGGTAAGCACAGGTATTGTCCTTTCTGTTGGTGGTGAAGATTGTTGTTCGCTTTGGTGTTGTGCTTCTGATTTTGCCGCACAAGCCGTTGTACCAAACGTTAAAAACGCTGTACTGATGCCTATTACAAGGAATGATTTCATAATAACCGAAAAAGTTTCGAGAAAAATGACTTGTGATACTTAGAACGCTACAGACTTCACAAAGATTAGTCGAGAAATTGTACAAAACCTTACTACGTGATTCTTTACTGCGTAATTCCGAGCGTTTTCAAGAAAAAGGCATATTCAAACGCCCGCTCTTTCAAGGCATCATAGCGCCCCGAAGCCCCGCCGTGACCTACGCCCATGTCAATTTTGAAAATCAGCATATTTGCATCGGTTTTCATTGCACGGAGTTTCGCGCAAAACTTTGCCGGCTCCCAATAAGAAACTTGCGAATCGTTCAAACCCGTTGTTAAAAGCAAGGTTGGATACGCCTTTGCAGCAACGTTGTCGTAGGGCGAATAGGACTTCATGTATTCATAATACTTTTTCTCATTCGGGTTGCCCCACTCTTCATACTCCGACGTTGTAAGCGGAATTGTCGCATCAAACATCGTGTTGATAACATCCACAAACGGTACGGCGGCATGAACAGCCTTAAAAAGTTCGGGGCGCATATTCATTACCGCACCCATGAGCAAACCGCCCGCAGAGCCGCCATTTGCCACAAGTTTCTGAGGATTTGTATATTTTTGTGCGATAAGATGCTCCGCAGCAGCGATGTAATCGGTAAACGTGTTCTTTTTCTTGAGCAATTTGCCGTCTTCGTACCACTGTTTGCCCATTTCGCCGCCACCGCGTATGTGTGCAATCGCATACACAAAACCTCTGTCCAAAAGGCTAATGCGCCCGCTACTGAATGTCGGGTCTATCGAAATGCCATACGAACCGTAAGCATAGAGAAATGTAGGATTTGAGCCGTCTTTTTTGATGCCTTTTTTATAGACAAGCGACATTGGAATCATTGCACCGTCTTTAGTTTTGGCAAAAATGCGTTCCACCGCGTAATCATCAGCTTTGTAGCCACCCGGAACTTCCTGCTGCTTCAGCAGTTCAGATTCGCGCTTTGCAACGTCGTAATCATAAATCGAATTGGGCGTAATGAGTGATGTATAACCATAGCGCAATTTCGAGGTTTTGTATTCGGCATTGGTGCTGACATACGAAAGATATGCTACTTCGGGAAACTTGATTCTGTGGGACTTTGCGGTTTTTGCATCAACAATTTCCACCGCCGTCAAACCATTTTCCCGCACTGAAAGCGCCCAAAACGTCTCAAATGCGTCAATGTCGTCAATCTTTACTTTCGGGCGGTGCGGAATCACTTCTTTCCATTGCTTCATGCCGGGCTTATCCACAGGCGCAGACATGAGGCGGAAATTTTTTGCTTTGTCGTTGGTGAGAATGAGAAAATTTCCCTCGTGGTGCGTCACCGAGTATTCATGCCCTGTTTTTCGGGGTTCGATGCAGCGAAAGGATTCTTTCGGGCGGCTTGCATCCAAAAACCAATGTTCTCCTGTTGTTTTGCTGGTTGTGCTGATAAGCAAGTATTTATCGCTGCGCGTTTTGCCGATGTAACAATCAAATTTTTCGTCTTTTTCGTGAAATACTTCTGCATCAGATTTTGGGTCAAAGCCCAATTCATGGCGTAAAATCTTGTAGGAGCGCAGGGACGAGTCATAAACATTATAGAAAAATGTTTTGTTGTCATTCGCCCACGCAAAAGCGCCACCTGTTTCGGGAACCTCGTCTTTGAGCAAAGCGCCTGTTTCCAAATTTTTAATGTAAATCGTAAAACGGCGTGAACCCGTAAAATCAAGCCCATACGCCAGCAACTTCGCGTCAGGACTGATGCTATAGACACCAAGCCGCAAAAACTTTTTCCCTTCAGCAAGGGCGTTCATATCAATCGTGATTTGTTCCTGCGCATCCATTGAACCTTTTTTGCGACAATACATCGCATACTGTTTGCCTTCGGCGGTGCGGGAATAGTAAAAATACTCGCCGTCTTTGTAGGGAACACTGAGGTCGGTTTCTTTAATGCGGGATTTCATTTCCGCATACAGTTTCTCCTGCAACGGCTTTGTATCTTGCATCATTGCTTCTGTGTAGGCGTTTTCTGCTTCGAGGTGCTTGATGACATCAGGATTTTTCTTATCACGCAGCCAGAAATAATTATCGGTGCGAATGTCGCCATGCGCGGTGTCTTGTTTGGGAATAATTTTAGCAACGGGTGGTTTCGGCGTATCGCTCATAGCAAAAGTGGAATAAGGTGCGGAAGAAAACACGATGACACTTGCGCTCAAAGCAAGTATCCATGCGGAAAAGAAGGCAAGAGGACGCTTCATAGCTTCGCGGAAATGAGGTAAAAAAGTGTGTGATTATGCGGATATTGACAATCGAAGACGAGCGGATGTATCGGGAATATCTTGAGTTGGCGCTTAATGCTGTGCTTCAAGCCAGCGCTCCGCATCAATTGCAGCCATACAACCGCTTCCTGCGGCAGTAACAGCCTGACGATACACCGTATCTTGCAAATCGCCGCAGGCAAAAATGCCTGGAACATTGGTGTACGTGGATTTGCCTTCGGTGAGAACGTAGCCGCCGTCATCCATCGAAACTAAGCCCTGAACAAGTTTGCTGTTTGGCTGATGACCAATAGCCACAAATGCGCCGTCTATAGGCATTTCGCGGGTGGAATTATCCCTGACATCACGCAAAACCACGCTGGTCATTTTCTTCATCCCCGTCGGCAGCGTTTCACCCTTATACTCGTCAATAATTGTGTTCAGCACAAATGAAATTTTCTCGTTTTTCCGTGCGCGGTCAAGCATAATTTTGGAGGCGCGAAACTCCTCGCGGCGGTGAACAATCGTTACCGATTTGCAAAAACGTGTCAGGTAATTTGCCTCTTCCATCGCCGTATCGCCGCCACCGACGACGATAACATCTTGGTTGCGGAAGAAAAATCCGTCGCAGGTTGCGCAGGCGGAAACGCCGTAGCCCATATATTCGCTTTCACCCTTTGCGCCTAACAATTTCGCCGAAGCGCCCATAGCCAGAATTACTGCGTCGGCATGATATTCCACACCGCGCTCAGTGGTGAGTAAAAATGTTTTGCCTGTTTGCTTGAGTGCCGTCACTATTTCATAGACCGATTTTGCGCCGAAACGGTGAACTTGCTTGCGCATAACGTCCATGAGTTCGGGACCTTGGATACCATGCTCAAAGCCCGGATAATTCTCAACTTCAGTGGTAATGGTAAGTTGTCCTCCCGGCTGATGCCCCTCGAACATGGTAACATCTAAATTTGCGCGAGAAGCGTAGAGAGCAGCAGTGAAGCCGGCAGGACCGGAGCCGATAATGGCGATTTTGTTGTGAGACATAACTCTATAAATAAAATGGAAAAGGTTAGCGCTTGTCTAAAGACGCAAAATCCCCGCTTCTGTTGCATTGCTGCGCACACGAAGCGAGGATTTTGCCCCTGCATCAATCTTTCTGCCGTTGTTTAGCAGAAAAGTGATTAGTCACGGAAGTATTTACTGCGGTTGTCCTCAATATCGGAGCGGTCGCGGAGTTCGTTGCGCCATTTGAAATACAGCGTACCTTCGGCTTTACCTTTGACCGACTGCGCTAGTGTCGCACGAGCAGCAGCGAAGCCGTTCGGGTCTGCGTCTTTTTTGCCTTTGATTTGTGCAATGTAGTATGCACGTTCACCGCGAATCGGACCTAAGATTTTACCGATATTTGCAGCCTGACCAAAAAGTGATGCCGTCAAAGCTACATCCGAACCCAACGACGGCGCACGACCATTGTCGGTGATACCTTTGGAAGCAACGACGTTCAGCGTCGAATCAACAGATTTTGCGCGGGAAAGTGAATCTAATGACGAAAGTTTTCCAAACAACTCTTGTGCTTTGTTTTTGAGCGCATCAAGTTTTTTGCCCGTCATCAGTTTCATCTTGATTTCGTCTTTTGCATCTTCTAAGGGCTTAATGCCTGCAAGACGGCTTTGTACCAACTGCGCAACTACGATACCGCTATTTTTGAGTTCAATCGGGTCAGAAACATCACCGACATTGCTGTCGAACGCAAAGTTTGTCAAAGTACGTGAACCCAAAATCGTTGCAACGCGGCGGAAATACGCGGTTTCGCTTGCGGGAATGTTCAAACGTTTTGCAGCCGTATCAAAAGGAATACCCGATTTGAGGCTTTCTTTGAGCGAAGCGGCTGTTCGATAGAGTTGGCTGCGCGTGGATTGGCTCACAGTCGGGTTAAGCACAATCTCGCTGTATTTGATTTCGTCTGCCTTGCGGTCGGTTACTTTGATAATGTGCCAACCGAATTGTGTTTCCACCGGACCAACAATCGAGCCGACAGCAGCGCCCGAAGCAGCATCCTCAAACGGTTTAACCATCATACCTTTGCCAAAAAAGCCCAAATCACCGCCGTTTTGTGCCGAACCCGGGTCTTGTGAGTTTTTCTTTGCCAAATCCGCAAAGTCCGAACCCGATTTTGCATCTTGGAAAACCTTATCTGCGATAACTTTAGCGCTGTCTTTGGAAACTTGATTGTTTGCTGTGAAGCGAATCAAAATGTGGCTTGCTTTGGTCATCACATTTGCTCCCGTGCGGCGGTCGTCCAAGCGCACAAAGGTCATACCTTGCTGCGTCTGAATCGGACCAACAACACCGCGAACAGGCAAATTATTGAGCATGATAAGCGTTTGCGGCGGAATGTCCTGCATAAATTTGTAGTCATTGACTTGACCGCCAAAATCACCGATATAGCGCTCAAACACGGTGTCGCGCTGACCTGCGGACTGAGCGGCGTTCAAATCCGTCATAATGCGTTCCAAGCGCTTTTGTACGCGCTGCGTGTCAGCAAGTGCGGGAACAATCGGAAGCATTGCATATTTCAACTTGCGCACAGGTTTTTGTTTGAACGATGCTTCGTGTGCTTTGTAGTAATTGGAAATCTCAGCATCACTCACATTTACGGCGCTGTCGGCAATCAAATTTGCATTAAGCGCGATGATGTCTGCGTCAAGCGTGGAATTATCAGTTTTATATTTACGCTCCAAATACATCGGGTCGAGTGCGCCGTACGCAGCGCCAACAGCCGCTTTGAGGTTATTTTGCAGTTTGTCTTGGCGAATAGCGTCTTCGATGCGCACAAGGTACTTTTTGAAGTCGGCTGCTTGTTTTGCAGCTTGTTGTGCGGCTTGCTGACCGCCTTGACCTTGAGCGCGTTGAGCGATAATGTCAGGATTGGTAACGTATTCGAGGTACACATCACGCAGGAAGCGACCTGTGGAATCGGTAAACGGGCGACGAAGAACATCCGGCGGATTTTCGAGCAGAACATCCAAAATCTCATCATTGCTTACAGTAATGCCCATTTTTTCCGATTCTTGGCGCATGAGAATTTCATCCACCATTTCGTTCCAGACCTGTTCGCGCACAGGCGCTTCGTCGAAGTCTTCGACATTTGGTTGTTGCGCACGTGCAGCCTCTACTTGGTCTTTGACACGGCGCTCAAATTCGGTGTACATAATTTTTTCACCATTCACTTTACCAACAACTGCAGAAGCAAGGCTTTGTCCTTGGTTGGTGATGGTCGGAATATCCAAATCGGAAATAACCATAAACACAATGAACAACACCGCAACTGTTACCAAGATGTACGGCGAGACACTGCGCATTTTCGAGAGTGTACCCATTGTCAGGTTGCCCTTTCAATTAAACGTAAAAAATTGTGCGTAAAAAGTGATTTTGATATTTTTGCTATAAGTAATTGATTTTTATGCTATTACAAGATATATTTTATCCTGCGCAAAAAGACATAGACTACAAATATACGCTTTTCTTACGATTTTCCAATGCTTTTTGAGGTTTCACCCAAGGTATCTGTGGAATTTTCATGGAATAAATGAGAAATTTCTTTGAGAAAAATTTGCTATTGCAAATAAATTGCAGTAATTTTGAGCCATGATAACAATCGCATCATCATCACCCTTAGACCAGCTTCTTGAACGTGTAAAAGTCTGCGTCCCACGCTTGACCAAAGGCAAAAAAGCTGTGTTATCGGCGCTCTTGACCGCTGACAAGCCTTTGACAGCGCATGAAATCTATGCCCTTGTCGGCATGGAAAGCACTTCAGCAGAAAATACTTCCGCACAAAAAGAAGACAACAAAACAAGCATTGATTTGGTTACGATTTACCGCAATTTGGAGCATTTTGAGAAATTAAACTTTGTCGTCAAAACAGAACACTCAAACGGCGGTTGGCGCTACTCTCTCACGGAAAAGCCACATTCCCATACCATCACGTGTACCCAATGCGGTAAATCAATGTCTATGGGCGCTTGCATTATGGCGGATGTTGAGAAAATTATCGCCGAGCGCACAGGTTTCGTAAACATCCATCATATCGTCAATTTTACGGGCGCTTGCCCTAAATGTCAGCACCTAAGCCATTCTTGATTGTATTTTTGAACATACCTTCTCACCCGCGCATTTAAGGTTGTATCTCATGAACATCCCTTCGCCAACGCAAGATCCAACGGTACATTCCACCACTGCACGCAACTTTCAACATATTGGCATAATACCTGCATCTATGCTCTCCCATAAAACAACTTCGCTTTTCGACCGCATCGGCATTGCAATTTCCGGCATTTGCGCCGTACACTGCTTGATTTTGCCACTATTGCTTCCCTTTATGGGCGCGATTGCAGCACAATTCGAGTCCGAGTGGACACATACAATTTTAGCAGCGCTGATTATTCCAACCGTCCTGTTTACTGCATGGCGAGGCTATAAACATCACGGCAAACAAGAAGTTATATGGCTTTTAGGTATTGGTGCGTTTGCTGTTGTTGCAGCACTCCTTGTTGGTCATCATGCAGCAAATGAAAATGTCGAAACAGCAGTTACTACGCTTGGCAGCTTTCTTCTTATTACCGGACATTGGCAAAATCATAAGCACTGCGCACTGTGTGTAGGCGGAAAGCCCCACGCGCATTGAGATTGTCAGCCCCTCATCAATCGTACTCAATCTCGCCTCACTCGCATCATTTTTTGCAATAAACTCTTGTTTAGTCGGAATGATTCAGTATTTTCCGGCTTGTCGTTTCATGTCTTTTTGTTCATTCCTCCTTTTTACCCGTATGTTGCTTCAAAACAGCCGCTACACGCTGGGCGGCATGGATGTCCTCGGATTAGTCGAAGAATTTGGCGCACCGCTCTACGTCTATAATGCTGACACTATTCACCGCCAATTCACGCGGCTTGACCGTGCTTTTTCCGGCATTGACCATCAAATCAAATATGCCTGCAAAGCGCTTACCAACGTGAATATTCTCCGCTTTATCCGTCAGTGCGGAGGCGGTCTGGATACGGTCTCGCTGAACGAGTTACACTTGGGATTGCAAGCGGGTTTCGCGGCAAAAGACATTTTTTTCACCCCCAATAATGTTTCGTTTGACGAGGTGAAAGAAGCGATTGCGCTTGGCGCACAACTTAATTTGGATAATCTCCCCATGCTGGAAAAACTTGGTCAAACCTACGGCGGCAGCGTACCTGTCTGCATCCGCATCAATCCGCACATTATGGCAGGCGGCAATGAAAAGATTTCGACGGGGCATATCAATTCAAAATTTGGCATTTCTATTACGCAACTGGACGATATTGTGCGGGTTCAAGAGCAGTATGGTTTGGATGTTTCAGGCTTGCATATGCACACCGGCTCGGAAATTGTTGATACGGATATTTTTCTGCAAGGCGCACAAATACTACTCGAAGCGGGAAGGCGCCTCAAAACCATTCGCTTTTTTGACTTTGGTGGAGGCTTCAAAGTGCCGTACAAGCAGGGCGACAAAGAAACCAACGTGGAAGAACTCGGTGAACGCCTCGCAGCGCTTTGCCACAATGAAATGAAACAGCGCGGAAGCAGCTTTTATGCGTGTTTTGAGCCGGGAAAGTATCTGGTCAGCGAGGCGGGATTACTGCTTGTTCGGGTGAACGTCATCAAACAAACACCCGCTACAACCTTTGCCGGCGTTGATTCAGGCTTGAATCACCTCATTCGCCCCATGTTTTACAAAGCGCATCACGACATTACCAACATTTCCAATCCTGAAGGAGCAGTGAAGCCGTATTCAGTAGCGGGGTACATCTGCGAGACGGATAATTTTGCGTGGGACAGAGAGATGAACGAAGTCCGCGAAGGCGATATATTGGCGTTCCACAATGCAGGTGCATATGGCATTATGATGGCATCAAATTACAATTCCCGTCCGCGTCCAGCAGAAGTATTTATCGTGAACGGCAAAGCACACCTTATTCGCCGCCGTGAGACGTTGGAAGATATTTTACGGACGCAGTTGGTTCTTGATATATAGGTCAGAGGTTTGTAGCTGTTCAACATCAAACACGCTAATTTTTTTGATGAATTATGGAACAAAAAAAATTCTCTCGTTGGACTGCCGATGCCGTTGAAACAACATTCGCTCTCCGGCAGCAGCAAACACTACCATCATTGCTTTCATGGCTTCAAGCTAAGGTGAGTATAAGCGAAAGCGAGTATCAGACCTTGCAAGATATTCGAGAACAGGTACGGCAACACGTTTCTGATTGGAATGAGGAAGAACTGAAGATAAAATGTGTTGGTCCGATAGTTATGCTTGCCAAACTTGACGGCGAGCGGTATCACACGTTTTTTGAGCGAGAACTTGCAGCAGAAATTAATGGCATCAAGGTAAACGGCACCGTAGATTTGCTTCTTGCCGAAGGTCGCCGTGCGCCGCATAAAACCTATTTTTCCTTGCACGAATACAAAAAAGAGCGACATAGTGCCAACGACCCGTTAGGACAAGTATTGATTGCCCTGCTTGCCGCACAAACACTGAATAAGGATGGACAACCACTCTATGGATGTTATGTAGTCGGGAGGAATTGGTTTTTTCTCACGTTGGAAGGGAAAGAATATGCCGAATCTCTTGCGTTCGATGCTACGCAAGATGACATTACCGACATTTTTCGATTTCTCAAACACCTCAAAACTATCGTTGAAGAGCGCATCAATACAACAACCTGACTGAACATATTTCATAAGGGGGAGTCTCGCTACGAGCCGCAAAATATACTGGTGCTTTGTTCGTTTAATTATCGTAACTTCAAATGCCTTGAAAGCCTCATTGCAACAGAGTTTCAAAGTATAAAAATTAAACAAACAAAGCACTAGTATTTTGTTTAGGTAATTTTTATACTTAAAGCCTTCAACAGACTCAGGCTGAATACCCTATAATATCTCATGCTGAGCTTGTCGAAGCATCCTGCGCAATACATAAAAACTACAGTAGTTTTGACAGTTCTCGTTAGCCGTGAAGGGGCTTTGCAAGGGCATCAAGAAAAGCAGTTGCCCTAGAAGTTGAGGAGTCGTTTCTGCCAGCA